>NZ_JAVDWK010000001.1:0-716416 GCF_031457335.1 Arthrobacter sp. BE255 | reverse complement strand
GCAAGATCATGCAGGAACTCGAAGCGTTCTTCCGCGGCGCGGGCTGGAACGTCATCAAGGTCGTCTGGGGCCGGGAATGGGATGACCTGCTCACCCAGGACACCGACGGCTCCCTGGTGAAAATCATGAACGAAACCCCCGACGGGGACTACCAGACCTACAAGGCCGAATCCGGCGGGTTCGTCCGCGAACACTTCTTCGGCAAGGACCCCCGCACCAAGGACCTCGTCGCGGACCTCACCGATGACCAGATCTGGAACCTCAAACGCGGCGGCCACGACTACCGCAAGGTCTACGCCGCGTACAAGGCAGCCACCGAATTCAAGGGCAAACCCACCGTCATCCTCGCCAAAACCGTCAAGGGCTACGGACTCGGACCCCACTTCGAAGGCCGCAACGCCACCCACCAGATGAAAAAACTCACCCTGGACGACCTCAAGAAGTTCAGGGATCATCTGCGGATTCCGGTCACTGACGAGCAGCTTGAGAAGGACCCGTACCAGCCGCCGTATTTCCACCCGGGTACGGACGCGCCGGAAATCAAGTACATGATGGAACGCCGCGCCGCCCTCGGCGGGTCTGTTCCGGAGCGCCGGTCCAAGCATCAGGACATTGCCCTTCCGGACGCGAAGACGTATGAAGTGGCCAAGCGCGGTTCGGGCAAGCAGCAGGCGGCCACCACCATGGCCTTCGTGCGTTTGCTCAAGGACCTCATGCGGGACAAGAACTTCGGCAAGCACATCGCCCCGATCATTCCCGATGAGGCCCGCACGTTCGGCATGGACGCGTTCTTCCCCACGGCCAAGATCTACAACCCCAAGGGCCAGAACTACCTGTCGGTGGACCGGGACCTCGTCCTGGCCTACAAGGAATCCGCCCAGGGCCAGCTGATCCACCCCGGCATCAACGAAGCCGGTGCCGTCGCAGCCTTCACCGCCGCCGGCACCGCCTACGCCACCCACGGCGTGCCGCTGATCCCGGTCTACGTGTTCTACTCCATGTTCGGCTTCCAGCGCACCGGCGACGCCTTCTGGGCAGCCGCGGACCAAATGACCCGCGGCTTCATCATCGGCGCCACCGCAGGACGGACCACCCTCACCGGCGAAGGACTCCAGCACGCCGACGGCCACTCCCCCATCCTCGCCGCCACCAACCCGGCAGTGGTCACCTACGACCCCGCCTACGGCTACGAAATGGGCCACATCATCCGCGACGGCATCGAGCGGATGTACGGACCCGACTCGGCCGACCGGAACCTGATGTACTACATCACCGTCTACAACGAGCCGATCACCCAGCCCGCCGAACCCGACGAGCTTGATGTTGAAGGCGTCCTCAAGGGCATCTACCTTCTGGCTCCGGCCAAGATCGACGGTCCCCGGACCCAGGTCCTGGCATCCGGTGTCTCAGTGCCCTGGGCGCTGGAAGCCCAGCGGCTGCTGGCCGAGGACTGGGGTGTCTCCGCGGACGTCTGGTCCGTCACGTCCTGGAACGAACTGCGCCGCGACGGCATGGCCGCCGAGGAAGAAGCGTTCCTGAACCCGGGCCAGCCCGCACGGGTTCCGTTTGTCACCCAGCAGCTTGCTGGTGCCACCGGACCGATCGTGGCGGTTTCGGACTACATGAAGGCCGTCCCGGACCAGATCCGCCAGTTCCTCCCGAACGAGTTCGCCTCGCTCGGCGCGGACGGCTTCGGCTTCTCCGACACCCGCGCAGCCGCACGCCGCTTCTTCAAGAACGACATCCACTCCATCGTGGTCCGTTCCCTGGAGATGCTTGCGCGCCGCGGCGAAGTGGACGCCCAGGCTCCTGCCAAGGCAATCGAGAAGTACCGCCTGCACAACGTCAATGCCGGTTCCACCGGCAACGCCGGCGGCGATTCCTGATCCACCCCCGCTGACTGTCAACGGCAGTTGGTCTGACGACGGCGGCCCCCACCTTTTGGTGGGGGCCGCCGTCGTTGTTCCTGGCTGGCCGTTGCGGCCGACAGCGAGGACTGTGACCCACAACCCCGGCCGTTGTAGCCTTCGCACAAATGGAGCTTGCGGGGCAGGCACCGTATGCTCAAAGGATGCCAGAGCCAAGTTCCCCGCCCGTGAAGCGCAAGCCGTCCTCGCGGAGCATGACTCCGGAGAAATCCGAAACCCTGAAAAAGCTCCGGGCGAGCGTGGGCCAGCTGTCCACCACAACCCTTCGGCAGCTCGAAAAATCACTGCCGTGGTACAGCCGGCTCAGCTCAGACGAACGGTCCGCGCTGGGCATGGTGGCGCAAAACGGCATCGCTGCCTTCGTCACCTGGTACGAACGTCCCAGCTCGCCGTCGTGGATCCTGTCCGACGTCTTTGGCACTGCCCCGACGGAACTCACACGTTCCATCAGCCTCCAGAAAGCGCTCCAGCTCATCAGGATCGTGGTTGAAGTGGTGGAAGACCAGGTTCCTGTCATCGCGCCCGAGGCCGACCAGCCCTCGCTCCGCGAAGCTGTTTTGCGCTATTCGCGCGAGGTTGCCTTCGCCGCCGCCGACGTCTACGCCAGGGCGGCTGAGTCCCGCGGCTCCTGGGACACCCGGCTTGAAGCGCTGATCGTGGACGCCATCCTCCGCGGCGAAAACACGGACGCGCTGCGCTCACGCATTGCAGCCCTGGGCTGGAAGGCCCAGGAGCGGTTCACTGTGATGGTGGGCAATTCGCCGTCGGAACCCAGCGCCAGCTACGTCAGCGAACTGCGGCGACTCGCCGGCCGTTATGCCGAGGACGCCCTGGTAGGGATCCAGGGAGACCGGCTGATCCTGATCCTGGGCGGCGTGCACGACAGGGAAACGGCCTACCTCAAGCTCAGCGAAATGTTTGCCCCGGGGCCCGTGGTTTACGGGCCTGAGGCAAGTTCGCTCCTGGAGGCCAGCGGATCCGCGCAGTCAGCCTTTGCCGGCCTGACGGCTGCCCGGGCGTGGCCCTCGGCTCCGCGGCCCGTAGCCGCCGACGACCTGCTCCCTGAGCGGGTAATTTCCGGCGACGACGCGGCCCGCCGGTCACTCGTCAAGAACATCTACCGTCCCCTCGTGGCTGCTTCCAACGGGCTCGTGGAGACGCTCGGAACGTACCTGGAGCTGGGCCATTCGCTGGAGGCGACCGCCCGGGAGCTCTTTGTCCATGCGAACACCGTCAGGTACCGGTTGAAGCGCGTGTGTGACGTCACGGGCTGGGATCCGCTGCTCCCCCGGGAGGCGTTTGTGCTGCAGGCCGCGCTGGTGGTGGGCCGCCTCGCGGCGCCCCCGAAAGCACCGGCCGAGCGTCATCCGGCGCGGAATCAGACCTGAGGCGTTGTAGACTTCCTACAACCTGACCCCGTGAGCTTGGTGCAGAGAAACACCGCTGGATCACACAGTAATTTGGAAAGCTGGATACGTGCTTGCAATAGTCTGCCCTGGACAGGGCTCACAGACCCCGGGTTTTCTGGCCCCTTGGCTGGAACTGCCTTCGGTAGCAGGCCAGCTGGCCTCCCTGAGCGAAATCGCAGGCATCGACCTGACAGCCCATGGGACCACCTCGGACGAGGAAACCATCAAGGACACCGCCGTGGCGCAGCCGCTCATTGTGGCGGCCGGCCTCGTGGCTGCGAAGTCCCTCTTCGACGTCGAACTCAGCTCACTCCCGGTGATCCTCGCCGGCCACTCGGTCGGTGAAATCACCGCTTCCGCCCTGGCCGGAGTCCTCACCGAGCAGGAAGCCATGGCATTTGTCCGGGAGCGCGCCAACAGCATGGCCGCTGCCGCCGCAGTCACCCCCACCGGCATGAGCGCCGTAGTGGGCGGCGACCCGGCCGAGGTGCTGGCCGCGATCGAAGCGTCCGGCGCCACCCCGGCCAACGTCAACGGCGCAGGCCAGACTGTGGCCGCAGGGACTTTTGACCAGCTCAAGGCGCTGGCCGAGAACCCGCCTGCCAAGGCCCGCGTTATTCCGCTCAAGGTTGCCGGAGCGTTCCACACCTCCCATATGGCGCCCGCGGTCAGTGCCCTTGAAGTGCTCAAGCCGACGCTGAACCCGCAGAATCCGCAGGTGCCGCTGCTCTCCAACTTTGACGGCAAGGAAGTTACCGGCGGAACCGCCGGCGTCGAAAGCCTGATCGCCCAGGTCTCCCGTCCTGTCCGTTGGGACCTCTGCATGGATACCATGGTGCAGCGGGGCGTCACTGGCGTCATCGAACTGGCACCCGCCGGCACGCTTGCAGGGCTCGCAAAGCGCGGCATGCCCGGAGTCAAGACGGTTGCCGTCAAGACACCGGACGACCTCTCGGCCGCCCTGGCACTCTTCGCAGAATTGGAGGGCAACGCATGAGCGTTCCCACACTGAAACAGGCCCCGGTCCAGGAGAACACCCGCATCCTGGGAATCGGTGCTTACCGCCCGGAAATCATCGTCACCAACGACGACGTCTGCCAATGGATTGATTCCTCGGACGAATGGATCCGGCAGCGTACCGGCATCGTGACGCGCCACCGCGCCCCGGCAGACGTCAGCGTCATCGACATGGCAGAAGGGGCCGCACGGGAAGCTCTGGCGAAGGCTGGCATCGAGGCCTCCGAGCTCGGCGCGGTCATCGTCTCCACGGTCACCCACCCCTACGCCACGCCGTCTGCCGCTGCCAGCCTGGCTGACCGGCTGGGTGCAACGCCTGCCCCGGCCTTTGACATCTCGGCTGCCTGCGCCGGCTACTGCTACGGCATCGCCCAGGGTGACGCCCTGGTCCGGTCCGGCGCTGCCAAGTATGTCCTCGTCGTCGGGGCGGAAAAGCTCTCCGACGTCATCGACAACCACGAGCGCACCATCTCCTTCCTGCTGGGCGACGGCGCCGGCGCCGTCATTATCGGCCCGTCGGACACGCCGGGCATCGGCCCGTCGGTATGGGGTTCAGACGGCAGCAAGTGGGACGCCATTGGCATGACCCGGTCCATGCTCGACGTCCGCGCCCTGAGCCAGGCGGCCCGCCAGTCGGACGAGTCCGGTGACTTCGCACTGCTGGAAGAAGCCCAGGACCTGTGGCCGACGCTGCGCCAGGACGGCCAGACCGTCTTCCGCTGGGCAGTCTGGGAAATGGCGAAGGTGGCACAGCAGGCCCTGGAGGCCGCCGGTGTGCAGGCCGAAGACCTGGTGGCGTTCATCCCGCACCAGGCGAACATGCGGATCATCGACGAAATGGTGAAGAAGCTCAAGCTTCCCGAAACCGTCACCGTGGCCCGGGACATTGCCGACGCCGGCAACACCTCGGCCGCCTCCATCCCCCTGGCCACGCACAGGCTGCTCCAGGAGAATCCGGGCCTAAGCGGCGGTCTTGCGCTGCAGATCGGCTTCGGAGCCGGCCTGGTTTTCGGTGCCCAGGTAATCGTCCTTCCTTAGGAACACCCAATACGGACAGCATCCGCTGTCTGAACCATTTCCGGCAGCCCCTGCCGGCAATAACAAGAAAAGGAGCCATCAATGGCTAGCAACGAAGAGATCCTGGCCGGCTTGGCTGAAATCGTCAACGAAGAGACCGGCCTCGCCCCCGAGGCTGTGGAGCTGGACAAGTCCTTCACCGAGGACCTGGACATCGACTCCATCTCCATGATGACCATCGTGGTCAACGCTGAAGAGAAGTTCGGCGTGCGCATCCCGGACGAAGAGGTCAAGAACCTCAAGACCGTTGGCGACGCAGTCAGCTTCATCGCCGGCGCACAGGCCTAGCCAAAGCTCCAGCCGCTTAAGGCTTGGCTGGGCTGCCGGCCCGGATTCCCGGACCGGCAGCCCAGCCGCATTCACCCGGCAGCCACCTGCCCATACCCCCACACGCGGGACCCCGCCGGAGAACACCGGCGCCGGGCTGCCCACCGACAGAGAGTGATCCCATGACACGCAAAGTAGTCATTACCGGTCTGGGTGCCACCACGCCCATCGGCGGCGACGTACCCACTATGTGGAAGAACGCGCTTAAGGGGGTCTCCGGTGCCCGCACCCTGGAAGACGACTGGGTTGCCAAGTACGAACTTCCCGTCCATTTTGCTGCGCGCTGCAGCACGCCCGCCCTTGAGGTCCTGAGCCGCGTCGAAGCGAAGCGAATGGACCCCTCCACGCAGTTCGGCGTCATCGCCGCGCGGGAGGCCTGGGCCGACTCCGGCATTACCGAGATCGACCACGACCGCCTTGCAGTTGCCTTCGCAACCGGCATCGGCGGCGTCTGGACCCTGCTGGACGCGTGGGACACGTTGAAGGAAAAAGGGCCGCGCCGTGTTCTGCCGATGACGGTTCCCATGCTGATGCCCAATGGCGTCGCCGCGGCCGTCAGCCTCGACCTTGGCGCCCGTGCCGGCGCCCACACCCCGGTGTCCGCCTGCGCATCCGGCACCGAGGCCCTCCACCTTGGCCTGGACCTGATCCGCTCCGGTAAGGCCGACGTGGTCATGTGCGGCGGCGCCGAAGCTGCCATCCACCCGATGCCTCTCGCGGCGTTCGCCTCCATGCAGGCACTCTCCCGCCGGAATGACGACCCGCAGGGCGCTTCCCGCCCCTACGACCTGGGCCGCGACGGCTTTGTGATGGGCGAAGGCGCCGGCGCGCTGGTCCTCGAAGCCGAAGAGCACGCACTGGCCCGTGGCGCCCGGATCTATGGCGAACTCGCCGGCACATCGGTGACCGCCGACGCCTACCACATCACTGCACCTGACCCCGAAGGACTGGGCGCCACCCGCGCCCTGAAGGCAGCCATGTTCGACGGCCGCATCCAGGCCGAGGACGTGGTGCACGTCAACGCACACGCTACGTCGACGCCCGTTGGTGACAAGCCCGAGTACACGGCACTGCGTGCCGCCCTGGGGAACCACCTCGACAGCGTGGCCGTGTCAGCCACCAAGTCGCAGATGGGCCACCTCCTGGGGGCGTCCGGTGCCGTGGAGGCCGTCCTCACGGTGCTCGCCGTCTACGAACGCAAAGCCCCGGTGACCATCAACCTGGAAAACCAGGACCCGGAAATCCCGCTCGACGTCGTCACCTCCGCGCGTGACCTCCCGGCCGGCAACATTGTGGCGCTGAGCAACTCCTTCGGCTTCGGCGGCCACAACGCCGTGATCGCGGTACGCAGCGTCTAGCACCACCGTAGTGAAAAAGCAGGGGCCCCGCCAGTCGGCGGGGCCCCTGCTTTGCTATGGAGAGAACCGGTGCTGCCCGGCCGCGGACAGTCCATGATGGCGGCGGTCAGCCCACCTGGTGGAGCCAGCGCACCGGGGCGCCTTCGGCTGCGTGCCGGAAGGGCTCGAGTTCCTCGTCCCACGCCTCACCAAGGGCCAGGGACAGCTCGTGATAGACCGCGGAGGGATCACCTGCACCGGATTCGTAGGCATACCGGATCCTGTCTTCTGACACCATGATGTTGCCGTGCACGTCGGTGGTTGCATGGAAGATCCCCAGTTCGGGGGTATGTGACCAGCGACCGCCGTCGACGCCCTGGCTTGGTTCCTCGGTGACCTCATAGCGGAGATGGGCCCAACCGCGCAGCGAAGAGGCCAACGACGCTCCGGTCCCGGGCGTGCCGGTCCAGGAGAGCTCCGCCCGGAACATTCCGGGCGCGGCAGGCTGAGGGGTCCACTCAAGATCCGTCCGCTTGTCCACGACGGATCCAATGGCCCACTCCACGTGCGGGCACAGTGCGGTAGGGGCCGAGTGTACGAACAACACACCGCGGGTCATTGCAACAGACATTCCATCCTCCATAGCTGTAGGTACGTCTTCCCCAACGACCTCTGCCCGGATGAAATGCGCTGTGCCGTGTTCCTGACGGCTGCGGTTATCCCTGCCTGAATATGTAACTGTGTCCGGACTTGCTGGTACGCGCGAAGCAGTGAGCTTCAAGCGAAACTTGAAAGTTGCCGGACTTGACTCTTATTGTGCCGCACGCCGCCTAATTACGCCACTGCAATTCCCTGATCCCGTCCCCCAGGTCTCTTGTTGTTCGAAAGTTACAGGGGCCGCCGGCGCGAGGGGGCTCAAGCCCTTGGATGTGCCTGCTGGTAGCTGTTCCGAAGCCTGTCCACGGAGACGTGGGTGTAGATCTGGGTCGTGGCCAGGCTGCTGTGCCCCAGGATCTCCTGGACCGCCCGAAGGTCCGCACCGCCGTCCAGCAGATGCGTAGCTGCCGAGTGCCGGAGCGCATGCGGCCCCGTGGCCGACGTGTCCCCCAGGGCTTCGAAGAGGTCCTTGACCACGGTGCGTACCTGCCGCTGGTCCACCCGGTTTCCCCGTGATCCCAGGAACAGTGCAGGACCGCTTCCTTCGTGGGCCAGCCGCGGCCGTCCCCTGCGGAGCCAGTCATCGACCGCAACGGCTGCGGGGACGCCGTAAGGCACGGTTCGTTCCTTGTTGCCTTTGCCGATAACGCGGAGTGTACGGCGGTCCGGGTTGAGGTCGTCGATGTCCATCCCGGCCAGTTCACCCACACGAAGGCCGGTGGCATAGAGGAGTTCCACCATGGCCCGGTTGCGAACTGCCAGCGGCGCACCGTCCGCGGCCGCTTCCTCAAGCGTGTCCAGCAGCCTTGTCAGCTGCTGGGCCTGCAGGACGCCCGGCAGGGACTTGTCCTTTTTCGGGGCCTTCAGCCGCAGCGAGGGATCCGTGCTGACGAGTTCTTCCCGGAGCGCCCAGGCGGTGAACGAACGAGCTGTTGCCGATCTCCGGGCGAGGGTTGACCGGGAGGCCCCTGCCTCGCTCTGGGCGCCCAGCCAGCGCCGCAGCGTGCCGAGTTCCAGGCCGGGCAGGTCAGTGACTCCTTCAGATGAGCAGTATGCCAGCAGGCTCCGGACGTCCGAGAGGTAGGCACGCACCGTGTGCTCCGACCTGGCCCGCTCACCTGCCAGATATTTGCCGAATGCTGCGGCAGCCCGGTCAAGGGCCGGGGGCAATTCTTGGTTCTCCACATCCCTACTCTCCCAGCATTTGTGCGCAGACAGGGCCCGGACACAGCGGCCTATCCGGCCCCTTTAGCCCGCTTCCACCCGCCCCGTTCCGAAACGGCCAGGCCAAGGAGCCCCAGCCTGCCCAGTCCCGCACGCACCGATTCCTGGCTAAGCCCGGCAACGGCACACAGTTTATCGACAGAACTTGTGGACCTGAGCGGGAGGGCGTCGAGCAGGATCAGGTCCTCGAGGGTCAGGCCGTCGTGCTCTGCTGCGCGCACTGTCCGGGCTTCGGGAAGGGCTTCTCCGCTCGGTGAAGCCAGCTCAGCGATCTCGCCAGCATCTGTCACGCAGACTGCGCCGCCGTCCCGGAGCAGTCGGTGGCAGCCCGCCGAATTGGCACTGTGAACCGAACCGGGGACCGCGCCGACAGCCCGGCCCAGGGTTTCCGCGTGATGGGCTGTGTTCAGGGCACCTGACCGCCAGCGTGCTTCAACCACCACCGTCACGGCGGATAGCGCTGCAATGAGGCGGTTGCGCTGCAGGAACCTGTACCGGGTTGGGGCCGACCCGGGCGGGACCTCGGCCAGCACGGCTCCCTGGTTGCACACCGCCCGGAGCAGGTCTTCGTTTCCGGATGGATAAAACCGGTCCACACCACCGGCCATGACCGCGATGGTGGGCACTGCTCCGGATCCCCCGGCCAAGGCCGCACGATGGGCGTGCGCATCTATGCCGTAGGCGCCGCCGGATACGACCGTAAAGCCGCGCTGCGCCAGCGAGTAGGCAAGGTCGCCGGTGACGGATGCACCGTAGCTGGTGCTGTCCCTCGACCCCACCAGAGCCACACACCGGGAAACGTCCGGGAGCTGCTGCTCCAGGCCGCGCCACCACAGGCAGATCGGCTCCTGGATTCCGAGGTCGGCAAGTTGCGCGGGCCACAGGTCGTCCGAGGGGACAATCAGCCGGCCACCGAGGCGCGCCATGGTGGCGAGGTCGCGTTCGGGTGCGAGGTCCGGGATTCTCGGGGCCCAGCGTTTGAGCGCGGCCCCGATCCCTGCCCAGCTGGTGCCTGCTCCGTTGTCCGCCAGGAGCGCCGTGATCTCCTGCTCCAGTACCGGTCCGGCGTTCAGTTGGCCGGTTGCAATCCGCAGGGCGTCGCTCGCTCCTGCGGCTTTGACCAGCGCGAGACCTGCCGCGTCCTGCGGCTCCATCAGCCGCGACAATGAGGCGCGGGCTATCCGTTCGTTGTCCATGAGTGTGGTTCCTTATGCCGCGGCCGACGCGGCCTGCCGGAGGCCGAGGGCCTGTCCAATGTCGTTGGGGTCAGGCCTGTCCCGGTGTGCAAGGTCGGCGAGGGTCCAGGCGAGCCGCAATACCCTGTCGTAGCCCCTGGCAGTCAGGACTCCGCGCTCCAGGGAGTGGTCAAGGATGCGCGTCGAGGACGCCGGGAGCCGGAGGTCGCCACGCAGGATCCGGCCCGGAACCTGCGAATTGGTTTCAAGCCCCAAGGGGTGCAGCCGCTCCGACTGCCGGCGGCGGGCCGCACGCACTCGCTGCGCTACCGCGGCGGTGTCCTCTTCCAGACCTGCCTGGCCGAAGTCCGCCAGGGACACACGTTCCACCTGCAGCTGGATGTCCACGCGGTCCAGGAGGGGCCCGGACATCCTGGCGAGGTAACGGCGGCGCATCATGGGAGTGCAGGTACAGTCCAGGCCCTTGCCGGATGCCTTGCCGCAGGGGCACGGGTTCGCGGCAAGGACCAGCTGGAACCGGGCCGGATAGGCTGCCGTGCCGGCCGAGCGGTGGATCACCAGTTCGCCGCTCTCCAGCGGCTGGCGGAGGGCGTCCAGGACCCGGCGTTCGTATTCGGGGGCCTCGTCCAGGAACAGCACACCGCGGTGGGCCCGCGAGGCGGCTCCCGGGCGGGGCAGGCCTGAGCCGCCTCCGATGATTGCGGCCGCGGTGGCGGAATGATGCGGGTTTTCAAAGGGCGGCCTGCGCAGGAGCTGAACTGCCGTGGAGGGAAGGCCGCAGAGCGAATGGATTGCGGTGACTTCCATGGCCTCATTGTCCGCAAGGTCCGGCAGCAGGCCGGGCAGCCGTTCGGCCAGCATCGTCTTCCCGGCCCCCGGAGGTCCGGTGAGCAACAGATGGTGCGCGCCGGCGGCCGCCACTTCAAGGGCCCTCCGCGCGTCACCCTGGCCTGAGACGTCGGCCATGTCGGGTACGGTTTCGTGGCCTGTCTCTGCTGCGTCCGCGCCAGACTCGTCCTCGGGTTCGAAGTCCAGGGCCAGTTCCTGCGGATCGGCGCCAAAGTCCAGGGCGAGCCTGGCAAGTGTCCGGTAGCCCCTGACGTTGGCGCCGGGCACGAGTGCCGCCTCGGCCAGGTTTGCCTGTGCCACAACGAGGTCCGGGTATCCTGCCTGCACGGCAGCCATCACTGCCGGGAGGATGCCCCGCACCGGCCGCAGCCGGCCATCCAGCCCCAACTCGGCGATGAAGACCGTGCGCCCGGTGGGTTTGATGTCATTCGCGGCCCGCAGGACGGCCATGGTGACGGCGAGGTCGAAGCCGGAGCCGCGCTTGGGAAGCGAGGCAGGAATCAGGTTGGCAGTGATCTTCCTCCGGCTCAGCGGAATTCCGGAGTTCTTGGCTGCCGAACGTATGCGCTCCTTCGCTTCGTTGAGGGCAGCATCCGGCAAGCCCAGGAGGACGAATGCGGGAAGGGTCTGGCCGATATCCGCCTCGACCTCAACGATGTACCCGTTCAGCCCCACGAGGGCAACCGAGTAGGTCCGGCCCAAGGCCATCTACCCCACCCCCTTGAGGTGCTCCACCAAAGGGTCGCCGCCGCCGTCGTCCACTACCGCGATGACGTCGACGCGCCGCAGCGGCATCCGCAGTTCACGGTCCCGGCACCAGGCCGAACCCAGCCGGTGGAGCCGCGCCAGCTTGGCGGTGCCCACGGCCTCAAAGGGATGCCCGTAGTCGAGGGTGCGGCGGGTTTTCACCTCGGCAATCACAAGGGCGTCTCCGTCGAGGGCCACAATATCGATTTCGCCTTCGGTGCAGCGCCAGTTCCGCTCCACCACCAGCATGCCCAGCGATTCCAGGTACAAGGCGGCGAGCTCCTCGCCGCGCCTTCCCAGCAGGTCTTTGGATTTCATTTCTACCTCCGCAACCAGCCTGCAGGTGCAGGACAGCGGAGGACAGGGAACGATTGGCCTATGTGGGCAACCCGGCCGGATTACGGGGGGTGTTGGGGACTAGTGGCGCTCAGGGCCCTCAGTTACCGAGGTCAACATCCTTGGGCAGCGCCAGTTCCTCGTTGCGGGGAAGCTCCTCGACGTTGACGTCTTTGAACGTGAGCACGCGGACGCTTTTGACGAAGCGGGCGGAGCGATAGACGTCCCATACCCAGGCGTCCTGCAGGGTCAGGTCAAAGTAGACTTCACCGTCTGCGCTGCGTGCCTGGAGATCCACATGGTTAGCGAGGTAGAAACGCCGTTCGGTCTCGACAACGTAGCTGAACAAACCGACGACATCGCGGTATTCACGGTAGAGCTGGAGCTCCATGTCGGTTTCATAGTTTTCAAGATCCTCGGCACTCATGCTTCCATCTTGCACCATTGAGTGCGGCACTGGCGCCACGGCGGACGGCAGGAGTCAGAGTTCGCCGCCCAGCAGCCGCCAGCTCACGCGGTGGTACGGGGTCGGGCCGGCCGCCCGGAGCACGTCACGGTGCAGCGACGTGGCGTAACCCTTGTTGATGTCCCAGCCAAAATCAGGGAACTCGGCGTGCAGCTCGCGCATTTGCTGATCCCGTTCGACCTTGGCAATCACGCTGGCCGCCGCAACGCTCAGGCACTGCATGTCCGCCTTCACCCGGGTGTGGACGGGCGCGTCGCAGCCTGGGCCACTGGGCGCGTCATCAAACAGGGACAGCTGCCCCTCCGGCGAGAGCCAGTTGTGGCTGCCGTCGAGGAGGACGATGTCAGGGGTGATCCCGGCGGCCAGGACGTCAGTCCACGCCCGGGTGCCGGCCAGCCGCAGGGCGGCGATGATGCCCAGCGCGTCGATCTCCGCAGCCGAGGCATGCCCCACCGCCGAAGCGACGCTCCATTTGCGCACCAACGGTTCCAGCCGCTCCCGTTCGGCCGGGCTGAGCAGTTTGCTGTCGCGCACCCCCGTGAGCGGCTTTTGGGTCAACAGGTCCACGACGGCGATTCCCACGCTCACCGGGCCGGCCAGCGCACCGCGCCCCACTTCGTCGACGCCGGCAAGATACCGGGCGCCGAGCGCCTTGAACGTGCGTTCGTGGCGCAGGGTGGGGGCTTTGGAACGCGGGCCCGTAGCAGGCCGCGCGGCAGCCTTGGCTGGCGCGACGGGCGAGGCTGCGGACACCGTCATTTCCCGGCGGGCACGTTCTTGAAAACGTCCGGGTAGTTGTCGAGGACCGTGAGCCGGTTCAGCGGCCACGCGATCACCGCAGCCTTGCCCTCGATGTCGGCCAGGTTGACGAAGCCTCCGTTGGCCTCCATGTGGGCGCGGGAATCAGCGGAATGGTTGCGGTTGTCACCCATGACCCACACCTTTCCCTCCGGCACAACAACATCGAAGTTGCGGATCTGCGGGACTTCGGCGCCGTTGACGTAGCCTTCGTCGATCGGGGATCCGTTGATGGTCAGTTTACCGCCGGCATCGCAGCAGATCACGTGGTCCCCGGGCAGGCCAATGACGCGCTTGACGAGATGCTGCTCCGAATTGTCCGGCAGCAGGCCCACGAACGTCAGGCCGTCCTGGACCCATGTGAACGGTCCCTGGGTCTTTTCCGGCGCCGCCGACAGCCAGCCCTGGGTGTCACGGAAGACCACCACATCCCCGTGGGACAGGGCGAACGGTTCGGGCACGAGCAGGTTCACGAAGATGCGGTCGTTGACGTCCAGGGTGCTGACCATGGATTCGGACGGAATATAGAACGCCCGGAACAGGAACGTCTTGATCAGGAATGACAACACCACGGCGATGACCACCACGGTGGCGATTTCCTTCAGCCAGATGAGTACGGGACCGGGAGCGGAAGGCTCAGCGCGGGGAGCGGCTGAATGCTTTCCGGCGCCCGGACTGGCGGGAGCCCTGTCCTGGCCTGCAGCCGGAGCGGGTTCCGAAGCGGCGCCGGCCTCGTCCGTGTCGGCAGCAGCGTGGGCGGTCGGTGCATCCGGGCCGCCCTCATGGCCCGAATCAGGGATCCTGGCGTGGTTCTCGGGCATCTACTGTCCGTCCTCTGTTGTTGGTCCTGCCTGCTGCGGCCGTGATACTGCAGCAAATCTATCAAGCGGCCAGACAATCTGGACCGGCCGGCCGATCACCCTGTCCAGCGGCACCATGCCGCCGCCGGGAGCGCCGAGCAGGCTGCGGGAATCAGCGGACAGGGACCGGTGGTCCCCGAGCAGCCACAGCCGCCCGTCCGGCACTACTGCGGTAAACGCCTGCCGGCTGGCGGTGTCCCCCGGGAAGACGTACGGTTCGTCCAGCGGCGCCCCGTTTACTGTGATCTTTCCATCCTGGTCACAGCAGATCACAGTATCGCCGGGAAGGCCGATGACCCTCTTGACGTAGGTGGTGTCGCTCCCGGCCAGGCCAAGCCACTGGGCGGCGGCCGCCGCCGCATCGGCCAGCGGACCCTTGCCGCTGTTCAGCGGCGCGAAGGTGCCCCGCCCGTCAAAGACCACAACGTCACCCCGGCCGACGGGTTCTGCGTTGAAGTCCGTCCTTGACACGAGGATGCGGTCTCCGCCCTGCAGGAGCGGTTCCATGGACTCCGAGGGAATGTAGTAGACGTCCAGCCACAGTGAGCGGACGAGTCCGCTGATGGCTAGGGCGAGCAGGAGCGCCAGGAACGCAAAACGCCAGCCCATTCTTCTGGGCTGGCGTTTTGTCTGGTCCATGAATCCATATCCTGGGGCGCTGTTGCGAATGGCTCCGGCGCCGGCCTGGTACGGCTGTGGCCCTGCCTTGTAGGTCCGGGGACTTACTTCTTGGGCTGGAAGTCGCGCTTTTCCTTGATCTTCGCAGCCTTGCCGCGCAGGTCGCGCATGTAGTACAGCTTCGCGCGGCGTACGTCACCCTTGGAGACGACCTCGATCTTTTCAATGATCGGGGAGTGCACCGGGAAGGTACGCTCCACACCGACGCCGAAGGAGACCTTGCGAACGGTGAAGGTTTCGCGAAGACCGTCGCCGTGGCGGCCCAGGACGAAGCCCTGGAATACCTGGACACGGGAGTTCTTGCCTTCGATGATGTTCACGTGGACCTTGAGGGTGTCACCCGCGCGGAAGACAGGAACATCGGTGCGCAGCGAGGCTGCATCTACGGAATCGAGAATATGCATGATTGCACTCCTGGTGAACGCCACAGGTCATTCACTTTGGGTCACGGCGGGCAAGCCCGGAAGCACCGGGAATTACCGCCGAAAGTTAAGTGGATCCGGTTCCTTCACTGATTGAAGGTCCCGGGGTGTCCGGCTGTTGGTTGCGCTCCCCCTGTAGCAGGTGCGGACCCAGCAGACACAAGGACTAATTTTGCCACATCCGGCGGCTTACAGCCAATCCCGGCCGATGGCGTGCACCCGTCAGTTGGGCGCGTCGGGCCGGGGACGGAGACGGCCGCCGACGACGTCGTACCCCAGGTCCGCGAATGCCGTGCGGTCCGCGCGGGGCAGCTTCCCGGCGTCGAACGTATCCAGCAGGTCGGGACGGCGCTCGGCCGTCCTGCGGAACTGCTCATGGCGGCGCCATTGCGCGATCTTCCCATGGTTGCCGCTCAGGAGTACGGCCGGCACTTCGCGGTCCCGCCAGACGGAGGGTTTGGTGTAGACGGGGTATTCAAGCAGCCCGTCCGAGTGTGACTCCTCCACCAGGGAATCGGGGTTGCCGACAACACCGGGCAGCAGCCGGCCAATGGCCTCCACCATGGCCAGCACGGCCACTTCGCCGCCGTTCAGGACGTAGTCCCCCAGGCTCATGGGCCGCACGGTAAAGTGATCCTCCGCCCATTCGATAACCCGCTCGTCGATGCCCTCGTAGCGTCCGCAGGCGAAGACGAGCTGATCCTCCTCGGCCAGCTCGTACGCAAGGGCCTGGCTGAAGCGCTCCCCCGCAGGCGACGGGACGATCAGCACGGGCTTGGCCGCCTTGCCTTCGCTGGCCTCGGCCACGGACGCCAGGGCCTGTGCCCACGGTTCAGCCTTCATCACCATCCCGGCGCCACCGCCGTAGGGGGTGTCGTCCACGGAACGGTGCTTGTCCGTGGTGAACTCGCGCAGGTCATGGACCTGCAGGTCCAGCAGGCCATCCTGGCGGGCCTTGCCGATAAGGGACAGCTCCAGGGGCGCCAGGTATTCCGGGAAGATGCTGACGACGTCGATTCTCATCTACGCGTCGTCCCCCGGTCCGGCGGCACCGGCGTCGTCGGCGTTGACGTCAAACAGGCCGTCCGGCGGAGTCAACAGGACAAACCCTTCGGCGACGTTGACCTCGGGGACGATCTGTTCCACGAACGGAATCAGGATTTCCTTGCCGTCCGGGGCTTCGACCACCAGCAGGTCCTGGACGGGCATGGTGTGCAGGGCCGCGATCTTGCCTACCACCTGTGAGCCGACCCGGGCCTCGAGGCCCACCAGCTCGTGCTCGTACCAGCCTTCGTCGTCATCTTCGTCCAGCTCTTCGGTTTCGATGAACAGTTTGGCCCCGCGGAGGGTCTCCGCTTCGTTCCTGGTCTCGATCGCGTCGAAGGCGAGGAGCAGGATGTCCTTGTTCCAGCGGGCACTGACCACGGTCAGGGGACCAACCGAAGCGGGTTCCACCACGAACTCGGTGCCCGGAACGAACCGGTCCGCCGGCGCGTCAGTCAGCACCTGGACCGTCACTTCCCCGCGGATTCCATGCGGTTTGCCGATTCGTGCCACCTGAAGCTGCATCTGTTCCTCTGTTCATGGTTGTGCCGGATTAGGCGTGATGGTGAAAGCACTCCGGCCCCTCCACCGTTGGTGGAAGGGCCGGAGCAAAAGACTGATAGTGCCGAGCGCTTTAGCGGCGGCGGTCGGTGTCGACGACGTCGACCCTTACCGGTTCGCCGTCGGCCAGTGCCGCCACAACCGTGCGCAATGCGCGTGCCGTGCGGCCCTGACGGCCGATCACCCGTCCGAGATCGTCCTGATGAACGCGTACCTCGAGGGTGTCCCCACGGCGGTTGTTCTTCGAGGTGACCTTGACGTCTTCCGGGGAATCAACGATTCCGCGGACCAGGTGTTCGAGCGCTTCAGCCAGCAATCTACTCAGCCTCGGTGGTCTCTGCTTCGGCCTCGGCCGGGGCGTCGGACTGCTTGGACTTCTTGGTGATCGCTTCCGGGATGATCACGGAACCCTTCTCCGGAGCAACGAAGGCAACCTTCGGAGCTTTGGTCTTCAGGGTGCCTTCCTGGCCCGGGAGGCCCTTGAACTTCTGCCAGTCACCGGTGATCTTGAGGATCGCGGCAACCTGCTCGGACGGCTGTGCGCCCACGCCGAGCCAGTACTGGGCACGCTCGGAGTCAACCTCGATGTATGAGGGCTCTTCGGTGGGGTGGTACTTGCCGATTTCTTCGATTGCACGGCCATCACGCTTGGTGCGTGAGTCTGCAACGACGATGCGGTAATACGGTGCGCGCATCTTGCCAAAGCGCTTAAGGCGAATCTTTACGGCCACTTTTGTGGTCACTCCTGTTTCAGAAAAGGGGTGAACCCGACGTTCTGCACCCGTGGGGCGGGCCATACTTGAGGGTTCGAAGGACAGGATCCGGACGCGGAGAGAGGGGCCACGCAGATCGAGTACCTGTTTATTGTGCCAGATCAGGGCCCGGATTTCGACTTGGCGCGGATCCGCCGGCCCTGCGGCAGGGCAGCAGGAGCCTCAGGAGGACCAGACGTACAGCCCGGTGCGGTCGGCGTCGTCAACTGCACCCGCCAGCTCCGCGAGCTGCTGCACGTATTTCCTGGCCTCTGACGCACCAAACGGCATGTCGTCCTGGGCCGCCCATTGTTCGGCGACATCGTCCAGAACATTGCCTTCGCCTTCAGTTTCGTAGCTGAGCAGTTCCGCCAGCGCACGCACCATGGCAGGCGGAACCCCGAGCAGCGAATCGCTGGCCACGTCAACCATGGCCAGCTCGTAGTCTGCTCCCCCGGCGTGCACGGCAGCGCCGGCGAGATCCCCGAGCTGTTCAATCTCGAAGTCGCTGATCCCGGGGATCCGAAGACCGGCAGTGTCGGGGGAACCGCCGTCATCCAGGATCCCGGCACGCTTCAGCGCGGCGTCGTGGGTTGAAACAAAGATTTCGGTGAAGCCCATGGGAATCGCCCTCATTCCGTCGACGGTGCGGCCCTGGCGGGCAGCTTCACGGGCTGCCCCGGCCGTTCGGACTCAGCCTAGTACACCGCCTGGCGCACATCCGGCCGCCGCACCCGGCTAGCGGACGGCGACCCGGATGCGGTTGCGCCAGGGATCTTCGAAGCGCAATTCAGCTCCGGTGTGGTGGCTGGCCACCCCGGCGACTTTCAGCCGGTCGGCAAGTGCTCCGACGTCGTCTCCCGACGGCACTTCGATGAGCACCTCACCCAGGCCGAGGGTGTCCTTCCGGGGACCGGCGCCGCGGCTGTTCCAGACATTCATGGCCATGTGGTGGTGGTAGCGGCCGGCTGAGACAAATAGCGCCTGCCCGTGCCAGCCTGCGGTTTTTTCGAACCCCAGCGTTCCCACATAGAAGTCCTGGGCGGTATGGACGTCGCCGACCTGGAGGTGGACGTGCCCCACTCCCGCGGCTGTCCGCTGCTGGCCCTCGACCGACTCCTGGGTGAGGTGCTGCTCCAGGTAGCGCTGGGGAGGCAGGGCCAGGCTGTCCATGACCACCTCAGTCCCGTTCCACGACCAGTTTTTGCGCGGCCGGTCCCAGTAGAGTTCGATTCCGTTGCCCTCCGGATCGTTGAAGTAGAAGGCTTCACTGACCAGGTGGTCCGCGCTGCCGGTGAAGGAGCGCGGCTCGTATTGGGCCGCGGATGCGACGGTGGCCGCCAAGGCTGCCTGGTCCTCAAAGAGCAGGGCCGTGTGGAACAGGCCGGCTTCTCCCCTGCCGGGAAGGTTCAGCCCGGGACCGGCGGCGAGATGGACCAGGGGCTTTCCGAGGCGGCCCAGATAGAGGCCGCCGTCCTGTTCGGCCACCACGTCGAGGCCCAGCGCGCGCTGGTAGTAGTCGGTCATGAGCTTCACGTTGCCCACCTTCAGCATCACCGTGCCCATGGTGAGCTCGGCAGGTAGAAGGTCCTGGCTGGTGGATTCTGCGGTCATCGAAAACTCCCGGTCCGGTGGCCGCCGGGTTTCGGTGGCCTCTACTCTTCTAAATTACTTGAAGCTTCAATTTATTCCCAGTGGCGCCGGTGTGATCTTCAACCGTCAGCGGATCAGTTCTCCGCGCAACACAACGTTCGTGAGCGAGGCGACCGTGGCAGGCACCTGCCGCGGGTCTTCCCGGCAGACCACCACGTCCGCGCCGGCTGCCTCCGAAATCCCGTCAGCACCCAACCAGCGCCGCGCGCCCCAGCAGCCTGCGTCCAGCGCCGCCGCCGGCGGAAGGCCCGCCCGGTGCAGCGCCAGGATTTCGTCGGCGATCCGCCCGTGCCGGATCACGCTTCCCGCGTCCGTCCCGGCATAAATCTTCACGCCGGCCTCAAATGCTTCCAGTATGCGTTCGGCCCGGCGCTCCCATAATGCCCGCATGTGGGCGGCGTACCGCGGGAATTTGGCTTCGGCCTGGCGGGCGATGTCCGGGAAGGTGTCGATGTTGATCAGGGTCGGCACAATGGGCACGCCCTGCCCGGCGAGCCGCGGAAGGTGGCGGGGCAGCAGTCCGGTGGCGTGCTCGATGCAGTCGATGCCGGCGTCGAGCATCTGGTCCAGGGTGTCTTCGGCGAAGCAGTGGGCGGTCACGCGGGCGCCCTCGTCGTGCGCCGCCTGCACGGCGTCGCGGACGACGGCGTCGGGAAACGACGGCGCGAGGTCGCCGGCGTCGCGGTCGATCCAGTCCCCCACCAGTTTGACCCAGCCGTCGCCGGCCCGTGCCTGCTTGCGCACCGCCTCGACCAGGCCCCCAGGCTCAACTTCGACGGCGAAGTCCCGCAGGTAGCGCCGGGAGCGGGCAATGTGCCGCCCGGCACGGATGAGCCTGGGCATGTCATGCCGCTGCTGCAGCCAGCGGGTGTCACTCGCCGCGCCGGCGTCTCGGACCAGGAGGGTGCCGGCGTCGCGGTCGGTGCGGGCCTGTTCTTCGGCCACCTCATCCGGCACGGCGCCGCCGGGTCCCAGGCCGATGTGGCAGTGGGCATCAACGAACCCGGGGAGGACCCAGCCGTCGAGCACAACATCCGGTGCGGTGGCGGGCCGGTGGAACGTGAGGCGGCCGTCGACGGACCACAGCCCCTGCCGTTCCTGGAACGGTCCGGTGAGCACAGTTCCGCTGAATTCGATGATTCCGGCCATGGCACCAGCCTAATCCGCGGAAGACGGTGCGGTGGTCACGGCAAGGACGCCCCGCCCGGACCTGTGGTAGCTTCTTCTAGACCACACGGGAGCCCTTGCAGGGGCTGAGATCGGGCTGACGCAGCCTGCGACCGTTGAACCTGTCCGGGTAATGCCGGCGAAGGAAGTGAGTATTCATTGAGTACACAAGAAACACAGCTGATCCCTGCCCAAAATGAGGCCGGGGCATCTGAAACCCAGTCGCTGAAGTCGCACTCGCTGGCATTCATCAACGACGAAGCCACCGGAATCCGCGTGCCGGTGACCGAGATCGCGCTGGAGCCCTCGCCCAACGGCGAGGCCAACGGTCCTTTCCGGACCTACCGCACCGCCGGCCCGGGCAGCGATCCGGTGGTGGGCCTCAACCCGTTCCGCTCAGAGTGGATCGCGGCCCGCGGCGATACGGAGCCTTACAGCGGCCGGGAACGGAACCTGCTCGACGACGGCAAGTCGGCCGTGCGCCGCGGCGCTGCGTCCGCGGAGTGGAAAGGGGCTCAGCCGGTGCCCCGCCGCGCCGTCGAAGGCCGGACAGTCACCCAGATGCACTACGCGAAGGAGGGCCTCATCACTCCGGAGATGCAGTTCGTCGCCCTCCGCGAAAACTGTGACGTGGAGCTGGTCCGCAGCGAAGTGGCCGCGGGACGTGCGATCATCCCCAACAACATCAACCACCCTGAATCCGAGCCGATGATCATCGGCAAGGCCTTCCTGGTGAAGATCAACGCCAATATCGGCAACTCGGCTGTGACCAGCTCCATCGCCGAGGAAGTGGACAAACTCCAGTGGGCCACCCAGTGGGGCGCCGATACTGTCATGGACCTTTCCACGGGGGATGACATCCACACCACCCGTGAATGGATCATCCGCAACTCCCCCGTGCCCATCGGCACCGTGCCCATTTACCAGGCGCTGGAGAAGGTCAACGGCGAGGCCAACAAGCTGACGTGGGAGGTCTTCCGCGACACCGTGATTGAGCAGTGCGAGCAGGGCGTGGACTACATGACCATCCACGCCGGCGTGCTGCTGCGTTATGTGCCGCTGACGGCCAACCGCGTCACCGGCATCGTCTCGCGGGGCGGCTCCATCATGGCCGGCTGGTGCCTGGCCCACCACCAGGAGAACTTCCTGTACACGCACTTCGACGAGCTGTGTGAAATTTTCGCCAAGTACGACGTCGCGTTCTCGCTTGGCGACGGACTGCGGCCGGGTGCCACGGCAGACGCGAACGATGCCGCCCAGTTCGCCGAACTGGACACCCTCGCTGAACTGACCCAGCGGGCCTGGGAATTCGATGTGCAGGTGATGGTGGAAGGCCCGGGCCACGTGCCGTTCCACCTGGTCCGGGAGAACGTGGAACGCCAGCAGGAGCTGTGCAAGGGAGCCCCTTTCTACACGCTCGGGCCGCTGGTGACGGACATAGCACCTGGCTACGACCACATCACCTCGGCCATCGGCGCCACGGAAATCGCCCGCTATGGCACGGCGATGCTCTGCTACGTCACGCCCAAGGAACACCTCGGCCTGCCGAACAAGGACGATGTAAAGACCGGCGTGATCACCTACAAGATCGCCGCCCACGCCGCCGACCTCGCCAAAGGACACCCCGGCGCGCATGAACGCGACGACGCCCTCTCCAAGGCCCGGTTCGAGTTCCGTTGGCGGGACCAGTTCGCTCTGTCCCTGGACCCGGTGACCGCGGAAGCCTTCCACGACGAGACGCTGCCGGCCGAGCCGGCGAAAACGGCCCACTTCTGCTCCATGTGCGGCCCGAAGTTCTGCTCCATGCGGATCAGCCAGGACATCCGGGATGAGTACGGTTCAGCGGAATCACAGGCCGCGCTGGCGGAAATGGCGGCCGGGATGCGCGAAAAGAGCGAGGAGTTCCTCGCGGCAGGCGGAAAGGTCTACCTGCCTGACCTGGAGGTACCCCAAGCCGCCCGCCGCTAGCGGGCTTGAGGCTCCGTCCGGCTGGCATTTGGGGGCTGGCCGGACGGGGTGCACCTCAACAAAGTACGCGGGTCAGGACGCCCTGGGCTGCCGCCGCCGGCTGACATCGGCTATGAAGGAACGGACGTAGCGGTCGCCTTCGGGGGAATCCTGCGGGCGGTGACCTCCCGCAGCATGGCGGTGCAGGGCGCCTGTTTCCCTGAGGTACCCGGCGATCTCTTCGTAAAGGGGTTCCCAGCCGCCCGTCAGGACCAGGGTGGGGACTCCGGGAACGATCTGCAGCGGCGCTTCCCAGGAGGGAGCCTGAAGCCGGAGCCGCCGCGCGGCCCGTTTTTCCTCCTGCGTGGCCGGCTCCTCGAGGTCCGCCGCGTAGACGCGGCGGATGAACTCCCGCTGGAAATCCTCATCAGCCAGTTGGTGGCGGACATCAAAGAGCGGCTGCATGAGTTCCCGGTGCGCCGCCGTCGCCGGCAGTTCCGCCGTCAGGGACAGGCACGCCGGCTCCACCAGCGTCAGCGAATACACCAGGTCCGGACGTTCGACGGCTGCCATCATCGCCGAGATCGCCCCTTGGGAATGCGCCACAATGTGGCCGCCGGCGGCGCCCCGGCCGTCGTCGGCGAGGGACCTCAGGATGATCGCGGTGTCCTCGGCGAAGGACGATTCCATCGGTTCAGCCACAGGATCGAAGCCGTGACGCCGCAGGAACAGGGCGTCGTAGGCCAGGGCCATGCCGTGCTGCCGGGGCCAGGCAGCCGAGCCGAAGCTTCCGGCGCCGTGCACGAACACTACCCTCTGCTTGAACATGACCCAACCCTATTCCACGGCCCCCGCATCCAGCCGGACTGACCCAACTGACTCGCAGTTGACGCACCGAAACGCGCGTTTGGGAGCATTAACTGCGAGCCAGTTGGGGGACGTGGTTATTTGCCGAGGAACTTGTCGAAGCCCTTGGGCAGGTTGAGCTGCGAAGGATCGAAGTCGCCGGACTGCTGGCCAAAGGCCGCCCCCGTGGGGAGGGCCTTCGCCGCTCCGGCGCGCCGGGCCTCGGCGTCCCTGAGTTCCTGCGCTGCCTTGGCCGGGTTGCCGGACCGGGCCTTCTTCTTCGGGGCGTTCTTGGCGCCCTTGCGTGCGCCGCCGCCGGGGCCACCCATGCCGGGCATGCCCGGCATACCGGGCATGCCGCCGCCCTGGGCCATCTTCTTCATCATCTTCTGGGCCTGGGCGAAGCGTTCCAGCAGCCCGTTGACTTCGGAGACGTGCACGCCCGAGCCGCGGGCAATGCGTGCCCGGCGGGAGCCGTTGATGATCTTGGGGGCGACACGCTCGTGCGGCGTCATGGACCGGACGATTGCCTCGACGCGGTCGATCTCCCGCTCATCAAACTGCTCCAGCTGCTGGCGGATGTTCTGCGCTCCGGGCATCATCATCAGCATCTTCTTCATGGAGCCCATGTTGCGGATCTGCTGCATCTGCGCCAGGAAGTCATCCAGCGTGAAGTCTTCCTGGTCGGCGAATTTCTTCGCCATCCGGGCCGCTTCATCCTTGTCCCAGTTCTTTTCAGCCTGCTCGATCAGGGTGAGGACGTCACCCATGTCCAGGATGCGGGATGCCATCCGGTCCGGGTGGAACAGCTCAAAGTCGTCCACGCCTTCGCCCGTCGAGGCGAACATGACCGGCTTGCCGGTGACCGACGCGACGGAGAGGGCGGCACCGCCGCGGGCGTCGCCGTCGAGCTTGGAGAGCACGATGCCGGTGAAGTTGACACCTTCATCGAAGGCGACCGCCGTGTTCACGGCGTCCTGGCCGATCATGGAGTCGATGACAAACAGCACTTCGTTGGGAACGATGGCCCGGCGGATCTGCCGTGCCTGTTCCATCATGTCGGCGTCGACGCCCAGGCGTCCGGCGGTGTCAACGATCACCACATCGTGGAGCTTCTGGCGGGCTTCCTCGACACCGGCGCGGGCCACCGCCACGGGATCACCCGCGGGGTGCTCGAGCTCGTGCGTGGCGCCGGGGTGGGGTGCGAAGACCGGTACGCCGGCACGCTTGCCCACCACCTGGAGCTGGGTGACGGCGTTGGGCCGCTGAAGGTCGCAGGCGACCAGGATGGGGCTGTGGCCCTGCGCCTTAAGCCATTTGGCGAGCTTGCCGGCAAGGGTGGTCTTACCGGCACCCTGGAGGCCGGCGAGCATGATGACGGTGGGGCCGGTCTTGGCCAGGCGGATCCGGCGGGTCTCGCCGCCGAGGATCTCCACCAGTTCGTCGTTGACGATCTTGACGATCTGCTGGCTGGGATTCAGCGCGCCGGAGACCTCTTCGCCAAGGGCCCGCTCGCGGACGCGGGCAGTGAATTCGCGCACCACCGGAACGGCAACGTCGGCATCCAGCAGGGCGCGGCGGATCTCCCGGACTGTGGCATCGACATCGGCCTCGGTGAGGCGGCCCTTGCCACGGAGATTCTTGAAGGTTGCTGTCAACCGGTCAGAGAGTGAATTGAACACGCGCCGTGCACTTCTTTCAGTGGATGGACGGATGGCGGCCCTGCGGCACACCAGCGCCTCGGCTGTTGTTTCCAACTGCTTCGGCGACGGGACTCGACTATCTAGGGTACCAAGACGGACCTTCAAGATGGCATGCTGGCTTAGGTGACGAGCCTAACGACTGTAAAAACCCTGCTCATTCTTGGTGCTTCCGGCGATCTCACGGGCCGGCTGCTGCTTCCCGGGCTCGCCCGGCTTGTGGCGAAGGGACGGGCTGAGGGCCTCAAACTGGTGGGGGCCGGCTCCGATGCGTGGACTCCGGAACAGTGGCAGGCGCGGGTCCACGACGCCTTCGCCGCCGCCTCCGAGTCCGCCGACGCCGCCGGACGGAAGGCTTTGGCGGCCATGGCGGCCGGCACCTCCTACCATCAGCTGGACGTCACAGCGGACGGGCCGCTCGCCTCCTTGCTGGCTTCCCTGGACGCGCCGGCCGCCGTCTATTTCGCCCTTCCCCCGCAGGTCAGCCAACGGGCCTGTGAAACCCTTAAGCCCGGCCAGGTACCGGCCGGGACGCGCCTGGTCATGGAGAAGCCGTTCGGATCGGGCGAGGCATCCGCCCGCTCCCTCAACCGGACACTCACGGCTTTGGTCCCCGAAGACCACATCCACCGGGTGGACCATTTCCTCGGCAAGGCAACGGTGCTGAACATCCTGGGCCTGCGATTTGCCAACAACTTCCTGGAACCGGTCTGGAACCGTGAGCATGTGGAGAAGGTGGAGATCATCTTCGACGAGGACCTCGCACTGGAGGGGCGGGCGCGCTACTACGACAATGCGGGCGCCCTGCGGGACATGGTCCAGAGCCACCTCCTGCACATCATGGCGCTTCTGGCCATCGAACCGCCGGCCACGATCGGCGAACGCGACCTGCGCGACGCCGTCTCGACCCTGCTCCGCGCCAGCAGCATCAAGGCACCGTACGCGCAGTCCACCCGGCGGGCGCGATATTCCGCCGGGGAACTTTCAGGCAAGCAGGTTCCGGACTACGCCAAGGAGGACGGCGTCGACCCGTCCCGCGGAACCGAGACGCTCGCGGAAGTCACCGTGGCGATCGACAATTGGCGCTGGCGGGGCGTCCCGTTCATCCTGCGCTCCGGCAAGGCCCTGGGCGCGAAACGCAAGGAAGCGGTGGTGACGTTCCGCCCCGTCCCCCATCTGCCTGTCGGTTTCACGGGCGTGGACGCCCCCAACCGGCTGCGGATCGGCTTTGGACCGGACACTCTGGACCTCGACGTCGATGTGAACGGCCCCGGCGACATTTTCAGCCTCGACCGTGCAACCCTCCACGCGGGGCTGAATGCCTCCGAGCTGCTCCCCTACGGCGAAGTGCTGGAGGGCGTCCTGAACGGCGACCCGCTGCTGTCCGTCCGCGGGGACACTGCCGAGGACTGCTGGCGGATTGTGGAACCGGTCTTCAAGGCCTGGTCGCGGGGCACGGCGCCCCTGCAGGAGTACGACGCCGGGTCGTCAGGTCCTGCGGACTGGCCCGGATCGGAGCCGGAAAAGTAAGAGGGCAAACAACAAGAGCGGGCAGGTAACCTTTCCAGGTTCCTGCCCGCTCTTTGCGTCTGGCGCCCTGCCGGCGGCTAGATTGCTGCTACGCCGCGCTCCCCGGTGCGGACCCGGACTGCTTCGAAAACATCCATGGTCCAGACCTTGCCGTCACCTGCGCGCCCCGTGTTGGAACTTGCGATGATGACATCGAGGATGTCGTCGGCCTGCTCGTCGGTGGCCAGCACCTCAACCCTGATCTTCGGCAGGAGGTCCACGTTGTATTCGGCTCCCCGGTACACCTCCGTGTATCCGCGTTGCCGGCCGTAGCCGCTCGCCGCGCTGACCGTCAGACCCTGGACACCATAGGCTTCCAGGCCTTCCCGGATGGATTCGAGCTTCTCCGGCCTGACGATTGCTGTGATCAGTTTCATGCCCCCACGCTTTCCTTACCTGTTGCTGATTCTGTCTTCTTGGAGCCGGCGGTCGCGCCCTCTTCCGGAGCTCCCTTGCCGGTGATCAGTTCGTGAAGGGGCTGGAAGCTGCCGCCGTGGCCGCCGACGCCGAACTCGTAAGCAGTTTCGGCGTGCAGGCTCAGGTCAACACCCACCACTTCCTGCTCATCCGAGACTCGGAAGCCCATGGTCTTGTGGATGGCGAGGGCAATGATGGCGGTCAGGATGGCCGAGTAGGCGATGGCGATGCCGGCTGCTGCCAGCTGGGCCCAAAGCTGGGTGGCTCCGCCGCCGTAGAAGAGGCCGCCGCCCACGCCGTCGGTGGGGAGGGCGATGAAGCCCAGTGCGACGGTGCCGATGATGCCAGACACGAGGTGGACACCCACAACATCGAGGGAGTCATCGAAGCCCCAGCGGAACTTGAGGCCGACGGCAAGGGCGGACGCGACACCGGCGACCACGCCGAGGCCGAGCGCGCCGACCGGGCTGACGTTGGCGCAGGCCGGGGTGATGGCAACCAGGCCGGCAACCACACCGGAGGCGGCACCGAGGGAGGTGGGGTGGCCGTCGCGGATACGTTCGGTGATGAGCCAGCCGAGCATTGCCGCTGCCGGGGCTGCGAGCGTGTTGATCCAGATCAGGCCGCCCTGCTCAGCAGTGGTGGCGGCGCCGCCGTTGAAGCCGAACCAGCCGAACCACAGGATGGCTGCGCCGAGCATCACGAACGGGATGTTGTGCGGGCGGTGGTTCGGGTCCTTGCCGAAGCCGCGGCGGTTGCCGATGATGAGCACCAGTACAAGTGCTGCCACGCCGGCGTTGATGTGCACCACGGTGCCGCCGGCGAAGTCAATGGCCGGGCCGAGCGCCTGGCCCACTGCACCTTCGGGGCCGAAGAGTCCGCCGCCCCACACCATGTAGGCAAGCGGGCAGTACACAAGCGTGACCCAGACGGGGACGAACACGGTCCAGGCGCCGAACTTGGCGCGGTCAGCGATCGCGCCGCTGATCAGGGCAACCGTGATGATGGCGAAGGTCGCGGCGTAGCCGACCTTGATGAGGCCGTCAGGGGTGGTGATCCCCTCGAGCCCGAATGTTGCGAACGGGTTCCCGACAATCTGCAGGAATCCTTCGCCGGAGCTCATCGATGCACCCCAGAGAACCCAGACAACACCGACCATGCCGATGGAGATGAAGCTCATCATCATCATGTTCAGTGCGGCCTTGGCGCGCGTCATGCCGCCGTAGAAAAATGCCAGACCCGGTGTCATAAACAGCACGAGTGCTGCCGCCACCATGAGCCATACGTGACCTGCGGTAAGTTCCATGGTGCACGTCCTCTCTCAGATCGATACTGCGGATCTCTCCGCCTGCCAACGCCTTTTGCGTCCTATGAAGAGTCTGGTCGCGCTGTGTTTCGCCCACGGAGGATTTAGATTGCGCGTTTGTTACAACAACCTCTAGGAAGTAAATGGTGCATATCTGGCTTGTTACGGTTATGTTTCATCACTCTTGCAAGCCACCCGTAACCGAAAGCGCAGGATCGCCGGCCCCATGACGTCTACACCCCCTGTGAGCGGCGCCACGTCGCGGATTCCGGGCCTGAGGCGGCCAAGGCAGGACAAACTTCCGCGCGACATCAAGGTGATGCTGGCCGCGGCGTTCCTTATTGCACTCGGATTCGGGCTTGTTGCGCCCGTGTTGCCACAATTCGCCACAACCTTCGGAGTCGGCAATACCGAGGCCGCTGTCATCGTGGCCATCTTCGCGCTGATGCGCCTGGTCTTCGCCCCGGCCGGAGGGGCCCTGATCGCACGGTGGGGTGAACGCCCGGTCTATGTTGCGGGACTCCTGATCGTGGCGGCGTCCACTGCAGCCTGCGCCTTCGCGCAGGGCTACTGGCAACTGCTGCTGTTCCGCGGCCTGGGCGGAATCGGTTCGGTCATGTTTACCGTGGCCTCCATGGCACTGGTGATCCGTCTGGCGCCGCCGGAGAGCCGGGGCCGGGTGTCCGGCGCCTACGCCTCGGCGTTCCTGGTCGGGAATGTCTGCGGCCCGATCGTCGGCGGCCTGCTCGCAGGCTTTGGCCTTCGGGTGCCTTTCCTCGCGTACGCCGCGGCGCTGGTCGTCGCCGCCGCCGTCGTCCAGACACAGCTGAGCCATGAGCGCAGGGAGGCCGGCCACGGGCAGGGGCGGAATCCCGACATGCGGCTGGCAGATGCCCTCGGCGTCGGCGCCTACCGGTCGGCGCTGTTTTCCAGCTTTGCGAACGGCTGGGCAACGTTCGGCGTCAGGATGGCCACGGTTCCGCTGTTTGCCGTGGCGGCCCTCGGTGCGGGGCCGGAGGCGGCGGGACTTGCGCTGGCAGTGTTCGCCGCGGGCAACGCTGCGGCTCTGACTTTCTCCGGCCGTCTCGCCGATTCGCTGGGCCGCAAGCCCATGATGGTCACGGGCCTGCTCGTCACCGGCGTGGCCACTGCCGCCATTGGCTTCACGCACGAACTGGGCTGGTTCCTGCTGGCCTCCGCGCTGGCCGGCATCGGTTCCGGCCTGCTGGGGCCGGCGCAGCAGGCCGCGGTCGCGGACGTGATCGGCTCCGGCCGCTCCGGCGGCAAGGTCCTGGCCGTCTACCAGATGACAGCGGACATCGGCGCCATTGCGGGGCCCATCCTGGCCGGTGTGCTTGCGGACCGGCTGGGCTACGGCTGGGCGTTCGGCGTCACGGGCGCCATCCTGGTCGTGGCAGCGGCCAGCTGGTCCATCACCCGTGAACCGCTTAAACGCAACGAGGGGTGAGATCCCGCCGCCATAGCCTCGGCTGTGCGCCAGTGGCTATGCGGCAGGACCCCACCCCTCGATGGAGCGTCAGTTCAGCAGCGCGTCGACGAAGCCCTCGGCCTCGAAGGGGGCGAGGTCGTCGGCGCCCTCGCCAAGGCCGATGAGCTTGACGGGCACACCGAGCGATTTCTGGATGGCGACGACGATCCCGCCCTTGGCGGTGCCGTCCAGCTTGGTCAGCACGATGCCGGTGATGTTGACCACCTCGGAGAAGACCCGTGCCTGGTTGAGTCCGTTCTGGCCGGTGGTGGCATCCAGGACGAGCAGCACCTCATCAACCTCGGCGAGCTTTTCGATGACACGCTTGACCTTGCCAAGCTCGTCCATCAGCCCCACTTTGTTCTGGAGCCGCCCGGCGGTGTCAATCATTACAACGTCGACTTCCTGGTCGATGCCGGCCTTGACCGCCTCATAGGCGACGGACGCAGGATCGGCGCCGTCGACGTCGGACTTCACGGTGGGGACTCCCACCCGCTGGCCCCACGTGGCCAGCTGCTCCGCGGCCGCGGCGCGGAACGTATCCGCCGCACCGAGCAGCACGTCTTTGTCTTCCGCGACGAGCACGCGCGCGAGCTTGCCCACCGTGGTGGTTTTGCCGACGCCGTTGACCCCAACCACCATGACGACGGCCGGCTTGTCCGCGTGGCGGGTGGTGTTCAGGCTGCGGTCCATGGTGGGATCCACCAGTTTGATGAGTTCTTCCCGCAGCAGCGCCTTGACCTGCTCCGGGGTCCGCGTGCCGAGGACTTTGACGCGTTCGCGCAGGGCATCCACCAGCTGCATGGTGGGTTCGGTTCCGAGGTCTGCCAGGAGGAGGGTTTCCTCGACTTCGTCCCAGACGTTCTCGTCAATCTTGTCGCTGGAGAGGAGGGCCAGCAGGCCCTTGCCCAGGATGTTGTTGGACCGGACCAGGCGTTCGCGCAGGCGGGTCAGCCGGCCCGCAACGGGAAGCGGGGTCTCCACCTGGATGGTTTCCAGGCCTGCCGCGTTGTCAGGGACATCGGCAGTTTCCAGCCCGTCGAGGTCGACGCCGGCAGGGGCGGTCCGTTCCGCCGGCGCCACGGGGGCGTCCTCCAGCAGTGTCCCCCCGCCTTGCGGAGTGACCGGATCGTTGGCATCGCGGGTGCCCGGGTACTGGGTGATGTTCTTCCGCGTCTTCAGCAGGACCGGGATCAACCCACCAATAACCGCCAGGGCAGCAACTATGGACAGAATAATGGGGAGGATGTCATTCACTCCCCTAGCTTCTCACAACGTTTCCCCCTGATGTTCAGCGCATCCGGCTCCCACGTGCGGGAACGTTACACCTCGGCACCGAGTCGCTGGCTGATGACGGTGGAGACGCCGTCGCCGCGCATGGTGACGCCGTACAGCGCATCAGCCACTTCCATGGTCCGCTTTTGGTGCGTGATCACGATCAGCTGGCTGGACTCGCGCAGTTCCTCGAAGATGGTGATGAGCCTGCCCAGGTTGGTGTCATCAAGGGCCGCTTCAACCTCGTCCATCACGTAGAACGGCGAGGGCCGGGCTTTGAAGATGGCTACCAGCAGGGCGACCGCTGTCAGGGAGCGTTCGCCGCCGGAGAGCAGCGAGAGCCGCTTGATCTTCTTGCCGGCCGGACGCGCCTCCACCTCGATGCCGGTGGTGAGCATGTCTGCCGGGTCTGTCAGGACCAGGCGGCCCTCGCCGCCGGGGAAGAGGCGGGCGAAGACGCGGACGAACTGGGCCTGGGTGTCTTCAAAGGCTTCGGCGAAGACCCGCTGGACACGGTCGTCCACTTCCTTGATGATGTCCAGCAGGTCCTTGCGGCTGGATTTGAGGTCCTCCAGCTGGGTGCTGAGGAACTGGTGCCGTTCTTCCAGAGCGGCGAATTCCTCCAGGGCAAGCGGGTTGACCTTTCCCAGGGCAGACAGGTCCCTTTCGGCCTTCCGGAGGCGTTTCTCCTGCTCCTCCCGGACAAAGGGTTTGCCTTCCACCACCGGAGCGCCGGTGTCGTCAACGGGTGCCCGGAGGGCTGCCCATTTGTCCTCGGTTTCATCTGCAGGGACAGGCACGGGAACGTCGGGGCCGAAGTCAGCCACCAGGAGGTCCGGGGTGATGCCGAGTTCCTCGATGGAGCGGGTTTCGAGGGCTTCGATCCGCGCCCGCTGCTGTGCCCGCGCAAGCTCGTCCCGGTGGACCGAATCCGTCAGTTCTGCCAGCTCGCGGGCGAACGCGTCGTTGGCGGTCCTGATCTCCTGCAGGGCGCGGTCGCGCTGTTCGCGGTTCTCTTCGGCGAGGTCGCGTTCATGCCTGGCCAGTTCCACGGACACATCGATGAAACGCAGGGCCAGCTCCGCGCCCGCCTGCACCGCGGCGGCCCGCCTCGCTTGGATCCGGCGGCGGCGGGCCCGTTCGGCGGCTTCTTCCCGCGCCCTGCGTTCGGTGGCGGCGGCCCGTTCCAGCGACAGTGCCCGGTTCCGGGTGGCCGTCAGCTGCTCCTCCGTACTGCGCAGCGACAGCCTGGCTTCCATCTCCGCTGAACGCGCCTGCGAGGCTGCCAGGGCCAGGGCATCCCGGTGTTCCGTGGAGGGTTCCTCTTCGGCCGGGGCCTGCTGCGCCGCGGCCAGCCGTTCCGTGATGGCGGCGAGCGCTTCTTCCTCGTTGGCCACGTTGGTTTCGGCTTTGGCGAGTGAGGCGGCAATCCTGTCGCTCTCCCCCACGGCGCTGCGCAGGATGGAGTTCAAGTGGCCCAGCCGCTCGGCGACCGCGGCGAGCCGGGCGTCCGATTCGTGCAGGCGGTCCAGGGCGGCCTCGGCCCTCGCCTGTGCTGCCGTGCGCCGGGCTTCGGCGCCGGCCAGCGCGAACCTGTTCCGTTCCAGGTCGGCGGTGACAGCGGCGAGCCGGGTCCCGGCGTCGTCGACGGCGGCCTGCACCTCCAGCAGGGACGGCGCCTTCGCCGACCCGCCGGTGACCGTCAGCGCGGTAAACACGTCCCCCGCCCGGGTCACGGCCGTCAGGTCCGGCCTTTGGGCAACGAGCTGACCGGCGCCGCCCAGGTCCTCCACTACGGCCACACCCGCCAGGAGCGCCGCCACGGCGGGGCTGGTGCCCTCCACCGCGGAGGTAAGGTCAACGGCCCAGCGCGCACCCGGAGGCAACGCTTCCGTCACCGGGGCCGGCTGCTGCACGGCAGCTGACGCCAGCAGCAGGGAGGCGCGCCCGCCGTCGTCGTCCTTCAGGAACTGCATAACCTCCGCCGCCACAGCCGGGTCCCTGACCACTATCGCTTCGGAGGCGTCGCCGAGGGCGGCGGCAATCGCCGTTTCATACCCGGGGCTGATGGTGAGGTCCGATGCCAGCGTGCCAACGACGCCGTCCAGTCCGGCGTTGAGCGCATGCGCTGTGCCGTCCTTGCGGTTGAGTCCGAGCTCGAGCGCATCCCGCCTGGCCACCAGGGCGTCGCGTTCGCGGACCGCCTCCGCGCCGGCGGCGGTCAGGGCGGAGATCTCCTCGCGGACGGCGTCGAGTTCGGCGCTGGCGTCCTCATAGTCGGCGTCGAGGCTCTCCTCGCCTTCCTCGACCCCCGCAACCTGTGTCTCCAAAGCGGTGAACTCCGACTGGGCCTTCCGGCGGCGTTCCTGCCCCGCGGCGAGCGACTCACGGAGCCTGCCCAGCTCCGCCTGGGCGGATTCCACCCGCGACCGCGCAGCGCCGACCTGGCCGGCGAGCCGGGCCAGGCCTTCGCGCCGGTCCGCAGCGGCACGGAGGACAGCGGTCAGCCGTTTGTCCTCGATTGCCGCGTCCTGTTCCGCCCCGGTCTTGGCGGCGGTCGCTGATTCCAGGGCGCTGCGCCTGTTCAGGATGTGGCGGTCAAGTTCCGTCAGTTCGTCCCGGACCCGGGCAGCCTGCCGTTCGAGCTGTTCAGGATCCCGCCCGGAGTACGGCTCAGCGTCCACCGCTCCAAGCAGGCGGCCGCGTTCCTGGGCCAGCGAGCCAAGGGAACGCAGCCGTTCGCGCGCTGCGGACAGCCTGTACCAGGTGTCCTGCGCCGCGTTGAGCAGCGGGGTGGCCTCTGCTGCAAGCTGTTCCATCGCGGCCTGTTTCCTGCGCCCGGATTCAAGTTCCTGCTCGACGACGCTGCGGCGGGCCTTCAGCGCCTCCTCGTCGGCCACGTCCTTGTCGAGTGCCACCTGGTGCCGGACCAGGTCATCGGCGAGCAGCCGCGCACGTGCGTCGCGGACGTCGAACTGGACCCGCTGGGCGCGGCGGGCCACGTCGGCCTGCTTGCCCAGCGGGGTGAGCTGCCGCCGGATCTCGCCGGTCAGGTCGCTCAGGCGCTGGAGGTTGGCCTGCATCGCCTCCAGCTTGCGGACGGTCTTTTCCTTGCGGCGGCGGTGCTTCAGGATCCCTGCCGCCTCCTCGATGAAGCCGCGGCGGTCCTCAGGAGTGGCGTGCAGGACCTTGTCCAGCTGGCCCTGGCCGACGATTACGTGCATTTCCCGGCCCAGGCCGGAATCGGACAGCAGCTCCTGGATATCGAGCAGCCGGCAGCTGGCACCATTAATGGCGTATTCGGAACCCCCGGTGCGGAAGAGGGTCCGCGAGATGGTGACCTCGCTGTATTCGATCGGGAGTGCCCCGTCAGCGTTGTCGATGGTCAGGGAGACGTGGGCCCGCCCGAGCGGGGGCCGTCCGGAGGTCCCGGCGAAAATGACATCTTCCATTTTGCCGCCGCGCAGCGTTTTGGCTCCCTGTTCTCCCATGACCCAGGAGAGCGCGTCCACCACGTTGGACTTTCCGGAACCGTTCGGCCCCACCACAGCGGTGACCCCGGGTTCAAAGTCGAAGGTGGTGGCTGACGCGAACGACTTGAACCCCCGGACGGTAAGGCTTTTGAGGTGCAAGGTGGTTCTGGTCTCCTGAGTGGCTGAAGCGGCTGCTCTGCTGCCCCAAATCTACTGCGTCACTGCGGGTTTCCACGGATTTGCGCCAGTTCCCGGCCGTGATGGCTACTGCCGCACCACCGCCGGGGACCAGGCATGTTCGATGAAGAGCGAGGGCTGCGCCGCCGGATCGGTGGCCAGGGACCAAACGTCGCTGTCCTGGCCGGACTCATCCCGCGGAACGCCGTAGACCACTGTATCGGCGTCGAGCCACTCCAGCTGGTCGTCAATATCCCGTTGTTCGGCGAGGACGGTTTCCGTTCCCGAGGCGATGTCCAGCACCGCGATGTTGCGATGGCCGACGAGCGTTCCGGAAACACTCTTTTTGTAGGCGATTCGGGTTCCGTCCGGCGAGACCGATGGACACTCGATCCCAGTAGCGGTCACCGTCAGGGTCCTGTCCTGCAGGCTTCCCCGCACGAGCCAGATCTTTCCTTGGGAAGAGGCTGTGGCATAGAACGCGTCCGGCTGGCCCGGGACGAAGGTCACGCCCCAGATGTTGCGGTCCGACGCCTTGATCTGGGTTCCGCCGGAAATGAGGGCGAACTCCTCAAGGTTCCCGTGCACGGTGGCGTCACGGCCGCGGATGACGGTCTCCGTGGAAAACCCTGCTGCGGCGTACGAGTGCCCGGACACAAACACAGTGCTTGCCAGCAGGGACCCGTCGGCGCTGATACGGGTACGGCTGGGAATGCCTCCCAGGGCCCACGATTCGACGGGGTCCAGTGAGCGGTCGTAAACGGTGGCCTCAAATTTGGTGGGGATCTCATTCCTTGTACTCAGGCAGCTCACCAGGTTCATCACCGCATACACACGGTCACAGCTGTGGCCGCTGAGCGCGCGCTGGCCTGTTGGGTCGGCCAGCAGGACGGTTGCCGCCTGCCCGAAGCCCTGTCCGGGAGCCGTGTTCCGGAACATCACAAAGGGGGCGGCCGGCAGCCCTTCCGCCGCAACGGTGGCTACGGGCGAGCCCGCCTGCTGGCTGGTTTTAGCCGCCTGGAACGCTGAAACGGTGAACACGGACGCGCCCGCAGCCACCAGCACGACAATTGCCAGGAGGATGAGCCACCGCCGCCGCATGCCGGATTCCGGCAAGGCTGCGGCTGCCGGAGCGTCAGCAGGAACCGCCCCGCGCGCGGGGAGGGTGGCAACGGATCCGTGGTCTGCAGGCTTCAGTGGTCGCTGAGCGGGCTGTGGCCCCTTTCCCCGGCTCACGGTGCGGCCGCCCCTCGGCGGGCCCCGCCAAGCATGACCGTGCCCGCTGCGAGAGCCGCCGCCAGCAGGCCGGCCACGCACAGCACGGCAGTTACAGGCCCGACCAAGTACCACAAAACCCCGAACCCGGCGGCTGCCGCCATCCGGCTCAGGGCCACGACGGTCTGCGCGGTGCCAAGCGCCGTCGCCAGGTTCTCAGCCCTGCTCAATTGGCTGACCATGGCGGCAAGGACGCCATCGGTTGCCGCGTAGAAAACGCCGAGCAGGAGCAGGCAGCCAACGGTTGCACCCAGGCCGCCGAAAGGCAGGGCTGCGAGGACGTAGCAGGCCAGCAGAGCCAGGTGGCCGCCCAGGAAAACGGGGATCCGTCCCCACCGGTCCGCCAGCTTGCCCAGCGGAATGGCGAACAGGAGGAAAACAACATTGGTTCCCACATAGAGCAGCGGGAACCATTGGGCTGCAAAGGAGCCCCGGTCATGGAGGAGCAGGTAGATGAACCCGTCGCCAATGGTCAGGAGGCCCAGGAGCCCGGCCGTCAGCACGAGCCGGGCCAGGCCCTGCTCCTTCAGCGTGCCCCAGCGCAAACGGGACCACTGGAAACGCGGACGGCCCGCTGCACTGGCCGGGCCGGCGGGACTGCGCCTGCGGCCGGGGACGATCAGGACCAGCACGGCGACGCCGATGACCGAGAAGGCCAATGAAACGATGAATACCGTGCTGAAGCCGTTGGGGATCAGCACCAGGACGAGGAACGCCAGCAGTGGCCCGGTAGCGGCACCCACGCTGTCCAGCATGCGGTGGACCCCGAACGACCTCGCCAGGTGCTCCGGCTGCGCCGCTTCGGAGATCAGTGCATCGCGCGGAGCCGTACGGATGCCTTTTCCGATCCTGTCGCCGGTGACGATGCCGGCTATGGTCCAGAAGCCACCCGCGAACAGGAACCCGATCCTGGCCACCATGGAGAGGCCGTACCCGGCCACCGCTATGCGCTTGGGCTGCCCCGTGCGGTCCGAGACCCAGCCTGCGGCTATCCGCACGATGGCGCTGGCGCCCTGGTTGATGCCGTCGATGATTCCGAAAGCGATGGTGGACAGTCCCAGGAATCCGGTCACGTACAGCGGCAGGATGGCTGCCACCGATTCTGAGGAGATATCCGTCATCATGCTGACGATCCCCAGCCAGATGATCACCGGGGACAGCCGGAACGCCGTGGCGGCGGCGGCCGGCAGCTCGGCCTGGGAGTCCTTCTGGCCGCCGGTGCGGTCCGACATCGAAAGGTACAAGGGCTGCCTGGTTCCTGCTGATGGGCTGGGGCGTGGCAGCCGCCGCAAGGCGGTCTGCCGGTTCTTATGGCCCCAGTCTGTCAACGGAATCCACATTGCGGAACCGCAGAATCCGCAGACTTTGCGTACCCGCTACCAGCGCCCGTTCCGGGGACGCGGCTGGCAAACAGGGCAGGTGTAGGAGGAGCGGTTCATGAACTGTTCCCTGCGGATCGGGGAATTAATTCCGACGGCGGCACAGCGGCCGCAGTGCTGACCTTCCCGCCCGTAGGCGTTAAGGGAGCGGTCGAAGTAGCCCGAGGCGCCGTTGACGTTGACGTACAGCGAATCGAAGCTGGTCCCGCCGGCCGCCAGGGCGTCCAGCATGACGTCACGGGCGCTGCTCACGAGCTGCGCCGCGTCGGCCCGCCGCAGCTTGTCGGTGGGCCGGGCGTAGTGCAGTTTTGCCCGCCACAGGGCTTCGTCCGCGTAGATGTTGCCGATCCCCGACACCAGCCCCTGGTCCAGCAGGGCGCGCTTGAGGCCCGTCCTGCGCTTCCTGAGCCGGCGATAGAAATTGTCGAAGGAAAAGGCCGGATCGAGGGGGTCGCGGGCGATGTGGGATGCCTCTTCCGCAATCAGCGGAAGGGGTGATTCAGCGAGGCCGCCCGGCCCGCCGTCGTCCGTGGGAACCAGGGCGGTGACGAACAACCCGCCAAAGATGCGCTGGTCTACAAACCGGAGCTGTTCGGGCATGCCGTCGCGCGGACTCAGGCGGAGCCTGACTTTGAGGTGTTTTTCGTCCGGGGCCGCGGCATCCTGCATCAGCAACTGGCCGCTCATGCCGAGGTGGGCCATGAGGGCGACGGCGGGAGCAGCGGGTGCGGGGGAAGCGTCCGTTGCGTCCATCAGCGGCATCCAGAGGAACTTCCCGCGGCGAACGACATCCGCCACGGTGGCCCCTTCCAGGTTTCCGGCGAAGTCTTCCGTACCCAGGGCGTGGCGGCGGATGGACCGGGGGTCCAGTACGTCAACCGCTGTGATCGTGCGTCCGCGGACCCAGCTCACCAGTCCACGGCGGACCACTTCCACTTCCGGGAGTTCCGGCACAGGTCAGCCTAGTAGGCGGCGGCGGAGTCGTCCGCGGCCGCTGCACGGGGAGCCCCCGAGAGCACGCGCCAGGCGTCCGCTGCGGCTTCCTGCTCCGCTTCCTTCTTGGAGTGGCCGGAGCCTTTGCCGTAGGCGCTGCCGCCGATCTCCAGGACGGCCGTAAACGTGCGGGCGTGGTCCGGCCCGGATCCTTCCACCACGTAGTGGATGCTGCCGAGCTGCCTGCTGGCCGCCAGTTCCTGGATGCTGGTCTTCCAGTCCGTCCCGGCGCCGAGGGCGGCTGCGTCCTTCAGGAGCGGTCCAATCAGCCGCATGACCAGCTGGCGGGCGGTTTCGATGTCGTTGGAGACGTAGGTGGCACCGATCAGTGCTTCCATGGTGTCCGCGAGGATGGAGGCCTTGTTCTTGCCCTCCGTGAGCTTTTCGCCCTGGCCCAGGTAAATGTAGTCGCCAATGCCAAGGCTTCGGCCGATGCCGGCAAGGGCACGGGTGCTGACTACGGCGGACCGCCGCTTCGCGAGGTCACCTTCGGGCAGGGAGGGATTGTCCCGGTACAGGGCATCCGTCACGGAGAAGCCCAGGATGGAGTCACCCAGGAATTCGAGCCGCTCGTTGGTGGGGATTCCGCCGTTTTCGTAGGCGTAGGAACGGTGTGTGAGAGCAAGACGAAGCGTCCCGGCGTCAATTGAGACACCGAGACGCTTCAGAAGCTCTTCAGTTGAAGACATCATCTCAGCCTGAATGGCCAATTAGACGTCTGCGACCTTGCGGCCCTTGTACTCAAGGAACAGCGCAGTGCCAGCCGAGTCGGTAACGACCTTTGCCTGGTGCGGCAGGCTGTAAGTAACCTGGCCGTTCTCTACGGTCTTCACCAGGTGGGGGGCAGTTGCCTTCCACTGGGAGCGGCGGGCGCGGGTATTCGAGCGAGACATTTTCCGCTTGGGAACAGCCACGGCTAACTCATTTCTCTCTAGACAAACACGTACAAATCAATTTTGCCGGTCAGGCTTAGCCATTTCAGCTAGGGCAGCCCAGCGAGGATCCAAGACCTCGTGGTGGTGCCCCGGCTCGTCTTCCAGGCGAGCTCCGCATTCGGAACAAAGGCCCTGGCAGTCTTCCCGGCACACCGGCTGGAACGGCAGCATAGTGACAACTGCGTCCCGCAACACCGGTTCAAGATCGATCAGATCGTGCTCGACTCGACGTTGCTCTTCATCGTCTTCCTCATCCGAAAGCAGGACGCCTTCATAGAAGAAAAGTTCTTGCACATTGACCTCAAGGTCATACGCAAGGGGATCCAGGCATCGGCCGCACTCACCCGTTACTGCAGCGATTGCGGTTCCTGATACCAGAATTCCTTCGTGTACGGCCTCAAGCCTCAGATCCAGCTCGATATCCGAGCCTTCCTGAACGCCAATGAGCGCCACACCAAGATCACCTGGTGCGGGTACATGTTCCGTCAGTGTCCGCATGCTTCCCGGGCTGCGCCCGAGGTCCTTGACGTCGAACGCCAAGGGCGAACTAGCATCTCGCTTAATGAGAACTCCTGTTGAACATATGACCGACGTACCATCTTAGCCTGAAGTCCGGTTTGGACTCAAACCAGGCCACCGAAGGCCGCCGAGTACCGGACTAGCCTACCCTCTCGGCGGCTATTCGGACGAAGACTCGCCAGCCAGCAGTCTTTTTTGCACTGAACGGGGCACGTAGTCCGAGACACTGCCGCCCAAACCGGCAACTTCCTTGATGAGGGTGGAGGAAAGGTGCAGGTAATGCGCCTCGGCGGGCAGGAAGACGGTTTCCACACCGCTGAGCTGGCGGTTCATGGTGGCCATGGGCAGTTCGTAGTCGAAATCGGATGAGGACCGGAGTCCTTTGACAATCGCGGAGACTCCGCGCTGGCGGCAATACTCTGCCAGCAGGCCCTCCCCAACGGGTTCCACCACGATCCCTTTCAGGGATGCGAGGGTCTCCCTGGCCATGTCGATCCGGTCACCCAGGCTGAACCTGTACTTCTTCGCATAGTTGGTGGACACGGCCACGATCACCTCGTCGAAGAGGCCGGCCGCCCGTGCGATGACCTCGAGATGGCCGTTGTGGATGGGGTCAAAGGATCCTGGGCAGACAGCGCGTCTCATGCTCCGAACCTACCGCATCCGGACGCCGGGATACCATGACTGCATGCATCCACCACGGGACCTTTTTACGCCCACCGCACCTGCTCCGTGGCAGCGCGCAGCCCTCGGAGCCAACCTGCTCGGGCAGGACGGCGGACTGGGGGTCACCATTTTTGAAGAGATGACCACTCTGGCGCTGCAGACCGACGCCATCAACCTTGGCCAGGGTTTCCCGGATGAAGACGGACCGGCGGAGGTCAGGGCGGCCGCCCAGGCAGCCATCGCCGCAGGCGCCAACCAGTACGCACCCGGCAAGGGCATCCTGGAACTCCGCGAGGCCGTCGCGGCCCACCAGGAACGGTTCTATGGGCTGGCCCCGGACCCGCAGGCTGAGGTCATCATCACGACGGGAGCCACGGAGGGCATCGCCGCTTCGCTGCTGGCCCTGACCGGTCCCGGCGACGAAGTCCTGACGTTTGAACCCTTCTATGACTCCTACGGCGCCATCATCGGGCTCTCAGGAGCCACCCACGTCACGGCCCCGCTGCTTGCCCCGGACTTCCTTCCCGACATGGAAGCGCTTGAATCCGCCTTCAGCGGCCGCACCAAGGTGGTGCTGCTCAACAACCCGCACAATCCCACGGGCGCTGTCTTCCCGCGGGAAGTACTTCAGCGCGTCGTTGACCTTGCCGGGAAGCACGACTGCCTCATCATCACCGACGAGGTGTACGAGCACCTGACCTTTGGCGTAAGCCACATTCCGGTGGCCACGCTGCCGGGGGCCGCGGAGCGGACCGTGACCATTTCGTCGGCAGGCAAGACCTTTTCCTTCACGGGGTGGAAAATCGGCTGGCTGACCGGACCGGAGCACCTGGTGTCGGCCATCCGCACCGTGAAGCAGTTCCTGACGTACAGTTCGGGGACACCGTTCCAGTCCGCCATCGCCACCGCCCTCGCCCTCCCCGATGACTTCTACGCCGGAGTTGCCGCCACCCTGCGGCACAAGCGCGACATCCTCAGCGAAGGGCTCCGCGCGGCAGGTTTCGACGTCTTCACGCCGCAGGGCACGTACTTCGTGAACGTGGACACCGCCCCGCTGGGGATCAGCGACTCCGTGGACCTGGCCCGCCGGCTTCCCGCCCTCGTAGGGGTGGCCGCGATCCCCGTTCCCGTGTTCTGCCATCCCCACGGCGCCGAGCGGACGCGCAGTTTGCTCCGGTTCGCGTTCTGCAAAAAGGTGGAAGTCCTGGAAGAGGCTGCCGGCCGCCTTGCCGGCCTCCGCGGGAAACTGTGATGCCGGCAGACGGCAGGAACGCGGCAAGCAGGTTCCTGCGGACCAGCGGCCAGCATGCCGCCATTGAGACCGACGACCTCATTGACGGCGCGTACATCCTTAGCATCGGCGGCGCCGAACAGTCCCACGTCAACGTGGCGCACCCCGAGGAGATCTTCTACGAATACCTGCGCCGCATCGGCCACTTGGTGGACCTCGCGGCTCCGGAAGGGCAGCCGATCAGGGCGCTCCACCTCGGGGCTGGCGCCCTCACCCTGGCCCGCTACATCCAGGCGACGAGACCAGGATCGGTCCAGTACGCCGTCGAGCTGGAGCGCGAACTGCTGGACTTCGTGCTTCAACAGCTGCCTTTGCCTGAGGGGACGGACCTGCATCCGGTGATCGGAGACGCCCGTGACGCCCTCGCCGGCCTGGCTCCGGAACTGCGGTTCGACGTCGTGATCCTGGACATCTTCTCTGGTCCCGACGCTCCAGGCCACATCGCGTGCACGGAGTTCTACCAGGAGGCCCGCGCCCGTCTCACGGCGAACGGGATACTGATCGTGAATGTCGGGGACGAGCCTGGACTCACCCTGGTGCGCAGCCAGGCCGCTGCGTTGCGCCGGGCAATGGCGGACGTCGCCGCCTTCGCGGAAGCGGGGATGTTCGACGGGCGCTATCCGGGCAACATCATCCTCACGGGAACACAGGTCCCGTGGCCGGGCAGCTGGTCAGTTGAACTGACAGCACGGGGACCGCATCCGGCCAGGGTGCTGGCAGGCGTCGACCTGGACGCACTGGCGGGCTGACGTCGGCCGACGCCGTTAGTTGCTGCCCGCCGCTTCAGCCTGTTCGTCAACGGCCTCGTCGGCCTGGACAGCGTCCGGAACGGACGGCTCGGCGAACCAAAGCCGCGTCTCGCCGTACTTCTTCTCCGCGAACCGTTCCAAGGCCTCGGGCCACGCCGGTTCCGGCGAACGCGACGACCGCTCAACCACCACGACGGCGGCCGGTGCAAGATGTGCGTTGAGTTTGGCCAGCACGGCGGACAGGGCGGGCTCATCCAGCGGATACGGGGGATCCATGAAGACAAGGTCCCAGCTGGCATCCAGTGAGGCCCGTTCCAGGAACGACTCCACCTTGGAGCGGTGCACCGTGACGACCTTCCGCCCCACCACGCCGTTGACCAGGTCCGCGTTGCGCTGGCACACGCCGCTGGCCTTGGCATCGAATTCGACGAGGTCAACGGTGCCCGCGCCCCTGCTGCCGCTCTCCACACCGAGCGACCCCGACCCCGCGTACAGGTCCAGGACCCGCGCGCCGGAGATGACGTCGAAGGCGTCCAGCCGCGAAAACAGTGCTTCCTTGACCCGGTCCGTGGTGGGCCGCGTCAGCGATCCCGGCACACTGGCCAACGGGGTGCCGCCGGCGGCTCCCGCGATGATCCTGCTCATGCCGGGCACCTCCCGTACCGTGCCGCTGTGCCGGCTCGCGCCACGTTATCCGCGTTCAAGGAACGCCTCCTTTTCGGGATTGAGGTATCCATCGATGGCTTGTGCCAGCTGCGGATGCTGCTGCAGGGTGGGGTCCGAACCCACGATCTTCTGGGCGTCTTCCCGTGCCCTGGCGATGATGTCCTCGTGCTCCAGCACCCTGAGGAGTTTCAGGGTGGAACGGCCGCCTGACTGTGAGGCGCCCAGGATGTCCCCTTCACGCCTCAGCTTCAGGTCTTCCTGCGAGAGTTCAAACCCGTCGGTGGTGGAGGCCACGGCGTCCAGCCGGCGGCGGCTCGGATGGCCGGGCTCCAGGGTGGTCACCAGCAGGCAGGTACCGGGATGGCCGCCGCGGCCGACGCGCCCACGGAGCTGGTGGAGCTGGGAAATACCAAAACGGTCGGCGTCGAGGATGACCATAAGGGTTGCGTTGTGGACATCAACGCCCACCTCGATGACTGTGGTGGAGACCAGGAGTTTGGTGCGGTTGGCCGTGAAGTCCGCCATGGCCGCGGACTTGACCGCGGGGTCCTGGCGGCCGTGTAGCGGAGCCAACGGCACACCGGCCAGGGCCGGCTCCTGCTGGAGCTGCTCGACGACGGCCGTCACCGACGCGAGTTCGCGGGCCGCGCCGTTCTCCTCCAGGTCCGCCGCGGTTGGTTCCGTTTCGCCAGGGCTGAAGTCGCCGTCGTCGTCGGTTCCGATCTTTGGGCAGACGATATAAACCTGGTGTCCGGCCTCGATCTCCTCCCGCGAACGGGACCAGATGCGGCCGGCCCAGCCAGGGTTCTCGGCGAGACCCACCACATGCGTGGAAATCGGGGCCCTGCCCGCAGGCAGCTCATCAAGCACGGACGTTTCAAGGTCTCCGAAAACCGTCATTGCCACGGTCCGGGGAATCGGTGTGGCAGTCATGACCAGCAGGTGCGGGGGTTTGCTTGCCTTCGCCCGCAGGGCATCCCGCTGTTCAACGCCGAACCTGTGCTGCTCGTCCACCACGATCAGGCCGAGGTCGTAGAAGGACACGTTGCCACTGAGCAGGGCGTGCGTGCCGATCACGATCCCGGCCGTTCCCGAGGCGGCATCCAGCAGGGCCTGCTTGCGGGCGGCCGTGGACATGGATCCGGTCAGGAGGGTCACCTGGACGGCCTCGTTGCCGAATCCGCCCAGCAGCCCGTCGCGGGACAGCGGGCCCAGGGTGCGCCGGATGGATTCGAAGTGCTGGGCGGCGAGGACTTCCGTGGGCGCCAACAGGGCCGCCTGGCCCCCGGCGTCCACTACCTGCAGCATGGCCCGGAGCGCCACGACCGTCTTCCCCGAGCCCACCTCGCCCTGCAGCAGCCTGTTCATGGGGCCGTCCTGCGCGAGCTCGGCGGAGAGCGTCTTGCCAATGGCGGCCTGGCCGGCGGTCAGGGTGAACGGCAGTTGCCGGTCGAAGGCAGCCAGCAGGCCGTCCGCCACCGGGCGCCGCGCGGTGGCTTCCTCAGCGGCCAGCTGGGCCCGGCGCCGGGCGAGCGCCGCCTGCAGGACCAGGGCTTCCTGGTAACGGAAGCGGTCCCGGGCACGCTGCCAGTCCGCCGTCGACTCCGGGGCGTGGATCAGCCGGTAAGCCTCAGCGACCGGCAGGAAGTTTTCGCGTGCGGCGACAGCGGGAGGCACCGGGTCCGGCAGCGCGTCGAGGTCGGCCGTTTGGAGCAGCGCCTCGACGACCTTCTGGATGGCCCAGCTGGTGAGCTTGCCCGTGGCCGGGTACACCGGGATGGGCATCAGGGCGAGGGACTCCGGATCCTTGCCCTGGACGAAGGGGTCCTCGTCCAGCAACAGGAAATCCGGGTTCGTGAGTCCAAGCATGCCCCCATAGCGTGTGACCTTGCCGGAGAACAGCGCGCGCCGCCCCTGCAGGAGCTCAGCCTTGGCGCGGTAGCCGTTGAAGAAGCTGACTTTGAGCGTCCCGGGGACTTTGCCGCGGTAGTCGCTGCCGCCGACCATCCGGAGCCCCGGCGTCCCGTCGTCGTCGGAAATCACGACATCGGTGATGGTGCCGCGGCGTGCCTTCATGGTACGGGTGCTGTTGGACACGACCCTGGCTATCAGGGTGACGTCCTCATCCAGCGGGACCTCGCTGATGGGCGTCAGTTCACCCCGGTCCAGGTATCGGCGCGGAAAGTAGTTCAGCAGGGCACCGACGGTGGTCAGGCCAAGGTGTTTCGCGATGACGCCGGCGGAGCGTTTGCCGACCAGGCGTCCGAGGTCCAGGTCGAGTTCAGCGCTCATGCCCACTGGAGTTCACCGGGTCGGCTTGGGGGTCGCGGGGCAGGGCGAGTTCACTGACCGTGATCTGCATGGGTTCGCCCAAAGATCGGATGAGCCTGACGGCGGGCTCGGCGTCCGGAACATGGACGTGGACCCGCCAGCGGTAGTTGCCGTCAGCCTCAGCGGCGGTGCCCACCTGGCTCATGATGACGGACTCGCCGATTTCGTCCAGCCGCTGCCGCAGGGTGGCAGCGTTGAGGGGCGAGAGGCTGATGGTGCACATGACTTCAACGCCGTCGTCGTCAGGCATGCTGGTGTGGATGTGCGGGTCCTGGACATCGTAGCCGTGCAGCCCGTCCAGGAGTTCGCTTTGGAGTTCCTCACCCAGGACGGCGGAGCGGAGGCAGTCCAGGATGAGCAGCATCCCCACGCCGCCGGCGTCCACGACGTGCGCTGCCTGCAGCGCGTCCAGTTGGCCCTCGGTGCGGATGACTGCGGCCAGGGCACCCTCAACCGCGGCGTCCAGCGACAGGCCCAGGGCATGGTTGCTGTCGTCACCGTTCTGCCCGGCATCAACCGCGGCAACGGCACGGGCAGCAGCTTCCATGACGGAGAGCATGGTGCCCGGGACGGGGTCGCTCAACGCGGACCAGGCCCTGATCTGGGCCCGGTTGAGCGCCGCGGCGAGCAGGGTGGACGTCAGCCGGGTATGGCCTGCCAGTGGCTCCGCGGCGGCGCACAGGAAGACGGCGAAAAGTGTGCCGGAGTTGCCCCTGGCCTGTTCCATGGCTGCCTGGCCGGCTGCCGCCAAAACTGCTCCGACGTCTGTTTGCGCGGCGTCAGGCTGGCGCGGGTCCCCACTGTGGCTGGCGCCGCCTGGTCCGTGGCCGTGGAGCGCCTGGGTTGCCGCGCGGACGGTGAGGTAAAGGTTGGTGCCGGTATCGCCGTCTGCCACGGGGAAGATATTGATTGCGTTGAGGCGGTCGCTGTGGTTGCCGAGGGCCGTTTCAGCTTTGCCCAACCATCGCTTCATCGCTTGCGCGTTGGCGGCAACCTTAGTCTGCAAAGTGATCCCATCCCCCGGTGTCCGCGGCGTGGCCCGCAATTGTGATGCCCGGGCTTTCGCTATCTCCCGTGGCCTGTACTGAGCCTATCGCAGTGAATCCGGGAGGCAGCTGAATGCCGGGAGGGAATGTGGCAAGAAGCCCGTGGTCCTCTCCCCCGGCCAGCACCCAGCCCAGGGGGTCGGTGTTGAGCAGGTCCGACGCCGGTTCCAGCCCTTCGGCCAGCCGCTTGAGCGTCTGCGGATCCAGGTCAAGGGTGATGCTGCTGGAACGTGCGAGCCGGGTGCCGTCGCGGAGCAGTCCGTCCGAGATGTCCAGCATTGCCGTTGCACCGCCAGCCCGGGCCAGCGGACCGGCGGCAAGCGGCGGCCACGGCCTGCACTGCAGGGCTACAAGTTTCCGCTGTTCCGGGCTAAGCGAGTCATCCGCTGAGTCCGATTCCAGAAGGGCGAGCCCCGCTGCTGCACGTCCCACGGTTCCCGCGAGCGCCAGCACGTCTCCCGGGCGGGCTCCGGACCTGAGCACGGGCGTTCCGCCGCTGAGCGTTCCCAGCACCGCGACGCTGACAGATATTTCCCGGCCCCGGCCAAGATCGCCGCCGGCCACGGAACAGTCCTTGGCGCCCAGGCCCCGGATGCCGGCCGTCAGGCCGTCAGCAAGGTCCTCCACCCAGCTGACCGGTGTGTCCGGCGGGAGGGTGAGGCTGACCACCATGGACGTGGCCGTGGCTCCCATGGCATTGATGTCACTGAGGTTCTGCGCAGCAGCTTTCCAGCCCACGTCAAAGCCGGTGGAGCGGTACCCGCTGGGCCACTGGAGCCGGAAGTCCTGGTCCTGCACCTGGGTGTCGATGCTGATGACCGTCCGTCCGTCCGGCGCGGCAATGATCGCGGCGTCGTCCCCCGGCCCCAGCAACGTGGCTGCGGAATGGCGGCTGTCCAGCTCCAGCCGGGGAAAGATCCGGGCCAGCAGATCGGATTCGGACAGCCCGGCGACCGTCAGCGTTTTTTCTGGCAAGGGAATTTCAGGCACCCCCCTACGCTACCGCCCGGATCTGACAATGCACGGCCCCCGGCACTGGCTCAATGAGTCGTGACGCTCCGGGCCTGACCGGAAGGGCGCAGGGAACATCCGGATCCCAGCCCGGCGAAATATAACCACTCAACGGTGTGTGGTTGGCCTAGCCGTTATTTTGAATCTCCGCGTAAGTCCTGGCAGGGAATCTGAACCTGGGCAAACTTCCAGATCTCAGGTGCAACCACCACTGCTGCGCTGGGCAGGGCCGGATCACTTTGACATGCGAGCCGGGCCGAATCCACACCTGTCGCCCAGGCAGGGCCCTCTTGGCGAAACGTCGTCGCCGGGAAGTAACTGGCCATGAGGAAGATCAGGAAAAAACCAGCCACCAGTGCCGAAGCGCTGCGGGATATCCGCTGCCGTTCAAGTGCGGCCGCCGCAGCGAGCGGGAACAGCAGGAGAAGGAACATCGCGGGTGCGGCCGCATAGCGCATGTAGCCGAACCCGGCCCAATCGGCCTGCACGAACCTGGCATAGGTAAACATGATGTTGCCGCTCAGCACGACGGACGCGATCCAACAGATCCAGGAGGCTACGAAGGCGCCTACGGCGGCGATCTTCAGGTCGCGTCGACCTGCAATAACGGTGTAGGCAAGCAGCCCGAGGACCAGGAGTACGGGGATGAGCAGGGACCATGCCCCGAACGTGACGATGTTCGAAGTCAGGGTCCGGCTGTCGGGGTACCAGATTGAGCCGATCGGCAATAATCCAAAACCCAAAAAGACGGACCAGCCGTCCGCAACATCGGAGGGTGCCGGTCCGGTGAAGCGAGGGTTGTTCATCGTTGTCAGAACCTGCAGGAAGATGCCCAGAAGCAGTCCCGCCGGTGCTGCGAAATTGCGACGCCGGATCGCCGCCAAGATGGCCAGGGGCAGGAACATGCCAGTGATGATCTCACTGGCAGCAGTAACGAAGGCCACTATAAACATCGTCCCGCCCACGAGCGGCGACTTGGGTTTATACAGCAGCAGCCACGGTGCGAGCCACAGGAGGTACCAGTGCAGGTTTGCGGCATTGCCAAGTACTTCCTCCGGACCTATAGGCAGCAGCACTGGGATAGCTGCGATCATCAGCCGTACCGGCACGGACTCGGAGACGCTGCGGGAAAGGTGGAAGACAGCGACAGAAATGAGCGCCACCACGAGGCAGCTCATCAGCGACATTGCCACCGCGTATCCCTGGAGTGGCACCACTGCGTGCGCCACGCTGGCCAACGCACGCGGCAAAACGTGGAGGCATCCATCGTAGGGCAGCGCAATGCTGCGCAGGGGGCCGTTGCTGAGCACATCCCGAAGGAACACACCGCCGTCCTCAGCCCATACCGTCCGGCGTGTCATGGCAGGGAGGCGTTCCCAGGTCAACAGGGCAAGGACCACCACTGCACCAGCCCAAGCGACGGGTTTTAGCCCTTGAGCCGCCGCAGTCACCCAAACGGAGTTCACCCCCTTCGAGACGGTTCGGCGTGCGACGTCAGCGTCGATTATTTTCGTCATTTGGTCAGCATTTTATAGCCCGGCAGCCCTGCTGACTGACACCGGCGGAAGGCGAAGACGCCGCCAGTCACCGTGGGCGCCCCGGCAGCCACCGGGGTGGGCTCCGCAGGGAAGGAGCAAGTGCTTCATGCCCGCGGATTGGCGCCGGCATCGCCAAATAGAGATGATGGGTGGCATGCGCCATGCTCCCTCAGCTGTTATTTCCCTGCCAATCCGGGCAGCGGGACTGTCAAAGGTAGCTGCCTCCGCCGCCGGCCTGCTGGCGGCGCTGGCCCTGACCGCGTGTTCGCCCGTGGTGGACGTCTCGGCGGCTCAGGATGCGGCCAACCCCGCCTGCGCGCCGATGATGGTGGCCCTGCCCGATGCGATCGGGGACGCGGGCCTGCGGAAAACCAACAGCCAGGCCACGGCTGCGTGGGGCGACCCGTCCAAGGTCATCCTGCGCTGCGGCGTCAACGTCCCGGGACCCACCACAGACCGCTGCGTCAGTGTGAACGGCATCGACTGGGTCATCAAGGAAGGCAACCCGGTCTACACCCTGACCACCTTTGGCCGGGAACCGGCCACCGAAATCCTGATGGACCCCGAGAACATCAGCTCAGCGACGGTCCTTGCCGACCTGTCGGCGGCTGCCGCGAAGATCCCCGCCACGGGGAACTGCGTCGGCCAGGAAGAGCTGCAGAACCTGCCGTCCACCCAGTAGGTCCCGACAGGTTCCACCACCCCAACCGTCAGCGCAGCCCGGTCTTCCGGTTCAGCGCCAGGTAGATGAGTTCGTCAATGAGGTCTGCGTAGTCCAGCCCGGATGCCGCCCACATCTGGGGGTACATGCTCTTCGGGGTGAAGCCTGGCATGGTGTTGATCTCGTTGATGATCAGCTCACCCTCAGGGGTGTAGAAGAAGTCGACGCGGCTCAGTCCCTCCGCCCCCACAGCATCGAACGCCGCGGCGGCCAGCTCACGGACACGGGCGATCGCTTCTTCGGGGATGTCAGCCGGGCAGCTCAGCGCGGCGGCGTCGTCCTCAACATATTTCGCGTTGAAGTCGTAGAACTCATGGCCGCCACCGGCCACGGAAATCTCACCGGGCATGGAGGTCCGGGGCGCTGCCGTCCCGCGCCCTTCCAGGACGGCGCATTCGATTTCCCGTCCCACGATGCCGGCTTCGATGACCAGCTTGAGGTCATGGAGGCGGGCTTCCTCGACGGCGGCGTCCAGGCCCTCCAGCGAGTCCACCTTGGAGATTCCCATGGACGATCCTGCGCGTGCGGGCTTCACGAACACGGGGAAGCCGAGGCGGTCCACCTGCTTCCGGACCGATTCAGCGTCTGTGAGCCATTGCCGGTCGGTGACCGCAATGTACGGTCCCACGTGGAGTCCTGCCGCCTCAAAGACCACTTTCATGAAGTGCTTGTCCATGCCTACCGCAGAGGCCAGGACCCCGGCGCCAACGTAGCGGGTGTCGGAAAGTTCCAGCAGGCCCTGGATGGTGCCGTCCTCACCAAACGGACCATGCAGGAGCGGGAATACGACGTCGACGGTTCCCAGCTCCTGGGGCACTTCGTTGGGCGCGGCAACGATGAGCTGGTGCTCGCCGCCGATCTCCGCGAGCGTCACAGTTTCGGACGACGGCGGGACCTCCGGCAGCGCCGACGCGGACAGTGACCACTGGGCGGTGTCCCCCGACGCCAGAACCCACTGGCCCGACTTGGCGATGCCGATGGGGATGACCTCGTATTTGTCCTTGTTGATGGCGCCAAGCACGCCGGCGGCGGTCACGCAGCTCACCGCATGTTCGCTGGACCGGCCGCCGAACAGCACGGCCACCCGCGGCTTTGGTGCGGTGGACGGGGCCGCTGCGGTTAGGTTGTCTTCGGACATCGTCAGTAATCGCCTTCAGGTTTCAGTTCCCGGGCCAGCAACAGCGGCCCGAGTTGGTCAACGGACAGTTTGCCGGCCAGGACGGCCACAACTGCTGCGGTAATGGGCATTTCGACGCCGAGCTTGCCTGCCAGTTCGTGCACGGCCTGGCCGGACTTGATCCCTTCGGCGGTCTGGGTCATTTTCTGGGCCACTTCGTCGAGTGTCAGCCCCTGCCCCAGCAGCCGGCCCGCGGTGTGGTTGCGGGACAGCGGCGAGGAGCAAGTCGCCACCAGGTCGCCGAGGCCGGCGAGGCCGGCCATGGTCTGCGCCTCGCCGCCGAGGGCAAGTGCCAGCCGAGAGGTTTCAGCCAGGCCCCTGGTGATCACGGAGGCCTTGGTGTTGTCGCCCATCTGCTTGCCCTCGCAGATACCCACGGCGAGGGCGATGACGTTCTTGACGATGCCGCCGATCTCCACCCCCACGACATCGGCCGTGGTGTAGGGACGGAAATAGGGCGCAGTGCAGGTCCGCGCGATCCAGCCGGCAGCCTCCGGATCGGTACAGGCCACCACTGACGCCGTCGGCTCCTCGCGCGCAATTTCCATGGCCAGGTTGGGACCCGACACCACCGCAATGCGGTCGGCGGGGATCCCGAGCTCCTGGCTGATGACCTCGCTCATCCGGGCGTCGGTATCGAGCTCCAGCCCCTTCATCAGGGACACCACCGTGGCCTGCGGGTCGATCAGCGGCTTCCACTCGCGGAGCTGGAGCCGCAGCGACTGGGCCGGTACGGCCAAAACCACGAGGTCTGCCCCTGCCAGCACCTCTTCCACATCCGTGGACGCGGTGATGCTCTCCGGCAGGGCAATGTCTTTCAGGTACTGGATGTTCCGGTGGATGGTGTTGATCTGCTCCACCACTTCGGGGCGCCGGCCCCACACGCGGATCTGCCGTTCGTCGCCTGCGGCGATGGCGGCGTCGGCCAGGATCTTGGCGAAGGTGGTCCCCCAGGAACCGGCCCCAAGGACAGCAACGGAGCGGGCCGAACCGGGGCGGAGTCCTGCAACCGTCACGTGGCGTCCGCCTCGTCGCCGGGCTGGCTGTCGGCCGCACCTGCGGTTCCGGCAGCAGCATCGGGAGCTGCTGCCTGCTGCCCCCGTTCAACAAAACGGCCGTGCTTTGCTTGGTTGTGTTTGGCGGGATCCCAGCGCTCGGCGGGTGGCTCTTCGTTCCGGATGCCTGCCAACAAGGCGGTGACGGCGTCCATGATCGCGTCGGTGGCCGCCGTCAGGGTCGCCTTGTCCAGTGGGCGGCCCATGTAGGGGCTGAGGTCCACCGGATCGCCAACCACAACCCGGGACGTCTTGCGCGGAAAGATGTGGAACCGCTTGGCGTAGCGCGGGAAGACCTCGTGGGCGCCCCAGTGCGCAATCGGCACGACGGGAATGCCGCCCTCGAGCGCGAGCCTGGCTGCACCGGTGTGGCCTTTCATCGGCCACAGGTCCGGGTCCCTTGTCAGGGTGCCTTCCGGGTAGATGATGATGGCCCCGCCCTCAGCGACAATCTCCTGGGCGACCTGCAGCGAGCGGTTGGCTCCCGCCGTCGACCGTTCCACGGGGACCTGCTTCGTAGCCCGCAGGACCCAGCCCAGCACGGGCACTTTAAAGAGTCCGGCCTTCGCCAGGAAGTGGGGAGCACGCTTGTGGTTATAGAGCAGGTGGCCCACGATGAGCGGGTCGATCTCGGTGCAGTGGTTGGGTGCTGCGATGAAGCCGCCCGCGGGCAGCCGGTCCGTGCCCTCCCACTTCTTGTTCATCAGCAGGTTCATCACCGGCCGCACAATGCCGGCAACAACCACAAACGTGGCCTGGCTCTTGGCCGATTCCTTCACGTGGCCCCCGCTACTTTGCCGTGGTGATGTCGAAATCGGCGCCGAGGCCTGCCAGCTTTTCCGTGAACCGTTCGTAGCCGCGGTTGATGATATCGATCCCGGTCACGCGGGACGTGCCGGTGGCCGCGAGGGCCGCGATGAGGTGGCTGAAGCCGCCGCGGAGGTCCGGGACGTCAATGTCGGTGCCCTTGAGCTGGGTGGGTCCGGAGATGACGGCGGAATGGAGGAAGTTGCGCTGGCCGAAACGGCACGGCACGCTGCCCAGGCATTCGCGGTGCACCTGGATGCTGGCTCCCATCCGGATCAGCGCGTCGGTGAAGCCGAAGCGGTTCTCGTAGACGGTCTCGTGCACAATCGACACGCCTTCAGCCTGGGTGAGGGCCACCACGAGCGGCTGCTGCCAGTCGGTCATGAAGCCGGGGTGCACGTCGGTTTCAAGTACCAGCGGGTTGAGCTTGCCGCCCCGGTGGTAGAAGCGGATGCCGTCCTCGCCGATGTCCATGCCACCGCCCACCTTCCGGTAGGTGTTGAGGAAGGTCATCATGTCGCGCTGCGAGGCACCTTCAACAAAGATGTCACCGCGGGTTACGAGCGCCGCCGATGCCCACGACGCCGATTCGTTGCGGTCCGAGAGCGCGCGGTGGTTGTAGCCGCCGAGGTCGCGGACACCTTCGATGCGGATGGTGCGGTCCGTCTGGACGCTGATGATGGCGCCCATCTTCTGCAGCACGGCGATGAGGTCGATGATTTCCGGTTCCGTGGCAGCACCTGAGAGCTCGGTGATGCCTTCGGCCCGGGTAGCACTCAGCAGGACCTGCTCGGTGGCTCCCACGGAGGGATAGGGCAGGGAGATCTTGGCCCCGTGCAGTCCCTTGGGCGCGGAGATGTGGATACCGCCGGGGCGTTTTTCCACGACCGCACCGAACTGGCGCAGCACGTTGAGGTGGTAGTCGATGGGCCGGTCGCCGATTTTGCAGCCGCCGAGGTCAGGAATGAAGGCCTCGCCGATGGCGTGGATCAGCGGTCCGCAGAGCAGGATCGGAATCCTGGAGTCGCCGGCGTGGGCGTCGATGGCGGTGCTGGGGGCGGTCTTGGCCGCCTTGGGATCGAGCGTCAGGTCACCGTTGACGGGATCCTTCGCCACGGTCACCCCGTGCAGCTGCAGGAGGGAGGTGACGACCTCCACGTCCTTGATCTCCGGAACGTTCCGCAACACCGAGGGTTCGTTGCCCAGCAACGCCGCCACCATGGCCTTGGGGACAAGATTCTTGGCCCCGCGGACGGTGACGCGGCCTGTAAGCGGGACTCCGCCGCGGATTGTCAGAACACTACTCATATACCGGTTTCCTTACGATTACTCGCCCCCAAGTCCTTGCAAAGGCTCCAGCTAAGCATAGGAGGTCGCGTTACCGAACCGAAATACGGCGTGCCCGGCGCCGTTCTTTGCTTGGTCCGTCCTGCCCGTCACGACAGAAGCAACGCGGGGTCATTTAAAGCCCCTCCCAGGGCTTGGGATGGGCAGTAAATGACCCCGCGTTGCCTTAGCTGGCCTTAGGAAAGCCGGGCCGGGAGAGTCTTCGGCTTGAAGGCGGGGCGGGTGGCCTCGTAGGCGGTGATGTCCTCTTCGTGCTGGAGCGTCAGGCCGATGTCGTCGAGGCCTTCGAGCAGGCGCCAGCGGGTGTAATCGTCGATCTCGAACGGTGCCACGATGTTGCCGCAGACCACTGTCTTGGACAGCAGGTCAACGGTGACTTCGGTGCCGGGGGCGTTCTCGAGCTCTTTCCAGATCAGCTCGATGTCGTCCTGGGCCAGTTCGGCTGCCAGCAGGCCCTGCTTGCCGGAGTTGCCGCGGAAGATGTCGGCGAACCGGGAGGACAGGACGGTTTTGAAGCCGTAGTCCTTCAGCGCCCAGACGGCGTGCTCGCGGGACGATCCGGTGCCGAAGTCCGGCCCGGCGACCAGGACGGAACCGGCGTTGAACGGCGCCTGGTTCAGGATGAAGGAGGGGTCCTTGCGCCAGGCGGAGAAGAGCGCGTCCTCAAAGCCGGTCCGGGTGATCCGCTTGAGGTAGACGGCCGGAATGATCTGGTCCGTGTCAACGTTGCTCTGGCGCAGCGGGACGCCGATGCCCGTGTGGGTGGTGAATTTTTCCATGGCGGTCTCCTAGGCTGCGTCGATGCGGATGGCGGCGGATTCTGGGGCCGGGTCAAGGTCCGACGGCGAGCTCAGGGTGCCGCGGATGGCCGTGGCTGCTGCCACCACCGGCGAGACGAGGTGAGTGCGGCCGCCCTTGCCCTGGCGGCCCTCGAAGTTCCGGTTCGAGGTTGAGGCGCAGCGCTCCCCCACCTCCAGCTGGTCCGGGTTCATGCCGAGGCACATGGAGCAGCCGGCGAAGCGCCACTCGGCGCCGAAGTCCTTAAAGACCTTGTCGAGGCCCTCGGCCTCGGCCTCCAGCCGGACGCGCGCCGAACCGGGAACCACCAGCATGCGGATGTTCGGGTCTTTCTGGCGGCCGCGGACGATGTCGGCGGCGGCGCGCAGGTCCTCCATCCGCGAATTCGTGCAGGAGCCCAGGAAGACGGTGTCCACCCGGATGTCCTTCATCGGCGTACCGGCGGTCAGGCCCATGTACTGCAGGGCGCGCTCTGCGGCAGCCTTGGCGTTCTCGTCACCGAAGTCCTCCGGGGACGGAACCGAGGACGAAAGCGAAACGCCCTGGCCCGGGTTGGTCCCCCAGGTGACGAACGGCTCGAGGGTGTCGGCGTCCAGGTCCACTTCGACGTCGAAGGCCGCGTCGTCGTCGGTGCGCAGGGTGTTCCAGTACTCGACGGCGGCGTCCCACTCTGCGCCCTGCGGGGCGTGCGGGCGGCCATGCATGTAGTCGTAGGTGGTCTGGTCCGGCGCGACGAGGCCGGCACGGGCCCCGGCTTCGATGGACATGTTGCAGATGGTCATCCGCGCATCCATGGACAGTGCCCTGATGGCTGAGCCGCGGTATTCCAGGACGTAGCCCTGGCCGCCGCCGGTGCCGATCTTGGCGATTACGGCAAGGATGATGTCCTTGGCTGTCACGCCCGGACGCAGTGTGCCCTCGACGTTGATGGCCATGGTCTTGAACGGCTTCAGCGACAGGGTCTGCGTGGCCATGACATGCTCCACCTCGGACGTGCCGATGCCCATTGCGAGGGCGCCGAACGCCCCGTGCGTGGAGGTGTGCGAGTCGCCGCAGACCACGGTCATGCCGGGCTGGGTCAGGCCCAGCTGCGGACCGACGACGTGGACGATGCCCTGTTCGGCGTCTCCGAGCGAATGCAGCCGGACGCCGAATTCCGCGCAGTTGTTCCGCAGCGTCTGGATCTGGGTGCGGCTGGTCAGGTCGGCGATGGGCTTGTCGATGTCCAGCGTGGGAGTGTTATGGTCCTCGGTGGCAATAGTGAGGTCCGGACGCCGCAGCTTCCGCCCCGCCAGCCGCAGGCCCTCAAATGCCTGCGGTGAGGTCACCTCATGGACCAGATGCAGGTCGATGAAGAGAAGGTCGGGCTGGGCGTTGGCTCCTTCGCCGTCGCCTTTGCGCACCACGTGCGCGTCCCAGACTTTCTCGGCCAGTGTCTTTGCCACGGCCATCTCCCTTCACTGCTGTTTGGCTGTTAAGCTCCACTGAATCAGGGCGGCCGGGCAAATCGCCAGCCGAAACATTTGCATCTCAGATAATGAGACGGCAATATCATTACATGGACAATTCTAGTGGAGTCGGTGTCATTGATAAAGCGGCCCATGTGCTTGACGCACTTGAGGCCGGACCCACCACCCTGGCGCAGCTTGTAGCTGCCACAGGGCTCGCCCGGCCCACTGTCCACAGGCTTGCCCTGGCACTGGTCCACCACAGGCTGGTCAGCCGCGATATCCAAGGCCGGTTCGTGCTGGGCAGCAGGCTCGTTGAGCTGGCCTCCGCCGCAGGCGAGGACCGCCTGATCGCCTCCGCAGGACCCGTCCTGATGCAGCTTCGCGACGCCACGGGCGAGAGCGCCCAGATCTTCCGCCGGCAGGGCGACTGGCGTGTCTGCGTTGCCTCCGCTGAGCGCCCCATCGGTCTCCGGGACACCATCCCGGTGGGTACCCAGCTTTCCATGAAGGCCGGCTCCGCCGCCCAGGTCCTGCTCGCATGGGAAGACCATGACCGCCTCCTCGAGGGCCTCCAGTCCGCGCGGTTTACGCCCACCGTGCTGGCAGGAGTCCGACGGCGGGGCTGGGGACAGAGCCTCGGTGAACGTGAACCGGGGGTCGCGTCCGTGTCCGCGCCGGTCCGCGGGCCGTCCGGCCGCGTCATTGCGGCAGTCTCCATTTCTGGCCCCATCGAGCGCCTGACCCGCCAGCCGGGCCGGCTGCACGCCGAAGTGGTCTGCAATGCAGGGCGGATCCTCACCGAAGCGCTGCGCAAGAACAACGACTAGGACCTCCGTCCGCTCCCCGCAGTCCCGCCCCGGCTAGGCTGTCGGCATGAACAGCTATGCAGTCTTCCTCCGCGGCATCAACGTGGGCGGGATCAACATCAAAATGGCGGACCTTAAGGCGGCGCTGGAATCCACGGGCTTCGACGGCGTCAAGACCCTGCTGGCCAGCGGCAACGTGGTGCTGGCCAGCGGGCTGGCCCCGGCCGCGGTGAAAAAGTCGTTCGAGGACTGCCTCCGGAAATCCTTCGGCTATGACGCCTGGGTGGTTGTCCTGACCGCACGGCGCGTGTCCGAGCTCGTGGACGCGTGCCCTTATCCGGACGACGACAAGTCGACCCACACCTACATCACCCTGGCGTCGGACACCGCCGCCCTGGATGAGCTGGACGCGGCCGGGGCGGCGCTCGAAGGATCGGAACAGAAACGGCTCGGTCCCGAGGCGCTGGCCTGGCTTGCGCCCGCCGGCGGCACCCTGGACAGCCCCTTCAGCAAGATCTCGTCCAAGGCAAAATACAAGGCGACGACCACCACGCGGAACCTCCGGACCATGATCAAAGTGCGCGACTCGGCGGCCTCCCTTTCGTAGCCGGCTGGTTGGCGAAGCGGCGGACCTGGCGCCTCAGGGCTCCTCCGGCAGGGTCCCTACTTTGCACCTGCCTTATCCAGTGCGGCATTAAAGGACCTGAGCCGGGCTACCTCCACTTCAACGGGTTCAACCACCAGCTCCGTGGCCACCGTCGCGACGGCGGCCCTGAGCCGCCTCCTGGCCCCAGCGGCCCGCGCACGGGCGGCCGCCGCCCCGATGAACTTCCCCGTCAGCGCCAGGAAAATTCCGAGCACCACTCCCCCGGCGATCATCAGGGTGGGGACCGGCCAGCCTTCAACCCGTGGCACGTCCGGGACGGGCAACTGCAGGTATCCCAGGCCGGCCAGCACTCCGAGCCAACCGAGGCCGCCGAGGACTGTCAGCAGCGCAAGCCACTGGACCAGGTTGAAGAGCGGCCACCACCAGGACTTCCTGGCCGCCGACAGGTCCGTACCGGCTATCGCCTGGTCCAGGGCGTCAGGGAGGCGTTCCCTGCCTTCGCGGGCAGCCCCGCGGATCGCGGCCCGCCACGGTCCCGGCGCGCCGTCGCTGGCGTCGTCGGCGAACTGACGGACGGCCGCATCCGTCCGGGCGCGTTCGGGAGCTCCGGCCGGGGGCAGTGATGTGCGGCTGAGCTCGGACGGAGACGAGCTGCGAAGATTCAGCCGCCGGAGCGGATCGGGCCTGAACTTCAGGAGCCAGCGCGTCACCGGCCATCCGGTGCGGCGGGCAGACTCCAGCCGGTAGGAGCGGTCCACGGCCCCTACGACCAGGGGCACGTTGGCGGCTGTGGCCAGCTCATCCGCAAGCCGTGCCTTTGAACCGGCCCTGACGCCGGCGGCGTCCCCGTCGCCCGAGACCTCCCGCAGCTGCCGGGATGCGCGCGCCACGTCGGCGGTGAGCCGCTGTGCGGAAGCCTGGCGCTGCAGGACCACGTGCCTGATGGCGGCCCTGACCCGGTCCACTCCCGAGCCGGTCACCGCCGAGGCGCCGATGACCTGGACGGTGCCCAGTCCGTCCCTGGCGAGGATTCCCTTCAGCGATTCCAGGACCGGCGGGATGTCCCGTTCGGGCAGCCTGTCGGTCTGGTTGAGCACCACAAGGGTGACGGCGCCGTGCGCTGCCAGCGGAGACAGGTAGTCGTTGTGCACGGCGGCATCGGCGTATTTCTGCGGGTCGAGTACCCAAACCAGGACATCCACCAGGCCGACCATCCGCTGGACGATGTCACGGTTGGCAGCCCTGGTGGAGTCGAAGTCAGGCAGGTCGAGAAGTATCAGCCCGGTTTCCTCGTCCGCGAAGCCGTCCACCGGCCCGGCGTGGTGCCGGCTGCGAACGTCGAGCCAGTCCAGCAACGGATCGCTGCCGTCCGCTCCCCAGACTCCCGCAAGGGGTTCCGTGGTGGTGGGCCGGCGGACAGCCGCCGTCGCGATCTCCGCGCCGCTGACGGCATTGAACAGGGATGATTTGCCGCTGCCGGTGGCGCCGAAAAAACCGACCACCGTGTGGTCCGCCGACAGGGAACGCCGGGACGTGGCGCGTTCCAGAAGCTGGAGCACCTCCTCCAGCACGTCCTCGGGCAGGACGCCGTCGGCGAGTTCGCGTGCATCGTTGAGTGCTTCAAGCCTGGCGTCCAGCTGCGACGACATCCGGGCGCCGCCGTGCCGGCTCATGCAGCGTCCGCAAGTCGCGCCAGGGCGGCCGCCTGGCCTGCCAGCACGCCAGGGTCCGTGGGCCCTTCAGGCAGCCTGTCAAGGAACTTGCGCTGCTCGGCCTGCAGCAGCCGCAGGCACCGCTGGTGGAGGTCCTCACGCGCCGTTTTGGCCAGCCGTCGGACCGCGTCCTCACCGAAGACCGCTTCCAGCAGTTTCTGGCCCACAACGGCGGTGCCGCCGGCCACGCCAACTTCCAGGCCGGTGAGGCCGGCGGTCATCGAAAACACCACAATCATCAGTGCCGCCCCCAGGCCATTGATCCCGAAGGACAACCACCTGGCCTGCGTCCGCTTCCCTTGGCCTTCGGTGCGGATCAGTTCCATCAGGCCTGCCTGCCACGCCCGGATCTCCGAGGCAACCGTGGCAGCAAAATCCGGGGCTGTCCCGGAAAGGTCCGCGGTTCCCAGCAATTGCCTGCCAGCGGGGTCCGCACGCCACCTCCGGTCGACGTCCTCGGCAGCGTTGGCGGCTTCATCGAGGATGACTGCCTGCAGCCCGGTTTCGATGGCAGCCTCAACCCTGACGGCGGGCGGAGGTTCGCCGCGGAAGAACGCGCCCGCCCGGTCGCGGAACCGTCCGATGCCCTGTTCAAGGTTGCGGAAGAACTCACCGGTGCCCACAAAGTCCTGCCAGCGGGCGAGCACCTCCCCGCGAAGCAGGGCCCCGTCCTTGGTTGCATCGAGGATGCGGCCCGCCGCTTGTTCGTAGGCAGCAACGGCGCTGGCCTGGAGCATTGCCCCGGCCTCCCGCTGCTCACCCTGTGCCCGCGCCATGCTGCCGATCCGGCCCGCCAGTGCTTTGATGCTTCCGTTCAGGGTCCGGCGGGCAATTTGTGACCGCCCCGGAGCGTCCGCGGCCAGGTTCTTCAGCCACGTCCGCAGCGGCTCCACTGCGGCCAACGGCAGCATGCCCAGGGGGTCAAGCTCAGCCTCCGCCACGAGGAACAGGCGGGCTGAACCCAGGCCCTCCCTGCTCAGCAGCGCCTGCAGGTCCGCGCTGACTTCCGCCTCCGCCCCCGCCGGTACCCGGTCCAGCACCACAGCCACCAGGATGTCGCGGGACGCGGCATCCAGGAGCAGCTTCCAGGGAACGGCGTCCGCATAACGGTTCGCCGTGGTGACGAACACCCACAGGTCCGCGGCGGCAAGCAACTGCCCGGCCAGCCTGCGGTTGTCATCGGCGATGGAGTCGACGTCGGGTGCATCGAGCAGTGCGATGCCCTGCGGAACGGCCCCGTCCGCGACCAGCACCAAGGACGAGATCGCGGCTGCGTCCGGCGTTGCGCCGGCGCTGCCGGCCGGGAGGGCTTCGGCGGACACGGCGCCCCTGATACGGCTGAGGCTGGGCAGGACGCGCTGCCCTTCGAACCAGCCGGCGTCCGCCGGATGGTGCAGCAGGATGGGCTGCCGCGTGGTGGGCCTGATGGCGCCCGTCCGGGTGACGGGGTGCCCTGCGAGGCCGTTCACGAGGGTCGACTTGCCTGCGCCGGTGGAACCCCCGACGACGGCAAGCAGGGGTGCGTCCAGGCTGCGGTACCGGGGCAGGATGTAGTCATCCAGCTGTGCGATGGCGTTCCGGACTTCGAGCCGGGTCTGTTCAACCCCCGGCGTGGACAACGGAAGGGTGACTCGGGACAGCTCCATGCGCACGGCCTCCAGCAGGTCAATCGCAGCTGGCGCGGCCGCTGGCGGGTCGTGCTGGCGCCGTGTTGGCTGCCCGGGCTCGTTATCGGTGGTCACAGCATCATCATGCCAGTTCAAGGGCGGGGCAGAGCCGGGAAGTGCCGGAAACGAAAAACGGCCCCGGGCTGATGCCCGGGACCGTTTCATCTGTGACCCCAGCGGGATTCGAACCCGCGTTACCGCCGTGAGAGGGCAGCGTACTAGGCCGCTATACGATGGGGCCATGTACTCTCCAGAACAGCATCTCTGCCGTTCAGGCTAAGTGAGTATTTCACACACTCAGCCAGTGTTTCAAATCGGCCGAACCGGTTTGAAACCCCCGATTTTCCGCGGAAATCCGTGGACTTATCAGAGCTGGGATACCAGGACTCGAACCTAGAATGACGGTACCAGAAACCGTAGTGTTGCCAATTACACCATATCCCAATGGAACTTTCGGGCCGGATCCGCAGGTCTAAACCAGCGCTCCCGGCGCCTCAGCACGAGTAATTACTTTACCCGAGACTTTTCCAGCGCACAAATCTGTCGGCCGTTAGGTGGGTCACACCGGCCTGCGGCGCCTTCCAATGGCTCCCACGTCAGGCCAATATCCCCGCCAGGGAGCTGACCTCGTAGCCGGCAAAGCCGTCCCGCGGCTCCCCTGCCCTGTTGAGCCAGACGCCCAACAGGCCGGCCGCCGTCGAACCTTCCGCATCCAGCATCCGGTTGTCGCCGACATACAGGGTGTCCGCGGGGCGGGTGCCCAGGAGGCGCACGCCCTCGAGGTAGATCGCCGGCTCCGGCTTGGCCACCCCAACGGTGTCGGTGCCGACCAGTCGCTTGATCCGGTCCAGCCCGGCGCCGTCAAGTTTGGCCCGCTGGTAATCATGGACGTTGTTGCTTACCGCGCCATAGGGAACACCGGCAGCATCCAGGGCGTCAAGCAGCGGTACAACGTCCTCGAACGCCCTGACGTAGCCCGGCTGGATACGCCCGTAGTTGGAGAGCCACTGGTGGGCCTCCTCGCCGTCGGCAAGCTCCACGCCGAAGTGCCCAAGGGCTGCGCGGCCGCGCAGCAGACGCTGGTCGTTGAAGGTGAGCTCACCGGCCAGGTAGCGGTCGTAATAGTGCGTGGTTTCGTGGGTGAAGATCCTGCCGAACCTCTCCCACCCGGTCTGGTCCAGGCCGGGCAGGAGGTGTTCGCTGACCTCGCGCAGGGCGGTGGTCATGGCGTATTCGAGATCCACCAGGGTGTCGTCTATGTCAAAGAGAATCCCCCTGATGGTCCCGAACGGAGTCTTCAGGGAACCGTCAGCCGGCTGGCCGGAATCCGTCATCAGCCGCGGAAGGTGCGGAGGCGGGCAAGGGAGGAGTCCTTGCCAAGGATGACCATCGACTCGAACAGCGGCGGCGAGATCCGGCGCCCGGAGATCGCCGTGCGGACGGGACCGAAGGCCAGCCGCGGCTTGATGCCGAGGTCCTCCACGAGGGCCTGCTTCAGGGCCGCCTGGATGTTCTCCGGGTTCCAGTCCTGGACGGGTTCCAGCGCCGCCATGGCAGCGTCGAGGACCTCGGTGAGGTTCCCGGGCAGGCCCTTCCGGGCGTCATCGGCAACATCGATGGCGTCGTCGGACTTGAAGAGGAAGCCCAGCATTTCGGGCGCCTCTCCGAGCAGCGTGATGCGCTCCTGGATCAGCGGCGCGGCTTCTGTGAGGATTTCCTCCTGGCGGGCCGTGAGGGTCTCCCCCACGAATCCGGCTGACTGCAGGTACGGGACGAGCCGGTTCCGGAAGTCTTCCGGGTTGAGCAGGCGGATGTGCGTGCCGTTGATGGCCTCCGCCTTCTTGATGTCGAACCGCGCCGGGTTCGCCAGGACGTCCTTGACGTCGAAGAATTCGATCAGCTGGTCCACGGTGAAGATGTCCTCATCGGCGGACAGGCTCCAGCCCAGCAGCGAGAGGTAGTTCAGCAGGCCTTCGGGGATGAACCCGCGGTCGCGCAGCAGGAACAGGTTGGACTGCGGGTCACGCTTGGACAGCTTTTTGTTGCCCTCCCCCATCACGTACGGGAGGTGGCCAAAGAGCGGCAGGTAGCTGGCGACGCCGATCTCCATGAGGTAGCGGATCAGCACAACCTGGCGGGGGGTGGAGGAGAGGAGGTCCTCGCCGCGCAGCACGTGGGTGATCCCCATCAGGGCGTCGTCCACGGGGTTTACCAGCGTGTACAGCGGCGAGCCGTCGGCACGGACGATCACGTAGTCCGGGATGCTGCCGGCTTTGAAGGTGATGTCGCCGCGGACCAGGTCCGTGAAGACGACGTCCTCGTCGGGCATGCGGACGCGCAGCACGGGCTTGCGGCCCTCGGCCTTGAACGCGGCGAGCTGCTCGTCCGTGAGTTCGCGGTCAAAGTTGTCATAGCCGAGCTTCGGGTCCCGGCCGGCAGCCCGGTGGCGGGCCTCGACCTCCTCCGGCGACGAGTAGCACTCGTAGGCGAAACCGGCCTCGAGGAGCTTGGCGACAACGTCCTTGTAAAGGTCCAGCCGCTGCGACTGCCGGTACGGCTCGTGCGGACCACCGACCTCCACGCCCTCTTCCCAGGTGATCCCCAGCCACTTCAGGGCTTCCAGCAACTGCTGGTAGCTCTCTTCCGAGTCGCGCGCCGCGTCCGTATCCTCAATGCGGAACACAAACGTGCCCTTGGTGTGCTTGGCATGGGCCCAGTTGAACAGGGCGGTCCGGATCAGGCCCACGTGGGGTGTCCCGGTCGGTGACGGGCAGAACCGGACGCGTACCGGAGTATCGGCAGTGACGGTCGGGATGGAGGCAGCAGAGGACGCAGAAGCAGTAGTCATAGTGGCTCCAACTTTACCGCTTGCCGGAGGGTGCACCCGCCCGGATCGTGCGGGCCGTCAGCGGCGCACGATGGGGTTGGACAGGCGCCCGATCCCTTCGATCTCCACTTCAAAGCGGTCGCCGGCCTGCACCAGGCCCACGCCGGCAGGCGTTCCGGTCATGATGACGTCGCCGGGCAGCAGAGTAAATGCCTGCGACACGATGGACACGAGTTCGCGGACGCCGCGGATCATCTGGCTGGTGCTGCCGTCCTGCCGCAGCTCGCCGTTGAGCCGGCCCTGGATCTGGAGATCCTCGGTGTCGAGTTCCGTCTCGATCCACGGTCCCAGGGGCGCTGAGGTGTCGAAGCCCTTGGCCCGGGCCCACTGGAGGTCCGTTTTCTGGACGTCGCGGGCGGTGAGGTCGTTGCCGCAGGTGTAGCCGAAGATGACGTCGTCGACGCGTTCTTCCGGAACGTCCTTGCAGATCCGGCCGATGACCACGCACAGCTCGGCCTCGAAGGAGACTTCTTCGGAGAATTCGGGCAGCACGATGGGGTCGTTCGGGCCCACCACGGAGGTGTTGGGCTTCAGGAACAGCAGGGGCTGGGCGGGTACTTCGTTGCCGAGTTCGTGGGCGTGCTCCACGAAGTTGCGGCCGACGCCGATTACCTTGCTGCGGGGAATGATCGGCGCGAGCAAGCGGACGTCTTCGAGCTTGTGGTGGACCGCCGTGCGCTCCACGCCGTTGAAGAACGGGTCACCGTGGATGACAGTGATTTCCTCACTGCCCGGCTGGCCCTCCACAATGCCGTAGAGGGGATCAGAATCGACTACAAACCTGGCAATACGCATGGTTCCCAGCCTACAGTCTCCTGCCGCCACGCCTGGCGCCATCAGTCGTGCCCGGCGGCTCCACGAAGGTAGTTCAGCTGTGCTGCCACCGACATTTCGGCAGCGCGCCGGACGGAATGCCCGACGTCGGCATACACGGCGTCAGTGACGTCACCAACGGCGGCGTCCCGGCCCAGCCGGTCCAGTGCCGCCCGGATCTGGTCGAGCCGTTCGAGGCGGTGGTCACGGTAGGCACGGACGATCGCTTCCAGGGAAGGCAGCACCGGGCCGTGGGCGGGGAGGACCGTGGCGGCTCCAAGCGCCTCGAGCTTGTCCAGCGAAGCCAGGTAATCCCCGAGCGTCCCGTCCGGGAAGTCCAGCATGGTGGTGCCGCGGCCCAGGATGGTATCGCCGGTCAGCACTGAGCCGTCCCCGCCGTCGTCGGGGAGGTGGAAGCAGACCGAATCGGAGGTGTGCCCCGGCGTGGCCAGGACCCGGACTTCCAGTCCGGCCGCCCGGATCACCTCGCCGTCCTGCAAAGGCGCCCCGCCGCCATGGCAGTGGACCGGGTCGGCACCGCGGACAGGCGCACCGGTCAGCCGGTGCAGCCGGGCCGAACCGGCCGTGTGGTCCGCGTGCCGGTGCGTGACGAGGATCAGTTCCACGGGTCCGGCCCCGGCAAGGGACTGTAGATGGGTTTCGTCCAGCGGGCCGGGGTCCACCACCACCGCGGACGGGTTGCCGGCCGCCTGCAATACGTAGGAGTTGGTGCCGTCCAGGCTCATGGGTCCCGGGTTGGGGGCCAGGACGAACCGGGTCAGGGCTGAGCTGCGCTGCAGGAGGGGGCCGGGAGCTGAAGTCACCGTCCCATCTTTGCATCCTCCCCGCCACAGCCGCCGTCATGCCGGAATAGAACGCCACACGGGCGGGGTTGACCACCAGTGAAGCCCACTATCTCCTTCAGGAAGCCGGACCAGACATCATGAGCACCACAACCACCCTTGCCGATCTCCTCGCCGAAGCTGATTCTGCCGGCCACGACCACACTGCAACGGAGAGGGACAGCGGACTCCTGCACATCCACAACCACGCAACGGGCGGGATTGTCTGGTTCCCCACGTGGAAGAAGTTCCGCGAGACCGCCGATTGGCGCGAGGCGGTGGACGGCGTCGCCGAGGATTTCCGGGCGGCTTCAGCACCCGTCGAAGAGTGGGCGGCCACGTTCCTGGCCGACGACCTGGCCATACTCCTGAAACGCGCGGCTGCCTCCAGCGATGCAAACATTTTTGTCCAGGAGAACCTCGTCCACCACCTGACCCGGACCTGGGCTGTTGCCGACGCCGTCGCCACGGCGGCAGGAGCAGATCTGCCCACCGGAAGCACCCCGCCGCCCGTCTTCGCCGGCTACCCCTATGACGTGTATGCGCAGGACGGCGGCGTGTTCGCCACGACGCTGTGGAACGACGTCATCGATGCCCGCCGCAACCAGGCAATTGCGGACGAAGCCGCCCGCAAGGCGCTGAAACCGGTGTCCCGCAAGGCGCTCAAGAATGCTGCCCGCAAGGCCGCCCGGCGCTGATGCCCGGGGCCCGGTCCGCATCCTCCGGGGTTAAGGAACGACGGCGGCTGCCCGGCACCGTGCTCAAGCTTGGAGCAGGTGCCGGCCGGCCGCCGTCGTAATTCCTGTGCGTGTGATGCCTGCTTACGCCAGGCGGGTCAGCCAGCCGTGGGTATCCGGGACCGTGCCGGTCTGGATGCCCAGCAGCTGCTCGCGGATGGCCATGGTGGTCTCCCCCGCTTTGGCGTCCTCGGAGCCGATGAATTCCGTGGCGTCCTTGAGCACGCCGATGGGGGTGATCACGGCTGCCGTGCCGCAGGCGAACACCTCGGTGATGTCGCCGGAGGCAACGCCGTCGCGCCATTCGTCCAGGGTGATCTTGCGTTCGGTGACTTCGCGGCCCATGTCCTTGGCCACCTGGATGACGGACATCCGGGTGATGCCTTCCAGGATGGTCCCCGTCAGCGCGGGTGTGACCAGCGAACCGTCCTTCATCACGAAGAAGACGTTCATGCCGCCGAGCTCTTCAATGGCGTTGTCGTTGAACTGGTCCAGGAAGAGAACCTGCTTGCAGCCGTTGGCTTCGGCCTCCTGCTGGGCGATCAGCGAGGCCGCGTAGTTGCCGCCGCACTTGGCGGCACCGGTTCCGCCGCGGCCTGCGCGGGCGTATTCACGCGAGATCCAGATGGAGACGGGCTTCAGCTCGCCGCCGAAGTAGTTGCCGGCCGGCGAGGCGATGACCCGGAAGGACACCTCGCGTGCTGCGCGGACACCCAGGAATGCCTCGGTGGCGATCATGAAGGGGCGCAGGTAAAGCGCTTCGCCGTCGCCGCCGGGAACCCATTCCTTGTCCGCGGCCACGAGTTCACGGATGGCGCCGAGGAAGTAGTCCGCCGGAAGCTCCGGCAGGGCCAGCCGGCGGGCGGAACTGTTCAGCCGGGCAGCGTTGGCTTCCGGACGGAACGTCCAGACGGAACCATCGGCGTGGCGGTAGGCCTTGAGTCCTTCGAAGATCTCCTGGCCGTAGTGCAGCACGGCCGCCGACGGGTCGAGGCTGATGGGTCCGTAGGCTTCAACGCGTGCGTTGCGCCAGCCGCCGTTGCCGCTCTCGTCGACGCTGTAGTCGACGACGGCGGTGTGGTCGGTGAAGTAGTTGCCGAAACCCGGGTTGGCCAGGATGGCTGCACGCTCTTCAGCTGACTTCGGGGTTGCCGAGGGCTGCTGGTTGAATTCGACGCCATGGGCAGTCTGAGTCATGGTTCCTCCACGATCGGCTGCCCGTGGACGTGGTTCATCCTTGAACCTCAGGGCAGCATTTGGTGATTCGAAACTAGCTTACGCCGGTTAACCGAGTCTCAAGAGCACGGCCTAGAGCGCTGCGGCGATGGCATCCCCGATGGCACTGGTGGTGCGGGAGCCGCCGTCGCGGTTTTCAACGTCGGTGATGACCGCCGCTTCGATCTTCCGGGCCGCTTCGGTGTAGCCGAGGTGGTCCAGCAGGAGGGCAGCCGACAGGATGGCGGCAGTGGGATCCGCCTTCTGCTGGCCTGCGATGTCCGGGGCAGAGCCGTGGACGGGCTCGAACATGGACGGAGCGGTGCGGTCCATGTTGATGTTGCCCGAGGCGGCCAGCCCGATGCCGCCGGTGATGGCCGCGGCAAGGTCGGTCAGGATGTCGCCGAACAGGTTGTCTGTGACAATGACGTCAAAGCGTGAGGGGTCGGTGACCATGAAGATCGTGGCGGCGTCGACGTGGAGGTAGTCGTGGGTGACCTCCGGGAACTCCTTGGCCACGGCCTCGACGGTCCGCTTCCACAGGTGGCCGGCGAAGACCAGGACGTTGTGCTTGTGGACGAGGGTGACATGCTTGCGTTCCCGTGCGCTTGCGCGGCGGAAAGCATCCCTGACCACGCGCTCTACGCCGTGTGCGGTGTTCAGTGAGACCTCGGTGGCCACTTCGTGCGGCGTGCCGCCCCGCAGCGTGCCGCCGTTGCCGACGTAGGGTCCTTCGGTCCCTTCACGGACGACGATGAAATCGATCGTTCCGGGGTTGGCCAGCGGGCTGCCTACTGTGCCAAAGAGCCGGGACGGCCGCAGGTTGACGTAGTGGTCCAGGCTGAAGCGGAGCTTGAGCAGCATCTCCCGTTCGATGATGCCGGACGGGATTCTGGTGTCGCCCGGGGCAGCACCCACAGCGCCGAAGAGGATCGCGTCGCGCGTCCGCAGGTCCTCGAGGACTTCGTCCGGAAGGGTCTCGCCGGTGGCCAGCCAGTGCTCGGCGCCGAGCTTGTAGTGGTGCTGCTCGAGGTCAACGCCTTCGGCAGCGACGGCCTTTTCGAGGACCTTCAGTGCCTCGGCAATGACCTCGGGGCCAATGCCGTCACCGGGAATGACAGCGAGATTAATGGTGGATGCGCTCATGGTCCAAGAATATTTAGGGGATCCGCATGCCGGACAATCAGTCTCAGCTATTGAGACGCAGCGTCTGGTGAGGCGACCACCACCACGTTGGTTCCCCAGAAGTCATCGGTATAGCAGGAAATAAGGACCAGCCTGTTAGGTACTACCTGCCAGATGGGGCTGTCCTTCAGGCCCGACTTAGCGTAAGTAGTGACCGAATCCACGCGGTAGGCGACTACCCCTGTGGAGGTTGTGACGGTCAGCCGGTCACCGGGCGCCGCCCTGGTGCTCAGCCCGTTAAACGGCGCGTCCTGGTCCACCCAGCTGTGGCCGGCCACGTACGTGGTGTTGACCGAGCCGGCTCCCGGCACCCCGAAAGGTGTCAGCCAGTAGCCGTCCATGGTGGGCGGCGGCACGATCGTCTGGGAAGCCTGGTCGGCGCCTGTGGGTTCGAGCGGATGGATGACCACGTCGATCCCAGCAGCCGGGTATACGAGCCTTTGGGGCGGCGCCGCCGGCGGTCCGGCGGGAAGCGGCGGCAGGAAACCGGAGGCCTGCGGTTCCGTGGCGGTTGCGGACGGTTCCGCTGTAACAGCCGGAGCGTCAACCGGCGGACTTGCTGCCGTCTGGACCGGGCCTCCTCCGGGTCCTGCCAGCACCGGCAGCAACACCAGGATGACGCATCCCGCCACGATGCACATCGCCACGGCGAGCGTGATGCGGCTCAGGCCGGACAGGCGCCGCACGGGGCCGTCCGCGGGCAGCCCCGTGTCACTCCTGCCGGCTGCCGGCGGGGCGTTGTTCTCCATTGGCACCTCAGGCTTCTCCCACAAGGAGGATTGGGCGAACGGGCAAGCCGCCGTGCACTTTGCAGGCACGGCGCCTTGCCCGTGGTTCAGGCCGCAGCCCCGGGAGGGCGGCGCGGGCCTTACTCGCGGTGCTGGCCGGCGTGGCTTCCGCCGGCAGCCAGCTTCCTCCTCGCCGCGATGGCGGCACCAGCGATCAGCACGGCTGCCACACCACCAATCCAGGGAGCCAAAGCCTGCTCCCACGAATCAGCAACTGCCGTCTGGACATTAAAGCCCTGGTTTGCGGCTACGGCGCCTGCTCCCCCGCCCGCGGCGGCACCACTTGGTGTGGGCACAACAGCACCGGAAGGCGGTGTTGTCGGCGGAACTGTTGGCGGCACCGCTGCCGGGACGCAGCCGTTGTTGAACGTGGCCTGGCCTTCAGCCGTCCAGTTCTGGCCGTCCGGCACGATGCTTCCACTGTTCGGCGGGATGATGTCCTCGCTGAGCTGGTGGTTGGCGTTGGCGTGGCCGTTCAGGCCCTGCAGGGCGATGGTGATCACCTCAAACGGGTTCGTTTCCGAGCCTGTCGCGTGGCAGATGGTGATCTTCTTGTCGTTGTCCCCCGGCTGCGTGGGTGAGGGCGATGCAAAGGGTGTCACGCAGCCGGCATTCCAGATGCCGACCTTGTCCAAATTGGCGCCGCCGGGCAGCACGTCCCCGCCATTCTCAGGGATGATGTCTTCCTCGAGCTGGTGGTTGGAGTTTGCATGGCCGTGAAGACCGCTGAGGCTTATGGTGATCTGCTCATAGGGGTTGGTGCTTGAGCCCGTGGCGTGGCAAATGGTGATCATGTCGCCGCCGCCCGGTGATTCCGTTGGCGACGCGATAGCTGTCACCGAGGCACCCAGGACTGCGAGGCCTGTGACACCCAATGCGGCAAGGATCCGTTTCATTTCCGTCTCCATCAATTGTCTGGTCGAAACTGATCAGACTCAAGGGAAAACGGCGACCGCCCCAATATGACGGGTACAACGGCAAACAGACGGCATCAGGGCGACGGTTCTCCCAGATGTGAATCATCAGTTCGCTTACGGAAACAGGCTATGTGGCGGGGTACTTGTACGTCTCCAGTACTTGGTACGCGCATTCGCGAACGGGCACTACTTGTTTTGGCCGTGCCGGTACACATTCCGGGCCGGAGCAAGTGGTCCGGCCCGGAATGTACCCTACGCCTCGGCCGGTTCCTCGTACTTGGGGAAAACGGGTGCGGGCGCCGGCAGCGGCGTTCCCGCGGCGATCGGTGTGGTGAGCGCGGAGAACTGCCGGGACGCGCCGTCGGGCTGTCCCAAGGTGTCCAACAGCGCGGCCGTGGCCGTGGGCATCACGGGCTGGGCCAGGATGGCCACGATGCGCAGCACTTCCAGAGTCACGTACAGCACCGTGTTCATGCGTTCGACGTCGGTCTTCCGCAGCACCCAGGGGGCCTGCTCGGCGAAGTAGGCGTTGGTGTCCCCCAGGACACCCCAGATGGCTTCGAGGGCGCGGCTGAACTCCTGCTTTTCGAAGGCGGCCCTGGCGGCCTCATGCAGCCCGTTCGCCTGCTGAAGGATGGCGGTGTCCGCGGCGGTGAAGGCTCCGGGTACCGGCACTTTGCCTTCGCAGTTCTTGGCCACCATGGAAAGTGACCGCTGCGCCAGGTTTCCGAAGTTGTTGGCCAGGTCCGAGTTCATGCGGCCAACGATGGCTTCGTGGTTGTAGCTTCCGTCAGCGCCGAAGGGGACCTCGCGGAGGAAGAAGAACCGTACCTGGTCCAGGCCGTACTGCGCCACGAAGTCTGCAGGTGCCACCACGTTGCCGAGGGACTTGGACATCTTCACGCCGTTGTTGTGCAGGAAGCCGTGGATCATCACACGCTTGGGCAGTTCGAGGCCGGCGCTCATCAGGAACGCGGGCCAGTAGATCGCGTGGAACCGGGAGATGTCCTTGCCGATGACGTGGACGTCAGCGGGCCAGAACTTCCTGAACGATTCCGAGTCGACGTCCGGATAGCCGACGCCCGTCAGGTAGTTGGTCAGCGCATCAACCCACACGTACATCACGTGTTTGTCGTTGCCGGGGACGGGGACGCCCCAGTCAAACGTCGTGCGGCTGATGGACAGGTCCTCAAGGCCGCGCTTAACGAAGCTGATGACCTCGTTGAAACGGGACTGCGGTGCGCCGAATTCGGGCTGCGCCTCATACAGCGCCAGGAGCCGGTCCTGGTAGGCCGACAGCCGGAAGAAGTAGCTCTCCTCGGCTGTCCAGGTCACCTCGGTGTCTGTCTCTTTCGAGTAGCGCACGCCGTCGTCCTTGACCACGGTGTCGTCCTCGACGTAGAAGGCTTCGTCGCGGACGGAGTACCAGCCCTCGTATTTGGACAGGTAGATGTCGCCGTTGGCTTCCATCTTCTTCCAGATAGCCTGCGATGCGGCATAGTGGTCCTCATCCGTGGTGCGGATGAACCGGTCGTAGCTGATCCCCAGCGCGGCGTGCGCCGCCTTGTAGACCTCCGCGTTCCGGTCCACCAGCTCCTTCGGCGTGATGCCTTCCTTTTCGGCCGTCTGGGCGATCTTCATGCCGTGCTCGTCCGTCCCCGTCAGGAACATCACGTCATGGCCGTCCAGCCGCTTGAAGCGCGCCATGGCATCGGTGGCGATGTACTCGTAGGCATGGCCGATGTGGGGCACCCCGTTGGGGTACGTGATGGCCGTGGTGATGTAGAACGGGTTTTTCTCTGGAGCTGTCACGTTCGGACGGTACCTTTGGTGCGGAGGGACGGGCTAGATAAGTTCAGTCAGCGTATCGCTCAGGCGGACCAGTTCGTGGTCGTGTGAAGCGACCAGCACTGCGATTCCGTCATTGGTGGTGTCTTTGAGGATGCTGATGATGCGGTTGGCGGATGCCCTGTCGAGGCTGGCCGTCGGCTCGTCAACCACCAGGACACGGGTGCCCAGGATCAGTGCCCGGGCAATGGCCACCCGCTGGCGTTCGCCGCCGGAGAGCTGCGCGGGACGGTGCCGCATGCGGCGCCCCAGCCCCACGAGGTCCAGGAGGTCCTTGGCCATGTCGCGGCGCTGCTCCACCTCGCCGTCGGGAACGGCGGGCAGCAGGACGTTCTCCAGCGCGCTCATGCCGTCGATCAGCGCCCCGCCCTGGTCCACGTAGCCGATAAGGGCACGGCGGCGGTCGGCGATTTCGTCGTCGCCCATGCTTTCAAGGGAGTCGCCTTCCCAGAAGACACGGCCCGACGTCGGCAACGTCAGTCCCGCGCCCACGGTCAGGATGCTGGTCTTGCCGGAGCCGCTTCGGCCGGCGACGCAGTGCATCTCGCCGGCATGCAGCGTCAGGTCAAACCCCTCGACGACGCTTACCGCTTCGGCACCGCCCTTGCCGCCGCCGTAGCGGATGGTGATGTCGCTCAGTTCCAGCGGGGTGCCGTGGTCCGAGGCCTTGACGATGGTGTTGGCACGGGTCTGCAGGGGCGCCTCAACCGAGCCGGACCTCCGGCTCCGGTGAACATTCGTCTCGTTTGTCATTGGACCACTTTCGTTGCAATCGGTATCCAGCAAAGTACAGCCACGAGGCCGGCGACTCCGGCCCACAGGGCGGCATACGGGGCAAGGAGAAGCCCGATGCCCAGCGCGCCCAGGACGCCCAGCGGCAGGGCCACCGTGCCCACCAGCGCGTTTTCGAACAGTCGGACCTGGCGGAGCATGTCCGGGTTCCAGCCCATGGCCTCAAGGATGCCAAGGTACTGGCGTTTCGCATTGAGCTCAAAACGTCCGGTCACCAGCGTCAGCACGAGTCCCACGATCACGCCTGAAAGTGCCAGGAGGATGCTCGGGAACGCGACGCTGGCAGCGGCGAGCCCGCTGAGGGCGCTGGCGCCGGCGGCCCGCGGGATGTCGATCAGCAGTGCGATCAGCCCGCCAACGGCGGCCCCGAAGACACCCACTGCCACCGCCAGCGACAGGGTGTTGAACTTGTTTGTGCTGAGCTGCCGGTTGGCGAACGTCAGCGGGGAATCCACCGGGATCAGGCGCTCGTCATGCTGCGGTTCCTGGTCCACCTCGTCGCGGTGGCGCAGCTGCTGCGCCGCGAAGAAGGCCGCTGCCGCATACAGGACGAGGACCGACGCCGACACGATGACCGTCGTCAGGCTCCAGCTCACAATGCTCAGTGCGATTCCCGCCACGGCGAGCAGCGCCGCTCCCACCCCGAATTCCTCCAGCACCCAGCTTCGGATCCTCCGCTGGGTCCAGCCCATGGCGCGCAGGGTTCCGGCCTCGGTCTTGCGTTTTCGGATGTAGCTGACGGTCGAGGCCCCGGTCAGCAGAGCGGCGCCGCAGAGCGTCAGGAAGAGCAGGGTGACGTTGGTGCCGGTGAGGGACCCGGAAACGGCGTCGGCGGCGTTCTGCCGGACCCAGGACTGCTGGACAGTGCCCAGCGCGGATTCCTTGCCTGCGCCGTCCTTGGAGTAGCCGGGAACAAAGATGCTTGCGTCCTCGCGGGCCGATCCGGCGACGACGGTGGCTTCCAGGCCCATCTCACGGATTTCGCCGGCCAGCTTTTCGACGTCGGGCTGTGCCTGCTTCCAGCTTCCGGGCGCCTTGGCACGGACCCGGACGGCGTCAATGACAGAGGCGTTGTCCTTGTAGCCGCGGGCGGCAGCGAGGCCGTAGTAGTCGGTGATGGCACCGGCGGACTGGCTCGCCAGTCCGGTGGCACTCAGGGACGGCTCAAGCTGGGTGGCTGTGACTTCCTTGCCCTCGGCGTCCTTGGTCAACGTGAAGGGGGTGGGATCGTAGCCGCCCAGCGGGAGGCGGTTCACGTCGCCTGCGGCCTCGGCGACAGCGGACTGGTCAAAGGTTCCGTAGACCATGGCGAGCGGTGCGGCCAGCTTCTCACCGGTGTCCAGGTCTTCGCGGTAGGAGCGCTCGTCCACGGGTTCGCGCTGGGTCTGGTCCACCGGTCCGCCGGAAGGAGTCTTCTCGGGCAGCCGGTTGACTGTTACCCATTCCCCGGGCACAGCTGACTTTTCAACGGCGCCATTGGCAGCTGTGTCGCCGTCGGTGTATTTCGGGGCGGCCGCAAAGTCCGTGCTCCAGGTGGCCGGCGTGTAGAGCCCCTGGTTGAAATTGCCCTGGCTGCCAAGGAGCGACGAGTGGTCGGTTGAGCCGGGCCAGGACAGCGCGAAGGGATCCTTCGAAACGAACGGCAGGTAGTCCTTGTCCAGCGACCGCGAGGCGGTGCCGACTTCCTTGACCACCTTGCCGGAAGCGTCGATCTCTTCGATCTTGACGTTGTACTTCAGGTCCAGTGAGGTGCCGGAACGGACAATCAGCGGGATGGCCTGCGAGTCCGCGGTGAGCTGTCCGTTGCGCTTTGCCTGCTGGTACTGGGTCATCAGGGGCGCCCAGTATTTGAGCTTGACACCCAGGAAGTCGGGGCCTTCTGCCAGTTCTTTCATGCCGATGCCGTTGGTGAACAGGCTCTCGAAGTGCCGGCCGATTGCACCGGCGTTCCGGGCGTCCGCAGGCGGCGCCTTCTCCAGCGGGGCCAGGAAGTCACCTGCCGGGCCCAGCAGCGCGCGTTCCGCCACGGGGTCGACGGCGACGACGGACTCGGTCACTTCGGGCGACAACGGCAGCGAGACGGAAAGGTTAAACAGGTTGTGTTCGGAGCCACCGGCCGGGTCCGGGAACTTGATGCCGGTTTCGCCGGCGGGCGGAGCGATGCGGATGCTGCTTCCACCGGCGGCCTTCTCCTCCACCAGTTTGGCCTTGCCGAGGCTGCCTTCTGCGGTCGATTTGAAGAGGGTCTGCTCGGAGACGCCGTCGGAGCTCACTGCGCTGGCCGTGAGCCGGTACTTCTTCGCGGTGTCGCTGAGGACCGACTCGGCGGCCGGCCACTGGGCGGGGGCCGTGGCACCTGCTGCCTGGTCCGCCGTGGCGGTGCCAGCGAGGCCTGCGTTGTAGCCGAGGTAGTCCATGGCGTCGAGCCGTGGGGCTTCCAGGTTCTGGGTCACGCGCGAGACCAGGCTGATGGGAGCCGCCACCGACGTGCCGGTCAGGTCCCGGATGGATTCGAGCTGCTCAAAGCTGATACCGCCGCTGCCGCTGGCAATTTCCGGCTGCATCAGCGCGCCGGACCCTGCCTTGGCCTGGACCAGGACATCGTAGAGTCCGCGTGAATTTTCATCCACCGTCCGGTTGAGTGCTGCCTGCGACTGGCCTTGGACGAGGACCGACAAGCACATGGCTGCGATCAAGATGGCCGCGGTCAGCAGCAGCACTTTGCTTCTGATGAACCTCTGGACGGCGTTCATTGGGCTCCCTGAAACCTGGATTGCGTGCGCACACCATCATCCGCGTTTGACGGACGTGAGGGTTGGTTTCCTGCCTGGTGTGCAAAAAGTATTGGCCGGCCTGCCGACCCGGTCCTGAAACAGGACCTAGCCATTGTAAGCAGACCGGCCAATCATACGTGGCCGACGTTAAGTCGCGGTCACGCGTAGTTCACGATGCTGGGATGCTAGTCCTCAAGGTCCACTTCGCGGACCATTTCCGCGCCGATGCCTGCCTTGATTGCATCCAGGACCTGCTGCGGCACGGAACTGTCGATGGTCAGCAGGGCCAGGACCTGGCCACCCTCAGCCTGCCGGGCAACCTGCATGCCGGCAATGTTGATGTTGTTCATGCCCAGGATGTGTCCGATAGTGCCGATCACGCCGGGCCGGTCCGCGTAGGCCACAACCACGAGGTGCTCGCTGATGGGGATCTCGACGTCGTAGCCGTTGACGCCCACGAGCTTCTGGATCTGCTTCGGGCCCGTGAGCGTACCTGCCACGGAGATCTGGCTGCCGTCGCTCAAGGCACCCCGGATAGTCAGGACGTTCCGGTAGTCCTCCGCTTCCGCCGTCGTGATGAGGCGGACGTTGATGCCGCGCTGTTCGGCGATGACCGGGGCGTTGACGTAGGAGACCTGCTCGGTCACGACGTCGGCGAAGATGCCCTTCAGTGCGGCGAGTTCGAGGACCTTGACGTCCAGTGCGGCTATTTCGCCGGCCACCTCGACGTCGATCTGGGTCAGCGAGGCGTGCGTCAGGGCGGTGAAGATCCGGCCAAGCTTTTCGATCAGCGGGATGCCCGGGCGGACGTCGGGGGCAATCACACCGCCGGCGACGTTGACGGCGTCCGGAACAAGCTCGCCGGCCAGCGCGAGGCGCACTGACTTGGCAACCGAAACGCCGGCCTTCTCCTGGGCTTCATCCGTTGAGGCGCCCAGGTGCGGGGTTACGATCACGTTATCGAGCGTGAAGAACGGCAGGTCCGTGCTGGGTTCCTTGACGAAAACATCCACGGCTGCGCCGGCGATCTGGCGGTCCTGCAGGGCTGCGAACAGGGCTTCTTCATCGACGAGGCCGCCGCGGGCAACATTAATAACGTAGGCGGTGGACTTCATCTTCGTGAAGGCGTCTGCGCCGAGCATGCCGACGGTCTCAGGCGTCTTCGGCATGTGGATGGTGACAAAGTCGGACTGGCTCAGCAGTTCGTCCAGGCTGACCAGCCTGACGCCAAGCTGCGCGGCACGGGCCGAGGTGATGTAGGGGTCGTAGGCGAGGATCTCGGTGTCGAAGCCCTGCAGGCGGGCGGCGACCAGTGCGCCGATACGGCCGAGGCCGATGATGCCGATCTTCTTTTCGAAGAGTTCGATGCCGGTGTACTTGGAGCGCTTCCATTCACCGTTTTTCAGGGCAGAGCTTGCCTGCGGGATGTGCCGCGCCAGGCTGAGGATGTGGCCCACCGTGAGTTCTGCGGCGGAGACGATGTTCGAGGTGGGCGCGTTGACCACCATCACGCCTGCCTGCGTAGCGGCCTTGATGTCCACGTTGTCCAGGCCCACGCCGGCACGGGCGATGACCTTGAGGTTCTTCGCGGCGGCGATGGCTTCGGCGTCCACCTGGGTGGCGGAGCGGACCAGGATGGCGTCCACGTCCGCGATGGCCGAAAGCAGCTGGGACCGGTCGGCGCCATCCGTCTGGCGGATCTCGAAGTCCGGGCCCAGGGCCTCGATCGTGGCGGGCGAAAGTTCTTCGGCGAGCAGTACTACGGGTTTTGACACGGCTGATCCTCTGCGTTGCAGTCCTGGGGATAAATCAAGTCTAGGCTGACGGAAAGGCCGGGCTCACATTGTTAAGTGTGAACCCGGCCTCACTGGCGCACCGTGAAGGGCGCCTGGGGAGCAGCCTTAGCGGGCTGCGGAGCCCTCTACGTAGTCCTCGTCCTGCTGCTGCCAGGAGAACAATCCGCGCAGTTCACGGCCGACAGCTTCGATCGGGTGCTGTTCTGCCTTGGCACGCAGGGCCTTGAACTCAACGCCGCCGTTGTCCTGGTCCTCGATGAAGCGCTTGGCGAAGGCACCGCTCTGGATGTCCGCGAGGACAGCCTGCATGTTTTCCTTGACCTCGGGGGTGATGACGCGCGGGCCGGAGACGTAGTCGCCGTACTCCGCGGTGTCGGAAACGCTCCAGCGCTGCTTGGCGATGCCGCCTTCCCACATGAGGTCAACGATGAGCTTGAGCTCGTGCAGGACCTCGAAGTAGGCGATCTGCGGCTGGTAGCCGGCTTCGGTCAGGGTTTCGAAGCCGTACTGGACCAGCTGGGAGACGCCGCCGCAGAGGACAGACTGCTCGCCGAACAGGTCGGTTTCGGTCTCTTCGGTGAAGGTGGTCTTGATGACGCCCGCACGGGTGCCGCCAATGGCCTTGGCGTAGGACTTCGCCAGGTCCCAGGCAGCGCCGGAAGCGTCCTGCTCGACGGCGATGATGTCGGGGATGCCACGGCCGGCTTCGAATTCGCGGCGCACGGTGTGGCCGGGAGCCTTCGGGGCGATCAGGATGACGTCGACGCCCTCGGGTGCCTCGATGTAGCCGAAGCGGATGTTGAAGCCGTGCGCGAAGGCCAGGGCCTTGCCCGGGGTCAGCTTGTCCTTGATGGAGTCGTTGAAGATCGAGCGCTGGTGCTGGTCCGGCGCCAGGATCATGATGACGTCGGCCCATTCGGCGGCGTCGGCCACGTTCTTGACGGTGAAGCCGGCGTCCTCGGCCTTGGCGATCGAGGAAGAGCCTTCCTTGAGGGCGATGGTAACTTCGACGCCGGAGTCGCGCAGGTTCAGCGCGTGGGCGTGGCCCTGGGAGCCATAGCCGACGATCGCAACCTTGCGACCCTGGATGATCGACAGGTCGGCGTCGTCGTCGTAGAACATTTCAGTCACTTTTGTAACTCCTCTTGAGTGGATTCTCGGGGTAATTAGTCTGGGTGTTGCGGTACTGCACGGGCATTGCGCTGCTGGTGGGGCGGTGCCCCGCGGTCCTAAGCGCTGCGCAAGGCCCTGTCACTCATGGAGCGGGATCCCCGTCCAACGGCCAGGGTGCCGGACTGCACAATTTCGCGGATGCCGAAGGGCTCCAGCACTGAGAGCAGTGCCGTGAGCTTTTCGGGGTGGCCGGTTGCTTCAATGACTACGGAGTCTGTGGAGACGTCAACCACTGAAGCTCGGAACAGGTCTGCAGCCTGGGTCACCTGCAGACGAGTCGCGGCATCCGCACGTACCTTGACCAGGATGTGGTCTCGCTGTACGGAAGATTCGGAGGTCAGCTCAACGATCTTGATCACGTTGACCAGTTTGTTGAGCTGCTTGGTGACCTGTTCAATGAGGTCACCGTCGGCGTCGACGACGACGGTCATCCGGGACATGCCCGGGACCTCCGTCGGGCCGACGGCCAGGGAGTTGATGTTAAAGGCGCGGCGGGCAAAGAGGCTCGCGACGCGGGTCAGTACACCGGGCTTGTCTTCAACCAGAACGGACAGTGTGTGGCGGGTCATGTTCAGTCCTCCTCTTCCCATTCCGGGGTCATGTTGCGGGCAACCTGGATCTGGTCGTTGCTCACGCCGGCGGGCACCATTGGCCACACCATGGAGTCGGGGCTCACTACGAAGTCGATGACCACGGGGCGGTCGTTGATCTCGAGGGCCTTCTGGATGGTGGCATCAATGTCCTCGTCACGTTCGCAGCGGAACGACGCACAGCCGTACGCCTCCCCCAGCTTGACGAAGTCCGGGATGCGGACGGTCTCGTGGCCGGTGTTCAGGTCGGTGTTGGAGTAGCGGCCCTCGTAGAAGAGGGTCTGCCATTGGCGCACCATGCCCAGCGAGGAGTTGTTGATGACGGCAACCTTGATGGGGATCTTGTTGATGGCGCAGGTGGCCAGTTCCTGGTTGGTCATCTGGAAGCAGCCGTCGCCGTCGATGGCCCAGACCACGCGGTCCGGTTCGCCGACTTTGGCGCCCATGGCAGCCGGAACCGCGTAGCCCATGGTTCCGGCACCGCCGGAGTTGAGCCAGGCGTGCGGACGTTCGTACTTGATGAACTGCGCTGCCCACATCTGGTGCTGGCCCACGCCGGCGACGTAGATGCCTTCGGGACCGGTGAGCGCGCCGATGCGTTCGATGACGCGCTGCGGGGCCGAGAGTCCGTCCTCCGGTTCGGTCCAGCCCAGCGGGTAGGTTTCCTTGAGGTTGTTAAGGAAAGCCCACCACGTGGTCAGGTCCGGGGTGCCGGCGGCTTCGAACTGTGAACGTACCGCCTCGGTGAGCTCGGGGATGATTTCCTTGACGGATCCCACGATCGGCACATCCGCTGTGCGGTTCTTGGAGATTTCGGCGGGATCAATATCCGCGTGGATCACCTTGGCGTGCGGCGCGAAGGACTTCAGGATGCCCGTCACGCGGTCATCGAAGCGTGCTCCGAGGGTGATGAGCAGATCGGACTGCTGCAGCGCCGTGACCGCGGACACCGTGCCGTGCATGCCGGGCATGCCCACGTGCTGCGGGTGGGAATCCGGGAACACACCGCGCGCCATCAGGGTGGTGACGACGGGCGCGCCTGTCAGCTCCGCCAGCTCGCGGAGTTCCGCGGAGGCATGCGCCTTGACCACACCGCCGCCGACATAGAGCACCGGCTTGGTGGCCGCGGCGATGAGCTTGGCTGCTTCGCGGACCTGCTTGTTGTGGCCGCGCGTCACCGGGCGGTAGCCGGGGAGGTCGATCTTCGGCGGCCAGGAGAAAGTCATCTGCCCCTGCTGGGCGTCCTTGGCAACGTCCACGAGGACAGGGCCGGGACGGCCGGACGAGGCCAGGTGGAACGCCTCCGCCATCACGTGCGGGATGTCGTTGGGGTCGGTCACCAGGAACGAGTGCTTGGTGATCGGCATGGTGATGCCAACAATGTCGGCTTCCTGGAATGCGTCGGTGCCGATCACACCGCTGGACACCTGGCCGGTGATGGCCACCAACGGCACGGAGTCCATGTGGGCATCCATGATGGCGGTAACGAGGTTGGTGGCACCCGGGCCGGAGGTGGCGATACAAACGCCCACCCGGCCGGTGACCATGGCATAGCCTTGCGCGGCGTGGCCGGCTCCCTGTTCGTGACGGACCAGGACGTGATTCATCCTGGAGGCCATCAAGGGGTCATAGGTAGGCAGGATCGCGCCACCGGGCAAACCAAAAATATCGTCCACGCCGAGTTCTTCGAGCGAGCGGACAATAGCTTGCGAGCCGGTCATCACCGTTGGGGGTACAACGTTGTTCGGCCCAAGGACAGGAGAGACAGCAGCAAGATCAGCGACGACACCGGCGTGGTCAGCCGTTCGGTCGGCGCGTTCCGGAGCCTTGGGGGCTCCAGCGGACTTAGTAGCCATCAGCGAGGGGCTGATCGGCGATCCTTTGCTCATCGGACTCTTCCTTGTGGATCATCTGTATTTTTGGAAACTGCGGGAAATAAAAAAACCCCTCAGCCTGGTGGCTCTTTGAGGGGTTTGCGCGTGACGGTTCGTTACCAGTCGGGCTATTGAGCCACGCGCCTGGTAAGGACGACGACGGCGCCGGCGGTAACGAATGAGATCATGCGTTCAGTTTTCCCTCTGCGTGAGATGCATGTCAACGACGGCGGCGCGCATCTCACAGTGTGGACCCCCTTGTCCACGAAACAAGCAGTGCCTGCGGCTTTGCCCTGAGCCCGACCGCACAAGGCGGCAAGGCTTAATAAGGGTAGCGCCGAGGGCCCCGGATCGTTTGGCGCTCAGCGCCAAACGATCCGGGTAGGCGCTGCCTACCCGCAGTATGCGCCGGTTGACGCGCTGTGCACCAGCTTGGCGTACTTGGCGAGCACACCCTTGGTGAATTTGGCCGGGAGCGGCTCCCAGCCGACCTTGCGGGATTCGAGCTCTGCTTCGTCAACGAGCAGGTCGAAGGAGCGGGCGGCGATGTCCACGCGGATCCGGTCGCCGTCCTTGACGAAGGCGATGGGGCCGCCGTCGACAGCTTCCGGCGCAACGTGGCCGATGCACAGGCCGGTGGTTCCGCCGGAGAAGCGGCCGTCGGTCAGCAGGAGCACGTCCTTGCCGAGGCCGGCACCCTTGATGGCGCCGGTGATGGCGAGCATCTCGCGCATGCCCGGGCCGCCCTTGGGTCCTTCGTAGCGGATGACCACAACGTCGCCCTTGTTGATCTGTCCGTTGTCCAGTGCGTCCAGGGCGCCCTGTTCACGCTCGAACACCCGTGCGGTGCCTTCGAAGACATCGGCGTCGAAGCCGGCGCTCTTGACGACGGCGCCTTCCGGGGCCATTGAACCGTGCAGGATGGTGATGCCGCCGGTCTTGTGGATCGGATTGTCCAGGGCGCGCAGGATCTTGCCGTCGAGGTCCGGCGGGTTGATGGACGCCAGGTTCTCGGCAAGGGTCTTGCCGGTAACGGTGAGGCAGTCACCGTGCAGCAGGCCGGCGTCGAGCAGTGCCTTCATGATGACCGGCACGCCGCCGATCTTGTCGACGTCCGTCATGACGTAGCGGCCGAACGGCTTCAGGTCACCGAGGTGCGGGATCTTGTCGCCGATGCGGTTGAAGTCGTCCAGGGTCAGCTCAACCTCGGCTTCGCGGGCGATGGCCAGCAGGTGCAGCACGGCGTTGGTGGAGCCGCCAAAGGCCATGGTCACGGCGATGGCGTTCTCGAAGGCCTTCTTGGTCATGATGTCCCGGGCAGTGATGCCGAGGCGCAGGAGGTTGACCACTGCTTCGCCGGACTTGCGGGCGAACTCATCACGACGGCGGTCTGCCGAGGGCGGAGCGGCGGAGCCCGGCAGGGACATGCCCAGGGCCTCGCCGATGCAGGCCATGGTGTTGGCCGTGTACATGCCGCCGCAGGCGCCTTCGCCCGGGCAGATGGCCTTTTCGATGCGCTCGAGGTCGCCGAGGCTCATCTTGCCTGCGGCACAGGCGCCGACGGCTTCGAAGGCGTCGATGAGGGTGACTTCCTTTTCGGAGCCGTCCTCGAGCTTGACCCAGCCGGGCATGATGGAGCCGGCGTAGAGGAAGACGCTGGCAAGGTCCAGGCGTGCGGCAGCCATGAGCATGCCCGGGAGGGACTTGTCACAGCCGGCCAGCAGGACAGAGCCGTCGATGCGCTCGGCCTGCATGACGGTTTCCACGGAGTCGGCGATGACTTCGCGGGACACCAGGGAGAAGTGCATCCCTTCGTGGCCCATGGAGATGCCGTCCGAGACGGAGATGGTTCCGAACTGCATGGGGAATCCGCCGCCTGCGTGGACGCCTTCCTTGGCGCCCTGGGCGAGCCGGTTCAGGGAAAGGTTGCAGGGAGTGATTTCGTTCCAGGAGCTCGCGACGCCGATCTGCGGCTTGGCGAAGTCGTCGTCGCCCATGCCGACTGCGCGGAACATGCCGCGCGCGGGGGCGGCGTGGATGCCGTCGGTGACTACCCGGCTGCGGGGCTTGATGTCAGGCTTGTTTTCGGTTGCGATCTGGGTGTCCTCACTCATGCGTCAAAGTCTATGACTCAGATGAGGGGGCCAACGACACTGACGGGTCCGTGAAGCCCAAATCCGTGAATATTTCGATCAAATAGTGGACTCTCGTCTCATATATTGAGATCACCACTCGCCGCAACGGCGAAAAACGTGTCAGAAATCACCGGGACCCCGCCCGGCCGCAACCGACTCCGCCTCCTGCCGGAGCATCTCCAGCACCTTCCGGATGGTGGTCCGGGCCGCAACGTCGGGCCGGGCCAGGGCCACGATGCTGCGGCGGGCGGTCACGCCCACCAGGGGCCTGAGCACAAACCCGCGGCCCTGGTTGGCCGCAGCGGTGTACCGGGGCAGCAGAGCGAGGCCGTGTCCGGCGCTGACCAGTGCCTCCAGCACCCTCAGGTCCGGGAACAGCTGCGCCCGGACCGCCGTGGAGCCGGCCTGTTTCTCGATCTGCCGCAATACGGCGTCGAACGGAAAGCCTTCCGGAACCCCCATCCACGGGTAGCCCACCACGTCCCGGGCGGTCAGCCGGGATTTCGACGCCAACGCATGGCCTGCCTGCATCGCAACATCGAGCGGCTCGTTGAGCAGGGGGACCACGACCAGTCCGGGGGAGGCGAACACCTCCGGGCCATCCACGCTGTGGGCCAGGACAATGTCGTAGTCCGCCGCAAGGCCGGCGAACCCGGCCACACCCGGGTCCTCGAAGTGGGCTTCAAGGTGCAGGCCGTCGACGGCCCCGACCCGGTGCAGGAGTCCCGGCAGGAACATCTCCGCCGCACTGGGGAAGAAGGCGGCCCGCACATGGGCCTGCCAGCCGTGCCGGTAGGTGTCGATGGTCGCCTCTGCACGGGCCATTGCCGTTGACACATCCGCAGCAGCAGAAGCCATCGCCAGGCCGGCTTCGGTGAGGCGGACGCCCCGGCCGGCCTTCTCGATGAGGACAACCCCAAGCTCGTCCTGAAGCGTTTTGAGCTGCTGGGACACAGCCGACGGCGTGACGTGCATGGCTTCGGCAGTGGCACCCACCGTGCCCCGGTCGGCAAGTTCGCGCAGAATCCGCAGCCGCTTGAAGTCCATGTAGAGAGGCTACTGGACGGCCCCGGCGTTGTTCGGGCCTTCTTCAGGGTCCGCGGGGCACCCGGACCTATCGCTGGGACCTAGACAGCCCCGTTTGCCCCGACGTACCGTCAGGGAACGGCAACCCTGCCATCCGGACTGAAGGGCCCTGATATGGATTTTGTCTTCTGGATCATTCTCATCGTGCTGATTGTCGGTGTTGTCTGGTGGCTGCTGAACCGCAGCAATTCCAGCAAGGCCACCGGCGACGACGGCAGGACCGGGGCCGCTCCGTCGGAAGGAATCCGGGCGGACGGCGCCCTGTCAGGCGGGAGTGCGGCCGCTTCCGCCGCGGCAGCGGGCACCACCGGGATCGCCACGGCAGCAGGCTTCGGACGGCCGTCGGAACCGGCTCCCCCCACGACCGCCGATGACGACATTTCCGAGCCGGCGGTTCCATCAGATGCCGGACAGGTTGCGGAACGGGATTCGGCCGTGCCTGAGCGGACGGAAGCAGAACCTGCACTTTCATCGGCTCCGGCCCCGGTTCCGGCGGAGCCAACGGAAGCACCGGCACCACCCGCCCCGGCGGAGCCAATGGCAGCCCGGGAATTGCCGCCTGCCGGAAACGACGGCGCAGCAGCGCCTGCTGCCGGCCCGGCTCCGGACAACGGGGTCGAGTGGGAGACACAGTGGTCAGAGGCCGGCGGATCGCCCGCTGCCCATACAGCCGCCGCAACCGGGGCCTCTGCAGCAGGAACCGGCACAGCGGGTACTGCTGACGCAGCCTCCACCGCGGCCGCTCCGGTCCATCATCCCGAGTACACCGGGCCACACTCCCCCACCCTGCCCGGGGCTGAATCAGCCGCCGCCGAGGCGGGAAGTGACGAGCCCTCCACCGCTGAGCCCGTCGAGCCCACGGCGGTGGACTCCCAGCCGGTTCCCGAACCTGCAGGCCATCTGGCGGCGGACCGCCCGTACGGCGACGGGTCGGCATCGCCGTCTGCGGACGGGAGCGGTCCTGCCGACTACACGGTGAAGGGTGACGCCGGCTCCATGGTCTACTACGAAGAGGGGCATCCGGAGTATGAGCAGACCCGTGCGGGAGTCTGGTTTGAATCACCGGCCCATGCCGAAGCAGCCGGTTTCCGGGCCCCCCGGCGGACCCGGCTCCAATAGCTTCCGGCTCCGGCACACCGCCGCGGCCTGGACTGCCGCCTTTTCCCTGATCCTTACGGGATGCACGGGCGACGGCGCCGGGCCCCCTTCCGGTGGCAGCACGAGTATGGGTTCGGGCACCACCGGAACGCCTGCCTTGGTGGAACGGCTGGACCTCGGACTTCAGATTCCGTGGGCCGCCGTGTTCCTGCCGGATGGAACCGCGGTCATCTCCGAGCGTGACTCCGGGTTGCTCAAGGCAGTCCGCGGTGGCCGGTCCGCCACCATCGGAGAGCTCCCCGGAGTGGTTCCTGCCGGGGAGGGCGGGCTGCTCGGACTCGCGCTCTCCCCTGCTTTCGCTTCGGACAACTTGCTCTACTTCTATTTCACGGAGGAGCACGACAACCGGATCGCCCGGGCGGTCCTCACGGACGACGGTGACGGGACGTACACCATCGGCCCTCCGGACGTCATCTTCACGGGCATCCCGAAGGCATCCACGCATAACGGCGGCCGGATCCGCTTTGGACCCGACGGCATGCTCTACGTGGGGACGGGCGATTCACAGCGCCGGGAGCAGCCTCAGGACCCGAACGCACTGGGCGGGAAGATCCTGAGGCTGACACCGGAGGGCCACCCGGCGCCCGGTAACCCTTTCGGCAATGCCGTCTACAGCCTTGGCCACCGCAACGTCCAGGGCCTGGCCTGGGACAGTGCGGGCCGGCTGTGGGCGAGCGAGTTCGGGCCCGACGTCAACGACGAGCTCAACCTCATTCTTCCGGGCGCCAACTATGGTTGGCCCTCGGTCACCGGGGCGCCGCACCGGGAAGGGTTCCGGGATGCGAAGGCGGTCTGGCCGTCAACCGCTGAATCCTCTCCCAGCGGGCTGGAGATTGTTGGCTCTACCGCGTACCTGGGTGCACTCCGTGGCCAGAGATTATGGACGGTTCCCCTGGACGGTGAGGAAGCCGGAAATCCTGTGGCCTATTTCACACGCGAGTTCGGCCGGATCCGCGACGTCATCCGGGCGCCGGACGGCCGATTTTGGCTGCTGACAAACAACCAAAACCCTGATTCTGTGCTGATTTTGGCCCCTCAGGGCTGATGCGGCTTCCCGCCTTCTCCGCCGATTTCACATGGACCAAAAGTTCGTGTAGAGTTTCATGTCGTTGCGGAGATCAACCGGGAAATAAAAAGCCCCGGGAGATCAAAACACAAGATGCACCTCTAGCTCAATTGGCAGAGCAATTGACTCTTAATCAATGGGTTCCGGGTTCAAGTCCCGGGGGGTGCACCAACCGAAACCCCGTCTTCATGGCCACAAGCCAGGAAGGCGGGGTTTTGCTTTGCCCGTCGATATCATCTGGGCATATTTGCGCGCTATTTCCCCGCCCCTCCGTGGACACCGCAGAGGCACGCCGGGCTTCCGTCCACCGGCCACCCGTGACGGTACCCCGCCAAGGAAGCCCTGGCCCTGGCGGGCACCAGGTTCATGGCCGAGGCCCGGCAGGCTGGGAATCCGGGGACACCTGGCAGCGGACGTGCGGGGCCTAGCTGCAGGCGCCCAGGATTCCAGCTATCGCATCGTGCTCGGCCGGAGTGACCCACAGCCGGTACTTGGCCTTCACGGCCGTCTGGCGCGCCACGTATTCGCAGCGGAACGTCCTGTTCGGCGGGAGCCACGTGGCTGCGTCCTTATCTCCCTTGGCACTGTTCGTGGGGCCATCTGCTGCCATAAGGTTCAGCGGGTCGTTGGCCAGCTGCTTGCGCTGGTCTGTGGTGAGCTGCTGGGCGCCTTTCTGCCACGCGTCCGACAGGGCAACGAGGTGGTCGATCTGGACGGCAGAACTGGTGGTGTTGCCACGGACGAAGTTGATGGTCGTGCCTGTGTACCTGTCCGCCAGGGTGCCAGTCAGGACCACACAGTCCTGCGTCCCGGGCTTGAACGTTTCGCCTTCGAGGTCCCTGGCAAGGATGTCGTTGCGCGTGTCACAGCCGTTGCGGTCGACGTCGGCCCATGCGGGGCCGAAATCATCGCGGCTGTAGCCGGTCTTCGGCGCCCTGCCCTTCACCGGGACGGTGTCCAGCTGGGCGAGGGCAGCCGCGGCTTCGGTGTCGAACGTCCTTGGTCCGGCATGGGCTGCGGTGTCGCAGCCGGCGAGGGAACCTGCAAGGAGCAGTCCTGTGAGGAGGGCAGCGGTCTTGGTGCTGGCGGCGCGGTTGATCAACAAATTCCTTCATGGGCACGGACCGGGGCTTCGCCGCCGCGCGACGGGACACGGTCACAAGCGACCTGTTGGCGATTAAATAAAAGCGCGCAACCACCGTCGAGCCAGTGATTGCGCCTGCCGGGCGGTGGTGCAGTCAGCCTACCGGGGAACCGTCCGCCAAAGCCTTGGACTCAGGGGAAGCGAATTGGCTTGCCAGTTCCCGGACCACGGCCTGGAGCTCCTGGCGCAAGACATCAGGGTCAATCGAAGCGGCCGCCAGGACCGAACGTTCCATCTCAACTGCGGCAGTCACCGCCTCGCGTCCACGGTCCGTCAGGGAGACGACGTGGCTACGGCGGTCCGATGTGCTGCGGACACGGGCGATGTGTCCGTGTGTTTCCAGCCTGCTCAGCGTCTTGCCCATGGTCTGCGCCTGGACGCGGACGTACTGGGCCAGCTGCGCTTGCGTCATGGGGCCCTGGGCCGCCAGGACTTCGATCGCGATGACACCGGCATGGGTCAACCCAATGGCGCCGAGTTTTTCGTTCCACGAGTGTTCTACGAGACGGGCCGCGGTGGACAGTAGGCGCCCAGTGGGCCAGTGATCCATATCAGGCATACCAGCAGTATAGCCAAGTGCCGATTCGCCCCGGTCCAGCACGCTTACTAAGCTGGAATGTCCCGCCTTCAACTAGGAGATTAACTGTGGCTGACAGACTCACGACCGGTACGGAAGCACCAGGCTTCACTTTGAAGGATTCGCACGGAAAGGACGTCAGCCTCGCTTCCATGCGCGGCCGCAGCACCGTTGTGTACTTCTATCCCGCGGCATCCACCCCTGGCTGCACCAAGCAGGCCTGCGATTTCCGTGACAGCCTGGCCTCCTTGCAGGCGGCCGGTTACGAAGTCCTGGGCATCTCCCCCGACCCCGTGGAGAAGCTGGCAAAATTCGCCGCCGCCGAAGCCCTCAGCTTTCCACTTCTCTCGGACGAAGACCACGCGGTTGCCGAGGCCTACGGCGCATGGGGCGAGAAGAAGAACTACGGAAAGACCTACCAGGGCCTGATCCGCTCAACCATCGTGGTGGACCCCGATGGCAAGGTGTCCATAGCGCAGTACAACGTCCGTGCGACAGGCCATGTGGCAAAGCTTCGCCGGGACCTCAAGCTTGATTCCTAAAGGTTCCGGCGGCTGACGGAACCCGTCGCCGGCCGGCGCTACAATGGAACCTGGCATCCGCCGTCGCAGGTTTTTTGCGGGGGCAGCCAAGCGCGAGTGGTGAAATTGGCAGACACGCAGGATTTAGGTTCCTGTGCCTTCGGGCGTGGGGGTTCAAGTCCCCCCTTGCGCACAGCCAGACAAATGAAAATACGCAATCCCGGGCCCCAGCGGCCCGGGATTGTGTTGTTTAAGCCCCGGAGAAGCCTGGAATTCCGCGGATTTTGAGCCGACAGGGCGCCAACCCAAAAAAACTCCTTGAGATTCACCCATCCGCTTCACGGCAGCGCCCGAATACACAGTGAGACACCAGCCAAGGGCAGGTGCCCACCAAGTCGGAAAAGGCCACATGCGGCAGGCAGATTGCCCGCAGCAGGCAATGATCGGCACTAACAAGGAGAATCGAAATGCAGTCAATCAAGCGCACAACTTTCACCGTTGCAGGTGTTGCAGCTGCAGCTCTGCTCAGCCTGACCGCTTGCGGCGGCTCGGCCACCACGGCGAACTCTTCCTCAGCACCGGCATCCACGCCCTCTGCCTCCAGCATGGCGCCGTCACCGTCGGCCAGCTCCGCTGCCCCCATGGACCCGGCAGCCAACCTGGTTGGTGCCGGCTGTGCAGGCTACGCCGAGAAGGTTCCGACCGGCGCAGGCTCCGTTGCCGGCATGGCACTGGATCCCGTTGCCGTTGCAGCTTCGAACAACCCCATCCTCACCACCCTGACGGCGGCTGTCTCCGGCAAGCTGAACCCCAAAGTTGACCTCGTGGACACCCTGAACGGCGGCGAGTTCACGGTCTTCGCTCCGGTCGATGACGCCTTCGCCAAGATCGACGCTGCCACCATCGAGACGCTCAAGACCGACGACGCCCTGCTGAGCAAGATCCTGACCTACCACGTGGTCCCCGGCCAGATCACTCCGGACAAGATCGCCGGCACCCACGCCACGGTCCAGGGCGGATCAGTCACCGTCACGGGCAGCAAGGATGCCCTCATGGTTGATGGCGCCAGCGTGATCTGCGGCGGCGTCCAGACCAAGAACGCCACCGTTTACCTGATCGACTCGGTGCTGATGCCCAAGTAACCCTGGGCGCAGTCAACACCGGGCTCCCCTGGAGCCGCCCGGCCTGACTCCCCCGGCGGCTCCGCGCACAACGTTGGACCCGGCCCTCACAGGCCGGGTCCAACTGCGTCCCCGGGACCTTCCGGGTCCGTCAACTAGACTGGGCTGGCCCCCGCAGACAGCGGAGCCAGCCCGCAGCCCAGAGGTGATCAACGAGTGCCCAGCAGTACATCGCGACGAACGGTGATCAAGACAGGCGCCGTTTTCCTGGCTTTGGGCATGACGTCCTGCACCGGCGTCCCGGGTCCCTCACCCTCTTCCCCCACCACGTCGACGCCATCAGCGGGAGACGGTCCGTCCGCCACCTTCACGTTCGGCACGGCCTCCCAGCCGCTTGGGCTCGACCCGGCACTCTCCAGCGATGTTGAGTCCTACCGGATCACGCGGCAGATCCTCGAAGGCCTGGTGGGAGTGGACCAAACAACGGGCAAACCCACGCCGCTGCTGGCCACCGAGTGGACCGAATCAGACGAAGGCCGCTCCTACACCTTCAAGCTGCGCAGCGGAGTCACTTTCCACGACGGAACCCCCTTCAACGCAGACGCCGTCTGCGCCAACTTCAACCGCTGGTTCGCATTCCCGGCGGCGCTCCGCCAACAGGCCCCGGGAAGTTCCTTCAAGGGTGTCTTCAAGGCGCACTCCGACGAGGCATCCCTTTCCATTTTCAAGAGCTGCACGGCCGTTTCCGCCGACACTGTCCGGATCGACCTCACGCAACGCTTCACTGCTTTCCTCCAGGCCCTGACGTTGCCGGCTTTCGCCATGGCGTCGCCGGCGGCACTGGCCGCCGGGACTGCGGATGTGCTGGACCAGGTACGGGGCGGGCAGCCCCTGTCAGCCTTCGCCACCAATCCTGTGGGGACCGGCCCCTTCAGCCTCGGAACGTGGAATGACGCAGCCGTCACCTTGGTCAGCAACAAGGGCTACTGGGGCGAGCGGGGGCAAATCGCCACCATCAATTTCCTGACGTACGACCATCCGCAGACCCGCCTGCAGGCACTCCTCGACGGAAAGATCGACGGCTTCGACGCCGTCACGGTGGGAAACTTTGACCAGCTGGTCAAACGCGGCATGCAGATCGTGCAGCGGGACCCCTTCTCCGTAATGTACGTGGGCATCAACCAGGAAGTCCCGGTCCTCCAGGACGTGAAAGTACGGCAGGCGATCGAGATGGCGATCGACAAGGACACCCTGATCCGTAAATTCTTCATCGACAACACCGCCCAGGCCTCCCAGTTCGTTCCACCGAAGATCAGTGGCTTCAATAACGAAGCCCCGTCGCTGGGCCACGACCCGGCCAAGGCAAAGACCTACCTGGAAGACTCCGGCTATAACGGCGAAGAACTCAGGTTCTACTATCCGCTGAACGCCACCCGGCCCTACCTCCCCACGCCTGAAAAGGTCTACGCCGAGATCAGCCGGCAGCTGACCGCCGTCGGGCTGAACATCAAACCCGTCCCGGTGGACTGGTCCGACGGGTACCTGCAGAAAGTCCAGTCCCCCGGCGACCACGCCCTCCACCTGCTCGGCTGGAACGGTGCCTACGCCGACGCCGACAACTTTGTCGGGCCGCTGTTCGGCGAGAAGAACGGCGAGTTCGGATACCAGGACCCCCAGGTCTTCTCAAAAATCAACCGGGCCCGCAGCATGCCGCAGGGACAGGAGCGTGATGAGCAATATCACACCATCAATGTCCAGATCGCTGCGTCGGTTCCGGCCGTTCCCATTGCATTCCCCATCTCGGCACTGGCACTCTCGGACCGGGTGGCCAGCTACCCGGCCTCCCCGGTCTTAAACGAAGTTTTCACCAAGGTCCAGCTAAAGCCTTGACGGGCCCGTCCAATTTCAGTAAGAGGGTCACGCGGGGATATTCTGTGACAGCCAGAGCCGCTGCTATCGGAGACTCACTGTGACTTTTATTTCCAAGACCAAACATGCCGACGTCGTCCTGATCGGCGGCGGCATCATGAGCGCCACACTGGGGGCGTTCATCAAGCAGCTCGAACCCACCTGGACCATCTCCCTCTTCGAGCGCCTCGACGAGCCCGGACTGGAAAGCTCCGGTCCGTGGAACAACGCCGGAACCGGGCACGCCGCACTCTGCGAGCTCAACTACTCCCCCGCAGCCAAAGACGGCTCGGTGGACCCCACCAAGGCGCTGCTCATCAACGAACAGTTCCAGCTGTCCCGGCAGTTCTGGTCCCACCTCGTGGAGCAGTCCCTGATCGGTTCGCCGAAGGGCTTTATCAACACCGTCCCGCACATGAGCTTTGTCATCGGCGAGGACAACACCAAGTTCCTGCGGACCCGGTACGAGGCACTGAAGCCCCACCCTCTGTTCCGCAGCATGGAATACTCCGAGGACCACGGCCAGATCGCTAAATGGGCCCCTCTGATCGTCAAGGGCCGCGACCCGAAGCAGCGCATCGCCGCCACGCGGGCGGCCGAAGGCACCGACGTCGACTTCGGCGCACTGACCCGGGAGCTGACCACCTACCTCGGGAACAACGGCGTCGAGATCAACTACGGCCATGACGTGACGGGCATTTCCAAAGCGTCCGACGGCGGCTGGGACCTTTCGCTCAAATACCCGGCTTCCGGGGAACACGGCAGGATCCATGCCAAGTTCGTGTTTGTCGGCGCCGGCGGCGGCGCACTGCACCTGCTGCAGGCCTCGGGGATTCCGGAAAGCAAGGGCTTCGGCGGCTTCCCCGTCTCGGGCCAGTTCTTCCGCTGCACCGACGAGACCCTCGCCGCCCAGCACAGCGCCAAGGTCTATGGCCAGGCCTCTGTGGGCGCACCGCCCATGTCCGTGCCGCACCTGGACACCCGCTACGTCGACGGCAAACGCTCCCTGCTGTTCGGCCCGTACGCCGGTTTCTCCACGAACTTCCTGAAGAACGGCTCGTACCTGGACCTGCCCCTGTCCATCCGGCCCAGCAACATTATCCCGATGCTCGCCGTGGCCAAGGACAACATGGACCTCACGGCCTACCTCGTGAAGGAGGTGGCCAAGCGCCACGGCGACAAGGTGGAGGCGCTGCGCGAGTACTACCCCGAGGCCAAGGACGGCGACTGGGAACTCATCACCGCCGGCCAGCGTGTACAGATCATCAAGAAGGACCCGAAGAAGGGCGGCGTGCTGCAGTTCGGCACGGAAGTCATTGCCGGCCGCGACGGCTCCATCGGTGCGCTCCTGGGCGCTTCCCCCGGAGCCTCCACCGCGGTGCCGATCATGATCGAACTGCTGCAGAAGTCCTTCCCGAAGAACTTCAAGGGCTGGCAGGGCAAGCTCAAGGACATGATGCCCGGCTACGGCACCAAGCTGGACAGCAACCCGGAACTCGCCGAGGAACTTGAGAAGGCAACCGCCACTGCCCTCCAGCTGGAGAGCGTTTCCGCGACCCGCTGACCCTGCCGGGGTCGGCGGGCAGCAGTTCATCCCCATACCAGTCCGCCAACCCCGTCAGGAGACCACGCGATGTTCCGGCTGGCACAACTTTCACTGGCAAACAGGGCACTGATCGCCCTCATCACCGTCTTCGCGTCGGTGTTCGGGGTGATCACCATGTCCTCGCTGAAGCAGGAACTGATCCCCTCCATCGAGTTCCCGCAGATCACTGTGCTGTCCGCGATGCCCGGCGCTTCGCCGGAGGTGGTGGACAAGCAGGTCAGTGAGCCGCTGGAGAAGGCGCTGAACGGCGTCGAAGGTCTGGAATCGACGTCGTCAACATCCCGCACGGGCGTCTCACAGATCTCGATGACGTTCACGTACGGCTCCAACCTGGACCGGGCGCGGAACCAGATCGACCGGGCCATCTCCAATGCCAAACGCCAGTTGCCGGATGACGTCCAGCCGCAGGCCATCGCCGGCAGCATCAGCGATTTCCCCATCCTGTTCCTGGCGGTCTCCTCGGACAAATCCCTGAGCGGGCTTAATGCCGACCTGCAGCGGCTCAGCATCCCCCGGCTGCAGAAAATCGACGGCGTCCGCAGCGCCGATGTGACCGGCGGCGCCACCCAGCACATCCAGATCCTGCCGCGCATGGACGCCCTGGCGTCCACCGGCGCAACCATCACGGCGATCCGCGATGCACTGGCCAACAACGGGGCGCTGGTTCCTGTCGGAACCGTCGAAGAGGACGGGAAGACCCTCTCCCTCCAGATCGGCAGTCCGGTGGACTCCCTCGACGCCGTCCGGGCCCTGCCTCTTGCCGGCACGAAGCAGCCTGCAACCATCGGCTCCGTGGCGGACGTCTCGCTCAAGGATGACGAACGCACCTCCATCTCCCGAACCAACGGCAAGGAAACGCTGGCGGTTTCCGTCACCAAGAAGCCCGAGGGCGACACGGTGGCCATCTCCCACGCCGTCGCAGGCATCATCGGTGACCTTGAAGCGGAATTAGGCTCCAACGCCACGTTCACGCCGGTCTTCGACCAGGCACCCTTCATTGAGAAGTCCATCAAGGACCTGACAACCGAGGGCCTGCTGGGCCTGGGGTTCGCCGTGGCCGTGATCCTCGTGTTCCTGATGTCGTCCCGCTCCACGCTGGTGACGGCGGTTTCCATTCCCCTGTCGCTCCTCATCACGTTCATCGGACTGTCAGCGACCGGCTACTCGCTGAATATCCTGACGCTGGGCGCACTGACCATCGCCATCGGCCGCGTGGTGGACGACTCGATCGTGGTCATCGAGAACATCAAACGCCACCTCGCCTACGGTGAGGACAAGGTCACCGCCATCCTGACGGCAATCCGGGAAGTGGCCGGGGCGATTACCGCCTCAACACTGACCACGGTGGCCGTCTTCCTGCCCATCGCGTTCGTTGGCGAACTCGCCGGCGAACTCTTCCGCCCGTTCGCGCTCACCGTCACCATGGCACTGCTGGCATCCCTGCTGGTGTCGCTGACCATCGTTCCCGTGCTGGCGTACTGGTTCCTGAAGTCCCCGGCGGTCGCTGCCCCCGGATCCGCTGTCGCCCGCGAGGCTGCCGCGGCCGTGCGGGCCAGGGCACTGGAAGCCGAGCAGAAGAGCCTGCTGCAGCGGGGCTACCTCCCCATCCTGACCAAGACCCAGAAACATCCGGTGGTGACGCTGGTTGCCGCCGGGCTGGTGCTGGCCGCCACCGGCGCCATGACCCCGTTGTTGGCCACGGACCTGCTGGGCCAGTCCGGGCAGAACAGCCTCACCGTGCGCCAGGTCCTGCCGGGCGGCACCAGCCTGGCCGAGACCAGCGCCGCCGCCGTCCGGGTGGAAGAGGTGCTGCGCGGCATCGACGGCGTCAAGACCATCCAGGTCACGTCCGGCAATGCCCAGGCGGGCTTCGCCGCGCTGGTATCCTCCGGGGCCTCCAATTCGACCTTCACCGTGGTGACGGACGAAAAAGCGGACCAGGCTGAGCTTCAGGAAGAAGTCCGCACAGAGCTTTCCGGCATCCCCGACGCCGGGAAGATCTCCGTGGGCACGCAGCAGGGCGGCTTCGGCACCTCGTCCACGGTGGACATCACCCTGCGGGCCGCAACCTCCGCCGATCTCCGCACCGCAAGCGATGCGATGGTCGAGGCAATGGGCGGTGTGCCCGGCACCAGCGAGGTGGCCACAAACCTTGCAGCCAGCCAGAACGTTGTCCAGGTCAAGGTTGACCGTGCCAAGGCCGTGGCCGCCGGACTGAACGAGCAACAGGTGGCCGGCGTGCTCGCCGCAACGATCAGTCCGGTCCCCGCCGGGACGGTCCGGATCGAAACCGACGACTTCCCGGTCCAGATCGGCGAGGGAACCCGGTTCACCAGTGTTGAGGCTGTGCGCAACATCCCGCTTCCGGGGGGACGGGCCACGCTGGGCACCATTGCCGACGTCGAGCAGGTGGAGGTCCCGATCTCCATCACCGCCAGCAACGGGCAGCGGACCGCGAAAGTCTCCCTCACGCCGTCGGGCTCCAACCTTGGCGCCGTGAGCGCCGAAGTCCAGTCCCGGCTGGACGATGTCCAGCTGCCTGCCGGGGTCACGGCCACCCTGGGCGGGGCCACCACGCAGCAGGCAGAGTCCTTCCGGCAGCTGGGGCTGGCCCTCCTGGCCGCCATCGCCATTGTGTACGTGATTATGGTGGCCACCTTCAAATCCCTCGTCCAGCCGCTGATCCTGCTGGTGTCCGTCCCCTTCGCGGCCACCGGCGCCGTAGCGCTGCTCCTGGTGACCGGTGTGCCGCTGGGCCTGCCGTCGCTGATCGGCATGCTGATGCTCGTCGGAATTGTGGTGACCAACGCCATTGTGCTCATCGACCTGATCAACCAGTACCGGAAGCCCGGCGACGGCAGGGCGGGGATGCCGGTGGCGGACGCCATCACCCACGGCGCCCGGCAGCGCCTGAGGCCCATCCTCATGACAGCTCTCGCCACCGTGTTCGCGCTGACCCCCATGGCCCTGGGCCTGACGGGCGGCGGCGGCTTCATTTCGCAGCCGCTCGCCGTCGTGGTGATCGGCGGCCTGGTCTCCTCCACGGCCCTCACCCTGGTCCTGGTCCCTGTCCTCTACCGGCTGGTGGAGGGGCGCCGCGAGAGGAAGGCACTGCTCCGGGCGCTGCACGAGCGCCCGGAACTCGGTCCCGCGGACGACGTCGACGACGAGTTCCGCGACTGGACCACGGGCATGGTTCCCAAGGTCAGCGGCCGCCGCGCCGCACCGGGCGAGCCGGGCTAAACGAACGGGAATAATCCGGCCCCGGAGGCGTTGTATCCGTCGATAGATGCATATGCATCTAAATCGGGTATAGTGGTGGTAAGCCCACCACGGACAGCCAGAACGGAAGGCACATCATGCAGATCGGCGTATTCAGCGTCAGCGACATCACCGCTGACCCCACCACGGGACAGACCCCCACGGAGAACGAGCGCATCAAGGCCTCCGTCGCGATTGCCAAAAAGGTCGAGGAAATCGGCATGGACGTCTATGCCATCGGCGAGCACCACAACCGACCGTTCTTCTCGTCCTCCCCCACCACCACCCTCGCCTACATCGCGGCGCAGACCGAGCGGATCACGCTGTCCACCGCCACGACCCTGATCACCACGAATGATCCGGTGAAGATCGCCGAGGACTTCGCCATGCTCCAGCACCTGTCCGATGGCCGCGTGGACCTGGTACTGGGCCGCGGCAACACGGCCCCCGTCTACCCCTGGTTCGGGAAGAACATCCAGGACGGCGTGGAACTGGCCATCGAGAACTACAGCCTGCTGCGCCGGCTGTGGGACGAGGACACCGTGAACTGGTCCGGCAAGTTCCGGACCCCGCTGCAGAACTTCACCTCCACGCCCCGCCCGCTCGACGGCGTCGCCCCCTTTGTCTGGCACGGCTCCATCCGCACGCCGCAGATCGCCGAGGTGGCCGCGTACTACGGCGACGGGTTCTTCGCGAACAACATCTTCTGGCCCAAGGAGCACTACCAGCAGCTGATCGGGCTCTACCGCGAACGCTACGAGCACTACGGCCACGGCAAGGCGGACCAGGCGATCGTGGGGCTCGGCGGCCAGTTCTTCATGCGGAAGAACTCCCAGGATGCGGTCAAGGAGTTCCGGCCCTACTTCGACAACGCCCCTGTCTACGGCCACGGCCCGTCGCTGGAGGACTTCACCTCGCAGACCCCGCTCACGGTGGGCAGCCCGCAGGAAGTCATCGAAAAGACACTCACCTTCCGCGAGTACTTCGGTGACTACCAGCGCCAGCTGTTCCTGATCGACCACGCGGGCCTGCCGCTGAAGACCGTGCTGGAACAGCTTGACCTGTTCGGCGAGGAGGTCCTGCCGGTCCTGCGCAAGGAGTACGCGGCCCTCAAGCCTGCGCACGTTCCGGAACCGCCCACGCACGCCGGCCGGGTCGCCACCCTGTTGGCTGCGCAGAGCGCCGAGACAACCCCGTCGGAGGCGTGATGGCCACCGACGGCGAATCTCCGGTCAGGCTCGCCGCTGAAACCTGGGAGTCCCTGTTCCGGGCCCAGGTGGCCGTGATGCGGAAGCTCCAGGCCGGGCCCGCCTTCAAGAAGGTGGCGATTAACGAGTACGATGTCCTGTTCACGCTTTCCCGCTGCCCGTCGGGCTGGCTGCGGCTGAACGAACTCAACGATCATGTCCTGCTGAGCCAGTCCAGCCTCAGCAGGCTCGTGGAGCGGCTCGAAAAACGGGGACTGGTGGAGCGGATGGCGGCCCCCGAGGACGGCCGCGGGGTGCTGCTGAAGCTGACCGACGCCGGCGCCGAGCTGCAAAAGGACATCGGCCGGGAACACGTCCGGGATATCTCCGGGCTTCTGGGTCCTGCCCTGACCGCGGCCGAGCAGAAGGAACTGAGGCGGCTCACCGAGAAGCTGCGTCATTCCGTGGGCGCGCGCCACTGACCTGAGATTCTTTGTCCGGATGCGGAGGGTTTATGCCCCTGTATCCGGACAAAAAACTCCAGGCCTAGCGCAGCACGACGAGCCTGGCCGGGTCCTCAGCGGGCAGGTTGCCGTTCACTACTGCGGTGACGCGCATCTGGTGGAGGGTGAGGCTTCCGCCGACGGTGGACAGGAAAGCGGTATCGGCAGAGTCGCGGCCGGCCGTGATCCTGAGCATCGACTCCCGCGGGGCGAGCCCCGTGGGGTCGATGACGTGCCAGGCCCCGTTGACGTGGGCTTCGGCCACGGCGTGGAAATCCATCGGGCTCAGTCCCGGCGCGTAGACAGCAGTCAGCCGCGCGGGGATGTCCTTGGACCGGAGCAGCGCGATGGCAAGGTGGGCGAAGTCGCGGCAGACGCCGCGGCGGTGCAGGAGGGTATCCACTGCTCCGTCGGTGCCCCGCGATGATCCGCTGATGTACCTCAGCTCGCCGTACACCCAGTTCCGCACGGCATGCAGCAGCTCCTCGCCGTGGAGCCCGCCGAATTCCGCATAGGCCGTGGGCAGGAGCCGGTCCGACTCGGCGTACCGGCTGGGGCGGACGTAGCGGATGAGGTCCGCCAGCGGTGCCTCCTCGGGGTCGGCCTGTCCGGCCACCGACGCCGAATAGTCGACTGTCACCTCGGACGGATCGGGGAACTCCATGTAGTGGATCCGGCCCCCATGGTGGTCCGATAATTCAGTCAGCGGAACCTGCGCGCCTTCAACCGTCACCGACAGGGATTCCTCGAACGAGGTGTAACCGGGGTTCCTGGCCACGGAAATGGCCAGCGCAACCTTGGTGTCGGCGACGGTCCTGAAAACCAGGCGGGCGGAAACAGAGCGGTCCATTGATCTCCGGGGTGTGTGGAAGTGGTTTGCCAGTCTCCGCTCTGGACCGGCGGGGGTGGGCCGGCAGCAGGACTAGTTTTTGATCTCCAGAGACATTAGCATCCGTTGGACGTTGGCGAATTCGGCGCCCTCATCCACGTACTTCGCAGCCTGGTCCAGGGTGTCAAAGGCCTTGGCGGGAGCCACCTTTTCATCCGGCGCGAACGCCCTGAGCGCCGGCAGGTCCCCGAAGGAGTAGTCACCCTTGCCGGCCGGGCCGCGGACCACGTTGCGCAGTTCGCACGCCTGCCCGTCGGCGCCGCCCACGATGTTCGTGATGCCGAAGGACCCGAAGTACCGGTAGCCCTGGATCACCCTGAACACCACATGCGGTGCGATGGTTCCCTCTCCTGCCAGTGCCGGCAGGTCCACCGGCACGCTGCTGATCACGGTGTAGGGCCGGCGCGCCGCCTCCGCGCATTCCGGGGCCGACGGCGGCAGTCCCGTCCGCAGCGAGGCAATGACGGTTCCGTCCGGCTTCTTTACCTCGACCTTCAGCGCACCTGCCATCGTCCCTTCCTCGGGCGTCACCGACTGGGCGATCCATTCCTCCGGCAGGTCGAAGCTCACCGTCTTGCCGGGGTCCGAAAAGGTCTTCCACGCAGCCGATGTGGCCCCCGCACCTGGCGTCGGCGAACCCTGGTCGCCGGACGCCGCCGGATCCGCCGACGCCGTTGCCGTTGCCGTCCCCGTCGGGGCAGCGGTGGACGCAGTCGCGTCCGGCTGCGCGGTCCAGGACGGTTCGGCCTGACCTTGGGCACTGCAGCCGGAGGCCACGCCTCCGCACACGAGCACGGCCATGATCCGGAACCCCAGCACTGCTGTCTTGCGCGTCATGCAGCCAGCGTAGCGCCGGGCGCCGCCGCCGCAAGGTAAGCGCGCTCCGAGGGACTAGGCTGGTGGCTATGGCGGAAGAGCAGTATGGCGTGGCGGACGACAGCCTGGCGGACATCTCCGCCATCGACATTGCGGATTGGCGCCTGCGGACGTTCTCCCTTTACGAGACGGTCCGGAAAATTTCGGTGGAGAGCCCCGCGGAGGCCCATTCCTATTGGCGGCACGAGCGTGACCGGATGTTTGCCACCCATCCGGCGTCTGCGCTGACCAGCCAGGACAAGGCGCGGTTTTCCGGACTCCGGACGGCGGACTACGATCCCATCTACCGCTTCCACGTGCCGCTGACCGGTGAAGGCGCGGGCCGGGAAATGTCGGTGGAAACCGCCACCGACGGCGTGGTCAACTTCGTCCGCCTCGGCACGTTCGACCTTCCGGAGATGGGACAGCTCGCCGTCTGGAAGCTTCAGGGATACGGCGGCGGCATCTTTGTTCCGTTCCGGGATGCAACGGCCGGGCAGCCGGGTGGGAGCTACGGTGCCGGACGCTACCTGATCGACACCATCAAGGGCGCCTTCCATGGTGTCCACGGCACCGGTCCCGGCGCTGAATTCGTGCTTGACTTCAACTTCGCGTACAACCCGTCCTGCGCCTACAACGAGGCATGGGCATGTCCGCTGGCCGGACCGTCGAACCGTCTCGCCGTCGAGATCCCTGCCGGCGAACTGTACTGACCGCCCGGCAACCGGGCCCCTGCCGCCGTCGCACGTCCCTGAAGGAAAACCTATGACCGCCCCGCTCCGCCTTGCCCGCGTCCGTCCCGTCTCCCCCGCGGCGCCCGGGGAACAGTTCTTTGTGGCCAACAGCGCCGCCGACTTCGCCAGTGACGCCGGCACCACCTGGACTGTGGTGGACACACCCTTCCCCGGATCCCCGGCCAACGCCGCCAGCCCTGCCCGCGCCGGCTGGACGCCGGGCGACAGTGTGCACCAGCGAAGCTTCGAGTTCCTCGCCCCCAGCGTCCCGGCCAACGTTCTGGGCATGGCCCACAACACGGGCGAGGCCGGCCGTGCCCTCCCGCGCCAGGCGTTCCACAAGGCCGCCACGAGCGTGATCGGACCCGGCGACGCCATTGAGCTGGCGTCAGACGCCGGCCATGTTGACCCTGAGGCGGAACTGGCCATCGTGATCGGCCGGAAGGCCCGGGGCCTGACTCCGGACACTGCGCGCAGCGCCGTGCTGGGATTCACCATCGGCAACGACGTGACCTCCCGGGACCTGCAGAAGTCGGACGAGCTGTGGACCAGCGCCAAGAGCCAGGACACTTTCACGCCTGCCGGGCCGTGGATCGTCACCAGCCTCGATGTCGCAGACCTGGCCATCGGCATCGTCCACAACGGCACTGTGCTGGCGCCTGCCAGCAGCGCGGACCTGGGCTGGAACGTGGACGAAATCCTGGTCTACCTGACGTCCTTCATGACCCTGCACCCCGGGGACCTGGTCCTGACCGGATTCCCGGCCGAGTGTGCGCCCATCGGCCCTGGCGATACGGTCACGTGCCGTGTGGAGGGCATCGGCGAACTCACCAACCCGGTGAAGGCAGCTTCCTGGGAGGGATCTGCGGCCTGATGTGTCAGGCTTGACCCATGGAATCCCCTGCTGCGCCCGCCGCCCAGCTGACGCAGCAGGCAGGCGTCCACCAAGGCCGCCGGGCACCATCCACCCGGCACTACCGCGGGATCCTGAAGTTCCCGGTGGTCCGCCAGCTCATCCGCTTCACCGGCGTGGGCATCGTCTGCACGGCCGCGTCGCTGGGGCTCTACGCACTGCTGCGCCCCTGGCTGGGTCCGCAGCTGGCCAATGCGGCCGCGCTGGTTGCCACGTCCTTCCTGAACACCGCCATGAACCGCAGGCTCACGTTCAAGATCACAGGGCAGCGCCGGATGGCCCGCGACCACCTGCATGGGCTGATCGTAATCGCCGTTGCCCTGGTCATCACGGGAAGCAGCCTGGGCATCCTGCACTGGCTGAGGCCCGAAGCAACTGTCGCCGACGAGCTCTGGACAACCACGCTGTCCGGTTTCCTGGCCACGGCTGTCCGCTTCACCATGCTCCGGCACTGGATCTTCCGCCGCGCCCGGCACATCTGACCGGGGATCGGCGCGTTATGCCCGGCCGAGGGTCCGGACGCTGGCGACGGCGGCCAGCACGGCCCGGGCAGCAGCGTCCAGGTCCGGGGCACTGACGGATGAATCAAAGCTGAACCGTACCGCGGTCTGCGCCACCTCGGCGGGGATGCCGAGTGCCGTCAGGACCGGTGAGGGCGCGTCTGACCCGGCCGCGCAGGCCGAACCGCTGGAGCACACCACTCCTTGCCGTTCGAGTTCGAGAAGGACGGATTCCCCGCTGGTGCCGGGAAAGCAGAAAGACGCCACGGACGGCAGCCGCTTCGTGGGGTGGCCGGTCAGGACAGCTCCGGGCACGCCGCCGAGCAACGCCGCCGTGAAGCTGTCACGCAGCGCCGCCACCCGGGCGCCCGAGCCGGCCTGGTCCCGCTGGGCCAGGGTGAGGGCGGTGGCCAGGCCTATGGCTCCGGCGACGTTCTCAGTGCCCGAGCGGCGGCCGCGTTCCTGTCCGCCGCCGTGGACAAGGGGTTCGATCCGGGTCCGTCCGCGGACGTAGAGTACGCCGCAGCCCTTGGGCGCCCCGAGTTTGTGGCCGGAAATGCTCAGTGCGTCCACGCCGATCGCCTTGACGTCCAGGGGCAGCCAGCCGGCGGCCTGGACGGCATCCGTGTGGAACGGGATGCCCTGCGCCCTGGCCAGCGCCGCCAGTTCGGCGATGGGCTGGACGGTGCCCACTTCATTGTTGGCGTACATCACGCTGACGAGGGCCGTTTCGGGGCGGAGGACGGCGGCAAGCGCCTCCGGGGTCACCAGCCCCGTCCCGTCAACGGGAACGACGTCCACCGCGAATCCGTGGAACCGTTCAAGGTAGCGTGCCGATTCATCCACGGCGGGGTGTTCGATGGCGCTGACCACCACGCGGTTGAGCCGCGGATCGGCAGCCTGCCGTGCCAGGGCAATGCCCTTCACGGCAAGGTTGTCGGCCTCGGTGCCGCCCGAGGTGAAGGTCACCTCGCCTGCCCTGCAGCCCAGCACATTTGCGACGGCGGCACGTGCGTCCGCGAGCGCGGCGGCCGCGGCCTCGCCCAGGGAATGATGGCTCGACGGGTTGCCGAATTCGCCGGTCAGGTAGGGCCACATCGCATCCAGCACCTCGCGGCGGACGGGGGTGGTGGCCGCGGCATCAAGGAAAATCACGGCGCGCTCACCCGACGCTCAGCTCTACGTCCAGGCCCAGGTCCAGTGCCGCGACGCTGTGGGTCAGTCCGCCGATGGAAATGACGTCCACACCGGTGGCGGCGATTCCGGCCACGGTCTGCAGGTTGACGTTGCCGCTGGCCTCCACGCGGGCGCGTCCGCCCACCAGTGCCACGCCGGTCCGGAGCTCCTCCAGGGTGAAGTTGTCCAGCATGATGGTGTCCACCCCCGCGGCGAGCACGGGTTCGATCTGGTCGATGCTGTCCACTTCCACCTCAAAGTGCGTGGTGTGGCCCAGCTGTGCCTTGGCTGCCGCCAGGAGGCCGGTAAGTTTGGCGGGGTCGCCGCCGGTCATCACTGCCAGGTGGTTGTCCTTGGCCAGCACGGCGTCGGACAGGCTGTACCGGTGGTTCGCTCCTCCCCCGCAGCGGACGGCAAAGCGTTCCAGGACACGCAGCCCGGGAGTGGTCTTCCGCGTGTCGGTGATCCGTGCGACGGTGCCCTCGGTGAGCTTCACGAATTCCGCCGTCTTGGTGGCAATCGCCGACATGCGCTGCACCAGGTTGAGGGCGACGCGTTCGGCAAGCAGGACAGAGCGTGCCCGGCCGCTGACCCGGGCGAGGTGCGTGCCGGCGTCGAACGCCTCACCGTCGGCGACCAGCAGCTCCACGTCGGTGTCCGGGTCAATGAGCACCATGGCGTCCCGGAAGACCGTGGCGCCGCTGAAGACGCCGGGTACGCGGGCGTTCAGCACCGCCGTCGCCCTGGCCTCGGCCGGGATGAGCAGCTGTGAGGTGATGTCACCGGCGGGGGCGTCCTCGGCGAACGCCCGCTCCAGGATCTCCCGCACAGGCGCCGTGGGGAGGGCCAGGTCAAACACGGTGGATTCAGTCATGGACAAGGCTCGCTTTCGGGCGGGTTAGGCAGGTCTCTTCAAATTCTTCATGGATGCCGGTGGTTTCGGCCGGGCTGTCGCTCCGGTAGTGGGCGCCCAGGGATTCGGTACGTTCCCGGGCCGCAGCCACGAGGAGCCGGGCGGCCAGCAGCAGATTGGCGTCTTCGTGCCTCACCGGATCCCCCTCAACTGGAACCAGTTCAGGACGGACGACGCCGGCCCACGCCTCAAGCGCGGCCCCCGCCTCCGCCAACAGCACCCCGTTCCGAAGCACCCCGGCCTTGGCAGTCATCAGCCGCCGCAAAGCGTCGCGTGAAAAGGGTTCGGGGACAGTGTCATTCGTACCCCAAGGCAACGGGTCGGTCTTCTGTACTGCTTGAGCGGCACCCGCGGCGACCTGTCGATCGTCGCCTGAGGGTGCTCCGGAAGCGTGCGTCAAGGGGAGGCCGCCAGCGGCCGAGACAGCACGCGGAGGAGCGCCGTCAGGCGACACCCAAGCGGGCACGGATGACGCGGACGAAAGGAAAGACTCAACGGCGCGCCGGCCAAAAACAAGCCCTTCGAGCAGCGAATTGCTGGCGAGCCTGTTCGCACCCTGGACGCCGGTGCAGGCGGCTTCGCCGGCGGCGTACAGCCCGGGGACTGAAGTTCTGGCGTGGAGGTCGGTGGCGACGCCGCCCATCCAGTAGTGGGCGGCCGGGGCGACGGGCACAAGCTCGCGGGTCCAGTCGAAGCCCGCCGCACGGGTCCTGGTGCTGAGGGTCGGGAACCGGCGTGCCAGGAAACCTGCGCCCTTGGCAGCCTCGATCACGGTTGCGTCGAGGTAGACGTGGCCGTTGGGGTCGCCAAGCTTGGCCAGGTGGAGGGCGATGCTGCGGGACACGACGTCGCGGGGCGCCAGCTCGGCGTCCGGATGGTATTCGGGCATAAAGCGCCGGCCCCGGGAGTCCAGCAGGATGGCGCCCTCGCCGCGGACGGCCTCCGAGATCAGCAGCGGGTCGGCGTCGGAAGCGGCCTGCGTCCTGGCGGGAACCAGGCAGGTGGGGTGGAACTGGAAGAATTCAAGGTCGGCGACGGCGGCACCGGCACGCCAGGCGAGGGCGAGTCCGTCGGCGGTGGCCACGGCCGGGTTGGTGGTCTGGGCGAACAGCTGGCCTGCGCCGCCGGTGGCCAGCAGCACCGCATCCCCCCGGATGACCAGGCTGCGGCCGCCGTGGGTGTACCTGACCCCTGTCACCCTGTCACCGGATTTCACCAGTTCGGTGGCCAGGGCATGGCCGATCAGCCGGATCTTTCCTGCTGCCTGCTGCGACAGCACGGCGCTGACCAGTGCGTGGACCACACCCGCCCCGGTGGCGTCGCCGCCGGCATGGAGGATGCGCGGCGCGGAATGGGCGGCTTCCAGGCCAAGGGCGGGCCCGCCGTCGTGGTCCCGGTCAAAATAAACACCGAACCGCACCAGGCCGGCAATGTCGTGGCGCGCCTCGGTGCACAGCACGCGGACGGCCTCGTAGTTGCAGTGCCCGGCACCCGCGGCAAGGGTGTCGGCGATGTGGGCAGCCACGGTGTCGCCCGGCGCAGGTTCGTCCAGCACGGCCGAGATCCCGCCCTGCGCGTAGAACGTGTTGCTGTCCGCGAGCGCGCCCTTGGTCAGCACCACCACATCGGCGCCCGCCTCCGCCGCCAGGAGGGCGGCATACAGGCCGGCTATGCCGCTTCCGACGACGATCAGCCGCTGCGGGGATGGGCTGCGGTCTGCAGCGGCACGGGTCTGTCCCACGGCTGGGATGGCGTTCATTACGGCCTGGCGGCGAGCATGCGCTCGAGCGCTGTCCGGGCGTTCGCCTGCACGGCGTCCGCGACGGTGATGCGGTTGACTACACGGCCTGCGACGAGTTCCTCCAGCACCCAGGCGAGGTAGCCGGGGTGGATCCGGTACATCGTGGAGCAGGGGCAGATCACCGGGTCCAGGCAGAAGATGGTGTGCTGCGGGTATTCGGCGGCAAGCCGGTTGACCATGTTGATTTCCGTGCCGATGGCGAACGTTGTGGGTTCGGTGGCTGCGGCAATGGCCTTTTTGATGAAGTCGGTGGACCCTGCGGAGTCCGCTGCGTCCACCACTTCCATGGGGCACTCGGGGTGCACGATCACGTTGACGCCGGGGAAGTCGGCGCGGGCCTTCTCGATCTGGGCCACGTTGAACCGCTTGTGGACCGAGCAGAATCCGTGCCAGAGAATCACGCGGGAATCCAGCAGTGCCTGTTCGTCGTTGCCGCCGAGCTCCTTGCGGGGATTCCACATGGGCATTTGCTCCAGCGGCACGCCCATGGCCTTGGCGGTGTTGCGGCCCAGGTGCTGGTCCGGGAAGAACAGGACCCGCTGGCCCCGTTCGAAGGCCCATTCCAGGACGGTCTTGGCGTTCGAGGAGGTGCAGACGATGCCGCCGTGCTCGCCGCAGAAAGCCTTCAGGGCGGCGGAGGAATTCATGTAGGTGACGGGGATGACCGGAACCCGGCCGTCGGCGTCGGGCTCGGTGCCGTAGATCTCTTCCAGCTGTTCCCAGCACTCTTCCACCGAGTCCGTGTCCGCCATGTCCGCCATGGAGCAGCCCGCGGCCAGGTTCGGCAGGATCACGGCCTGCTCCGGCCGCGACAGGATGTCCGCCGTCTCGGCCATGAAGTGGACACCGCAGAAGATGATGGCCTCTGCATCGGGCTTCGTCAGTGCGGCGTTGGCCAGCTGGAAGGAGTCACCCACGAAGTCGGCGTACTGGATGACCTCGTCACGCTGGTAGAAGTGGCCAAGGATCACGGCACGCTCCCCCAGGACGTCCTTCGCCGCGCGGATCCGCCGGTCCAGTTCGGCGTCGCTGGCGAGTTTGTATTCCTCGGGCAGCTGCCCCTGGCGGGGCGTGGCCGCCGGCGCAACATCGGCGCTGGACGCACCCGGGCCGTAGGCGGGAATGCCGGCAAGGGCTTCTGCGAGGTCGTAGTCCCAGGGGCCCTTGGCCAGCGCCGGGCTGCACGTGGCTGTTGCTTTGCCTGCAGCCGCGTTTTCGGCCTGTTCGCGCGTGATCAGCTGAATGGCTGTGTTGACGCTGCTCATGGTGTGCTCCTGTTATCTGGGTCAAGGCCTGGGCGGCCGGTGAAGCGGTAGAGGCGGGGCGGGCGGTGCTTGCCGCCCTGGAGGTATTCGCCGGTTTCTTCAATCTCCGGGGTGGAGGTGATTTGGCGGCGGAAGTTCGCGGGGTCCAGCTGGCGGTCAAGGACGGCTTCGTAGACTTCCCTGACCTGGGCCAGGGTGAAGTACTCGCCCAGGAAGTGGTAGGCGATGGAGCCGTACGCCAGCTTGTTCCGCAGCCGCCACAGGGCGTAGTCAACGATCGCGTTGTGGTCGAAGGCCAGGTCACCGACGCGGTCGGCCCGGAACCACCTGACGTTCTCCGATTCGTCGGCGAGGGCGGCCTCGGTGGGCTGCACGAGCGCCCAGTAGACGATGGAGACAACGCGCTGGCTGGGCGAACGGTGCAGGCCGCCGAACGCGTAGAGCTGTTCCAGGTAGCTGGGCGCCAGGCCCGTGGTTTCCTGCAGGTTGCGCGACGCCGCATCCTGGAGGGATTCGGCATGGGTCAGGGGTCCGCCGGGGAGCGCCCACAGGTCCTTGTACGGTTCACGGATGCGGCGGACCAGCGGGATCCACAGCGTGGGGCGGCCGGACTTTTCACTGGGGCGCAGGGCGAAAATGACCGTGGAGATAGCGAGCGACGGAGGCGCGCTCCGGCGCTCCGCCACATTGGCTGCACTGGTGTACACGATGCCCCACCCCGCTCTCCCCGATTAGTTAAAGTCACCTTGACCAGAACTAATTCTAAGCCCCGCCTGTCCCGAATCAAAATGTTTCTTTTCCTGCGACCCAGGCAAGGGGTCCGCCGCGGACGTGCTGACTGCGCGTTCGACCACCAAGGAGGCCCGCGGGACCATCCCAGCTTGGGCGCCCGTTGCCGAAGCGGTAAATTCGAGTGGTCCCACGAGGACCACCAACTACACCCCAAGAAGGTTTAAAGGCATGACAATGAAGTCCACGCAGGTGCGGCCGGAAACCCACCTCGGCCACAGCATGAAACCCCGCCAGCTCACCATGATGGGGCTGGGTAGCGCCATTGGCGCCGGCCTCTTCCTGGGCTCCGGCGCCGGAGTCCAGGCCGCCGGGCCGGCTGTGCTGGTGTCCTACCTGGTGGCGGGAACGCTCATTATCCTGGTGATGTGGGCGCTGGGCGAAATGGCCGCAGCCAACCCGACCAGCGGCGCGTTCTCGGTGTACGCCGAACGCGCCCTGGGGAAGACTGCCGGCGCCACGGTCGGGTGGCTGTGGTGGCTGCAGCTCGTCGTCGTGATCGCCGCCGAAGCCCTGGGCGCGGCAGGACTGCTGTTCTCCGTCTGGCCCGTCATCCCCGTCTGGGCCCTCGCCCTCATCTTCATGGTGGTCTTCACCGCCATCAACCTGGCGGGGGTGAAGAACTTCGGGGAGTTCGAGTTCTGGTTCGCCATCCTCAAGGTCGCGGCCATCGTCCTCTTCCTGGCGGTCGGCGCCGCCCTGCTGCTGGGACTTCTTCCCGACGTCGCGTCGCCGGGACTTTCCAACATCACCGAAGACTTCGCCCCGGCAGGCCTCGGCGGGGTGGCCACCGCCCTGTTTGTGGTGATCTTCGCCTTTGGCGGCACTGAGATCGTTTCCGTGGCCGCGGCCGAGACCGAGGACCCTGAACACAGCGTCGGCAAGGCCATCAAGACCGTTGTGTGGCGGATCCTGGTCTTCTACATCGGCTCCGTCTTTGTTATTGCGGCGGTACTGCCGGCCACCTCGGAAGGCCTCGCGTCGCCGTTCGCTGGTGTCCTCAACGCCGCCCGGATCCCCGGTGCCGGCACGGCAATCACCCTGGTCGCCGTCGTCGCGCTTCTCTCCGCCCTGAATGCAAACCTCTACGGCGCCTCGCGGATGGTGTACTCGCTGTCCGAGCGCGCCGAGGCGCCGCGCTTCCTCTCCCGGCTGGGCGGGGCGAGCGTGCCCATGCTCGCCGTCGGCGTTTCGGTGGCCTTTGGCTTTGCTGCGACGGTCCTGGAACTGCTGTTCCCGGAGCGGATCCTGCCGGCCCTCTTCCAGCTGGTGGGCTCCACCTGCCTGGTGGTGTGGGGCACTGCCCTCGTCTCGCAGCTGATCCTGCGCCACCGGGCCGACCGGGACGGGATTCCCCTGCCGCTGCGGATGAAAGGCTACCCGGGGCTGACGATCCTCGGCCTGGTTCTGCTGGGCCTGATCTTCGCCGTCGGCTTCAGCGCCGAAAGCAGCCGCATCCAGCTGCTCAGCACCTTCGCCCTGGTTGCCTGCCTCGCAGCGGCGTGCTGGACCGGTGCGCGGCTCACCTCCCGCGGGCGCCGGCCCGAGTAGGCCGCCGGAACGGGAAAGGGGCCCTTCGAAACCGGCAAATCCGCTGTTGAACTGCCCGGTCCGCAGGCAGGTAAAGTGGTGCGTACCTTCGGTGGGGCAGGCGACAGAATCAATGTCGGCGATCCACTCATCGTGTTCGAGGTGCCGGACCATACCGCCGGGATCGTGGGCACGGTCCCGAAGGACGAGGCACCGAAGCGCCGGGTCCGCCTGGGCGCCGTACTTGATGAGGACTGACACCATGAGCGGCAGGCACACCGGCGAGATCCATTCCCACACCGTTGAGGGTACCGACCCCCAGCTGTACGTGCAGGTGCACGATCCCCAGACCGACGCCGGACTCCGGCCCGTCCTGCTGCTCCACGGATTTTCCTCCTCCAGCAAACTCAACTGGGAGGACACCGGCTGGGTGCCTGCCCTGCTGGAGGCCGGACGGCGCGTCATCACCGTGGACCTGCCGGGCCACGGCCGCAGCGGCGCCCCGGAGGACCGGGACTCCTACTCCCCCAGCCGCATCCGCGCGGACCTGCTCCAGATCGTGTTCGACGCCGGCGTCCGGCCACTGCGCGACGGCGACCCGGCCAGCGGCCTGGACGTGGTGGGCTACTCGCTGGGGTCCCGGCTCGCCTGGGAATTCGGCGCCACCCAGCCCGAGATCGTCCACCGGCTGGTCCTGGGCGGCCCAAACGTCGCCGACCCGCTGGCCGCCTTCGACCTGGTGGCAGCCCAGCGGTACCTCGCCGACGGAACCCCCATTGCTGACGAATCCACAGCCGGACTGCTGAAGATGGCCATGCTGCTGCCCAGCAACAATATCTTCGCGCTGCTTTCCCTGGTGGAGGCCATCAAGGACGAGCCATACGATCCTGCCGAAGCCGTCCCGCACATGCCCATGCTCCTGGTGGCAGGCGACAAGGACGAGCGGGCCGCCACCATGCCGCAACTGGCGGAACTTGGCAAAAAGGCCGGCTCGATGCCCGAGCAGCTGCTGCTTCCGGGCCGCAACCACACCAATGCGATCACCAGCAGGGCGTTCAAGCAGGGAGCCATCAATTTCCTGGCGGTCTGATCCCGGGCGGGCCGTGCCCTGACAGGGGTTTCATAGCTCCCGCATAGGTTCGGTTGCTTGGATCGGCAGATGCACGATCGTCTCCAGCCGCCCGCCCGCCGCACGCCGGCCGCCTTAAGCCGCCGTTCCGCCCTGGTGGCCGCCGCGGGGCTCCTCGCCGTTGTCCTCATCGCCGCCGCCTACACTCTGGCGCATGCCCTGCCCTGGCCTGGATCGGCGTCGCGCGCTGCAACCGGCGCCGACTCCCGTGCCGCCACTGCCGGGATTGATGCCGGCCTGGATACGGCCATCAATGGCATCATCGGCGCCAACGGCGGGTACCAGGTGGGGGTTGCGCTGCTGGATACGGACGGCGGGGACCTGCACCAGTACGGTGTGGAGCAACCGTTCGAGGCAGCGAGCACGGCGAAGATCCTGACCGCTGCGGCCTACTACAGCCTGGTGGAGGACGGTTTGGCGTCGCTCGATGATCCGCTGGGCGACTACACCTCGGGGTTCCAGATCGAGGCGATGGTACAGGACAGCAACAACGATTCATGGAGCCTGCTGATGGACGCCGTCGGCCTGTCCCGGCTCTCGGACTACGCGGCTTCCCTCGGCATCAGCTACGACGCCGAAGTGAACACGCTCACCACCGCCGACATGGCCCACCTCCTCGCGGAACTGTCGGAGGGCGGGCTCCTCAACCGGGAGCACACCCAGCAGCTGCTGTCCTACATGCAGGACACCAACTACGAAGACCTCATTCCGGCCGCAGTCCCCGACTCCGTGACCGTGTTTCACAAATATGGACTCCTCAACGACGAACTCCACGACGCCGCCATCCTCTCCTCCCCCGAAGGCACCTACGTCCTGGTGGTCTACACCAAGGGCGCCGGCTTGAGCGATGTCCCGCAGCGGACGGCCGTGATCCATGAGATCACCGAGGCCGTCACCGCCGCCCTTTTCTGACCCCGCGGCCACGTTCAGGACAGGCGCCGGCTTCCCGGCACGGCAGTGGCAGAAGGTAGGCTGGAAGCGGGGCGGATTCAGCCGGAGAGGGAACAATGAGCACGCGTTTTGAAGACCGCACGGATGCCGGTGAGCGTCTGGCCGCGGTGCTGACGCAGTTCCGGGAACGTCCCGACGCCATTGTCCTGGGGCTGGCGCGCGGCGGGATCCCGGTGGCCGCAGCCGTGGCGAAGGCCCTGTACCTGCCGCTCGGTGCGGTGCTGGTCCGGAAGCTGGGCATCCCCGGCCACGACGAGACCGCCTATGGCGCCCTGGCCTGGTCCAACGGGCGCGTTGTACGCCTGCTCAACAGGCCCCTGATGTCCCGGGTCCTGGAACACGGCGTCCGCCAGGAGTGGCTGGATGAGGTGGAGCACAGGGAACGCGCGGAGCTCCTCCGCCGGGTGGAAACGTACCCTGCCATCAGGCATGACCTCACCGGGAAAACAGTGCTGCTCGTTGACGACGGCCTGGCAACCGGAGCCACCATGCGGGCAGCCGTCGAAGCTGCCCGTTCCGGCGGCGCAGCCCGCGTGGTGGCAGCAGCGCCTGTTGGTTCAGTGGAGGCTGAAGCCGCCGTCGCCGCCGTCTGCGATGCGGTCCTCTGCCTGCACTTGCCGGGCAAGTTCCGCGCCGTGGGCAGCTTTTACCGCCGTTTTGAGCAACTGACGGACGAGGACGCCATCAGCCAGCTGGACCAGTAGGCGCGGCCCACCCGACCGTTAACGGACGCCAGGCACGGACCGGGAGGTCCGTGCCTGGCATCTACAACTCCACGGCTGCAGCCGCCCAGTTCCTAGTGGTGGCTGATTCCCAGCGGGCGGCCCTTGGTTTCCTTGGCCAGCAGGACACCGGCGGCCGAAATCACGCACAGGATCATGATGTAGATGCCGATCGAGCCGGTCCACTTGGTGCTCTGCAGCAGCGACTCAGCGATGGTGGCCGCAAAGGCTCCGCCGAGGATGGCGCCGAAGGCGTAGCCGATCGAGATGCCGGAGTAGCGAACGTTCGCCGGGAACATCTCTGCGTACATGGCGGACATGGGTCCGTAGGACAGGCCGAGGCCGATGGTCAGGACAAACAGGGCCACACCGTAAAGCACGATGTCCTTGGTGTCGATCAGGGCGAACATCGGGATCATCCACGCGAACACGATGCCGTAGCCGATCAGGAAGGTCTTTACCCGGCCGATCCTGTCAGAGAGCCAGCCGCCGACGAGGGTGAAGATGAGCCAGCCGAAGGATGCCAGGGTGGTGGCCAGCAGGATCTGCGGGGTGGGCATCTTCAGGGTCCGGGTGGCGTAGGAGATGAAGAAGGCGATCAGCAGGTAGCCGGCGGCGTTGTTGCCGATGAAGATCATGGTGGAGTAGAGGACGGCCTTCTTGTGCTTCCGGATGAGCTCGCCGAGGGGCGCCTTGCTGGCTTCCTTGCGGGCAGCCATCTCCTTGAAGACCGGGCTCTCGGCCACGGCGCGGCGGATCAGGTACCCGACCGCGATCAGGACGATGGACAGCAGGAACGGAACCCGCCAGCCCCAGGCCGCGAAGTCCTCCTTGGACATGCTGCTGTTGAGGAAGAACAGGAGCCCGGTGGCCAGGATCATGCCCACCGGAACACCAATCTGCGGGTACGCTCCGAACAGGCCGCGCCTGTTCAGGGGCGCGTGTTCGACCGCCATCAGCGCGGCCCCGCCCCATTCCCCGCCGGCGGAGAAGCCCTGGATGATGCGAAGGGTGATCAGCAGGATGGGTGCCCAGACGCCGATGTCGTTGTAAGTGGGCAGCATGCCGATCAGCGCCGTCGCAGCACCCATCATGAGCAGGGTGAACACCAGCATTGCCTTGCGGCCGAGGCGGTCACCGAGGTGGCCTGCAACGACAGCGCCCAGCGGCCGGAACAGGAAGCTGATGCCGATCAGGGCAAACGAGAGGATCTGCGCAAGGCCGGGGTTCGAGGCCTGCAGCGGTGTGAGAAAAAGCGGTGACAGCAGCGTCCCGGTCAGCTGGGCAAAGATGAAGAAGTCGTACCACTCGATGGTGGTGCCTACGAGGGTCCCGGCCAGGACCTTGCGTTCTTCCCTCCGGGTGCTGGGGCCGGCAAGTGAATCCACCAAAGAAGGTGTGGTCATTGAAACTCCATTGTTTAAGGCAGGGGTGCTGCCAGGTGAAACGCCTTCATGATTACCGACAGAACGGTCAGTTAGTTAGTAGGGTACTACGAAAAGTGAGGCAGAACACGCCCGGTGGGATTTTTCGGTTAACTGCGGCGGCTTTTGGCCTCAGTCGTCCCGGGACAGGAACTCCCTGACCCGGGCCCGGACGGGCCCGCGGTCGTAGGAGCTGACGAGGGCGCCGGCCATCCGGACCGGGTCGCCGAAGAAGAAGTACTCGTAGAGCGCCTGCCGCCCCGAGAACGAGGAGACACTGGCATCAAACGCCAGCTTGAACAGCCTCACGCGCTCGGGGCCGGTGAGCGTTTTGGCCTGCAGGTACAGCTTGATGTCGTCCAGCGCCTCGCCGGCGACGTCGGCTTCGCCGGGGAGCGCCATCAGGCCGGAGGCGGAAAACTTCCGGATGATCTGGGGGAAGCGCTGGGCAACCTTCGGATACCAGTTCCGGGCAGCATTCAGGGTGGACCACTTGGGCAGCATCACGCCGTCGTCGTTCAGCTCCGCCTCCGCTTCCGACGCGCTGATCAGCGCCTTGCCGATTTCAACCGCCTGGATCAGCTCGGCGAGATCCTCCTGGATGTGCTGGAAACCGTCGATGCCGATCGCATCCGCAATTTCGGATGCAAGGCCCAGGTAGAACTCGCTCTTGGCGATAGTGCGCGTGACCACCTGGTGCGTCATGAGTGCTGCGGCACCGGTTTCGGAGTAAAAAACGTTGCAGAGTTCCGGATGCCCGAGCATGAAGATCCGCTCATTGGGGACAAACGCATTGTCAAAAACGACGACGGCGTCCATCTCCTCGAAGCGGCTGGCCAGCGGTTCGTCGTGCCTGCCTCCGCCGTGGTGCAGGGAGGTGCGGCACAGGTACCGTACGCCTTCGGCGTCGTTCGGGACGGCGAAGGCGTACGAGTAGGGGGCGTCCTCGGGCGTCCCGCGCAGGATGGTGGACGGGAACACCAGGAGCTCGTCCGCTATCGGGGCGATGGTGGCCAGCATCCGGGCGCCACGGACCACGATGCCGTCTTCGCGCTCCTCGACGACGCGTGCGGACAGCTGGCCGCCCAGCTGCTCGGATCCGGACACGGAGCGGTTGGCCTGCGGCGGGATCAGGGTGTGCGTGGCAAGAAGGTCGTTTTCGCGGCAGTACTTGTAGTACCTGCGGATGTTTTCACCGAACATCGGATCCACCTGCCCGAACCACTTTTCGGCGGCGGCGAGCGCGGTCAGCGCACTGTTCATGTAGTCCCCGGTGCGGCCCAGGAAGCCGTTGGAGTACTCCGCCCAGGTCCTGGTGGCAGCGCGGCGGCGGGCCAGGTCCTCTTTGGTCCGCGGGACCAGGAAGGAAGCGCTGACCTTGTCACCGGTAGTGGGCGAATCGTAGGTCAGCGCCGCAGCATGGCGGGGCTCGTGCTGCATGTCAAAGAGCCGGGCGTACGTTCGTGCCACGTTGGCGAAGGAAGGGTGGTCGGCAACGTTCGCGGTGACCGCCTCGCCGTCGATCATGATGTGCGGGGTCATGGAATTGAGCTTGTCCAGATACTGCTGGCCGGTGCGGATGCCCACGGTGTCTTCTCCAGTCGTCGTTGAACTGCCAAATGGTTCCCGCGGCGGACCACGGGGTCAGAGGAGGTTCTCCATCCCCAGCTGGCTCTCCGGAATGATGGTGAAGCTGCTGTTGGCGAAGGCCAGCGCGTCACCGCTGCGGTAATTGAAATCGGCCACCTCGCCCACGTAGAGGGTGTGGTCTCCGCCGGGGTAGGCCGCCCAGGGCGTGCACTCGAACCAGGCCAGGACCCCTGACAGCCGCGGCGCCGTGCCGCCTTCAACCCACAACGGTTCCGGTCCCGGACGGCCGGCGAAGTGCAGGGCCAGCTGTCGCTGCTCAGCCCCCAGGATGTTGACGGTGAACGGCCGTCCCGCCAACTCATCATGTGCCCTTGTCCGCCGTGCAATGCTGACCAGGACCAGGGGCGGATCCATGGATACGGCGGTGAAGGAGTTGACCGTGATGCCGTGGCGCCTGGTGGCACCGTCGAAGGTCACGATGGCCACTCCGGTGGCGAACCGGCCCAGGCTGCCGCGGAAATGGTGCGACCGCGGGGCCGACGTCCTGCGGGCGGCTGACGGATCGGCCGTGTTCCGTGAATCGGAAATCATCCTGAACCTCAACCTGTGATCGCCGCGGCGCTGGACCCTTGTCGGAACGAGTTCTATATTTGAACTAACAATTCTTATATAGGACGCTACTCGGATGAGGGCGGCAGCACAAGAGCCGGTCGGCCACTGGGCCGCAGCCACTTAGGATGGACACCATGAACCCCACAGCCGCCGCCCCCGCGGGAGCAGCTCCCGCGCAGGCGTCGCCGTCGCAGACCCTCTCGCGGGGCATCAGGGCGCTCGAAATCCTCGCCGCAGCCCAGAACCCGCTGACCATCGCCGAGCTTGCTGATGCCATGGGCGTGCACCGGTCGGTCGCGTACCGGATCCTGCGGACGCTGGAGGACCACTCGCTGCTGGTACGGGACGACGCCGGCCGCGTACAGCCTGGCCCCGGCCTGGCTGTCCTCGCCCGGGGCGTCTCGCGCAACCTCCAGAGCGCAGCAATGCCTGAACTCACCCACCTGGCCAACACGCTGGACATGACGGCCTTTGTGGCGGTGTGGGACCATCTCGACTGCATCACCCTGGTGACCGTGGAACCGCGGCACTCCAGCGCGACGGTGGCCCAGCACCCGGGCACCCGGCATCCCGTCAGTGCCGGCGCACCCGGCATCGCCATCCAGTCAGCGCTGACCGAGGCGGAGTGGGCACAGCTGGCGCCGGGGATCCCCTACCGGCCCGAGGCAGCCGACGCCCGCCGCGCCGGCTACTCCGCCAGCCATGACGAGGTCATCGCGGGTGTGTCGTCGCTGGCCGCCCCTGTCCGCGTTCCCGGTGGACGGCCGGCTGCGCTCGCCGTCGTGTACATCCGGTCGGCGCATGATCCCGGCACGGTGGGCGCTGCCCTCGCCGAAAGCGCTGCCCGGATTGAACGCCAGCTTGCCTGACCGCCGCTGATGCGGCGCGGCGGCTTAGGCCCGCTTCCGGCGGAGCACGACGGCGGACACGGCACCCAGCAGGACAAGGGCCGCCGCGGCGGCAACCGGCACCAGGAACGCCACCGAATAGCCGTGCGCCTGCGCCAGCTGGCCGGCCACCGCGGCACCGGCGGCGGTGCCTGCCACGATGCCGCTGGCCAGTGCCGTCATCACGGTTCCCAGCCGGCCGGCGGGGGCGATGAGGCCGCCGATCGCGAAGACCGTCACCATGACCGGGCCCACAGGGATGCCCAGGACCAGGAGCACCAGCACCATGCCCGTCGCCGTCGTCGGCACAAACAGCAAAAAGGCCAGCGCCGCCATCAGCACAGCCCCCAGCAGCCACCGGGCTGAAACGGTGAAGCGTTGCGGCCAGTAGGCCACGGACAATGCTGCGACGGCGGAGCTCACGCCCATCACGGCGTACAGCAGGCCGGCAATTTCCGAGGTGGCAAAGCCTGCCGAAAATGAGCTGAGCGCTGTCTGCGTCGAGCCAAAGAAGGTGCCCATGCAGACCATGGCCAGGACCGGCAGCGCCACCGCCAACGGAATCCTGGCCGGGATGACCTTCGGCCCGCCGCTTTGCCTGGCGGGAACGCGGCGGTGGACGGGCACGGCCCGGTGCGTCCGGTGGACAGCGAACGCGGGAACAAGGGTGATGGTCAGGGCAGCGGCCAGAGCAAGAGGCAGCCAGGGTGCGACGAGGCTGGCCAGGATTCCCACCAGGGCGGGCCCCAGGACAAAGGTGAGTTCGTCCGCTGTGCTCTCGTAGGACAGGGCAGTGTCGAGGTCCTGTCTGTTCGCAGCCTTGTTGGCGGCGGCCGCACTGCTTCGCGGGTTTCGGGACGTCAGAGCCATCCACCGGACCCGTGCCAGCGGGCCGACCTGCGGGCAGCTGGCCCCCGAGACAAACGCGGCGGCGAGCAGGGCCGCGGGGAAGGCCCCGGGCGGGGTCATGGCGTAGGCCGCGGCGATCAGTACGAGCACAGCAAGGGTGTTGAAGGCGGCTGCGACCAGCAGGACCGGGCGCTGGCCCAGCCGGTCGGCCAGGGCCCCGAGCACGGGTGCGCCAACAGCAGAGCCGATTCCGACCGCGCCCGCTGCGGTGCCGCCCACGGCGTACGAGCCGCTGACCGAGGTCACCAGTGTCAGGGTACCGACGGTGAGCATGGCCAAAGGCAGGCGGGCGAAGAGTCCGAGGGGAACAAAGCTGCGTCCGGCCAGCTGCGGAAGCCTGGCAAAGCGGCCTGCGGCGGAGGGCTTGGGAGCGTCGGATCCCGGGCCTTCAGGCCGGGGACCGCGCTGCAGGGAGGGGGTTGTGGGGAGGGTTGAAGGATTCAAGGTTCCGGGCTCGTTCGTTCATGCGCATCGTCCCTCCTCCCGATGCGCGCAACCCGGTAACTGTTCGATTATAGCCCCGCAGGCCATGCCGGGGGTGCTGGCGTGCCGCTCTTATGAGAGCGGCGGCGCCGTGTCGGAGATGTGGAGCGTGGATCCGTTGCGGCCCTTGACCACCTGGAGCTGGACTCCGATGCGCTGCTTCATCTCGCCCACATGGCTGACCAGCCCCACCACCCGGCCGCCGTCCCGCAGGCCTTCGAGTGCGTCCATCACCTGTTCGAGCGACTGCTCGTCCAGGCTGCCGAAGCCCTCGTCCACAAACAGCGTCTCTATCTGGATTCCCCCGGATTCGTGCTGGACCACATCGGCCAGGCCGAGCGCCAGCGACAGGGATGCCATAAATGATTCGCCGCCGGAAAGTGTTGACGTGTCACGGCGGTGCCCCGTCCACTGGTCCACCACTTCCAGTCCCAGCCCGGATTTGGCTCCGCGCGCGGCTTTGGCGTCGGTGTGCTGGAGCAGGTAGCGTCCGTCGCTCATGGCGACAAGGCGCTCAGATGCCGCAAGGGCCACCTGTTCCAGCCGTGCGGCGAGGACGTAGCTGTTCAGGCTCATGCGGTAGGTGTTGTCGCCGCGTCCGCCTGCCGCTTCCGCCAGGGCGGTCAGCATCCGTGCGCGCTCCCGCGGAGCGTTTCCGGAACCGGCAAGGTCCCGGTACTCGGCCACGATGGCGTCCAGGGACTCCATGCAACGCTTCGCCATGCCCGCGGCCAGGCCCGCAGCCTGCGCCTCCGCCTCGGCCTGCGCGGCTGCTGACCGCAGCGCCGCGAGCCGGGGCCCGTCCGGGACCAGGTCCGAGGCCTGCTCCTCAAGGGCCAGGACAACCTCCTCAGAGGCAAAGAGCTCGGCCACCCGGGCTTGTTCGTCGTGCCCGGCGCGGACAGTGGCCTGCAGGGAGGCGGCCTCGGCGCTGCCGAGCAGCTCTGCCCGGGCCGCTTCGGCCGTGCCGAAGCCCGCTTCGGGCAGGGCCAGGTCCAGCTGCTGCCTGGCGTCGGCAGCCCGGAGCTCGGCCTGGTCCAGCTGGGTCTGCGCCTGCACGGTCTTTTCAAGCGTTCCGGCCGCATCCTTCAGCGCGCGCAGCCGGTGCGTGAGGTCGCGGTGGCCGGACCTGAGGCCCGACAGCGATTCGCTGAGGGCCGTTGCCTGGTCCAGGACCTCGGCCAGGGTGGACTCCACCTGGGCAAGCTCCGCACCGGCGCCTGACCTGCCCGTCTCCGCTTCGGCGATGCGGGTTTCGATTCCGGTGAGCCGCAACCGCATTCCGGCCAGCTTGTCAGCCGCCTGTGCGGAGCGGTCGGCAGCGTGCCGTGCCTCTTCGGCGGCCTCCCGGGCAATGTCTTCGGGGGTGTCTCCGCCCTGGCCCGCCAGGACGGCCACCAGCTGCCTCGCGGCTGCCAATTCTGTGCCGAGCACTGAGAGCCGGGCCTCCGCCGCTTCGAACTCCTCGCGGGCTTCCTCTTCGGCCTCGCCCAGCAGGAGGGCTGACCGGGCCGCCTTTGCCGGGGACGGGTGATCGGGGCTGCCACACACAGGGCAGGGCACGTCGTCGGCGAGCTGCGCCGCGAGTTCAGCTGCCGCATTCGCCAGGCGCTCTTCGCGAAGGTCGAGCCAGAGGCGCTTTTTCTGAAGCTGGTCCTCGCGGCACGCCTCGTAGTGCCCTGATGCCAGCTGCTGTGCCGCCACGGCCGTCCGGTAGCGGCGGACGACGTCCAGCAGTTCGTCGGCCGCGGCCGCTTCCTTGGTGTGCAGGACGGCGGCTGCAGCCAGGTCGGCGAGTGGCTCCAGGCCCGCTGAAAGGTCCGTGTACTCCGCCCGCAAGGCCTCGAGCCTGCCGCCAAGTTCAACCTCAGTAACCTGCAGCTCGTCCTTCTTCCGGCCCAGGTCCGCCCGCCTGGCATTAAGGGCCAGGAGCCGCTCTTCGTCCGGCAGCCGCGCTTCCACCACGGCGAGGAGCGAGCGCAGCCGGCTCAGTTCCGAGGCGGCATCGGGTGCGTCCGGATCAAGCCGCTCCAGCTCCGGGTCCTCGTCCACTGCCATGCGCAGGAGCGTGAGGGCTGACTCGCGGGCTGCAGCCGCACTCCGGAGCCGGGCTTCGACCTTCTCCACAGCCTGCAGCTGGCCGGTCAGTACCTCCGCCTGGCGGTGCCGGGAAAGCCGCGCGGCGTGCTCGTCCAGAACCGGGGCTGCTTCGTCGGCCGCCGCTTTCCGGGCTGCCGCGGCTTCCAGCCGGCGTTGCCGCTCCGTCCTGGCAACTGCAGTATGCAGCAACTGCCGGTGCTCACTGCTCAGCGACGTGGCTGCCTCCGCCTCCCCGGCCAGGCCTGCGGCCCGGACGGCGAGGGCTGCCTGCAGCCACTCAATCCGGGCCTCAGCTTCCGCCTCCGGCGGTGTCCCGGTTTCGCTGAGGCCGACGGCGGCTACCTCGGCTTCAGCCCTCGCTGCCAGCAGCTCAAGGTGTCCGTTCAGGCGTGAAACGTCGTTCCGTGCGGCCTGGGCCAGGAGTGTGAGCTCCTGTTCCACTGCTTCGAAACGCTGTGTGCCGAAGAGTTTCTGCAGCAGGTCGAGGCGGTCTGCCGCCTTGGACCGCAGGAACGCCGCGAAGTCGCCCTGCGGGAGCATCACCACACGGGTGAACTGTTCGCGGTCCATCCCCAGCAGGCCGGTGATTTCGGCGCCCGCTTCATCGTTGCGGCCGGATTTTTCGATCCAGTCCCCGTTCACCCGTTCGCGCAGGAGGGTCTTGGCCTGCTGGGTGGTGAATCCGTTTTTCCCGCGCGTGCTGGGCTTGTCCCATGCCGGCGAACGGGTGACTTCGAAGTGCCGGCCCTGGGCCGAGAACTCGCAGCTGACGGCCGGTTCACTGGCGGGGTCCGCATGGTCGCTGCGCAGGCGCTTGCCGTCCTGGCGCGCGCCCGGAACCGAGCCGTACAGCGCGAAGCAGATGGCGTCCAGGACGCTGGTCTTGCCGGCGCCGGTGGGTCCGTTGAGGAGGAACAGCCCGTGGGCACTGAGCCTGTCGAAGTCGATTTCCTCGGTGCCGGCGAAGGGCCCGAACGCGGAGATGCGCAGCCGGTGGATCCTCACAGCGATGCCTCCTGGAGCCGCACGTTGTCCAGGGCCGCTGCGAGCGCGGCCCGTTCGGCGTCGTCGGGTTCCCGGCCGCGGACATGGTCGAGGAATCCGCAGCAGACGGAGAGATCGTCCTCGGCCTCCGCCAGCCTGCTGCTGTAGCTGGCTGCCGCCTTCACGGCTCCGCCCTGTGGATCAAAGCCCAGCACCAGGGTGTCCGGGAAACGTGACCGCAGTCGTTCCATGGCCTGGGCGGGCCGCTGGGCATCCGTCAGGGTGATCTGGCAGTAGGCCTCTTCTGCCCAGGTGTGGTCGCTGGATTCCAGCAGTTCCGTGATTCCGCCGCGGAGCACGGCGAGTGTCCGGGGAGCCTTCCAGGCCAGTTCCGTGACGCCGGCAACCCCGGCAGGGCCGACGTCGATCAGCCAGCCGCCTTTTTGGTGTTTGGCTTCCGAGAAGGAATAGGCCAGCGGGGACCCGGAATACCTGACCTGGGGAGTGAGCTGCTGGCGGCCGTGCAGGTGGCCCAGTGCGGTGTAGCTGAAGCCGTCGAACAGGTCCAGGGGGACGGCTCCCACTCCCCCGATGCTCAGGTCCCGTTCGCTGTCCGAGCTGATGCCGCCGCTGGCAAAGGTGTGTGCCAGCACTACGGAATGGACGGTGCCCACGGAGCTGCGGCGCTGAAGATCCGCCCGGATGAGGTCCGTGGCGGCCCGAGTGACCTCGAAGTGGCTGGCCGTCTCCACGCCCAGCGGTTCCGCCACCAGGCGCGGCTCCAGCCACGGAATGCCGTAAATGGCCAGCATGGCGCCCCCAGCCCCGGTGTCCGCCGCGGCTGCCCCGTCCAGGGGCAGCAGCAGCGGCTGGTCCAGTTCGGCCAGCCTGGTGCGAAGGTGCACTCCGCCGCGTTCCAGCAAACGTGAGGCAAAGCCCAGCCTGATGGCGGAGTCATGGTTTCCGCTGGTCAGGACCACTTTGGCGCCGGCTCCGGTCAGCCTGACCAGGGCGTCGTCCAGCAGCCCCACGACGTCCACGCCCGGCAGGGCGCGGTCGTATACGTCGCCGGCGATCAGGACCACGTCAACAGCGTTTTCCGTGACGGCGCTGACGAGCTGGTCGATGAAGGACCGCTGGGCGTCCAGCATCCCGACGCCGTGGAACGACCGGCCCAGATGCCAGTCCGATGTGTGCAATAACCGCATATTCCTACGCTATCGGCTGGCACTGACAGTTTGAGCCAGCCCCGCTGCGGGGCCTTGGCGCCCGTGCACGGCCGGACCCCTGGCCGGGAGCTTAACCGCGCTTTCCGTCGAAGAACTCCTGGGCCTCGTCGCCCTTGGCCGCGGGTACAGCTACGGGGGCGGACGCCACCGGGTTCCCGGACCGGTCAACGTCGTCCGACCCGTCAACGTCGTCGGACTCATCGATGTCCGCGGACCCGTCAACGTCGTCGGACTCATCCAGATCGCCATCCGCTGCGTCTGCAGAAACAGCAGGGGTGGCCGCGCCGGCAGTGTCCGCGGAGAGAGCGAAGCCGCGGAAGACCAGCCCGGCGATGGCTGCGCCGACCAGCGGCGCCACCCAGAAAACCCACAGCTGCTCGAGCGACCAGGAGGAGGAGAAGATGGCAGAGGCTGTGGCGCGGGCCGGGTTGAAGGGCGCATTTCCGACGGACTGGCCCAGCTGGAGCAGCACTGCGAAGGCCAGGCCCACGGCCACGGGCACAGCAGCTTTGTTGACGCCGCTGCGGGCGGTGGCACCGAGGAAGATGGAAACCAGGATCGCGGCGCCCAGCACCTCCAGCAGCAGGACCGCGGCCATCGGGGCCTGGATGATGGAGTGCTCACCAAAGCCGGCCGTGACGGTGTCGAACGCCGTCCGGCTGTCTTGGATGCTGGGAAGGGTGCGCAGGATCGCGAAAAGTGCCAGGGCACCGAGCAGGGCACCCAGCAGTTGCGCGCCGATGTAGGCGGCGGCGTTGCCGGGCCGGATCCGCCCGGCCACGGCATGGCCGACGGTCACAGCCGGGTTGAAGTGCCCGCCGGACACATAGCCGAATGCGAGCATAACGGCGGTGACCGCGAGGCCGGCGGCTAGCGCAGCAGGCAACGGGCTGGACTGCGGAATGGTGAAGAGCGGCACGCCCAGGCCGGCGACCACCAGGAACAGGCTGCCGAACGCCTCGGCGGACAGCCTGGCCACCAGCCCGTAGCTGGCCGGGACAGCGCCGGCCCCGGAAGGCTGGGCGTTGTGTGCGTGGTGTACGGGCACAGGCGTGGTCATGTTGGGGCGGTCCTTTGCATAGGGTGGGGGCTCAGCGGCCGGGGACTGCCTCGAGCTTTATGCACCAGGCAGCCCCTGCATTCTGCCAGCGGAGTCTGGACGTTGGCTGGATCCGAGCTTAGCGCCCCGTGCAGGCAACGCCCGCCGCCACGGTAAATTTACTGTCATGAGCATTGATCCGGGCGCCCCTGCCGTGCCCTCGCTGGAGTCGCGTATCCATGGTTGCCTGCTGGGCGGAGCGCTGGGCGACTCGCTGGGCTACGCCGTCGAATTCGATTCCATTGCGGAGATCCGCCGCCGCTTCGGTCCGGAGGGACTGACGGATCTTTCAGTGGTCGACGGCGGAAGCCACTTTTCGGACGACACCCAGATGACCCTCTACACCGTTGACGGGCTCGTTGAGGCGCTCGAATGGGCCAACTCCGGAGTGGGCGCCGACGCCAACGCCTGCCTCTGGCTGGCGTACCTGCGCTGGCTGGCCACCCAGGGTGAGGCGGCACCGTCCTCCGCACCGGTGCCCCAGCCGCGCTGGATCGACACGCAGGAGGTACTCCGGCACCGCCGCGCCCCGGGCGCAGCCTGCATCAGCGGACTCGCCACCGGCGAGATGGGAACCTCGTTCCGTCCCGTGAATCCGGACTCCAAGGGCTGCGGGACGGTGATGCGGTCCGCGCCGTTCGGGCTGATACCCCACATCACGCCCGACGCCGTCTACAAACTGAGTGCCGACGCCGCGGCCCTGACGCACGGCCATCCGTCCGCGCGCCAGAGTGCGGGAGCCTTCAGCCTGCTGATTAACAGGCTGGTGTCAGGCGACACCCTGCAGGCAGCAGCGGCGGCGGTCCTGGATGATGTGCGTGCACTCGCCGACGGCGCTCCGGAACTGCCGCTGCGGCTGGAGGCGGCGGTCCGCCTCGCCGAAACCGGCATCGTGGGCCCGGAGGAACTGGTACAGCAGCTCGGCGAGGGCTGGGTCGCTGAGGAGGCATTCGCCGTCGGACTTTACGCGGTCCTGGCGACGGCCCCGGACAGCACAGGATCCGGTGCGCCGGACGATCACTTCCGCGCCGCCGTCGGCCTCGCCGTCAATCACGGCGGCGACAGCGACTCCACGGGTTCGATCGCGGGCAACATCCTGGGCGCTTACTACGGCGAGGCGTGCCTTCCGGCGGCCTGGCTGGAACAGCTGGAGGCACCGCACGTCATCCGCGGCATGGCGGACCTGCTGGTGGGCGTCACAACCGCCTGAGGGAGATGTTGTTGCAGGCCTCGCAGACTTCCGCCGGGATGAGTCCGCGGCGCTGCAGCAGTCCGAAAATGACACAGCCCAGGCAGAAGCCCGCAAATGCTTCCAGTGACGCCGCAAGGATGAGAACAGCCAGCACGATCCACGCTGCTGGAGCTGCGCCCGCCGCGAAGAGGATCAGTGCCGTGGTGGAGACCACCGTGCCCATACCCTGGGCGAACCGCTTGGGCGGCCCGGGGACCAGCTTCGGCCGCCCCAGGCGGGGCGCCAGGACTTTGACCGAGAGCAGGGCCAGCGGCGAAATCCGGGGGCCAAACAGCACACGGAGCCAAAAACCTGCGGCAATGAGCAGCAGCCCCCAGCCGGAACCGGTCAACAGCGTGGCGCCGGCGAGCAGCACCACCAGCCCGGCAGTGATCCGGGCAGCGTATTCGTTGACCGGGTTGGGGAAGGCAAACACCGCGCGCCAGCCGATCCCCGTCGGGGCGGCTTCGGGGGTGGTGTCAGCGCCGGTGGGCTTGCTCATGCTGCAAGGCTAGGAGCACACCGGGCGGCGCGGAAGGTTTGTTGCGCCAGATGAATGAATCAGGCGGTGCGCCCTGCCCCGGAAACGCCGGCCGTGGCGTAGCCGCCCACCATCTGGAGGAATTCGCCTTCGGAGAGCACCTCGATCAGCTGGCCGCGTTCGTGCAGTTCCAGGACGCGCCGGGCCTTGCCCGTCAGTCTCCCGGAGCGGAGATCGGATGCCACAAATCCGTCGCCCACCACCAGCACGGTGGTACGTGCCGTCACCCTGCTTTCGGGCCGGGCGCCGAACTCCGCGGAGCGGACCTTCGCTTCGGGCCGCGCCATGGAGAGCTCCCCGGTGAAGACCACTGTCTGGCCGTACAGCGGATGGCCGGGTTCGGCGTCGGCGTTGGGCAGCGGGTTGGCACCTTCCTCCGGCCAGCCCGACCGGAACGGCAGGACCCGGGCCGGGCCACCGCCATCGGCGACGGCCACCGCGGCCAGGCTTTGCTTGGACAGGGCATCCCGTGACGGGTCAAAGGCCTGCTGGTGGGCAAGTGCGAGGCCCAGCGACAGGTACAGTTCGGCGATGCTGTTGGCACCGTTGCGCGCGGCGATATCGATCAGGATGCCGGCGCAGGCACGGGCATCCTCGCCGGCGTCGTGGTGGTTGACCAAGGGAACACCGGCCTCTTCAGCGGCAAAGGGCAGGGAGTTCGAGACGAGCGAATAGCAGCGGCGGGACAGCATGACGGTGCAGACGTAGTCGTAGGCGGGCCCGGGAAGGCCTGACACCTCCAGGCCGGACCTGATGACGCCGAGGTCGAAGGCCGCATTGTGGGCCACCAGGATGTCGTCGCCGATGAAGGCGCCGATCTCCGGAAACAATTCACCGAACCGCGGAAGTCCGGCAACGTCCTCGGCGCGGATGCCGTGGATCCGGACGTTGTGGTAATCGAAGTGGTCGTGGTTTTCCGGGGGGCGCATCAGCCAGGACGCCTCGGCGACGACCTTGCCGCCCCGGACCTTCGTCAGGCCCACCGCGCACGGTGAACCCCGGAAGCCGTTGGCTGTTTCGAAGTCGATCGCCGTAAAGTCCAAACCCACGGCCCATACTTTACCGCCGGCCAGGGCCGTTCCTGTGTCACCGCGGCGGCCCTGTCGCGGATATCACCAAAACGATCAGCCCGCCTCCGCGTCAAGTACCCTGAGTAGGTGAACTTTCTTGCGATCAGCGACCTTGCCGCGCCCATGCTGGGAGGTGCCGGACCGGTCCAGCCGCAGCTGGCTTCGTTCCTGCCCGACTGGCTGAACCCCCAGGTATTCCTGGCCGACCCCGCGCTCGCCCCTTGGGTGGTGCTGCTGGTCTGCGGAATCGTCTTTGCCGAGACCGGCCTGCTGGTGGGTTTTTTCCTGCCCGGCGATTCAATGCTGTTTACGGCCGGCCTGCTGGTGGCAACCGACACCATCAAGTTCAATGTCTGGCTCCTGGCGCTGCTGATCACGGTCTCCGCGATCATCGGCAACCAGACCGGCTACCTGATCGGTGCCAAAGCCGGTCCAGCCATCTTCAACAAGCCCAATTCCCGCCTGTTCAAGCGTGAGAACGTGGAGAATGCCCATGCGTTCTTCGAGAAGCACGGCGGCAAGGCCCTGATCCTCGCGCGCTTCGTTCCGATCATCAGGACCTTCGTTCCCGTCATTGTGGGCGTGGCCCAGATGGACAAGAGGAAATTCTTCATCTTCAACGTGATCGGCGCGGTCCTCTGGGGCAGCGGCGTGACCCTCCTCGGCTACCTTTTGGGCGACAGGGTCCCGTGGGTCAGGGACAACCTGGACATCATCTTCATCGCCATCGTGCTGGTCTCCGTAATTCCGATCGGCATCGAGGTCCTCCGTGGCCTCTCGGCCAGGCGGCAGGCCGCCAAGTACGGCACGGATCCGGTGGAGGAGTTCATCGAAGAGCACGAACCCGAAGCCGAGCGGAAGACCCACCGGGAGCACTGAGGCCCGGCGAAACAGTTCCGGCGCCGGAAACAGGAAGGGAGCCCTGCTGATGCAGGGCTCCCTTCCTGTCTTCAGGCCTTCCTGGCTTCAGGCCGGTTTCTTCAGGCCATCGGCTCCAGTGCCGGCGCTAGGTCCGGGCGAGTGCCTCGACAATGGCAGGCAGCAGGGCCCGGAAAGCCTGGCCCCGGTGGCTGATGGCGTTCTTCTCCTCCGCGGACAGCTCGGCACAGCTGCGCTCCTCGCCGACGGGCTGCAGGACGGGATCGTAGCCGAACCCGCCCTCGCCCCGCGGCTCGCGCAGCAGGGTCCCCTCAAGCTGCCCGTATTCCACCGTTTCGTGGGCCGTGCCCGCCGCCGCCGGAACGGCCAGTGCGGCGGCGCAGACGAACGCCGCCCCGCGGTGCCCGTCGGGGACATCTGACAGCTGGTCCAGCAGGAGCCGCAGGTTGGCGGCATCGTCCCCGTGCCGGCCGGCCCACCGTGCGGAAAAGATGCCGGGCGCCCCGCCCAGGACGTCGACGGCCAGGCCTGAGTCGTCAGCGATGGCCACCAGGCCGGTCGCCTCGGCTACCGCGCGGGCCTTCAGCAGCGAGTTCTCGGCAAACGTCACACCCGTTTCGACGACGTCCGGCGCACCGGCCGCCGCGGCGTCCACGACCTGGGTGTCGACGTCGAGCCCCGGAACCTGGCCGCGCAGCAGCTCCCGCAGTTCGCGGAGCTTTCCCTTATTGTGCGTGGCGAGGACGAGCCGGGGCGCTGCGCCGTCGGACCCGGCGCCGGCCAGGCTCACAGCGCGTCCGCGAGGGTTTCGCGCTGGATCGCCGCCAGCTGGGTAGTGCCCAGGAGGGCAAGATCGAGCAGCTGGTTGAGCTCGTCGCGGTCGAAGGGAGCGCCCTCTGCGGTGCCCTGGACCTCAACAAACTTCCCGGAACCGGTGACCACAACGTTCATGTCAGTCTCGGCCCGGACATCCTCAACGTAGGGCAGGTCCAGCATCGGGACGCCGTCAATGATGCCAACGGAAACAGCCGCGATGGTGTCGATCAGGGGCTGGGCATTCTTGGCGATCAGCTTGTTGTCGCGGGCAAAGCGGATGGCGTCGGCCAGGGCAACGTACGCACCCGTGATGGCGGCCGTGCGGGTTCCGCCGTCTGCCTGCAGGACGTCGCAGTCCAGAACGATGGTGTTTTCGCCCAGGGCCTTGGTGTCGATGATGGAGCGCAGCGAACGGCCGATCAGCCGGGAGATCTCGTGGGTCCGTCCGCCGATCTTGCCCTTGACCGACTCGCGGTCCGAACGGGTGTTGGTGGCCCGTGGCAGCATGGCGTACTCGGCGGTGACCCAGCCCCGGCCTTCACCCTTGAGCCAGCGAGGTACCCCGGCGGTCAGCGAAGCCGTGCACAGGACCCGTGTGTTGCCGAACTCGATCAGGGCCGAGCCCTCTGCCTGCTTGGACCATCCGCGGGTGATGCTGATGGGGCGGAGCTGGTCGGGGGTACGGCCGTCGGCGCGCACTACGGGCACTGCGGTTGCTTCTGAAGTCATGGCTTTAGCTTATCGACTCGCCGCCGCGCGCCCGGCCACCTCCGGCGGCGCACGACCTTATTCGGGCTGATACGAAAGCAGATCACCGACGCTGCAGTCCAGGACGGCGCACAGTGCGGTCAGGGTGGAGAACCTGATGGCCTTCGCCCGGTTGTTCTTGAGCACTGACAGGTTCACCAGGCTGACGCCTACCCGCCGGCTCAGTTCCGTCAGGCTCATGCCGCGCTCCGCCAGCAGTTCATCGAGCCGGCAATGGATGGCCGAATAATCCTCGGCCGGCATCAGACAAGCCCCTCGGTATCCTTCTGCAGCCGGCGGCCGAACTGGAAAACGCCGGCGATGAGTACCAGGACGACGCCGGCCACCAGCGGCGTGAAATTGAAGCCGGCCGCGAAGCCGTCGCTTTGCCCGTTGGCTGCGATCAGGCGGGCAACTCGCGTGCGGGCGACCGCATCGAGAACCTGTCCGGCGCTGCCGGCGAGGGCCAGGACCACTCCGCAGGCTCCCACAATCCATGCCGAAGCCGGGGTGAAGAGGTTCTCCCCGCGGAGCCGGAGGGCGAGCAGGAACAGCAGGGCTGCCACAGCCAGGACGCTGACCTGGCCCAGGACGCCGGCCCAGGCCAGAAGCGCGGCCTCATCCGAAGGAAGGGCAGGAATGGTTGCTTCCATGGCAGTGAAGCGTGCCGTGGCGCCCAGTTCCAGCCCGGCGGGGTCCTGCGGCGACGAGTGCAGGGGCAGAGTCAGCGTCACCGGTCCCCCGAACGTTGCAATGATTCCGGCGATGGTCAGAAAAGTCGTGGCGGCCGCCGCAATGGCAGCGACGGTCATGATCGCCACAGCATCTGCGCGCGACACCACTTTCCCCTGCCAGGACTGCCTGCGGTTCTCGGTCTGCTCCAATGTGTCCCCCAAGTATTATCGATGATCGTTATTAACGACTATCGATAAGCTACCGGATAAACCGGTGCAGCACCAGTGCGGGCGCCTCAAAGGTCCAAAAGGTGGCGGGCGGCGCTAGATCGTGTAGTGCACTCCGGCCACGGCAACCGCCACGTCGCCGCCGAAGACCGGGCGGGCCTCGGCCATGACCGTGGTGGGTGAGGTCCAGACGGGGATGTGCGTGAGCAGGAGCCGGCGCGCGCCCGCGGCCGCTGCGGCCTCGCCGGCGCGCTTGCCGGTCAGGTGCACGTCCTTGATGCCGTCGTCGCGGCCTTCCTCGAAGGCCGCCTCGCAGAGGAACAGGTCGGAGTCCTTGGCCGCCTCCTCCAGGCCGGCGCAGGAATCGGTGTCCCCGGAATAGGTCAGCACCCGGCTGACCTGGTTGCCTTCCTTGTCCGGCTCGGTGACCTCCACCCGGAGGGCGTAGGCCTCCTCCACCGGATGGTTCACGGCGAACGGGGTGATGGTGAACGGCCCCAGGGTTACGGGCTGGCGTTCAGACCAGTTGGTGAAGTCGAACTCCTCGTGCATGCCGGGGTCCAGGTCCAGGCCATACGCGGTGGCCATGCGGTCGGCGGTGGCCGCGGGGCCCCATACCGGAATCCTGCCGCGTCCCCAGCCGCCGGGCTTCCAGCGGACCGCCACGTGCAGGCCGCAGAGGTCCATGCAGTGGTCCGGGTGCAGGTGCGTCAGGAAGATCGCGTCGATGTCCTCGAGGTCGGTGTAGCGCTGGATGGCGCCAAGCGCGCCGCTGCCCAGGTCCATCACGATCTTCCATGTGCGTTCGCCGTCGTTGGCGGTCAGGAGGTAGCACGACGCCGGCGAGCCCGGGCCCGGGAAGGAACCAGTGCAGCCAACGATGGTGAGCTTCACTGGGCAGGACCTCCGGCCCGGCCGCTGTCCACAAAACCGCTGTCCACGAAGTTCGACAGCCGCCGCTGCGGCCTGGTGCTCCCGGTGGCGCTCTGTGCCGCGGCAATCATCTCCGGGGTGATCCGGGCGAGGCTGCCGGTGGGGTACTGGGCGGAGACGTGGTCCACGTGCCGGACGGACAGGACTTCGGGTCCGAGGAAGCGGCGCGCGAGGGCTTCGAACTGGCCGGCATCGCCGGTGGCGATGAAGTGGTGTTCCGGCGGCGTCGCGGTGGTGCGCTGCAGGTCATGGGTGGCCAGCGCCCGGTAAACGTCCTTGGCTGTCTCCTCCGCGCTTGAAACCAGCGTCACGGACTCGCCCATCACATAGGAAATGACACCGGTGAGCAGCGGGTAGTGCGTGCAGCCGAGGACCACGGTGTCCACCCCGGCAGCCTTCAGCGGGGCGAGGTATTCCTCGGCGACGGCCAGCAGCGCGGGCCCGGTGGTAATGCCCGCTTCGACGTAGCTGACGAACTCAGGGCAGGCCACGGACGTGATCTGCAGGTCCGGGGCCGCGGCGAACGTGTCCTCGTAGGCGCGGGAGCCTACAGTGGCGGACGTTCCGATCACGCCCACCCGCCCGCTCCGGGTGGCAGCCACGGCCCGCCGCACGGCCGGCTGGATTACCTCGATCACGGGAATTCCGTACTTGGCGGTGTACCGCTCCCGGGCGTCGCGCAGGACCGCGGCCGACGCCGAGTTGCAGGCGATGGTGAGCAGCTTGACGCCGGAGTCCACCAGTTCGTCCATCACACCCAGGGCGTTGGCCCGGACTTCGGCGATGGGCAGGGGGCCGTACGGCCCGTGGGCCGTGTCCCCGACGTAAAGGATCGATTCGTTGGGCAGTTGGTCGATGATGGACCGCGCCACCGTCAGCCCGCCGACGCCGGAATCAAAGATGCCGATTGGCCGGGATCCCAGGTGACCGCCGGTAACGCTGCTGGCTGGGGACGCCGCAGCAGCTGCTGACGGGTCCGTGCTCGAGGCTGTAGTCATGATTATTCGAGGATAGGTCTTCCCTGTGGTCGCGGCCATCACATTGTGGCGTCCGACTCATGTCTAATTTGTCACAGTGCAGCGCGGGTCCCGGTCCCGCGCAGTTCCGAAGGGCTTCCGGTGCGTGCCGGGTCAGGCCCGGGTGTCCAGGGACTGGAGCATCGCCTGCACCAGGGATTCCTGCAGCCACGTGGCGAAGTTGTACACCAGGGCAAGGTAGCTTTCCACGTCCTCCGCCTGCGACCAGTCCTGCATCAGGTGGACGTGCTCGGCGTCCTCCTCGTCCCGGATATCGAGCCGTTCGGCCAGCACCAGGCGGACATCGTTCAGCGCCATCGACCAGTGCCTGGCGCCTTCGGCGGTCAGGACGATGTCGTCCTTGTCCAGGTCCAGGGCGGCGGCACGGAGGGCGCCGATCTTGGTTTCCCGCAGCGAACGCTCGGTGAGCTGGCGGAACTCCAGGGACGCGCCGTCGTCGTTCTTCATGACGTTGGGCAGGAGCCTCCTGACCGCACGGTCCGTGGGTTCCTGGACGTCCATGTCCAGCCCGATCATCGCGGCCAGCGGATCCTGGTTGGCGCGTTCCTCCGGCTGGAGCATGGAGATGACGTCATCGATCAGGCTGCGGAGCAGTTCCCGTTCGGCCGGTTCCAGGAATCCGGTGATGCCTTTGAGCCCGTATTTGAATGCCTTAGCCACGCTTACCCTTGCCCTGCCCTGATCCGCCGGCTTTGCCGGAGTTGCCGCCCGGCCCGCCGCTTGCCTTCTCCACGGTGGCCCACAGACCGAATCCGTGCATGGCCACGGCATGGCGTTCAACCTGTTCCTTGCTGCCGTGGGCGACGATGGAGCGGCCCTTTTTGTGGACCTCCATCATGAGCTTGTTCGCCTTGGACTCGGAGTAGCCGAAGTAGCTCTGAAAAACATAGCTGACGTAGCTCATGAGGTTGACGGGATCGTTCCAGATCACCAGGTTCCAGGGGATGTCCGGGGCGGTCAGGGAGTCGGTGGACGCCTCTGTCCCGGTCCGGGTGCCCTCCTGTGTATCAGGGCCGAGCGCAACGCTTAAGGTCATCTGTCCATTCTATGGGGATGCTGGGCCCACACCGGCGAGGGCCCCACGGCGAAGCGAAGCGAGACGCGGGAGCCGGTGGGTGGGCCCACGCCGGCGAGGGCCCCACGGCGAAGCGAAGCGAGACGCGGGGCCCGGTGGGTGGGCCCACGCCGGCGAGGGCCCCACGGCGAAGCGAAGCGAGACGCGGGAGCCGGTGGGGACTAGAGTGAATTTCGTGAGTACCTCTGCCGGCTGGGACCATCCCCGCACGTCCTTTTACACAGACCACTACGAACTGACCATGCTGCAGGCGTCGCTCCACTCGGGCGCCGCGCACCGCCGGTCGGTCTTCGAGGCCTTCGCGCGGCGGCTGCCGGACGGCCGGAGGTACGGGATTGTGGCGGGCACCGGCAGGCTGCTGGAAGGCATCGCCGACTTCCGTTTCGGCGAAGCGGAGCTGGATTTCCTCGGCCGGACCGGCGTGGTCAACCAGGACACCCTCGATTACCTCGCGAACTACCGTTTCTCCGGCGACATCTGGGGCTACCCGGAGGGCGAGGCCTACTTCCCCAACTCCCCCATCCTGATCGTTGAGTCCACGTTCGCCGAAGCCTGCATGCTGGAGACCTACCTCCTCTCGGTCCTGAACCACGACAGCGCCATCGCCTCCGCGGCATCGCGGATGATCACGGCGGCCGGGCACCGGCCGTGCATCGAGATGGGCTCGCGGCGCACGCATGAGGAATCGGCAGCCGCCGCCGCCCGCGCCGCCGTCATCGCCGGGTTCGACAGCACCTCGAACCTGGAGGCCGGCATCCGCTACGGCATCAAGACGGTAGGCACAGCCGCGCATTCCTTCACCCTCCTGCATGACACCGAGCGGGAAGCCTTCGAGGCGCAGATCGCCGCACTGGGGCCCGGCACATCGCTGCTCGTGGACACGTACGACGTCGAAGCGGCCGTGCGTGCCGCCGTCGAGCTGGCAGGTCCCCGGCTGGGTGCGGTGCGGCTTGATTCCGGCGACCTCGTCGCCCAGGCCCAGTGGGTCAGGCAGCTGCTGGACGAACTCGGCAACGAGGACACCAAGATTGTGGTCACCTCCGACCTGGACGAATTCGCCATTGCCGCGCTGCAGTCTGCCCCCGTCGATTCGTACGGGGTGGGCACATCCTTGGTCACCGGCTCAGGCGCACCCACCGCCAGCATGGTCTACAAGCTCGTCAGCCGTACCGATGACGACGGCAACTTCGTCTCGGTTGCGAAGGCCGCCAAGAACAAGACCAGCATGGGCGGGCGGAAGTACGCACTGCGGAAACTGAACGAACGCGGCGTCGCCACGCAGGAGATTGTGGGAATCGGCCACCGTCCCGAGGACGACGGCAACGACCGGCCGCTGCTGCAGCAGTTCATGAAGAACGGCGAACTCCTGCCCGGCTGGACCGGGCACGAAGGCGTGGTCCGCGCCCGCCAGCGGCACGCTGACTCCATGGCCGAACTGCCGCCGGTGGTCAACCGGCTCCAACGCGGCGAAGCTGCGATCCCCACGATCTACGAGGAGAACTGATGTCACGCGCCCTGATCATCGTTGACGTCCAGAATGATTTCTGCGAGGGTGGTTCGCTGGCCGTGGCCGGCGGCGCGGACGTGGCAGCGGCCATCAGCGAATACGTTGATGCCCACCACCTCGAGTTCGACCACATCGTTGCCACCCAGGACTGGCACATTGATCCCGGAGCGCATTTCTCCGAGGCGCCCGATTTCAAGGACAGCTGGCCGCGTCACTGCGTTGCGGGCAGCAAGGGCGCCGAACTGCATCCGGACCTGGACACCGAATACGTCCAGGCCTACTTCCAGAAGGGCCAGTTCGCAGCCGCGTACTCCGGGTTCGAAGGCCTCCTGGCTCCCGAAGACGCTGTTCCCACCGGAGACCGTCAGCCCGGCACCCTCCCGGCCGGCGATCCGGAAGCCTACGCCGCGGCCGACGACGCCATCGGCCTTGATGACTGGCTGCAGAGCCATGACGTGGAGGACGTTGTGGTGGTGGGGATCGCCACGGACTACTGCGTGATGGCAACCTCGCTGGATGCGGTCCAGGCGGGCTATTCCGTCACCGTTATCCGCTCCCTTACCGCCGGCATCGCGGACGACATTGACGATGCAGTGGCCGAAATGGAGCTCGGCGGCGTGGACGTCGCCTGATTGCAGGTCGCAACACAGCAGTGGCCCGGTGCTGAGCACCGGGCCACTGCCATTTTCACGTCACTGCCGTTTCCTGGCCGCCGCTATTTCCGGCCGATAAACCAGTCCTGGAGCTTCCGCAGCCTGGACTGCAGCTGCTCCTCGTTCGCCTGGGCCACCGGCGGGCCGCCGCAGACCGTGCGCAGTTTGGTGTGGACCACACCATGCGGGGTTCCGGTCCGCGCGGACCAGGCGGCCACGTTTTTGGCCAGTTCGTTGCGCAGGTCCATCAGCATCCGGTGGTCCGGTATGGCCGGACCGGCGGAGGCCTGTTCAGGCGCCGGCGCGCGCCGGTTCTTCCGGTTGAGCTGGTCGTGCTGGCGCTGCCGGAGCAGGGTGCCCACCTGCTCCGCATCAAGGAGCCCGGGGATGCCGAGGAAGTCCAGCTCGTCCTCCGAACCGACCTCTCCCCCGGTGCCGAACTCGCCGCCGTCGAACAGGACCCGGTCGAAGGACGCCTGTGAGTCCAGGGCCTCGAACTTGCCCTTCGTCAGGCTGTCCGACGCTTTGTCCTCCCGGTTGGCCTCGGCCATCAGGGAATCCTCGGGATTGAACAGGCCGTCGGCGTCCTCCTTCTCGGGGCGGTCCAGGGCGTGGTCGCGCTCGGCCTCCATCGAGTTGGCCAGCGCCATCAGCTGCGGCACGGACGGCAGGAACACCGAGGCGGTCTCGCCCCGCTTCCGGGCACGCACAAAGCGGCCCACCGCCTGGGCGAAGAACAGCGGCGTGGAGGTGGACGTCGCATACACGCCCACCGACAGCCGGGGCACGTCAACGCCTTCGGACACCATCCGGACGGCAACCATCCAGCGCTTCTCGCTCGCGGTGAACTCCTCGATCTTGCTGGAGGCCTTCGCGTCGTCGGACAGAATCACGGTGGGCGACTCGCCGGTGATCCGCTTCAGCTGCCCGGCATAGGCCCTGGCATCCTCGTGGTCGGTGGCGATGACCAGCCCGCCGGCGTCGGGAACTGTGCGGCGCACCTCGCTGAGGCGCTTGTCCGCGCCGGCAAGGACGGCCGGAATCCACTCACCGGCCGGGTTCAGCGCCGTCCGCCACGCATGGGACGTGATGTCCTTCGTGACCGCGGCCTCGCCGAGCGAGGCCGCCATTTCCTCCCCGGCACTGGTGCGCCAGCGCATCTGGCCGGAGTACGCCATGAACATCACAGGACGCACCACGTGGTCCCGCAGGGCGTTGCCGTAGCCATACGTGTAATCAGCCTTGGAACGCCGGATGCCGTCCTTGTCCTGGGCGTACTCCACAAACGGGATGGGCGAGGTGTCGGAACGGAACGGCGTACCCGTCAGCGACAGCCGCCGGGCCGCGGGATCAAACGCCTCGCGCAGGCCGTCGCCCCAGGACAGGGCCTCGCCGCCGTGGTGGATCTCGTCAAGGATCACCAGGGTTCGGGCGGCCTCCGTCTTGGCCCGGTGCAGCATGGGCTTGCTGGCAACCTGGGCGTACGTGACGGCCACGCCAACAAAACCGCGGCCGTGCTGGCCGTCGGAGTTCTTGAAGTTGGGGTCGATGGCGATACCAACCTTGGCGGCCGCATCTGCCCACTGCCGTTTCAGGTGGTCGGTGGGCGCCACAATGGTGACCCGGTTGACTGCCCCGGACTCAATGAGCATCGACGCGACGCGCAGGGCGAAGGTGGTCTTACCTGCACCGGGGGTTGCTACCGCCAGGAAATCCCGGGGACCGGTGGTGAAGTAGAGGTCAAGGGCTTCCTGTTGCCAGGCACGGAGTTTCGGGGCGGTTCCCCAGGCTGCACGTTCCGGGTAAGCCGGAGGCAGGGTGGGGCCGCCAAAGAGCGTCTCCGTCACTACTTGTTGTTGCCCGAGTCCCCTCCGGGACCCTTGCCGCCGTCGTTGCCCGGGCGGAGGCCGTCATAAACCTCTTTGCACATGGGGCATACCGGGAACTTCTGCGGATCCCGGCCCGGCGTCCACACCTTGCCGCAGAGGGCAATGACGGGATCGCCCGTCAGCGCGGATTCCATGATCTTTTCTTTGCGCACGTAGTGCGAGAAGCGCTCCCGGTCACCGGGCTCCACTTCCTGGCGCAGTTCCTCGCGCTCAATGGTGGCCGTGGACGTTCCAGCCCCGGAAAGCTCGCGCATCGGGTCGTTTTCGAGAGGGTCCGTCATGCTAGTCATGGCATCCATCTTAGCCTTTCCCGGACAGTGGCGTCCGACGCCGGGTGGTCCGTTTCGCTTCCCACGCTCCTGTGCCTACAGCCCCTGCCAGGCGGGTTTGTTGTCGTAGGTGTGCCGGTAGAAGTCGGCGAGTTTCAGCGACGACGCCGCCGCCTCGTCCAGCAGGACGGTGGCGTGCGGGTGGAACTGCAGGACCGAGGCCGGGCAGATGGCAGAGACCGGCCCCTCGACGAAGTCGCGGACGGTCTGGGCCTTCTGGGCCCCGGTGGCGATCAGGACGACGTGCCGTGCTTCAAGTATGGTGCCGAGCCCCTGGGTGACTACATGGTGCGGCACCTCCGCCAGGCTGCGGAAGAACCGCGCGTTGTCCCTGCGGGTCTGCTCGATGAGGCTCTTGATCCGGGTCCTGGATGCGAAGGACGAGCCTGGCTCGTTGAAGCCAATGTGGCCGTCCGTGCCGACGCCCAGGAGCTGCAGGTCCACTCCGCCCAGGGACCGCATCTGGTCCTCGTAGGCCTGGCATGCTGCCGGAATGTCTTCAGCGGCACCGTCAGGGGTGTGCACGTTTTCCTGGAGGATGTTGACCCGGTTGGTGAACTCGCGCCTGATGACCTCACGGTAGGATTCCGGGTGCCCGGGCCCCAGCCCCACGTATTCGTCCAGCGCAAAAGCATGCGCAGCACTGAAGTCCAGCCCGCGCTCATGCCGTGCCGCGAGCTCGTCGTAGACGGGAAGCGGTGAGGAGCCGGTGGCCAGCCCCAGCACCGCACCGGGTTTGCGGCGGAGCAGCGCTTCGACCGCATCGGCCGCGAGCGCTCCGATCTGCCTGCTGCCTGGGAGGATGACAACTTCCACTACCGGCCACCTTTCTGGCGTACTGCGGATCTAGCGGTTAACAGTCAGCTGGGCCAGGAGTTCCGGCCCGCGGGCGTCCAGCCATTTGCCGCCCAGCCTGACTCCGGCGCCAAACAGCGCGAGTCCCAGCATCAGGCCCACTGCCAGGTTGGTCCACCCGAACACAGGGTTTCCGGTGACCAGCTGCGCGATGAACAGTCCCACCTCGGGCAGGACCAGCAGGCTCAGGATCCCCATGCCGGCGAACTGCACCGCGAGTGTCTGGCCAACGTTGCCCGGCGGTTTCTTGAACGGGCTGTCGCCCGGCAGCGGCACAGCCACGGTGTAGCGGGCCGACACCACGGACGACAGTCCCAGGCCGGTGAACAGGATTCCCAGGCTGAGGCCCAGCTGGCCCGGCAGGGCGTCCCAGCTGCCCGTGAAGAAGCACTGGCCCACGGCAAAGATCAATACCACCGGCAGGGCAAAGGCGAGGCAGGCCAGCGCCCGTCCAAGGCGGTCGTCGGTCCCCTTCACCCCGGTTGCCAGATGCAGGGCAAAAGCTGTGTTGTCGTAGGAGACATCCGCCGAGATGGACCAGGCCAGCAGGAACGCCGCCAGCGGCGCCGCGAAGGCAAGGGTCCCGTAGTTTCCGGTTTGGCTGCCCTGGAACACCAGCAGGATGGGCAGCAGCGGCACCACCACCAGGGACCCTGCGTACCGGGGATCGCGCAGCCAGTAAATCAGCGCCCTCGCCGTCACGGCACCGGCGGGGGTGGCCGGCACCAGGCCAAGCAGCCCCAGCTTTCCGCCTTTGCGGCTCCCGCTTCCGGCGTAGGGCGGATTGACCAGGGCCCGCTCCAGGAGCAGCTTCCAGCACCACGCAAGGCCGGCGAGGGTGGCCAGGGCGATGACGAGTTTAGCGGCGGCCTCGGCCGGCCGTCCGGCGGCGACATCGCCGCCGAGGGACCACACCGCCCCCAGGGGCGTCCAGGACAGCGTTCCGGCCAGCTCCGGCAGGAAGCCTGTGGAGGCCGAAACGCCCCGGCCCACCCCTGCGACGATCGGACCCATCAGGACCAGCGGAACCATAAAGGCGATGGCGCTGGCGTCCTTGAACCGGCGGGACGCCGCGAGGCTTGCGGTTGCCGTGGTCACCACCCGGGAGAGCACGATGCAGCTCAGGACGCCGACGGCGGCACCCACCAGGGCGGCGACGGCCGCGAGGGGACCGCGGGCCCAGGTCCACACGGTGGCGAGTGCCACGAGCGCCGTGGCGATGCCGGGAATGCCGATCAGCCCGCCAAGGGCCAGCCCGGTCAGGAGCTGCCGCATGGGAATGGCGGAGGTGGTGAAACGTGCAGGGTCCAGGGTCATGTCCACAGCGGATGCGGCCACGGGGACGATGCCCCAGCCCAGGAGGGCCGCCGAACCGCCGAGCACCACTGCCGTCTGCGCAAGTTCAGGGTCGGCGCGGCGCAAAAGGACCAGGGCCACGACCAATGCCCCCACCACGCCAAGCGCGTACAGCCCGCCGAAGGCCATTCCGACCAGCTGCCAGGGACTGCGCCGGAGTCCGTTGCGGAGCAGGGCCAGCTTCAGCCTCAGAAGGTGCGCAACCATTCCAGGCCTTCCGTGTGGTTGCGTCCGCCCACCAGCTGGACGAACCTCTCCTCCAGGGACGCCCCGGCGCGGACCTCGTCCACGGTGCCGGCAGCAAGCAGCCGGCCTGCCGCAACGACGGCAACGTGGTCGCACATGCGCTGGACCAGGTCCATCACGTGGCTGGAGACGATGACCGTTCCGCCGGAGGCTACATAGCTGTCCAGGATGGAGCGGATGTTCGACGCCGAGACGGGATCCACGGACTCGAAGGGCTCGTCCAGCACCAGCAGCCGCGGCGCATGGATCAGGGCCGAGGCGAGGGCGATCTTTTTGGTCATGCCTGCCGAATAGTCCACCACCAGGGTCCCTGCGTCCTGGCTGAGGTCCAGGGCCGACAGCAGCTCACCCACCCGGGCGGCCACCACGTCCCTGTCCATGCCCCGCAGCAGCCCGGCGTAGGTGACCAGCTGCTCGCCGGTGAGCCGATCAAAGAGGCGGACACCGTCGGGGAGGATGCCCATCAGTTTCTTGGCCTCCAGCGGCCGGGCCCAGACGTCGACGCCATGGACCACTGCCGTGCCGAAGTCAGGCCTCAACAGGCCGGTGGCCATCGACAGGGTGGTGGTCTTGCCGGCGCCGTTGGGGCCGACTATGCCAAAAAATGAGCCTGCCGGGACATCGAGGCTGATGCCGTCCACGGCGATTTTTCCGCCGAAACGCTTGGCAAGCCCGCGGATGGACAGGGCAGGAACCGGGCCGGCGTGCGCCTCCGGATCAGGATGCGGAGCAGTCATAAGGCCAGAGTAGACCCACGGCCCCGCCGGAGGGGTCCTCCCGAAGGAGTAGGGACAAAGGAGTAGGGACGCCTAGAACGAATGCCGCGGCACGGCACGTTCGTACTGCGGCGCCCAGGCCAGGTCGTGGCCCAGTTCGAACGCCGCACGCAGCCACCAGTGCGGGTCGCGCAGCGCCGCGCGGGCGATGAACACGCCGTCGGCCTGGCCGGTGGCAACGGCATGCTCTGCCTGTCCGGGGGACGTAAGCAGGCCCACCGTTCCGGTGGGTACATGGCTTTCGCGCCGGATCCGTGCCGAGAAGCCGGTCTGGTAGCCGGGGCCGGGCTGGATCTGCTGGTGCGCCACCGCTCCCCCGCTGGATACGTCAATGAGGTCCACACCGTGTTCGCGTGCCTGCGCGGCCAGGCGGACCGAAGCCTCAATGTCGATCCCGCCCTCCGCCCAGTCAGTGGCGGAGATCCTGAGCAACAGCGGCATGGACTCGGGCATCACGTCACGGACGGCGTCGATCACGGCGAGCATCAGGCGGTTCCGTCCCGCTTCGTCACCGCCCCAGGAGTCGGTCCGGGTGTTGGTCAGCGGGCTTTGGAACTGGTGCAGCAGGTAACCGTGGGCGCCGTGCAGCTCAAGCGTGTCAAAGCCGGCATCGACGGCCCGCACTGCCGCAGCGGCGAAGTCGCTGATCACGTCCTGGATCTGTTCCCCGGTCATCGCGGCGGGCCCGGCGAAGCCGTCGAAGGCCGACGGCGACGGGCCCACCGTGGCCCAGCCGCCGTCGGACTCCGGCACGCTGCCGCGCTGGCCCGAAAACGGCCAGTACGTGGATGCCTTGCGCCCGGCGTGGGCCAGCTGGGCGCCGATCTTCGGCGCCGCGGCGCCGTGGCGGTGCACAAAGGACGTGATCCGTTGCCAGGCCTCAGCCTGTTCGTCGTTGTACAGCCCGGCATCCCGCGGGCTGATGCGCCCCTCGGCGTTGACGGCCGCGGCTTCGGTGAGGATGAGTGCGGCGCCGCCGGCGGCGAAGGAGCCCAGATGCATCAGGTGCCAGTCGTTCGGCACACCCGGGGCGCCGTCGGGCCCGCAGCTGTACTGGCACATGGGTGACACCCAGCCGCGGTGCGTCAGCTCCAGGGAGCGCAGCTTCAGCGGCCGGAACAGCGCCGGCACTAAAACAGCACCCGTGCCAGGTTCTGCCGGGCCTTCGCGACGCGCCCGTCGGAGGTGCCCACCACGTCGAAAAGTTCCAGCAGGCGGACACGGGCTGTTTCCCGCTCCGGGCCGAAGTTCCTGCCGATAAAGGTGACCACGCGGTTGAGGCCGTCTTCCACGTGGCCGCCGGCAACGTCCAGGTCCGCAACGGCGAGCTGCGCCTCAAGGTTGTCCGGCTCCTCGGCAGCCCGGGTCCGCAGTGCCTCGGTCTCCTGGGCGGACAGCGGCTGCAGCCGGGCCATCAGCTCCACCTGGGCCAGCCCGGCCTTGGCTTCGGCATCGGCGGGCATCTCCAGCAGGGCCTGGCGGTAGGCGGCGGCAGCGGCCTGGTAATCGCCCTCCTCGATGGCGTCGAAGGCCGCCTGGTGCAGCGGCGGCAGCGGCGCCGCTTCGGTCTCGGCGGGCGCCCCGCCGCCGAGGCTTCCGGTGACGCCGTTGGCTGCGGCGACCTTCAGCAGTTCATCGAGCAGTGCCCGCACCTGTGCCTCGTCCGCCCCGCCCTGGAAGAGCGGGACCGGCTGGCCTTTGACCACGGCGACGGCGGTGGGGACGGCCTGCACCTGGAAGGCCTGCGCGAGTTGCGGGAAAGCGTCGATGTCCGCGGTTCCCAGCACCAACCGGCCGCCGTAGCTGTTGACCACGCGTTCGAGCGTGTCCAGCATTCCGGCGGATTCCGGTGAATAGGCGGCCCACAACGCGAAAACCACCGGCACCTGGGCCGAGAGCTCCACGAGCTCCTGGAAGTTTCCTTCCGTGACGTTGACCCGCAACGGAGCGTGGCCGGCGTCGGCGGTTCCGGCGGGGGCGCCCTCGACGGGAACCGGAGGGCCGGCGGGCGGGTTGCCGGGGGCACTTCCCGGCGCGTTGCCGGGAACGGCGGCCGGCGCCTGGCGCTGTTTCAGGGCTGACAGGTCGACGGCGCCTCGCAGGTTAAGCAGGCTGGCAGCGGCTGGAGGGACTGGGCGGGAAGCTGGCGAACTCATGCTTTCCACTCTAGCCACTCCGGCCGCTGCCGGGGGTAATGCGCGGGCGGGCCGGTAGCCCTGCCGCCTGCCTACTTGAAGCTTGCTCCGACCAGTCCGCGGGTTGCGGCGACGAGCTTGATGGGGTCCGTTGAGCCGGCCGGCGGGATGTAGACGGCCATCGACTCGGCAAAGTTCAGCACCATGCCGGTGGTGGTTTCCTTGCCGCCTGCGAGCGCAGCGGCATCGTCACCGATGGTGAGCTTGTCGCCGGACGCCTTGGGCGTACCGTCGAACCCGAAGTTCAGGCGGCCCAGGACCAGCGCGCCGCCGTCCGCCGTGCGGAACACCACGGTGCTTTCCGGAACCACCTTGTGCGTAAAGGAGAAGTTGCCGTTCTCGCCGGACTTGACCACTTCAGCCTGGTAGGAGAGTGTGTCGGCGATGTACGGCGAGGACTCCCCCTCCACCAGCTTGTCCTTGAAGCTCGAGTCCGCGGAGGTGAGGCGGTCGGCCAGGCCGGCGAGGGCCTCCTCGCCGCTGTACAGCAGGCCCGTCTTGTCGTTGGCGGCCAGGGTTTCCGTTCCGCCCCTTTCGATCGACGGGAACGTGGTGCCCGGCTGCAGCGGGGTGGTTTCCACGAGCTTGTAGTTATCACGCGGTGTCAGCTGTACCAGGGTCAGCAGCTGGGGCACAACGTTGCCGTCGCCCTGGGTAACGGCAAGAACGTGGCGCGGCCACTCCCGCTGGCTGGTGACCACGGTGGTGAGCAGCTTGGTGGAGCGGACGGGCATCCGTGCCTCGTAGGCACCGACCTGGGAGCGGATCTTGTAGTTCTGGGTCCGCACCTCGAGTTCGGTTCCTGCCAGGCGCTCGGTTAGCTTACCGGCGTCCTTGGCCGCATCGCCGGCGTCGGCGGCGGCGGAAACCTGCTCCAGGATGCGGCGGAACTGGGCGTCCAGGAGGACGGGCGAGGACGGAGCGGCACCTTCGGTGGCGGTGGGTTCCGTCGTCGGCGCCGGGGTACTGGTCGCGTTGGCGGCAACGCCCGTACCGGCAACCACAGCGGCCGTGACGGCAGCGGCAACCATGCCGGCGCTCACCATGCCCAGGCGGGTTGAGGAACGGGCCTCGGCACGGGCGCGGGCGCGCTTGGCGAAGAGGCTGCCCTCTCCGGTGCCGTCGCCGTTCCGGTTGCGGGCCGAAAGGACCGCCAGCGCAATGCCGGCAAGGATCAGCAGGCCGCCGATGACCATCAGCGGGATGGCCCAGGGCGTGGCCGTGTCATTCGGGAACGTCATGGACACCTCGCCCGGAGCAGCCTTGGTGCCGTCCGATGCCAGCAGCAGTGACCATTCACCGTCCGCGGGCGGGGTCCAGGAGTAGTCCAGTTCGCCGCTGGCGTTTTCGCTGGACACCCACAGGTCGGAACCCGCAGGGCTGGGGGCCGTCGCTTCACCGTCGGCGTGTTCCACCTGGAGGGACTTGTTGTCTTCGGAGACCCCAGTGACGGTGTTGTGGGCAGTCTGGCCCACCCACGCGTCAACGTCGTCCGGACGGCCGGCAGCAAGGATGAAGTTGCCCTCACCCTTGATGTTGATCTTCACCGTGCCGCCGTGGAGCGTGCGGAGGTTCTGGTCAATGACGGTCAGCGGCGCCTCGGCGGCATCTGTGGGTACCGAAGCCGTAAAGGTCTCGGAGGGAGCCCAGATGGTCTTCTGGCCGATACCGGCCAGAAGGGTCAGGAGGCCGAGCAGCACGAGTGCGACTGCAGTCTTGAAACGCAAAGAATCACCTATCATCAGCGGGGGTTTACTTTCAATAGTAACCGTTTTGTTACCAATAGCTCAGTCGGGGGCCTTCCGCCGGCGCCTCCGGCTCCCCGGCGCGGGCAGCCCTCCCGGCTGTTGACAAGGCTGCTGATAGTGTTTGCGATGATCATCACACCGGCCCGCAGCCGCGGCGCCACGCACGGAACAGGCCCCAAAAGCAGTGACTGACAAGACGGACGAATCCCCCACGGGACATGAAACTCCACCGGCCATTCCCGCCCAGCAGAGCGGAGCGATCGAGCCCGTTCCGGTCCGGCGTTCGGGGGCCGCTGCTGCCTTGGGGTCCGTGATACGCCGGCTCCGCCAGCCCCTCCCCGGCGCCCAGCCGCGGCTCCGTTTTGAAATGCCGCCCGAGTACTCCCAGCAGGACGAGGCCGGCGACGACGATTCCACGCTGACGCCGCCCCAGTTTGGCCAGCCCGGGCCGCGGATCTCGCCGCAGCACCCCCTCTACCTGGGGTTCATGGGCACCGTCGGCGTAGGACTGGCCCTGCTGGTCTACTGGATCGGCTCCAACACCACGCAGCTTCTGCTCTGGATCGTTGCGGCGCTTTTTATCGCCCTTGGCCTGGACCCCGTGGTGGGCTGGCTGGAGGGCAGGAAAATTCCCCGCCCGGCGGGCATCCTCGTTTCGGTGACAGTACTGGTCACCGCGGTGGTGGGCTTCTTCGCCACACTGATCCCCACGATCGTCGAGCAGGTGACGCAGCTCGTTGAACAGGCACCGGTGTGGGTGCGGGACTTTATCGACTCGGACTTCTTCCGCAGCGTGGATGGCCAGTTCGGCGTCCGCGACCGCATTGAGGATGAACTGAATAAGTTCGTCAACAACCCCGAGGCCATGGGCGGCATCTTCGGCGGAGTGGTGGGCTTCGGCTCCACCGTGGCCAACGGGCTGTTCGGCACACTGATCGTCCTGGTACTCAGCCTGTACTTCCTCGCGGCCCTGCCGGCGATGAAGAAATGGGGCTACCGGCTGGCACCCCGGTCGCGCCGTCCCAGGGTGGAGGCGCTGTCCGAGGAAATCACCCGGTCGGTGGGCAACTACGTGATCGGCCAGGCCTGCGTCGCGCTGCTGAATGCGACGTTCGCGTTTGTGGTGATGTCCATCCTTGGCATCCCGTTCGCCGTCCTGCTCGCCTTCGTGGTTGCGCTGCTCGCCTTTATTCCGCTGGTGGGCGGGATGATCGCGGCCATCGTCGTGCTCCTCGTGTCGCTGACGGAGGGATGGCAGACGGCCGCCATCTTTGCGATCTGCTACTTCGCGTACCTGCAGTTCGAGGCGTACTTCATCTCGCCGCGCATCATGCAGAAGGCCGTGGCTGTTCCCGGGGCGGTGGCCGTTATTTCCGTGATTGCCGGCGGCAGCCTGCTCGGCATCCTGGGCGCACTGATTGCCATTCCCACGGCCGCCGCCATCCTGCTGCTGCTCAAGGAAATCTATATCGTCCGCCAGGACAAGCACTAGGCAACAGCCTCAGGCGGCCGCAGTGGCCAGCGGGCCGTCCCATTCCTGCGGCAGTCCCTCCGGACCGGCTCCTGCCTCCGTTACCTCGTCCACGATTTCGTTGAGCACCCGGGCGGCGTACTTCTCGCCCACCCAAAGGTGCTTGGCGCCGTCGACCCCTACGACGCGTGCCTGCGGAACAATCCGGAACCGGTCCGCGGCGGCCTCCGGCCGCAGGTAATCGTCGTGTTCGGGAACCAGCACTGCGAGCGGCTTGCCGCTCTCGGCCCACACGCCGAGGTGGGCGTCCGTGGCCCGGTGCAGCGGCGGGGACAGCAGCACGGCGCCTTCCACGCTCGAGGCCACCGGCTCCACGGCGCCGTACATCAGCGCAAGCTCGGTGCCGAAGGACCAGCCCACCAGCCAGCGGTTGGGCAGCTGGCGGTCGACGGCGAAGCGGACTGCGGCCTCCACGTCGTACCGCTCGCCGATTCCCTCCTCGAAGGCCCCGTCGCTGGTCCCCCGGGGAGAAGTGGTTCCGCGCGTATTGAACCGCAGCACGGCCACGCCCGCCAGCGCCGGAAGCCGGTAGGACGCCTTCCGGTACACGTGCGAATCCATGAATCCGCCGTGCGTGGGCAGCGGGTGCAGGGTGATCAGGGTCGCGGTGATCTCTCCGGATTCGGGGAGCGCCAGCTCGCCCACCAGGGTATGGCCGTCCTCCGTGCGCAGTTCCACGTTCTCCCGCTTCGCGGGGAGGACGGTGGAGGCCCGGATGGCTGCGGGTCCGTCAGGCTGGGTGAATTCGTACGACGCCGGATCAAAAGTCATGCCTGCCAGCTTAGCGACTTTGCGCGGCCGGGATTTGTCCGCTGCCGGACTGCCGCCGCACGGCGCCTCAGCGGTAACGGTAGCTGCGCGACATCCAGCAGTTCGTGTGCCAGTGCCGGCGTTCGGCCAGGCCCGCGGCCGCCCCGAACAGGTGGTCGTCCTTCCACACCACAAGGTGCGCAATCCCGGGCAGGACGGCCGTGGAGCAGCCGGGGCATATGTACGTCTTTTCCGCGTTCTTGGCCGTCATGGTCCGGACCATCCATTCGCCGTCAGGCGCGGTTTCGCGGCGGGCTATGCCCGCCCGGGCCCGCTCCAGGTCGAGCTCAGGGACGTCGCCGTTTCCTTTCCTGCCTGCGGCTGTGCCCGGTTTTCCGGAAGCAGGGCGGCGGGGGCGGTTGGAACGCGGCATGCCTCCATTCTGCCCCAGCCCCGGTAGTGTGTACGGCGTGCGACTTGTGATAGCCCGATGCTCCGTTGATTATGTTGGCCGGCTCAAAGCCCATCTCCCCCTTGCCACCAGGCTCCTGCTGGTCAAGGCTGACGGGTCGGTGCTGGTCCACTCCGACGGCGGCTCCTACAAGCCGCTGAACTGGATGAGCCCGCCGGCCACCCTCCGCGTGTCCTCCCCGGACGATGTCGACCTCGAACTCGGGGTCACGGAACAGTGGACTGTCCAGTCCTCCAAGACCGATGACCGGCTCATCATCAACATCCACGAGCATCTCCACGAGTCCTCCCACGACCTTGGCGTGGACCCTGGCCTGATCAAGGACGGCGTCGAGGCGGATCTCCAGCGCCTGCTCGCGGACCAGATCGAAACACTGGGGTCCGGCTTCTCGCTGATCCGGCGGGAGTATTTCACCGCCATCGGCCCGGTCGACATCCTGGCCCGCGACGCCAGCGGGGCCACGGTGGCCATCGAGCTGAAGCGCCGCGGCGACATCGACGGCGTGGAACAGCTCACACGGTACCTCGAACTCCTGAACCGGGACCCCCTGCTGGCCCCGGTCCGGGGGATCTTCGCAGCACAGCAGATCAAGCCGCAGGCAAAGGTCCTGGCCAACGACCGCGGCATCGACTGCGTCACCCTGGATTACGACGCGATGCGCGGCGTGGACGACAGCGAATCCCGGCTTTTCTAGGCTGCCGGGCAGCACGATTGCGGCGGCACGGCCCTGACAAGGGCGTTAACGCTTCTTTTACCCAAAATTTATCGGATTGGCTGTCTGGACCGTTGACCTGAGGGTAGTGGCATGAAATTCTTATATGAGTCTTTGTGTAGGTGTTATTCATGCTCGCAAGACATGTTGCGAGCGCGAAGCTCCTGCAGGGCCGGTTCCCAGGAACTGGCAGTCCAGGATTCTTCTCGCGGAGTGACCAAGGCCAGCACGAGGTGTGCTGGACTTAAAAGTTCCATTATGAGGAGAAATAAATGGCACAGGGAACCGTCAAGTGGTTCAACGCTGAAAAGGGCTTCGGCTTCATCACCCCGGATGACTCCGATGGCGATGTCTTCGTTCACTACTCCGAGATCCAGACCGGTGGCTTCAAGACCCTCGACGAGAACCAGCGCGTTCAGTTCGAAATCGGTCAGGGCGCCAAGGGTCCCCAGGCTACCGGCGTCACGCTGGTCTAGTCCCTCGCCAGCCGGCCGCACCTGTGCGGCCCCTGCGAATTAATGATCCCCGGCATTATTGCCGGGGATCATTTTTTTGTGCCGGATATGCGAATTAGCCGGTATGGGCCCTTGGCGCATTCCTTCAGGAATTAACTGTCACTAATGATTTCGCTGCCGGAATGGCGACGTGTCAATTCACGAGTTCCCGCAAAAGCCGGGCACCCTGCCGCAGGGACAGCCCCGGGAGGTAGGCCCGGGTGAGCGCCCGGCCGATGGCGGGCAGTTGCAGGGGGTCCTGGTAGTAGAGGTACAGCGTGCGGTACTCCGGCTTGAACCGTGATTTGAAGGCGGCCAGTGAGCGGAAGCCGTAAACGGGTTCCAGTGCGTGGCCCACAACGTCCAGGATGCGCACCAGGTTTTCCGCCGGCACCGGTCCTTCCTGTCCGTCTTCAACGCCGTCCTCCTGTTCGTCCTCCGGGTGCCGTGCCAGCGGCGATCCGGACAGCGAGATAACCTCCACCGACTTCCTCAGTTCCAGCACCGCGGAGGCGATCAGGAATTCCATGACCCCGGGGAAACCCCCGGCACCCCGGCGCATGACGTCCAGTGTGCGGCTGACCAGCTTCCCGCCGTCGTACACGGGAAGCCAACTGGTCACACCGTGCACCGTGCCCTCCCCGTCGACGGCAAGGCAGCACAGCACCCCGTCATCCATCAGCTCATCCAGCCCGCCGAGGGTGAAGCCCATTTCGGGAACGGATTTTCCGGCCGCCCACTCCTCCGACACTTCACTGAGCTGGCCACGCAGTGCCTGCGGCAGGCCGTGATACGTTCCCCAGACGGCAGTGACTCCCATTTTGGCTGCACGGTTGAGCGCGGTCCGCACGTTCTGCCATTCCTTGCCGCGGAATTCCAGTTCCCGCACTGCCAGCCTCGTTTCCTGGGCGACCGCCACGCGATGGAAGCCCCGGTCCTGCAGGAGCGGCCACAGGCTGGAATCGCAGGAATAAAATGCCGGAATCAGGGCGTGCCGGCTGCAGTGCGCCAGAAATCCCTCGGCCACCCCGGCACGCGACACCGACTCCCCGAAAGGGCCTGCCAGCGTAAGCGCCACGCTTCCGTGCTGCTGGTAGGCCACGGCTCCGCGGAGGTCCGGACTGAACCAGTACATGTTCGGTTCCCACAGCGCCATCCAGGACAGGGAATCTCCGCCCTCATGCAGGAGGCGTCGCACAGCCGTCCGGTCAGACGCGCCCGCGTCGCTGCGGTGGTGGCGTCCGAGGAGGACAAACCAGACGCCCGCCAGGGCGATGACCCAAAATACAGGGCCGGAGAAGGCGAAGATGAAGGATTCGGCGCCGTTGCGGTCGGCGAAAACCCTGCGGTAGAGGTTTGGGATCGGGATGGGCAGGTACTGCCGTGACAGTTCCGCCAGCAGTCCCAACGGACCGCCGTCGCGCGTCAGGCCTCCCGCGACAAGCCAGGCCACGCTGTACGCGCCGGCCAGCAGCAGCCAGGCACCGCCCAGGACGAGGAGCAGTGTCCGGCGCGCGGCGGGCACCGTCTCCACCCTGAACTGCCTCCGGTTGAACCACAGCAAGGCCGTCAGCAGCAGCGGAACCGCCACAAGGGGCAGGATGTGCGCGAACCCGGACCCCATCGCCGCGGTGTGCGGCCGCGACGGATAGTGCGGGATCAGCGCGAACAGCGCCAAGTAGACCGCGGCCAGGGCCGTGACAGCCAGCTGGATTGCCAGCGTGATGCGGAGGGCGGCCTGCCGGCCGCGGCGCATGCCGTCGGCACAGATGAGCAGCAGGATCACCGGCACAACCGCCACTGCCAGTCCCAGCGGTCCGGCGAAACCCTGCCGGCCGGCCTCAAGGCAGGACGCCTCCACCGTGGCACCACAGTTGAATTCCAGCTGGCCCAGCGTGGGCAACGGATTCAGTACCACGTCGCGCAGCAACGCAAGCGGACCCGTCGGCGTCCTGGCGACGGCCGTGACGATGGGTCCGACCGCGAAAATGGCCACCATGAGGGCCAGCAGGTTTCGCGTTTCGCGGCCCGTGGACCGGTGCCGGTGGAGATTGCCGTGCTCGCCCTGGATCCACCAGCCGGCCAGGAGGCCAAGCAGTGCCCCCAGCAGGCCGATGACCGTCTCCGCATGGCCAACGTACAGGACAAGCATCAGTGACACCGAAAGGAGGGCGGTGCGCAGCCTCCGCTGCCACAGGACCGGCAGCCGGCCGCTGCCCGCGAGCCCGACAGCCAGCACGGCGGCATACGGGCCGATCAGGCCGTAGTCCACCATCAGGCCCAGCCAGCCGTCGCCTGCGTATGCGGCCACCTGCGTGATCAGGAGGAACAGTGTGACGGCACCGAACTGGCCGGCGGCAAAGAAGGCAGCGGCCTGCAGCGCCCCGAGTTTCCGCTCGGCCAGTCCCAGCAGCACGAGGATCATCAGTGACGCGGTCAGGTAGGCCAGCGGGTTGGTGGCGAAAAACATCGACGTAAACAGCGACCACCACATACCTGATTTCAGCCCCGGCCCGCTGACACTGGCGATGTCCAGCATGCTTTCCGGCGGCCCGGCGAGGTAACTTCCCGTGACGGCGCCGGTCAGGAGGAAGACCCCAAGGACCGCCAGCGTGAAGGGTATGGAGACGAGCCGCGCCTTGGTGCGCCGCCACGCCGGCCTGACTACGGTGGCCCAGGCGAGCGTGGCTGTGCGCACATCCTGTCCGGTCCTCACTGCTGGATTCCCCAGCGGGCAGCAAGGAATGCCAGCCCCTCCTCCATCCCGCGGGACGGTGTGTCCCACGAGTGGCCGGCATGCTGGACCTGCTTGGCTTCAACAGTGAAGCCCGCTTTCCTGGCTGCGTCGGCGAGGGTCGCCATGTATCCAACAAATTCGGGGTCCCGCTCCCCTGCCGCAAAGTACACGGCGTTGGAATCGAACCGCTGCTGGTTCATCCTGGACAGCGGGGTTTCACGTTCAAAGGCAGCGGTGTCGCCCGCGTACGCCGCGTCGATGGTTTTCTGCCGCTCCTTGGCAAGGGCCGGTTCAAGTTCGCTGGAGAAGGCCAGCACCGAACTGTAGATGTCCGGGTGCCGGGTTCCCATTTGCAGGGCGCACGTCGCACCGAAGGAAAATCCGCCGGCCGCCCATTGCGTGTGGCTGGGGTCCACATCGAGGGTCGCGCTGATCCACGCCGGCACGTCCACGGCCAGATAGGTGTCCGCCCGGGCTATCCGGCTGTCCAGGCACAGGGTGTTCGCTGACTGGGTTCCGTTGGGATCCGCCACCACAACAACGGGTGCAACGCCACCATGGCTGGACGCGAACTCATCCATGCGTGTCCGCAGGGCGCCGCCCGTGAGCCAATCAGAGGGACCGCCGGGCTGTCCCGAGAAAAGGACCAGGACCGGCAGTGCAGGACGGTTTGCGGCGAAATAGGCCGGCGGCAGGTAGATGTATGCCTCACGCGTTGACAGTTCGGAGGCCGGACCAGGGATGGTCGCCTTCCGCAGGGCCCCTTCGCCGGGCAACTGCCCCTGCGGGGTCCAGCCCTGGAGGGAAACCGGAGCGGGGCCGCCGGGCTGGCGCGTCAGTCCGGGCTCCAGCGCCTGGATTCTGGCCAGCGCAGTGCCCATGAGGTCGCTGACGGTCCGGTTGAGGCCAAAGTAGGCGTTGATCTGGACAGCCGAGAGCAGGAGCACCAGCAGGAAGGCGGTGATACCGGCGCTCCGCTGGCCCACAGTAGACCGCGGCAGGCGGATCAGTACGAGGATGAGGGCGGCGACGGCAGGGACTGACCACAGCAGCACGTCGTCCGGAAGGTCCTCCGGGAACGTCGAGAAGACGTCGATCAAGGCCCAGTGCACCATGCCGATGAGTGCAATGCTGCCCGCAACGGAGACCAGCACTGACAGCCACCACGGGCGTGGTCCGGGTGAGGCAGGGCGCCAGAGCAGGTACACGGCGGAGGCCGCCCCGAGTGCGCAGGCGGTCCAGAATACCGGTCCGTCCGTTAACCGGACATCAGCGAGGAAGTCCACGCCGGCTAGCGCCAGGTCCCCACACCGATGACCGGTCCGGCTTCAAGCCACGAGGACAGTCCGGTGTAGGCGTCGAACTTCATGGCCAGCCTGAGGTCCTGGCCCTCATAGCGCAGTTCCACGATGACGACGTCGGGCCGGACCTTAACGGCTTCTGCTTCCGTCGGCTTGCGGCGGCCCAGCAGTTCCAGGGAACTCCGTTTGAACTTGTGCTTGGGACGGACGCTCAGGGAGAGCAGCCGGAACCACTCAAGGTCGTTGTCCTGGTAACGACAAACCCCCATCTGCCAGCTGTTTCCAGCTACGCAAATGGAGGCGTCCACCGTGCCCAGGGCGCGCCGCAGATTGAAGCGGCGCACCCCGGAAAGGCACAGTGCAAATATCAGCAATCCAAAAGCGATTGCCATGGCGATGAACGGAAGACTCGGTGCGTCCATCAAGGTCGTGCTAGCGGATCCCAGCAGTAGCCGCGTCACCCAGCTGGGCGTTGTCAGCAACAATAACCACGCGGTTGTTGTCGACGGAGAAGAATCCGCCGTCAACTACTACGGCAATGCGGTCACCGGAAACCGGCTGGATCGCCAGTTCACCTTCGGCCAGGATCGCCAGCAGGGGCGAGTGGCCGGGCAGGATTCCGATCTCACCATCGCTGGTGCGGGCCTTGACCATCGTGGCCGCTCCGGACCAGATGAAGCGGTCCGCTGCGACAATCTCAACCTCAAGCTCAGCCATATTACTTGGTCTGTTCCTGGATCTTGGCCCACTGGCGCTCAACGTCATCGAGGCCGCCGACGTTGAAGAACGCCTGCTCTGCGATGTGGTCGAGGTCGCCGTCGCAGATGGCGGTGAAGCCTTCAACGGTGTCCTTGATGGAAACCGTGGAGCCCTCGACGCCGGTGAACTGCTTGGCGGTGTAGGTGTTCTGGGACAGGAACTGCTGGATACGGCGTGCACGCGACACGACGATCTTGTCCTCTTCCGAGAGTTCGTCAACGCCGAGGATGGCGATGATGTCCTGGAGTTCCTTGTTCTTCTGCAGGATCTGCTTCACGCGGACAGCCGTGTTGTAGTGATCCTTGCCGATGTACTGGGGGTCCAGGATTCGGGAGGTCGACGTCAGCGGGTCAACGGCCGGGTACAGACCACGGGAGGCGATTTCACGGGAAAGTTCCGTGGTCGCGTCGAGGTGTGCGAAGGTCGTGGCCGGAGCCGGGTCGGTGTAGTCATCTGCGGGAACGTAGATGGCCTGCATCGAGGTGATCGAGTGGCCCTTGGTGGACGTAATGCGCTCCTGGAGGAGGCCCATTTCATCTGCAAGGTTGGGCTGGTAGCCCACAGCCGAAGGCATGCGGCCGAGGAGGGTGGAGACCTCGGAACCTGCCTGCGTGAAGCGGAAGATGTTGTCGATGAAGAGCAGCACGTCCTGGTTCTGGACATCGCGGAAGTACTCCGCCATGGTCAGTGCGGACAGTGCCACGCGCAGACGCGTTCCAGGCGGCTCGTCCATCTGGCCGAATACAAGGGCGGTGTCCTTGAGGACGCCTGCCTCTTCCATTTCAACCCAGAGGTCGTTGCCTTCACGGGTACGCTCGCCGACACCGGCGAATACCGAAGTACCACCGAAGTTGCGGGCAACACGGGTGATCATTTCCTGGATCAGAACGGTCTTGCCCACGCCGGCGCCGCCGAAGAGGCCGATCTTTCCACCCTTGATGTACGGGGTGAGAAGGTCGATCACCTTGATGCCGGTCTCCAGCATCTCGGTGGAGCCTTCCAGCGTTGCGAAGGCCGGGGCCTTGCGGTGGATCGGCCAGCGTTCGCTGATGTTCAGTTCCGACTCAGCAACGTCCAGCGGCTGGCCGAGGACGTTGAAGATGTGGCCCTTGACGCCGTCGCCAACGGGCACGGAGATGGGGGCGCCGCTGTCCACCACTGACGTGCCGCGGACGAGTCCGTCGGTAGCCTGCAGGGAGATGGCGCGGACGAGGTTGTCACCCAGGTGCTGGGAAGTCTCGAACGTGATGGTCTTGGTGACACCGTTGAGGGTGATCTCCGTAGACAGGGCGTTGTAAATCGACGGGATTGCGTCAGCCGGGAATTCGACGTCGACAACCGGGCCAATAACACGTGCAATACGGCCGGTGGCACCGGACGTTGCGGCTACGTGTTCGGTAGCAGTGGCAGTCATCTCTCTCACTTCACTCAGTAGATGGCGTGGGGTTAAGTTTATCTGTTGTGGTGCAGGTCCCGCGGGAACCGAAAATGCCGAAGGCTAGGACGCGAGGGCGTCGGCGCCGGCAACGATTTCGGAAAGCTCCTGCGTGATCTCGGCCTGGCGGGCCGTGTTGCGCAGACGCGTGTACTTCTTGATCAGGTCCGTCGCGTTGTCGCCGGCGGACTTCATCGCCCGCTGGCGTGCAGCAAGCTCGGAAGCTGCTGCCTGCAACATGGCTGCGAAGATACGGGATTCGATGTAACGCGGCAGCAGGGCATCGAGGACCTGCTCCGTTTCCGGTTCGAACTCGTACAGCGGCAGGAGCTCCGATTCCGAAGCGGCCTGCTCTTCCACGACCTCGAGCGGGAGCAGGCGGATGACCGTCGGCTCCTGGGTGACCATGGACTTGAAGCGGGTGTAAACAACGTGGATTTCGTCCACGCCGCCCTCTTCGTAGGCCGTTGCGAAGTCAGTCAGCAGCGCTTCTCCGACTTCGCGCGCGGTGGCGAATTCAGGGGCGTCCGTGCCGCCGGTCCAGACCCGCGCGTACTCGCGGTTCCGGAAGTCGTAGTACGCCTGGCCCTTACGGCCGACGAGGTAGGTCTTGACTTCCTTGCCTTCAGCGTGGAGCAGCTCGTTGAGACCTTCCGCCTGCTTGAGCACACTCGCCGAGTAGGACCCTGCCAGGCCACGGTCCGAGGTAATTACCAGGACTGCGGCACGGCGGATCTGCTCCGGCTCAGTGGTCAGCGGGTGGTCGATTTCGCTTTGGCTGGCGACAGCAGAAACGGCGCGCGTGATGGCGTTCGCGTAAGGCAGTGAAGCTGCTACGCGCGCACGGGCCTTGCCGATGCGCGAGGTAGCGATCAGTTCCATCGCCTTGAAGATCTTGCGCATCGACGTGGTCGAGCTGATCTTCTGGCGGTAGACCCGGATCTGGGCTCCCATACTTATCCTTTCCTAAGATTCCGTAGACCGGGTGCGCCGGACCCATGGGGTCCGGCGCACCCGTCCAGCGGAACTAGCGCTTCTGCTTGACGATTTTTTCCTGGTCGACTTCGGCACCGGAGATAGCATCGTGCTCCTCGTGGCCGGCACCTACCAGGTGGTTGTCACCCTCGCCGAAGAAGCCCTTTTTGAAGTCCACGATCGCGGTCTTCAGTGCTTCTGCGGTGTCGTCGTCCAGCACGTTGGTCTGAGCCAGCGTGGTGAGGATCGAGGACTTGTGCTTGAGGTGCTCCAGGAACTCGGACTCGAAGCGGCTGATGTCTTCAACCGGAACGTCGTCGAGGTAGCCCTTGGTACCTGCCCAGATGGAGACAACCTGGTCCTCGACCGGGAACGGCGAGTACTGGCCCTGCTTGAGCAGTTCCATCAGGCGGGCACCACGGGTCAGCTGCTGGCGTGAAGCCGCATCCAGGTCCGAGGCGAACATGGCGAATGCCTGCATGTCGCGGTACTGGGCCAGGTCCAGCTTCAACGTACCGGAGACCTTCTTCATGGACTTGACCTGTGCGGCGCCACCAACGCGGGACACCGACACACCAACGTCAACAGCGGGACGCTGGTTGGCGTTGAAGAGGTCCGACTGGAGGAAGATCTGACCGTCGGTGATCGAGATCACGTTGGTCGGGATGTACGCGGAAACGTCGTTTGCCTTGGTCTCAACGATCGGCAGACCGGTCATCGAGCCGGCACCGAGTTCGTCGGAGAGCTTTGCACAACGCTCCAGCAGGCGGGAGTGCAAGTAGAAGACGTCGCCCGGGTAGGCTTCGCGTCCCGGCGGGCGGCGCAGCAGAAGCGACACTGCACGGTAGGCTTCGGCCTGCTTGGACAGGTCATCGAAGATCACCAGAACGTGCTTGCCGCCGTACATCCAGTGCTGGCCGATGGCCGAACCGGCGTAGGGAGCCAAGTACTTGAAGCCGGCGGGGTCGGACGCGGGAGAGGCCACGATGGTGGTGTACTCCAGTGCGCCGTGGTCCTCGAGGGTCTGCCGGACGGCTGCGATGGTGGAAGCCTTCTGGCCAACACCGACGTAGACGCAGCGGACCTGCTTGGTGACATCCCCGGAAGCCCAGTTGGCCTTCTGGTTGATGATGGTGTCAACGGCGATGGCCGTCTTGCCGGTCTGGCGGTCACCAATGATGAGCTGACGCTGGCCGCGGCCGATCGGGATCATGGCGTCGATGGCCTTGAGTCCGGTCTGCATCGGTTCGTGGACCGACTTGCGCTGGGTCACGCCGGGTGCCTGAAGTTCAAGCGCACGGGTGGTCTCAGCCTTGATCTCGCCGAGGTCATCGATCGGCTGGCCCAGCGGGTCAACAACGCGTCCGAGGAACGCGTCGCCCACCGGCACGGACAGGATCTCACCGGTACGGTGAACTTCCTGGCCTTCTTCGATGCCAGTGAAGTCACCGAGGATGATGACACCGATTTCGCGGACGTCAAGGTTCTGGGCGAGGCCCAGGGTGCCGTCCTCGAAGCGAAGCAGCTCGTTCGCCATGACCGAGGGAAGGCCCTCAACACGGGCGATGCCGTCACTTGCGGCGGTTACGCGGCCAACCTCTACGCGTTCTGCGTTTCCGGGTTCGTAGGACGCCGCGAACTCGTTCAACGCATTACGGACGTCGTCGGCGTTGATGGTCAATTCGGCCATCTGCAGTCCCTGCTCTCCTGTTTTCGTGATCATCGTTGCTCACGATGACCGGGGTTTCTATCAGTTAAGTTGTGCTTGTCCGGCTAGCCGGCCAGTTGGCGGTGAAGCTGGCCCAGACGGGAGACCACGGAAGCGTCAAGCACTTCGTCGCCCACCTGGACACGGATTCCACCGATCAGTGCAGGATCAACGCTGAGGTTGACCTTGAGCTCGCGACCATACAGGGCGTTGAGCCCTGCCTGGAGGCGGCTGAACTGCGTCTCCGTCAAAGGACGGGTGACGCTGACCGTTGCAATCCAGCGCTGCTGCCGCTTGGCCGCCAACTCGGCGAACCGGGCCACAAGCCTGGTCGGCTTGAGGCCGCGGGGCTGGGAGACTGCCTGGCCGATGAGGACTTTGGCTGCCTCGCTTGCGCCAGGAACCAGCCTCTCCGTGAGGGTGGTCTTTGCAGCACCGCTTGCCTGTGGTTCGGACAGAGCACGTTGTACCTCGTGGCTGGAGGCAACGGCCTGGTTGAAGGAGAACAGATCGTTCTCCAGCTCTTCCAGCCCAGAGATTCCGGAGGCAGAAACGGCCGACTTGTTTTCAGCGACGGCGATGACCACCGTAGCGGCAAGAGTCTCGAGTGCATCGCCGATATCTCGTGCCGATGCCCAGCGCAAACTGGCCAGTCCGCCCGCGATATCCGCAGCATCAGCGGAGACTTTCCCGCCAACCAGCTGCTTGACCAGCGCCGACTTTTCGTCACCGCTGCGGGACGGGTCAGTCAGGGCGCGGCGCAAGCCAGCCGAGCTGTCCACCGTTCCCAGGATTCCGAAGAGTTCCTTAGCCAGCTGCAGCGAGGCGGTGGGAAGCTTGGCTTCCAACGCTGTCAGTGCCGTGGCCAGCGATTCGCTCGATATACCTGCCATTACTGAGCTGCACCTGCGTTCTGGTTCTCCAGATCTGCCAGGAAGCGGTCAACAACGCGGGCCGAACGCTCGTCATCGGTGAGTGCTTCACCAACAATGCGTCCTGCCAGGGTGGTGGCCAGCGTGCCCACCTCGGAGCGCAGGGACACAACAGCGGCCTGGCGCTCCGATTCGATCTGCACGTGCGCCTGCGCGGTGATGCGGGCGGACTCTGCAGCCGCCTTTTCCTTCAGATCAGCGAGGATCTGAGCGCCTTCGGCACGGGCTTCCTCGCGGATGCGGTTGGCTTCGGCGCGGGCGTCGTTCAGCTGCTGCTTGTATTCCTCGAGTGCAGCGGAGGCCTCAGCCTGGGCCTTTTCAGCTTTGGCGATGCCACCTTCGATGGCCTCGGCACGCTCTGCGAAAGTCTTCTCGAACATCGGGACAATGAACTTGACCACGATGTACATGAGGACAGCAAAGCCGACGAGGACGACGCCCATTTCCCAGACATTGGGCATCAGAGGGCTGGTTGCGCCCTCTGTGGCGGCTGAGATGATCAGCTGATTCATAATTCACCCGTCCTTATCTACTCGGTTCTGGATGTTCGCTTGGTTCGTCAGACTTAGAGAACGAAAGCGAAGACCAGGCCGAGGATGGCGAGGGCTTCAGTCAGCGCGAGGCCGAGGAATGCGATCGGCTGCAGGACGCGCTGTGCTTCCGGCTGGCGTGCGACGCCGTTGATGTAGGCAGCGAACACGAGACCAACACCGATACCACCGCCGATTGCGGACAGACCGTAACCTACGAGGTTGAGATTGCCTTCCATTTTATTCCTTTCAAGATGCCATCTGTGTGGCAGGTTGTTTGGTTTGCTTCATCCCCGCAAGGGGAAGATTTTGGGAGCCTAGTGGCTGTCCGCGTGCAGAGCGCCTTCGATGTAGATGGCGGTCAGCAGGGTAAAGACGTACGCCTGGAGCGCCATGATCAGAGCTTCCAGCATGTACATGGCGATGGCGCCAGCCAGGACCAGGACCGAGGTGCCCTTCAGCAGCAGGTTTTCCTGCATAACGAGGTACTCGATGCCGGAGCCGGCAAGCATCACGATGAGGTGGCCGGCCAGCATGGTGGCGAACAGACGGAGGCTGTGCGTGACCGGGCGGACCAGGAAGTTGGAGATGATCTCGATCGGGACGACGATGGGCAGGATGTAGAACGGGACTCCGGACGGCACGGTGGCCAGCTTGAAGTACTTGATGCCGTTCTTCTTGATGCCGATGCCAATCCAGGTGAAGTAGACGATGCCCGCAAGGACATAGGCTCCACCGACGTGCGAGAAGCTCGGAAGCTGGATCACGGGGATTGCGCCGTAAATGTTGTTCACGAGGATAAAGAAGAAGAGGCTGAACAACAGCGGGACGTACTTCATAAAGTCTTTGCCGCCGATAATGTCCTTGGCGATGCTGTTACGCACAAAGCCGTAGGCCATTTCACCAGCGAACTGGAGCTTGCCGGGGACAAGCTGCTGCTTCCGTGCAGCTAGCAGAAAGAATGTGGCGATAATGACGACCGACAGGATTACCAGCAGCATCTGCTTGGAGAATCCGTCTGCCGCCCCCCACGGCAGGATTGCCGGCAGGTGCATTTCTTCAATTCCAGGAGGAGTGAACTCTCCTGAATCTTGGGCCGGGAGCGCAAGCGCGATCAACGCGTTTCCTCTCTGCAGTGTCCATCATTGGGCGTTGGTCGGGGATCCGCGGATTTGCGCTCCGCTGTTCCCCGTGTGAAATTATTTGGCATTAGTGTTTCCGTCCGCGGACGGACCGCTGTCTGCGCCGCTCTTACCGGCTGTGTTTCTGTGACTGGTAAGGCCATGCATGTGGGAAAGATAAAATCCTCCGACAGCTCCAAGCAGAGCGCCTGCGAGCACGATCCAGCGGGTTCCCCACAGATTATCCAGACCCCACCCTATCAAACTCCAGACGATGATTCCGCCAATTATGTAGCTGAAGACGGCCATTCCGGCGTTGTATCCGCCGTCGTTGTTTTCAGTGGACACGCCTGGTGCGGAACCGGTTACCCGGGGTTTGGAAGAGCCGCGGTTTCCTGCTCGCTTCCGATCAGACATCGCGCGGTTCCTTGGTCTCGGGGTCGTTGTAGATTTGCAGCCTGGCCTTGCTGAAGCCGTAGATCTCCGCCGCCTGCCAAAGCACGACGGCGGCGACGGCGCCGATCAGGAACCAACGGCCGTCCAGCCATTCCGGAGCCCCGATGAGGAACAGGACGATTGCGAACCCGACGACTTTGATGAAGTACGTCGCGACGAACATCCCGATGGCGCCCGAGGGATTGCTGCGTCCGACGAAGTGGCCCACCAGCAGGCTGATTCCGAAGAACAGCATCACCAGCAGTCCGCCAGAGGCGGCCGACAATGCGCCGTTCACGCCAACCATCAGAGCGGCGATGACGGAGCACAGGACCAGGCCGGCCCCGGCAGCCGCCGAACTAAGTGCCAGGAGGCGAAGCCACAGGGAATGGGTGGGACCGGAAACACCAACGGGTCCGTTGCCGGACGCGGGTCCGGAGTCGGCGTTGGAGGTCATATGATCCCAATCGTCGGTACCCGGCAAGCAGCCAGGAGGAGGGGTAGAGAGGCAGCTACAGCTGCCCCTAAATTCTACACGAGATAGAAATATTTCCGAACGGCGTTACGCGGCCGGTTCCGAGCTTCGTCGGCTCAGGTACGGCCACGCCGTCACCAGTCCCATCACCAGGGTTGCGAAGATGTCCGCGGACAGCACGATCTGCCAGGGGAACACAGCAAAAGCAAGGCCACCGAAGGACAGCACGCAGGTCCACAGGTACATGAGGACCACCACGGTCCGGTGGGAGTAGCCGATGTCCAGCAGTTTGTGGTGGAGATGCCCGCGGTCCGCGGACCAGGGCGAGCGCCCGCGTGCGGTGCGCCGGATGACGGCAAGGCCAAGGTCTAGCAGTGGCAGGAAGAGCACGGCGAAGGGAAGCAGGATCGGTATAACGGTGGAAATACCGTTTGCCCGGTCGTAGAGGCCGGAGGAGATCTGGCCGGTGGAGACGATACCGGCCGATGCCATCAGCAGTCCGATCAGCATGGCACCGGAGTCGCCCATGAAAATTTTGGAGGGGAACCAGTTGTGCGGCAGGAAGCCGATGCAGCTGCCCACGAGGACCGCCGTCAGCAGCGTGGCCAGGTCCGAGTAATCCAGGAGGACGGCGTTCCGGTGCACCCAGTACGCGGTGAAGAAGAACGCGGTGCCGCCGATGATGGCCACGCCCGCCGCCAACCCATCGAGGCCGTCGATGAAATTGAAGGCATTCATGGTGGTCACGATGAGTCCGGCCGTCAGGACCACCCGGAGCATTTCGTTCTCGAGGTAGATCGGCTCCGGAACCCACGGAACGATCGTCATCCGGACCCCCCAGATAGCCACTACGAAGGCAGCAGCGCTTTGTCCGATGAGCTTCACCCACCAGCGGATGTCCAGCAGGTCGTCCGCCACGCCTACCAGCACGATCACCACCGCACCCGCCAGGACGCCCCAGGGCGAGAAGTTGTTGCGGTAGATGTCCTTGACGAAGAAGGACTGGCTGGCGACGATCAGCGCCACCAGGACCCCAAGGAAGATGGCCACACCGCCCAGCCGGGATACCGGCGTCGAATGCATGTCGCGGCTGCGGATTGGCATGTGGAGCTCAAGCCGGTTGCCGACCACCCGGGCACCCCAGGTGGCCGCGTAGGACACGACGGCAGCCGTCAGGCCCATGAGCAGGTACATGATCATGCGTTGGCAGCCGTTTCGTCGGTGCCCGGCGCTGCCCGGGGTGTCGTCACAGTGCAGGGTAGCCGCCGGGGCTGCCGGGCCTTGATTGTTGGTGTCACTTGCCGGGGATCTGACTTTCGATAAATGAAACTTCTCCGTCGCCGGGCGCGCAGCAGGCAGTGCTTAGTGCCTTACAGGGCTGTATTACAGTGGACTCTAGTCAAGATACTAGCGCCAACGGCTCCATGGCTTCGCGCCACACTGGCGCATCGCGAGCGGGGAATCCCCTGAAGGCCATGCTGAAAGGAATTCCATGCCCCTCCGGGTTGCAGTCGCCGCCGTGACATTTGACCGTCACAAAGAGCTCTCCGTCCTGCTGGACTCCATCAACGCCCAGTCGGCCTCCGTGGACACCATCTGCCTGATCGACAGCGGCACCGTTCCGGCCCGTGAGGTCGCCGCGAAGCATTCCAACGTGGACTACGTGCGTTCGGAAGCGAACCTCGGCGGCGCCGGAGGCTTCGCCCTCGCAGCGCTCAAGGCCGTCGCCAGCGGTGCGGAGTGGATCTGGATGATGGACGACGACGCCGAGCCGGCGGACCCGGAATGCCTGGCCACACTGCTGCGCGAGGCTGAGGCCCGCGACCTCGAGGCCGTAGTCCCCCTCGTAGTGGCGCCGGGCCAGCCGGACCGGCTTTCCTTCTTCTTCCGGCTTGACGGAAAAGTCACGCATGACCGTGCGGAACTGGAAAAGGTCGGGTTCCTGCCCGACGACGGACACTTCTTTAACGGTGCGTTGATCCGGTCTGATGTCTTTTTCAAGGTGGGCCTGCCGGACATGCGCCTGTTCATCCGCGGCGACGAAGTGGACTTCACCATCCGGCTCCGCAAGGCGGGCATCAGGTTCGGCACTGTCACCACCACCGCCATCACGCACCCGCACGCCTTCTCCGAAACCAAGCACGTCTATGGCGCCGGCTGGCATGTCATTGTGCCGGAGTCGGCCTTCAAGCGGTACTACTACTATCGCAACCGCGGCTACCTGATCCGCCGGTACTTCCGGGTCAAGTCCTTCGTGGCCGACGTCGGCGGTTACGTCGGCTATTTCGCGCAGCGCCGTGACCTCAAGGGCTTCCTGGACTGGGCCAGGTCGTTCAGCACGGGGCTGCGGGCCAAGGGCTTCGCTCCCCTGGAGGACCAGAAGTTCTAGGCTGTCCGCTTGAGGCGGCGCCGGGCGAGGAGCCACAGCAGGACCCACGGCTCGCCGAAGACGCGGTAGGCCACCCGGCGCGGATGCAGGAGCAGGCGCCAGGCCCATTCCAGGCCCAACCGGCCCAGCCAGCGCGGCGCCAGCTTCTGGATTCCGGCCAGCTGCTCGATCGCTCCACCCACTGCGCAATAGATCGCCGGCGGAAGCGAATCGAGCCTGCGCTGCAGAACCGATTCCTGCAGGGGCATGCCCAGTCCAAGCAGTACCAGCTGGGGACGCTGCTCCGCGAGCCACTGCGCAGCGGCCGCTTCGACGTCGTCGTTCCAGCCTTCGCCGGGAAAGCCCGTGACGGTGGCGCCCGGGACAATTCCTTCCAGCCTCGCCACAGCCTTGGCGTTTGCTTCGGAACCGGCCCCCACCACGGCGATCCGTTCCAGCCCGGCCAGTTGCCCCAGGGCAGGAATCCAGTCCGTTGAGCCGAGCCGGTACTCCATGACGGGCCCGGCCGCCTGGCCGGTCCGGCTCCAGAGCCACAGCACAGGCGCCCCGTCCAGGAGCACCACGTCGCTGTCCTCATAGAGCCGGCGGAAGCCGGGATCGGAATGCGTCAGGGTGACGCTGTGAAGGTTATGGCCGACGACGGTCCGTGTGCTGCCGTCGTCGACGAACCCTTCAAGGACTCCGATCAGTTCGTCGACTTTCAGGGGCGTGGCGTCGACCCCCAGGACGGGGATGCGCTGGCGGAGCAGGGTCATCAAGGGCGCGGCTCCTGCCGGGACGGTTCATCCGTCGAAGCGTCAGTCACGGGTGTTTGAACCGGCGCAGCTTCAGCAACAGGCGCTTCGGTCACGGGAGTTTCATCCGTCGAAGCTTCGGTCACGTCCGCGTCGTCCGCAGGCTCTTCCGCAGGTTCCTCGGCCATCGGGATTTCCCCGAGCCCCAGCACTGCCGGTACGTGCTCCCGCAACTGCTGGAGCGAGACGGCGCCGTTCCGGACGACGCGGAGCAGTGGCCCGGTGGCATCAACAATCGTTGAGGGGACCCCTTCGGTGCCCTCCAGTGGCCGGAATCCGCCTTCAAGGTAGACCTCGACCGACTCGGCAAGCTGCTCGCGTGCCTCGGCTGCGGTCTGTGCGGCGGCGTGGCCGGTGCGGTTGGCCGACGAAACTGCCAGCGGGCCAGTCAGCGTGAGCAGTTCCTGGGCCACTTCGTCCGCGGGCATCCGCAGGGCAACGGTTCCCTTGGTGTCACCCAGGTCCCAGTCCAGGGACGGCTGGGCGTGCAGGATCAAGGTCAGTCCGCCGGGCCAGAATGCCTCGGCGAGTTTGCGGGCGTCCGCCGAAACATCGGTGGCGAGCCCGTCGAGGGCGTTGATCCGCGGGATGAGCACCGGCGGCGGCATGCTGCGGCCGCGCCCCTTGGAGACGAGCAGCATGGTGACGGCCTGCGGCGAAAAGGCGTCCGCGGCGATCCCGTAGACAGTGTCCGTGGGGAACACCACGCATTTCTGTTCGCTGATGGCGCGCTGGGCGTGTTCCAGCCCCAGGGCGCGCTGGTCCTCTGACGTGCAGTTGTAGGTTGTGGTCACTGGCTTATTCTTTCATCACTCGCGGTCAGGGCCGGAAAGCAGTGCACTGGTGGCGCGTTCCTTGCCGTTGAGGTCCAGGTGGGTGGTGATTCCGGTCCACACTCCGGTCCGGGACAGCATGGCTTTGATCCAGCCGGCCTGCACCTCGGCGTGTTCCATCACGAAGTAGCCGCCGGGAACCAGCAGCCGGGCTGCCGAGGCTGCCGCCGCCGTCGGGAGTTCCATGCCGTCTGCTCCCCCGCCGTACAACGCTTCCGGCGGATCGTGGAGCGCAACCTCGGGCTCGTTGGGGATGGCTTCGGCCGGGATGTACGGCGGGTTGGAAATCACGACGTCGAAGGTTCCGTTGAGCTCGGGCAGTGCGTCCCGGAGGTCCCCCAGGACGAGATTGACGCCGAGGGGCGCCAGGTTCTTTTCGGCCCAGGCGTGCGCGAAGGGGCTGTACTCCACGGCGTGCACCTCCGCGGCGGGAACCTCGTGTGCAATGGAGCCGGCAATTGCCCCGGAACCGGTGCCCAAATCCACAATCCGGGGGTATGCCATGCCTTTGACGTGGTCGATGACCAGTTGGACGACGGACTCTGTTTCGGGCCGCGGGATAAAGACACCGGGTCCGACGGCGAGCTCCAGGTAGCGGAAGTACGCCACTCCGGTGATGTGCTGCAGCGGGGTCCGCTGGGCCCGTTCGGCCACGAGGTCGGCGTAGCCTTCCGGCGCCGGGGAATTCCCCAGCATCAGCGCACGGAGCCGGCCCAGGCCGACGCCGAGCAGATGGTCGGCCAGCAGTTCCGCGTCAACGCGCGGGCTGGGCACACCGGCTTGCGCCAGGATGGCGGTCGCCTCCGTGACGGCTGCCGCGAGAGTCTGCTCCGAACCGGTCATCTGCTCAGGCGGCTATTCGCCGATGGCGTCCAGGCGGGCCTGTTCGTCCATCTCGATGGCGGACTGGATCACGGGCTCCAGGTCGCCGTTCATGACCTGGTCCAGGTTGTACGCCTTGTACCCGGTGCGGTGGTCCGCGATCCGGTTTTCCGGGTAGTTGTAGGTGCGGATGCGCTCCGAGCGGTCCATTGTGCGGATCTGGGACTTGCGCTGGGCCGAGTTCTCGGCGTCGATCTGCTCCTGCATGTGCGCGAGGATGCGGGCCCGCAGGACGCGCATGCCGGCTTCGCGGTTCTGCAGCTGTGACTTTTCGTTCTGCATGGCAACCACGATTCCCGTGGGGAGGTGGGTGATGCGGACGGCGGAGTCGGTGGTGTTCACGGACTGCCCGCCGGGACCGGAGGACCGGTAGACGTCGATCTTGAGGTCGTTCTGGTTGATTTCGAGCTCTTCGGGCTCGTCAACTTCCGGGAGGACAAGGACGCCGGCGGCAGAGGTGTGGATCCGGCCCTGCGATTCGGTGACGGGCACGCGCTGGACGCGGTGCACGCCGCCCTCGAACTTGAGCCGGGCGTAGACGCCCTCGGCGGGATCGTTCGAGTTGCCCTTGACGGCCATCTGGACGTCCTTGTAGCCGCCCAGGTCGGACTCCGTTGCGGAGATAAGTTCGGTCTTCCAGCCGCGGGACTCCGCGTACCGGGTGTACATCCGCAGGAGGTCGCCGGCGAACAGGGCAGCTTCGTCGCCGCCTTCGCCGCCCTTCACCTCAAGGATCACGTTGCGGGCATCGTCAGGGTCCCGGGGAATGAGCAGGCGCCGCAGTTTCGCAGAGGCCGTCTCCAAGGCAGCCTCAAGTTCAGGCACCTCGGCAGCAAATTCAGGGTCCTCCCCCGCCATCTCCTTGGCGGCAGCCAGGTCATCCTGGATGGCCTCCCACTTGTGATACGCCTCAACGATGCCGTTCAGCTGGGCAGACCGCCGCCCCAGCTTCCGGGCCAGCCGCTGGTCAGCATAAACAGCAGGATCACCAAGCTGCGCCTGGATAGCATCATGCTCATCAAGCAGGCCCTGTACGGACTCAAACATTTTCAAAACCTTTCGTTCTGCGCCCTATTTTAGTGGAGCGCAGTAATCCATTCCCAAAGCAGGCCGGGCGAGGGTGAGCCGGACACTTGCAGCGCGGATTTTCCGCCCCGGGAGTGGCATCGGGCCTGTCGAAGCGTGGCGGCTCAGGTCCGTCAGGACTGAGCCGCCACGCGAAGGGGCGGGGGCGGAAAATCCGCGCGGCACCAACCGCGCGAACTTCCCGACACCCCGCCCCGAAAACAGCTACTTGTCGTTATCCGACTTCGCACCAAGCGTCGTCTTCTGGACCTGCATGAGGAACTCGACGTTGCTCTGGGTCTCCCGGATCTTGTTGGTCAGCAGCTCAAGGCTCTGCTGCGTTTCGAGTCCGGAGAGGACGCGGCGCAGCTTCCACATGATCTTGACTTCCTCGGGGGAAAGCAGGTTCTCTTCACGCCGGGTACCGGACGCGTTGACGTCCACGGCCGGGAAGATGCGCTTGTCCGCCAGCTGGCGGGACAGGCGGAGCTCCATGTTGCCGGTGCCCTTGAACTCTTCGAAGATGACCTCGTCCATCTTGGAACCGGTCTCGACGAGCGCGGTTGCCAGGATGGTCAGCGAGCCGCCGTTTTCGATATTGCGGGCTGCACCGAAGAAGCGCTTCGGCGGGTACAGCGCCGCGGAGTCGACACCGCCGGACAGGATACGGCCGGAGGCCGGTGCTGCCAGGTTGTAGGCTCGGCCCAGGCGGGTCATGGAGTCCAGGAGGACCACCACGTCCATGCCCATTTCCACGAGGCGCTTGGCGCGTTCGATGGAGAGTTCGGCCACGGTGGTGTGGTCGTCAGCGGGACGGTCGAAGGTGGAGGCAATAACCTCGCCCTTGACGGTGCGCTGCATGTCCGTGACTTCTTCGGGGCGTTCGTCAACGAGCACCATCATGAGGTGGACCTCAGGATTGTTGGTGGTGATGGCGTTCGCGATGGACTGCAGGATGAGCGTCTTGCCGGCCTTCGGCGGGGAGACGATCAGGCCACGCTGGCCCTTGCCGATCGGGGCAACCAGGTCGATGACGCGGGGGCCGATCTTCTTGGGGTCGGTCTCGAGGCGCAGGCGCTCGGACGGGTACAGCGGAACCAGCTTGGCGAATTCGACGCGGTCCTTGAGCTCTTCGGGCGTCTTTCCGTTGACGGAGGTGACGCGGACGAGGGCGTTGAACTTCTGGCGGGCAGTCTGCTGGCTGCGGTCTTCGCCTTCACGCGGTGCACGGATGGCGCCCACCACGGCGTCACCCTTGCGCAGGTTGTACTTCTTGACCTGGGCGAGGGAGACGTAGACGTCGTTCGGGCCCGGCAGGTAGCCGGAGGTGCGGATGAACGCGTAGTTCTCCAGCACGTCCAGGATGCCGGCAACAGGCAGCAGGACGTCGTCCTCGGTGACCTCGACGTCGTCGACGTCCGGTCCCTGTGCACGGCCCCGACGGCGGTCGTTGCGGTCGCGGAAGCGGTCGTTGCGGGAGTTGTCCCGGCTGTCCCGGCTGTCCTGGCCGCCGGAGCGGTCGTTGCGGTCGTTCCGGTCCCGGCGGTTGCGGCGGTTCCGGCGGCTTCCGCCGTCGGCATCGTCGCCGTCGCGGGTGTTGTCCCGGGAGTCGTCACGGCGGGCGCCTTCACGCTGGCCGGCGTCGCGGCTTCCCGCGTTGTCCCGGCCGCCGTCTGTGGTTTCGCGGGGCGCGGTTTCGCGGACGGCGGTGTCGCGGGACACGGTTTCGCGGGCGCCGCGGGTGCGGCCGGCGTCACGGCGGTCGGCACGCTGGCCTTCACCGGAGTCCGTACCCTGCGCGTCGGAGCGCTGGGTTTCGGTGCGCTGGGTTTCGGTGCGGTCTGCCTGGCGCTGTTCGGCGACGGGCTGCTCGGCCGGTGCCTCAGCGGTTTCGGCGGCCTGGGGCGCCGAAGCTGCCGCTTCACCGCGACGGCGGTTGCGGGTACGCGGCTGGCGGCGTTCGCCGGCGCCTTCGGCTGCCTCGCCGGACTCGGCAGGCGCGGCGGCCGGAGCATCGGCGGGGGCTGCAACGGGGGCTTCGCCGGCTGCTTCCGCTGCGGGGGCGGCGGCTACAACGCCGTCGCTGACGGCCCGGCGGCTGCGGCCACGGCCACGTGCCCGGGTACCCTCGGCGGCCGGAGCTTCCGCGGTTTCGCTAGCGGCAGCCACCGGAGCGGCAGCAGCGGGAGCGGTGTGGTTTTCGGTCGCCTTCTCAGCAGCCTTGGCCGGGGCCTTGGTGGCTGGAGTGCCTGCGCGATGGGCGGAGATGGCCGTGACCAGGTCCCCCTTGCGCATCCGGGATCCGCCGGAAATACCCAGCTGGCTGGCAAGCGCCTGCAACTGGGCGAGCTTCAGGCCGGCGAGGCCGCTGCTCTTGGCGGGTGCGGCCGTTGACGATCCGGCAGCAGAAGATGATAGTTCCACAGCTGGAGACAGCTCAGTGGTTTCGGTCACGAAGGATCCTTCCCCCTCGACGGCGTCCAGACTGGGAGCTGGACGCGATGATTTGATCTGGGCTGCAGTTCAGATCTGCAGCCGTAAATTCGGCCTTGCCGGTTGGATTTCGGCCAGCAGGGCCGGATACTGATTCACCCACGCTCCGATTAATGGCGGAACGCTGGACTGACGGTTCAGGGGCAGACACTTCATGCTGCAGATTCCTGCGACAGACCAAGCAGGCGGCACCGGGAGATGTTGCGCAGTAGGAGATCAAAGAGCAACTGAGAGCAGCTGCAGATCAGATAGGCGGAATCACCGCCGGTGCAAGTCCACCTTAGCACCTTCAACGTCCACTGCCAGCTTCAGCACGCGCCAGCTGATGTCCGGCGTGTTCGACACTGTAAACGCGTCGATGAAGTCCAGGACCACGGCAGCGTCAGCCTCACCGTGGGCCAGCACCAGGACGGTGGGTCCTGCGCCTGAAACGACGGCCGCGTGCCCGGCTTTTCGCAGCGCACTGATCAGGGCCGCGCTGGGCCGCATGGCCTCCGCGCGGTAACTCTGGTGGAGGAAATCCTCGGTGCCGGCGAGCAGGAATTCAGGCTTCTGCGTCAGCGCGTGGATCAGCAGCGCAGCACGGCCGGAATTCATGGCTGCGGCGTGGTGGCCCACCGAGGCCGGGAGCAGGGCGCGGGCGGCTTCCGTGGAGAGCTCGTAGTCGGGCACCGCGACAATCGGGATCACGGACCCGTCCACGGTGGCACACGTGCTGCTGTACTGGTCACTGTCCTGCCAGGACAGCGCCAGTCCGCCGAAAATGGCGGGTGCGACGTTGTCCGGGTGGCCTTCAAGTTCACTCGTGAGCTGCAGGATCCAATCCCGCCCGCGCTGCCCGGCCTCCGGAACCATGGCATTGGCGGCGGAGACTGCAGCCACCACAGCCGAGGCCGACGACCCCAGGCCCCGGCCGTGCGGGTTGACATTCTCCGCGGTGACCTTCAGGCCGCCGTGGCGGTAGCCCAGGCGTTCGAAAGCCGCTTCCATGGCCCGGATGACCAGATGGCTGGCATCGCGCGGCAGTGTTTCGGCACCCTCGCCGCTGAGCTCGAACTGCAGTTCGTCGGTTTCGAGGCTCTCCACTGTCAGGGTGTCGTGCAGCGCCAGGGCCAGGCCAAGGCTGTCATATCCCGGACCAAGGTTGGCGCTGGTGGCCGGGACCCGGACGGTGACGCGTTGTCCGGCCTCGATAAGCGGCAGTCCAACAGTGGTGGGCGAGGTGGTTTCCACGGTTACTTTTCTTCCAGTCCCAATTCGGCCGCGACGGTCACAACGTCGTTGGAGACCTTGACCGGCTGCACTTCGCTGCCGTCTTCCGTGCGCAGGGCCCACTGGGGATCCTTGAGGCCGTGACCCGTGACGGTGATGACGATCGTCTTTCCGGCAGGGACCTCACCGGCAGCGTGCTTCTTGAGCAGGCCTGCGACGCCGGCTGCGGAGCCGGGCTCCACAAACACGCCTTCGCGGGCGGACAGCCAGCGGTGGGCATCCAGGATCTGTTCGTCGGTCACGGCGTCGATGAGCCCGCCGGATTCGTCGCGGGCGGCGATGGCACCGTCCCAGGAGGCGGGGTTGCCGATCCGGATGGCGGTGGCGATGGTGTCCGGTTCGGTGATGGGGTGGCCTGCCACGAACGGTGCAGCTCCGGCTGCCTGGAAGCCCCACATCACGGGCGTTTTGGTGGACACGGCAGGAAGGGTGCCGGCGGTCGCGGACTCGAACGGCGCGGAGTATTCCTTGTAGCCCTTCCAGTACGCGGTGATGTTGCCGGCGTTGCCGACGGGCAGGACGTGGATGTCCGGGGCGTCGCCCAGGGAGTCCACGACTTCGAAGGCGCCGGTCTTCTGGCCCTGGATGCGGGCAGGGTTGACGGAGTTGACCAGGAAGACCGGGTAGGACTCCCCCAGCTTCCGTGCGATGTCCAGGCAGTTGTCGAAGTTGCCGTCAACCTGCAGCAGCGTGGCGCCGTGCGCGATGGCCTGGCTGAGCTTGCCCATGGAGATCTTGCCCTCGGGGACCAGCACCGCGCACTTCAGGCCGGCAGCCGTGGCGTACGCTGCGGCGGAGGCGGAGGTGTTGCCGGTGGAAGCGCAGACGACGGCCTTGGCGCCGGACTCGACGGCGGCGGTCATGGCCATGGTCATGCCGCGGTCCTTGAAGGAACCGGTGGGGTTCATCCCCTCCACCTTCAGGTACACGGTGGAGCCGGTGAGTTCGGACAGCTTCTGCGCGTGGACCAGCGGGGTCCCGCCCTCGCCCAGGGTAATGACCCGGGTGGATTCCGTCACGGGCAGACGGTCAGCGTATTCGCGGATAACGCCGCGCCATTGGTGAGCCACTTAGACTCCTTCTACCCGCAGAACGGATGTAACTGAATTGATGACGTCCAGGCCCTTCACGGCCTCGACGGTGGCTGCAAGGGCAGCCTCTGATGCGCGGTGGGTGACGATCCGCAGTTCGGCCGATTCCACGTTGGACTCCGCGTCCCGGTGGATCGTCTGCCGCATGATTTCGATGGATACGCCGTGCTCCGCGAAGAGCTGGGCAATCCGGGCAAGGACACCGGGCTGGTCGGCGACGTCGAGCCCGATGTAGTAGCTGGTAGTGGCCGCGTCGATCGGCAGGGCCGGAACGTGTCCCGTGGTGGTCTCCGTACGGCCGGGGCCGCCCAGCACAAGGCGGCGGGCCGCCGAGACGAGGTCACCCAGCACGGCCGAAGCCGTCGGGGTGCCGCCGGCGCCCTGGCCGTAGAACATCAGTTCTCCGGCGTTTTCCGCTTCGATAAACACGGCGTTGAACGCGCCGCGGACGGCAGCCAGCGGGTGCTCGCGGGGAAGCAGCGTGGGGTGCACGCGCACGGAGACGCCTTCGCCGCCGTCGGAATCGGCGAGCTTTTCAGCGATGGCGAGCAGCTTGATGACGAAGCCCGCGTCCTTGGCCGCCGCGATGTCGGCCGCGCTGACGGACGTGATGCCCTCACAGTGGACGTTCTCCAGCGCAAACCGGGTGTGGAACGACAGCGAGGCGAGGATGGCTGCCTTGGCGGCGGCGTCATGGCCTTCGACGTCGGCGGTGGGGTCGGCTTCCGCGTAGCCGAGGCGCTGCGCTTCGGCGAGGGCGTCCGCAAACTGGGCGCCGGTGGAATCCATCTGGTCAAGGATGAAGTTGGTGGTGCCGTTGACGATGCCCAGGACGCGGGTGATCCGGTCGCCGGCGAGGCTGTCGCGGATGGGGCGCAGGATGGGGATGGCGCCGGCCACGGCCGCTTCGTAGGAAAGCTGCACGCCGGCTTTGTCCGCCTCTTCGTACAGGGTGGGGCCGTCCTGCGCGAGCAGTGCCTTGTTGCCGGTGACCACGCAGGCCCCGTTGCGGAGCGCCGAGAGGATCAGCGTGCGTGCAGGCTCGATGCCGCCCATCAGCTCGATCACGAGGTCGGCGTCCTTGACCAGGGTTTCGGCGTCGGTGGTGAACAGTTCCTGCGGAAGCTCAACGTCCCGCTTGGAATTGACGTTGCGTACGGCGATGCCGCTGAGCTGCAGGCGAGCACCGGTACGGGCGGCAAGGGCGTCGGCGTCCTCAATGAGAATCCGCGCAACCTGGGCCCCAACGTTGCCACAGCCCAGCAGGGCTACTTTCAGGGTTCGCAATTCAGTCATTCGGCACTCCCATGTCGCGGTTAAGCAGATCTTCTTCGGTTTCCCCGCGGACAATCAGCCGGGCAGATCCGTCGCGCACCGCGACAACGCCCGGCCGGGCCAGATAGTTGTAGTTGCTTGACAGGGCCCAGCAGTAGGCGCCGGTACCCGGTACAGCAAGCAGATCACCGGCTGCCACGTCCTCGGGCAGATATACATCTCTAACAACTATGTCGCCGCTCTCGCAATGTTTGCCCACTACGCGGGACAGCTGCGGGGACGCCGCCGACGTGCGGGAGGCAAGAATCGCCGAATAATCAGCGTCATAGAGCACCGGGCGGGCGTTATCGCTCATCCCGCCGTCCACTGACACATAGCGGCGCGGATACGTAACGTTCTCCTCACCGTCCTCCTCGGCCGGGGCGTCGACGCGGACGGTTTTCAGCGTGCCCACCTCGTACAGCGTGAAGGTGGTGCTGCCCACGATGGCGCGTCCCGGCTCGATGGAGATCCGGGGTGCCGTGATGCCCAGTTCCGCGCAGGTGGAACGCACGACGGCGGCCATCGCCGTTGCGATGTCGGCTGCGGGGCGGGGGGTGTCCACGGGGGTGTAGGCAATGCCGTAGCCGCCGCCGAGGTCCAGCTCGGGCAGTTCGATGGAGTATTTTTCCTGCACGGCCGCGAGGAACCGCAGGAGCTTCTCGGCGGCCAGCGCAAAACCGTCCGGCTCGAAGATCTGCGAGCCGATGTGGCAGTGCAGGCCCAGCAGGTCGATGCCGGGGTGTGCGGAGGCCGCAGCCACCGCCTCCTCAGCCGCGGAGAGGCCCGCCTTGTCGGTGGAGTCTCCCGCCATCGAGAGGCCGAATTTCTGGTCTTCGTGGGCTGTGGCAATGAACTCATGCGTGTGGGCGTGGACGCCGGGGGTGAGCCGGAGCATGACCTTTGCCTGCTCGCCGCGGCCGTGCGCGATGGCGCCGACGCGGACCAGTTCGTCGAGGCTGTCCACCACGATGCGCCCCAGTCCCATGTCCAGCGCCCGGTTGATTTCGGCGTCGGACTTGTTGTTGCCGTGCAGGGCTACCCGCTCACCGGCAATACCGGCGCGAGCGGCCACTGCCAGCTCGCCCCCGGAGGCGGTGTCCAGGCGCAGGCCTTCTTCCTCCACCCATTTAACGACGGTGGTGCAGAGGAAGGACTTGCCGGCGTAGTAGACGTCCACTCCCCCGCAAATGTCCTGGAAGGCGGCGTCGAAGGAGTCCTTGAACGCGCGCGCCCGGGCACGGAAGTCGGCTTCGTCCATCACAAAAAGCGGTGTTCCGAACTGCTCCTTCAGGGCGGCGACGTCGAGGCCGCCCACCGTGAGGACGCCGCCGTCGTTCCGCTGCACGCTGCCGGCCCACATGGGTTCGTGCAGGGCGTTGAGGTCCGCCGGCACCGTCAGCCAGTCTGGAGCGAGCGGGGACGCTGCATTTCCGGTCTGCACTGGCATGGGAATCACATCCGTTCCGGCGCGGAAACGCCAAGGAGGTCAAGGCCGTTGGCCAGTACCTGGCTGGTGGCGTCGTTGAGCCACAGCCGGGTGCGGTTGACGTCAGTCACCGGCTCGTCGCCCATGGGAGCGATCCGGCAGGCGTCGTACCAGCGGTGGTAGGCGCCGGCAATGACTTCGAGGTGGCGGGCCACACGGTGCGGCTCGCGCAGCTCCGCTGCCTTGGCCACGATGGAGGGGTAGCTGCCCAGGTAGGAAAGCAGTTCGTTTTCCGTGGCGTGGTCCAGCAGGGAAGCGTCGAACGCGGTCCGGTCCACCCCGGCGGCCACGGCGTTGCGGGCCGCGCCGCGGGTACGGGCGTGGGCGTACTGGACGTAGAAGACAGGGTTTTCGTTGCTGTGCTTCTTCAGCAGGTCCGGATCCAGGGTGAGCGGGGAATCCGCCGGGAAGCGGGCCAGGGAATACCGGACGGCATCCTTGCCCAGCCAGGAGATCAGGTCCTTGAGCTCGATGATGTTGCCGGCACGCTTGGACAGCTTGGCGCCGTTCACGGAAACGAGCTGGCCGATCAGGACCTCGATGTTCACCTCGGGGTCGTCGCCCGCGCAGGCCGCGATGGCCTTGAGCCGGTTGATGTAGCCGTGGTGGTCCGCGCCCAGGAGGTAGATCTTTTCGGTGAAGCCGCGGTCCTTCTTGGACAGGTAGTAGGCGGCGTCGGCGGCGAAGTAGGTGGGCTCGCCGTTGGCCCGGATCATCACGCGGTCCTTGTCGTCACCGAAGTCGGTGGTGCGCAGCCAGACGGCGCCGCCGTCGTCGAACACGTGGCCCTGCTCGCGAAGGCGGGCTACGGCACTTTCGATCGCGCCGGCGTCGTGCAGTTCCTGCTCCGAGAAGTAGACATCAAACGCCACGCCGAAGTCCGCGAGCGTGGTCTTGATGTCCTCCATCTGCGCCTTGTACGCGGCCGAGCGGATGACGGGGAGGGCCGCTACTTCGGTCAGCTCGCGGATGTCGGGGTGCTCGGTCAGTACGTCATGGCCGAGGTCCGCGATGTACTGGCCGGGGTAGCCGCCATCGGGCACGGGACGGCCGTGCAGCCGGGAGTAAACGGAGTTGGCGAAGACGTTCATCTGCGAGCCGGCGTCGTTGATGTAATACTCGGCGGTAACCTCGGCGCCGGAGGCGCGCAGGACGCGGGCGATCGCGTCGCCCAGGGCGGCCCAGCGCGTGTGGCCGATGTGCAGCGGTCCGGTGGGGTTGGCAGAGACAAATTCCATGTTGACCACGTGGCCGGCGAGCGCGGTGTTGGTGCCGTATTCCTTGCCGGCTTCAACGATGGCTTTTGCCAAGGCACCGGCCGCGGCGGCGTCCACGGTGATGTTCAGGAACCCGGGACCGGCGATGTCCACGGCCGAAACGCCGTTGATGGACTTCAGCCGGGCGCTGAGGACCGTGGCGAATTCGCGCGGGTTGGTGCCGGCCTGTTTGGACAGCTGGAGGGCGATGTTGGTGGCCCAGTCGCCGTGGTCCCGGTTCTTCGGTCGCTCCACGCGCACCTCATCAGGGACAGCTGATGCGGAAAGCGCGATTTCGCCAGCGGCGACGGCGTCTTTCAGGCAGGCGGATATGGCGAGGGAGAGTTCTTCGGGAGTCACCCCTCTAGCCTACCGGGGGCCGCCACGTGGACGAATTTGAGCGTTGGCTGTGACCGCTTCGCCGACCGGATTTAGGGGTTGATCCTGGCACAGCAGGTGCAAGGCTTAATCACAGGGTGAACCATTACGCTGAATCCGACGTTGAGAACACCGTAAGCACCCAGCCCACGAAACGAGACCCTTCATGAGACCGTCAGTCCGCAAGAGTGTTTTCGCCGGAATCGCCGGCCTTTCCCTCGCAGGAACGGTGGCCGGCTGCGCGCCGTCCGCTACCCAGACCACGCCGGCAGCAACCGGCAGCAGCTCCCCTGAAACATCGGCCGCGACACCGTCCGGCACGTCGTCAACGCTGGCCAGCAGCGGTTCCGTCTACCAGGACGGCACGTACAGCGCCGATGGCACCTACGTATCCCCCAACGGCACCGAAACTGTCGGCGTGGAACTGACCCTTGCCTCAGGCACGGTCACGGCAGTGAACATCACGCAGCATCCCTCCAACCCGAACACCCGGAAATTCCAGGGTGAATTTGCCGGCGGGATAGCAGCGCAGATCGTGGGAAAAAGCATCGACGAACTGAACGTCTCCAAGGTGGCAGGGTCCTCGCTGACCAGCGGCGGCTTCAACCAGGCAGTGGAAAAGATCAAGGCGGAGGCCCAGTAGGCCGTGCCGCAGCCGGACTGGGACGGGTTCAGTTTCGACGGGATCGGTACCCGTTGGGAAATCTCCACGCCCCGGCCGCTTGACGGCGTGCTCCGCGCACGGCTGCTGGCCGTGGTGGAAAGGTACGACGGCGACTGGTCCCGCTTCCGGTCCGATTCGACGGTCAGTGCCATGGCCCGGCAGCCCGGACGGTTCCGGCTTCCGGCGGAAGCCGCGGCCCTCGGTCGGCTGTACCGCAGGCTCTATGACATCACCGCCGGGGCCATGACCCCGCTGATCGGCGGCAGCCTGGAACGGTTGGGGTACGACGCCTCGTACTCCCTTCGGCCTGCAGGCTCGCCGGTTCCGGCGCCCCGCTGGGAGGATGCCCTGGACTGGGACGGCAACAAACTCACGTCTGCCGTCACGCTGGTCCTGGACATCGGCGCGGCCGGAAAGGGCCAGCTCGTGGATCTCCTAGCTGCCGAATTGCGCTCACATGGCGAGGACGACTTCCTGATCGATGCCAGCGGGGACTTGCTGCACTCCGGCCATGAACCCGTGAGCGTGGCTCTGGAACATCCGTACGATCCATCCAAGGCCATCGGCACGGTGTCGCTGGCGGGCGGCGCGTTGTGTGCCTCAGCCTCGAACCGCCGGGCATGGGGCGACGGCCTGCACCATGTGCTGGACGGGACCACCGGGCGCCCCGTCACAACGGCTGTGGCCACCTGGACCATGGCGGACAGCACCATGGTGGCCGACGCGCTGGCCACCGCCCTGTTCTTCGCACCGGGCGCTGTGCTCGAAGAGTCCTTCGACTTTTCCTGGCTGACGGTGTTTTCTGACGGAAGTGCCGCCTATTCGGCCGGATTTGAAGGGACACTGTTCACATGAGCCCCGTTGACGCACCCAGGACAGGCACAGCCGTTTCCCCCGCCGGCCGGCTGGACACCCTTCTCGGCAAGTACACGATGTACCGGCTCATCCTGCTGGTGCTGGCTGCCCTCGCCGCGTACAGCCTCCTGCTCAACGCCCTCGGCTGGCTGACCTTCGGCATCCCGCCGATGCTGGTCCACCTGGGCCTGTGCCTGGGGCTGACGTATGTCTCCAACCGGGGGCTGGCCGCGCTGTTCCACGTGCGTCCGCATTCGGAGTCTTCACTCATCACCGGCCTGCTCCTCTACTTCCTGTTCTGGCCCACTTTTGCGCCTATGGACATGGCAGGGGTGGCGCTGGCGTGCGTGCTGGCTTCGGCGTCCAAGTACGCGCTGGCATGGCGCGGCCGGCACATCTTCAATCCGGCAGCAGCGGGCGCGTTTGTCACCGGGCTGACCGGTTTGAACATTGCGACGTGGTGGGCGGCGACCCCGGCCATGCTGTGGCTGCTGGTGCCCGGCATCCTGCTGGTGCTGTACCGCACCCGCAAGTTTCTGATGGCGGCTGTGTTCCTGGTGGTTGCCACCACGGTCATCAGCACGGAACTGCTGCAGGCGGGGCTTTCCTTCGGCAGCGCGCTTTGGCAGGCCCTGGCGCAGCGCCCCCTCCTGTTTTTTGTGGGCTTTATGCTGACGGAGCCGCTGACGCTGCCGCCGCGCCGCTGGCAGCAGCTCGCGCTGGGCGCTGTGGTGGGCGTGGTGTTCGCGGTGCCATACAACTTCGGTTTTATCGCCAACTCCCCGGAACTGGCCCTGCTGCTCGGCAACCTGCTGGCGTTCCTGGTGGGCCAGCGGGGCGGGGTGAAGCTGCGCTTCACCGGATCCCGGCCCCTGACTCCGAGCACCACAGAGTTTGCTTTCGAGCCGTCACGGCCCGTGCGATTTGTTCCGGGACAGTTCATGGAGCTGGATCTTCCGCACGCCAAGTCGGACGGGAAGGGCCGACGCCGGACGTTCAGCCTGACCAGCACCCCCGGGTCGGCATCGGTGAAGTTCGGAGTCCGGACGGCTGAGCCGCTGTCGGCCGCCAAGAAGGTGCTGCTGGCCCTGAAGCCGGGCGATCAGGTGATGGCCACGTCCGTAGGAGGCGACTTCGTCCTGCCACGGGATCCGGCCAAGCCGTTGTTGCTCATGGCTGCCGGGATCGGCATCACGCCGTACCTGGCGCATCTGGCCTCGGGTGCAGCCCAGGACCGGGACGTGGTTCTCCTGCTGCTGGCCAGGAATGCTGAAGAGATTGCCTACGCCGATGAGCTCCGCATGTCCGGGGCCCGGATCATTGCCCGCCTCGCCGACGGTTCCGTCCCGCCGTCGTTCATCACGGCAGCCGGAACCGGCGTTGGCGGGACGGGTGCAGCGGGCGCTCGACTGGATGGTGCTTCGTTGCAGGCCCTCGTGCCCGACATCGCGGGTCGAACGGTCTATGTCTCCGGATCGCCATCCAGTGTGGCTTCGCTGCGCCGCGCTGCCAGGAAGGCAGGGGCACGCCGCGTGCATGTGGACTCGTTTTCCGGCTACTGAGGCGTGCCGTTTTTCATTGCGGGCCACCTTCCTGCTAAGCTCTAGGACGTCCCGCTGGCAACGGCAGGATCCCTGGATTGCCCTCGTAGCTCAGGGGATAGAGCGTCTGCCTCCGGAGCAGAAGGTCGTAGGTTCGAATCCTATCGAGGGCACATAAGAAACCCCCGCCGCTTGGAAAAGCGGCGGGGGTTTCTGCGTTCCCCTCCCCGGCGCGAACGAACACATGAGGCCCTTCGGCGCGAACGTACACATGAGGCCCCCCGGCGGCGCGAACGTACACATGAGGCCCTTGGGGTTCGGCTCTATCGGATTGACTGCACTCCGGGGCAGCCCTGGCCCTGGGGATTCTGGTTGCAGTCGTCGGCGTAGTTGCGGGTGATGGACCGCCAGACGCTGATGGTCTGCGGCGGAGCGCTGAACTGCCCCTGTCCGGGGATCGGCAGCGGCGGCCCACTGTTCACGGAATACGTCCCTTGAAATGAAGTGGTCAGCACGACCTGGAAATCGCCGGTTTGCGTGTACGCGTGGCTGGTCCGTGTCTTCTCACCCCAGCGTTCCTGCGGAAGCGGTCCACCCATGGACGGCTGCGGGCCGAAGACTGTGCCGTCCCCGTAGTTCCATGTGTACTGGACCGGTGTGGCGACAACGTGAACCTGTTGCCCGAACATCGTGACGTCGAACTGCTGCTCCGTGGCGTCGGCATAGAAGTTCGTTTCAGCTCCGCGCAGCGTGTGCGGGCTCGGCTGGGCCACTACCGCGCCCGCGTTGACCGGCAGACTTTCGAATTGCCGTTGGATTTCAGCCGCGATCCTCGGCAGAAGATCTTCGGGTTTCGCGTCGTATAAGCACGTCGGGCCGGAGTGAATGGACCAGACCGAACCGGGAACACCCTTAGGCATCGACAACCAGATGACTGGGATACCTTCTTCTTTGCCTTCGGGACCGTTCTTGCACTCAATTTGCCTCGCGAGACAGGGTGTGTCGAAGTCGCCGCCGCCCAGGTGGCACTGGAGTTCATATTTGTATACATTCGGGTCGGAAACCACCGCCCCTGGCTCGGGGCGAGAAAAGTCGCCGCTCGCAGGGTCTAAGACCCATGTGTCTATATCCGCGCTGTTTGAACCCCAGTGCCCCTTCACTGGAGGCGCCTTTTCGGCGGAGCTGGGCGGAGCGATGGGTCGGGTATGCGCCACCGCCGCCGAGCCGAACATAAATGTCGCGAAGAATAAGGACACGACGCCAAGACCAATGCGATACAGCGACTGGGCCATGGGATCAGCCAGCGATCGGCTCGATCGTGTTCACGAACCAGACGCCATCCTTAAACACGGCTAGCATGAGGCTACCGCTGTCCGCGGGCTTCGGGTCGGTACTGTCCAATGACCCGTCCGGGTTGTAGTACGACAGAGCCTCTTGGGACACCTGCACAGCGACTTGGTAGTTTCCATCCCCGGCGACTTTGAAATTAGTACTGACGGTGGGCGTTGTGACTTTCCCTCCACCCAACCATCGACCCCCTTCGTGCCATCCTCTTTGGACCTCTTTAGCGCGTTCGCACATCGTGCAACTAGGACTCGTAATTTCAGAAATCTGAGTTACGTCGCCAGTCTCATAGCCGTAGCTCAGGAGTTCAAACCAGTATCGGGCGAACGCCTCCAGCCCTTCCTTAGTCTCCGTTTTAGCGACCTCCGGCAGGACAGGGACTGGGACATTCTGCGCGGGGCCCGCCGCGTCAGCAGGCTTGTAGGCAGCGGTGGGCGTCGGCGTAGGCGAAGCGCTAGGGGACACCGACTCCGTAGCAGTTGATGCTGGCGATGTTGTGCCGCCGGTGTTGGGATCGCTGCCAGAGTTGCAGCCAGAAAGCGCCAGGGCAGCCGCCACGACCACTGCAATTGCGGTCATGCGTAAGGGCCGGGACGCAAACAAATTGTGCGATGTCATGGGCAGCTAATCCCCCGATAGTCTCTAGACGCCTCGCTCCAAACAATTCCTTAAGGGTAGTCCAGGTCACATTTCCGTGCTCAAAGTTATCCACAGCCACCCGCCATCGGTTCTATCACCGACGCAAAGCGATGGAAAGTCACAAAGCCAACCACAGGAGCCATCGATCGCAGTATCAATGGAAATCAGAACCAGCGATCGAGGCGCTATACAGCGTGAGTCGTTGCCCCAGAAAGCCAGGCGCAGGCACACGCGCATCGTGCCCATGGCACTTGATCCAATGCCCGCTCGATCGGCGTTCCTATCAAGTTCCGACGACCGCCAGGCGCTCCACCTCAGCCGTCAGCTACGGGGGTGTGGCGTTCCAGCCCTCGGTTGTTAGCCCGGCCGGAAGCCAGGGCGGTTCCCAATCCTGATGTTCGCTGGCGTACCGGCGGCCGGTGGGTGAGATCCAGCCGGGTGGTTCGACTTTGCTAGCTTCGGTTGGTGTCCACGCCGTGGAGTGTTTCAAACGGTGATGTTTGAGGCACGGCTGGCCAAGATTTGAGATACCGGTGGTACCGCCGTCGGCCCAGGCCAGGATGTGGTCCGCTTCGTTGTCCAGCGACTGGTTGCTGCAGCCCGGGAACGGGCACTTCGCATCCCGCATCCGCAGCCATTGCCTCAGTGCGGCGGAAATCCTGTAGCTAGTGCGTCCGATCTCCAGCGGTGCCCCGTCGCGCGGATCGGTCAGGACCCGGTGGAACGAGCTGGCGCCGGCTGCGACCAGCTGGCGCGCCATGGACGCCGGGATCGGCCCATACCCGTCGAGGTCGGCGGGTTCGTCGGTGAGGCCCATCAGCGCGAACACCGGAACTGTCAGCAGCACCTGCGCCGCCGGGGACGGAATATTCTCTGCGGCGCCGCTCGAGGCGCCACCCAGCAGCCAGGCCGCGACAGTGTCGGCACGGAGCTGCGTGAGCGTCCGGCCCTCGTTGGGGCCCTGTAATGCGCGGGCGGCGGCCGTGGTGCGGTCCCAGATCCCGGCGGCCTGATTCGCGGGCAGGTAGGCAGAGAGCCAGGTCATCCCGTCCCGGTCCGGCGCGTACTCCAGCCTCCGGTCCTTCGCACTCCTGGTATGGCGTTTTTCGATGCTCTCCGGGTGGTGGCGTTCCGCCGGGTCCGTGCCTTGTGCCGGAACCGCGACGGAACCAGCTCACCGGCCGGGCACCTGCTTGCTGCATTCTCCGCGTCCAGGTCCAGGAAATGCGCTTCCAACGCCGCCGTGCCCGACGGATCGAGGCTGTCCGTTTCGTCCACCATAACCCGTGCGTGCTGCCACGAAATGGTCCCGGCCTGCAGGGCTGACAGGGTCAGCGGCAGGTTACTGGTGAGCTCGTGGGAGACTTCCAACAGGGCCCCCGCAGCACGTTCGCTGACCGTCATGACGCACGCCACCTCCGCAACACGTGCCATTTCCTGGGCCTTGCGTTCCTGCGGCGGCGCGTCCGGGGAGGCCATGGCCCGTGTCGTGTCAGTGAACCCGGCGGCGGCGTGGACTACCAGGGCAGCGGCAGCGGCCTGCAGCTTGGAGGCCTCCGCGAGGGTATCCAGCCATGCATCCGCCTGATCCCGCAGCGGATCCGCATTCCCTTCACCGGCGGACGCCGCACCTGGCATCACGACAGCGAGCGCAGCAACCGAAGCCCTGACGGCCTCCAACGCGCCCACCGGTGTTGCCTTTTCCATACCCAAATCATCCCGCGAGGGTCAGACAAAAACGGCGAAGCAGACGGCCTATGTGGATAACCTCGGACCAACCCGGCGGTTCATCCCGGTCATTACCGTCCACCTGTATTTCCAGGCGTTTTGAGGCAAGGACCACAACTGTACGTTCGCGCCAGGGAGGTGTGGCTCCAGTACTTTGTCGGTGCCCCCTCGTAGGCTGTTTCAACCAACTCAAGGGGGTAGGCCATGCATACTTCAGCCACATTCTGTTCCATCATTCCGCCCTACATACTGCGCCGGCTGGCCCGCCAGGACGCACCGCAGTTTTCCGCCGCCGCCCGGGCAGCGAAAGAGGCCCTGAGCCATGTCCGGTCGGTCCAGGCGTCCCGTGCCCAGCCGTCCGCGGTCACTCCCCCGGGACTCCGGCAGGTCCGGCCGGGGCCACCCAACCGGAGCATCTACGACACAGCCGGGAGCGAGAACCTTCCCGGCCAGCTTGTCCGCAAAGAGGGCGAACCAGATTCGGGCGATGCTTCTGTGGATGAGGCCTATGACGGACTGGGCCACACCCACCGGCTCTACGCAGAAGTCTTCGGCCGGAATTCGATCGACGGATTGGGGCTTCCCCTGGACGCCACAGTTCATTTCGGACAGCTCTACGACAACGCGTTCTGGGACGGCAACCAGATGGTATTCGGCGACGGCGACGGCGAAGTCTTCGAGCGCTTCACCCGGTCACTCAGCGTTATCGGCCATGAACTGGCCCACGGCGTCACCCAGTACTCGGCGGGGCTGGCCTACCGCAACCAGGCCGGAGCCATCAACGAATCCATGTCGGACGTCTTTGGCGCGCTGGTGGAACAGTACGTGAAGCAGGAGTCCGCCAAGGAAGCCAGCTGGCTCATCGGCGAAGGACTCTTCACGGAGCAGGTGGAAGGTTCAGCCCTCCGTTCCATGAAAGCTCCCGGCACCGCGTACGACGACGACGTCCTCGGTAAGGACCCGCAGCCGGACTCCATGGACTCGTACGTGCGCTCAAGCGCCGACAACGGCGGTGTCCATATCAACTCCGGCATTCCCAACCGGGCGTTTTATCTCCTCGCGGAGGCCCTCGGAGGCAACGCCTGGGAGTCCCCCGGCCGGATCTGGTACGAGACGCTCACCGGCGGCTCACTGCCGCCCACAGCCACGTTCAGTGTTTTCGCGAGGGCGACGGCGGCATCCGCCGTCGAGCTGTTTGGCACCGGTTCCCCGGAGCATGACGCCGTGCGCCTGGCGTGGGAAACTGTGAAGGTCAAGCTTTAGTTGGATGCCTGGCCGCTGTCCACCCAGCGGCCAGGCTGCAGGAAAGCCCGGGACCCGGCCATGAAGATCAGCGTGGAGCGCAGCGGCGGCGTCGCCGCCTTGACTCGAGTATGGACGGTGCACGCCCAGACCGAGAGCGCCAAGAGCCAGTGGCAGCCCATTGTCGAAGCGTGCCCCTGGGACGCCGTGCCCAAGACCGTCAGGGCAGCAGCCGCGGAGGCGGCGGGGAACCAGGCTGACCGCTTTATCTACGCGATCCGGGCCGGCCAAAGGCGGGCGGCGCTGCCAGAGCAGGCCGTTACCGGCCCCTGGCGTGTTCTGGTGGACAGCGCCCGGGCCGCCTCCGAGGACGACCCGCGCCCGTAGAAACCGGCCGTCACTAGAGCGCCAGGCCCGGCCAGAGCGCCCGTCCCGACTAGCCCGCCGTCGCCAGCTGCCCCCGGAACGCACGGCGGTAGGACTGCGGGCTGGTATCCAGCACCTTGGCGAAATGGTGCCGAAGCAGCACCGGATGGCCAAATCCGGCCTCCCGGGCCACTTCGTCGATGTTGAGGTCTGTGGATTCGAGCAGTTCCTGGGCCCGGAGGACGCGCTGGGAATTGAGCCACGCGGCCGGGGTTGCCCCCGTCTCCGAACGGAAGCGGCGCGCGAACGTCCTGGCCGACATGTGCACGCGGGCGGCGAGCTCATTGACCGTGTGCTCGCGGTCCAGGTTCTGCACCATCCAGCGCAGGAGCGCCTCCATCGGCGCGGATCCGCAAGTGGGCATGGGCCGGTCGATGAACTGTGCCTGGCCGCCGTCGCGGTGCGGCGGCACCACCATGTCACGCGCAATGGTGGCCGCCACGTTCGCACCAAGCTCCACGCGCACCAGGTGGAGGCAGGCGTCAATCCCCGACGCCGTGCCTGCGCTGGTGATGATGTTCCCGTCCTGGACGTAGAGGACGTTTTCGTCCACCTGCACGTCCGGGTACCGGCTCGCGAGCTCATGCGAGTAGTGCCAGTGCGTGGTGCAGCGCCGGCCGTTGAGCAGGCCGGCGCGGGCCAGCGCAAATGCTCCGGAGCAAATGGACATCACCCAGGCACCCCGTGCGTCAGCGGCGCGCAGCGCCTCCATCACGGACTCGGGAACATCATTGTCCCGCCCGTACGGCGTCATGATCACCAGGTCTGCGTCCGCAGTAGCTTCAAGCCCCAAGGGGACGTTCATGGACAGGCCCGATTTGAGCCTGACGTCTCCAGGGCCAGGCGTGCAGACCCGGAAATCGAACGCCGGCACGTTGCCGCCGCGTTCAGATCTGTCGATGCCAAACACCTCACAAGCGGTGGCGAACTCGAAGATCGAGAAATTGGGAACCACGATGACTGCCACTGATTTCAGCATGCCTCCATTATGGCAGAAATTATAGCTTTTTGGGCATTTCTGCCACTGTTTGTTGAACCCGCACCGGAGCAACATTGAGGCATGGAAATCTTCGGAATCATCATCGCGGTACTGCTCCTCCTCGTCCTCGCCGCCACCGTCGCCGCGGTCCTGCGGGACGGCCTCGGCCACAACCCTCCTGTCAACTCCCACCAGGCCTGGTCCGCCCTGGACCTGCCCAGCACCAGCTACACCCTCCGCATCTTCTGAGCACCACCGACAACCCAGGACCGTCCACCCCGCAAGGACCCGGCTCGCAAAGCCGGGTCCTCTTATGTGGGGCGGTGGCCGGCGGTGTGACGGCGTTCGGCGACATTCGGGGGGCGCCGGTGCCGCGCGGCAGTTCCGCATGGAGAGTACGACGGCGTCATCCGCACCCGGGTGCCGGGCGTAACAGCGTCTCAACGGCCGGCGCGGCCCACAGTAGACTGGTTCGAGCCATGACCTTTCACATCTCCTACCCCGCTGAGCTGCCGGTTTCCGAGCGCCGCGAGGACCTGATGGCCGCCATCGCCGCCAACCAGGTGACCATCATTGCCGGCGAGACCGGCTCCGGTAAGACCACCCAGATCCCCAAGATGTGCCTGGAGCTTGGCCTGGGCGATAACGGCCTCATCGGGCATACACAGCCCCGGCGGCTTGCGGCGCGAACGGTGGCCGAGCGGATTGCGGAGGAACTCGGCGTCGAAATCGGCCAGGAGGTGGGCTTCCAGGTCCGGTTCACGGGTGAAGTCAGCCGTTCCACCAAGGTCAAGCTCATGACCGACGGCATCCTGCTGGCCGAAATCCAGCGCGACAAGCTGCTGCGCAAATACAACGCCATCATCATCGACGAGGCCCACGAGCGCAGCCTCAACATCGACTTCATCCTGGGCTACCTCAAGCGCATCCTGCCGCAGCGGCCGGACCTGAAAATCATCATCACCTCGGCCACGATCGATCCGGAGCGCTTCGCCAAGCACTTCGGCTCCGAGGATGAGCCCTCCCCCATCATCGAGGTCTCCGGCCGGACGTTCCCGGTGGAAATCCGGTACCGGCCGCTGTCCCAGCCTGCCGGCGGACCCGCCGACAGCGAAGATGCAGACGCCTCCGACGACGAACTCGAAGAGGACCGCGATCCGCTCGACGCCGTGTGCGACGCCGTCGACGAACTCGCCACCGAGGCTCCGGGCGACATCCTGGTCTTCTTCTCCGGCGAGCGCGAAATCCGCGACGCAGCGGAGGCGCTCAACGCCAGGATCCAGTCCAACCGGCGCCTGGCCGGCACCGAGGTCCTGCCGCTGTTCGCCAGGCTCAGCCTGCAGGAACAGCACAAGGTCTTCCACCCGGGCAGCAAGCGGCGCATTGTGCTGGCCACCAACGTGGCCGAGACGTCGCTGACCGTCCCCGGCATCAAGTACGTCATCGACACGGGCACCGCCCGCATCTCCCGGTACTCGCACCGCACCAAAGTCCAGCGGCTGCCGATCGAACGCGTCTCGCAGGCTTCCGCCAATCAGCGTTCCGGCCGCTGCGGCCGTGTCTCCGACGGCATCGCGATCCGGCTGTACTCGGAGGAGGACTACGAGTCGCGCCCGCAGTTCACGGATCCTGAGATCCTGCGCACCAACCTGGCCGCAGTCATCCTGCAGATGACGGCCATGGGCGTGGCCCGCGGGCCCAAGGACGTGGAGAACTTCCCGTTTGTGGAGCCGCCTGACTCACGCGCAATCAACGACGGCGTCACGCTCCTGCGCGAGCTTGGCGCCTTGAGTGCCGTCCGCCCAGGTGACGCGAAAAGCGGCGGCCTGACCGCCGTCGGGCAGCAGCTTGCCCAGTTGCCCGTCGATCCCCGGCTGGGCCGGATGATTGTCGAAGCCGGCAAACGCGGCTGCGTCCGCGAAGTGATGATCCTCGCAGCGGCGCTGACTATCCAGGACCCGCGCGAACGTCCGACTGACAAGCAGCAGCTTGCCGCAGAGAAGCACGCCCGCTTCCGCGACGAGAACTCGGACTTCACCGGCTTCCTGAACCTGTGGAACTACCTGCAGGAGAAGCAGCAGGAACTCTCGTCCACCCAGTTCCGCCGCCTGTGCCGCACCGAGTTCATCAACTACCTGCGGGTCAGGGAGTGGCAGGACCTGTTCGCCCAGCTCCGGCAGCTGGCGCGGCCGCTCGGCATCAGCCTGGACAACAAGCGCCTGGCCGACCCTGTAGGCAACCACGAGGGCATCCACATCAGCCTGCTGTCAGGCCTGCTCAGCCACATCGGCATCCTTGACGAGCGCAAGCGCGAGTACGCCGGCGCGCGAGGCAGCCGGTTCGCGATCTTCCCGGGCTCGGCGCTGTTCAAGAAGTCCCCCACGTTCGTGATGGCGGCGGAGCTCGTGGAGACCAGCCGCCTCTGGGCGCGGGTTGCCGCCAAGTTCGATCCTGTGTGGGCCGAGCAGGTGGCGCCCGACCTCGTCAAACGCACCTACAGCGAACCGCACTGGTCCACGAAAATGGGCGCGGTGATGGCGTACGAGAAGGTGACGCTGTACGGCGTGCCCATCATCCCGCAGCGCCGGGTCAACTACAGCCGTGTGGATCCGGTACTGGCCCGCGAGCTTTTCATCCGGCATGCCCTGGTGGAAGGCGACTGGAAAACGCACCACAAGTTCTTCCACCGCAACCGCGCCCTCCTCCTGGAGGTCGAGGAACTTGAAGCGCGGATGCGCCGCCGCGACCTGCTGGTGGACGACGAGACACTGTTCGAGTTCTACGACGCCCGGATCGGCGCCGATGTGGTCTCCGAGCGGCACTTCGACAAGTGGTGGAAGGACGCGCGGCAGAAGAATCCGGACCTCCTGGACTACGACAAGTCATTGCTGCTCAATGACGACGCCGATGACCTGGACGAGGCCGCGTATCCCAAGACGCTGCTGCACAAGGGCTTTGAGCTGCCGCTCAGCTACGAGTTCCACCCGGTGGCCCCCGGCTCGCCGCCCAACCCGTCCGACGGCGTCACTGCCGAAGTGCCCGTGCTCTTCCTCAACCAGCTCGACGATGCCGCGTTCCGCTGGCTGATTCCCGGCCAGCGCGCCGAACTGGTGGCAGCGCTCATCAAGTCCCTGCCCAAGCAGGTCCGGAAGAATTTTGTTCCGGCCCCGGACGTGGCCAGGCAGGCCGTGGCGGCGCTGGAATCCGACTTCGACCCTGCCAGCGACGAGCTGGAAGCATCGCTGGAACTGGCCCTGCGCCGGATCCGCGGCCACGTCATCCCGCCCGGGTCCTGGAACTGGGACGCCGTGCCCTCCCATCTGCGCGTGAGCTTCAAGGTGGTGGACAGCAAAGGCAAGGTGCTGGACGAGGGCAAGGATCTGGCCGCCCTGCAGGAACGGCTCGCTCCGGCGACGCGCCGGGCCATCGCGGAATCCCTGGGCGCAACACCCGGCACCACTGCACTGAAGTCGGCTGGCAAAGCTCCCGGCAAGGGCTCCGGAACCTCCGTTGCGACGCCGGATACAGGAAACGCCAACGGCGCAACCCCGGGCTTCCGGGAGCAAAGCGGCCTCACGGCCTGGACCTTCGGCACCGTGCAGCGGCAGGTGAGCAACCCCGTCAAGGGCCACACCGTGACTGGCTACCCTGCGCTGGTGGATGAAGGGGGCTCGGTCGCGTTGCGGGTCTTCCAGACCTCCCCGGAACAGCTGGAGGCCATGCGCGGCGGCGTGATCCGGCTCCTGGCCCTGCGGGTTCCTGCACCGGACCGCTACGTGCTGGAGCACCTCAACAACACCGAAAAACTGACCTTCAGCCAGAACCCGCACGGTTCAGTGTCCGCCCTCATCGCCGACTGTGCGCTTGCCGCCGTGGACAAACTGACCCCGGCCGAACTCCCCTGGGACCAGGCGTCCTTCGATGCCCTCTACGAACAGGTCCGCGCCGAACTCATCGACACTGTGTTCAGCGTGACGGCTGTGGTGGAGCGCATCCTGGCCAGCACGCGGCGCATCGAGAAGCAGCTGAAGGGCACTACCAGCCTTGCCCTGATCAGCGCCCTGAACGACATCAAAAGCCAGCTCGAGCAGCTGGTCTTCCCGGGCTTTGTGGCCCGCACCGGCTACGCCCAGCTCAGCCAGCTGCCGCGCTACCTGGCCGCCATCGAAAAACGGCTGGAGCGGCTGCCGGGCAACGTCCAGCGCGATGCCCTCAGCATGGCCGCCGTCCAGCGCCTTGAGGACGATTACGACGATGCCGTGTCGGCCCTGATGCCGGGCCGGCGCGCGGGTGCGGAGCTGGCCCAGGTGCGCTGGATGATCGAGGAGCTCAGGGTGAGCCTCTTCGCGGTCGAGCTCGGGACCGCGTACTCCGTGTCCGAAAAGCGCATCCGCGCCGTGCTCAACAAGGCACTCGCACCGGTGTAGGCACCGGTGCGAGTGCCGGCCTAGGCGCTTTCCGGCACGAACTGCGCGTAACCGGCGCTCCGCAGCCCCTCGCGCAGCTTTTCGGCGTTGGCGTCCAGCACGGCAGGGTCGGGGTGCTGTTCGGCCGAGGCGAAATCGAAGTCGGCCATGCTCCTGGACGGCCACACGTGGACGTGGAGGTGGTTGATTTCGTAGCCGGCCACAATCAGCCCTGCCCGCTCGGCCGGGAAGACCTCGAGCTGGACGGCACCGATCCTGCGCGCCACCTCCATGACCTTGGCGAGCGTCTCCGGCCGCGCATCGGTCCAGCGGTCCACTTCCTCGGTGGGGACCACGAGGGTGTGGCCGTCGGCCAGGGGCCCGGTGGTGAGGAACGCGGCGACGTCCGGCTCGCGCCACACAAAGCGTCCCGGGATCTCGCCGTTCAGGATCTTGGTGAACAGGGTGCTCATGCGTCTGCCTCCTCGGCCGCAGCCTGCAGGGTGCTGGTGTCCAGCACAAACCGGTATTTAACGTCGCCTGCCACCATGCGGTCGTAGGCCTCATTCAGCTGGTCAGCCCGCACCAGTTCGATGTCGGCGACCACATTGTGGGCAGCACAGAAATCAAGCATCTCCTGGGTCTCGGCAATTCCGCCGATGAGCGAACCGGTGTAGCTGATCCGCCGCCGGATCAGGGCGCCCGGATTCACCGGGGGCATGGCCTCCGACGGAAGCCCCAGCTGGTAGAGCGCCCCGTCCCGGCGAAGCGTGCGGAAGAACGGGTTCAGGTCGTGCGGAGCAGCCACGGTGTCGATAATGGCGTCGATGCTGCGGTCGGCGGCTTCCATGGCCTCAGCGTCGCGGGACAGAACCACCTCGTCGGCGCCCAGCTCGAGCGCGGCGGGGACCTTTGACTCGGAGGTCGTGAACACCACCACCCGCGCGCCCATGGCTTTGGCCAGTTTTACCGCCATGTGCCCCAGGCCGCCGAGGCCCACAACGCCTACGGTGTCGCCTTCCTTGACGCCGAAATGGCGGAGCGGCGAGAACGTGGTGACGCCGGCGCACAACAGAGGCGCCACGGCTGCGGGGTCCAGGTTTTCCGGCACCCGGAGCACGTACCTGCGGTCCACCACCACCGACGTCGAGTAGCCGCCCTGGGTGATTGCTCCCCCGTTGCGCTGATCCTTCGCCCCGTAGGTCCCGGTCAGGCCGTTTTCGCAGTACTGTTCCTGGCCGTCCAGGCAGCTGCGGCATTCCCGGCAGGAATCGACCATGCAGCCCACACCCACCAGGTCTCCCGGCGCAAAATCATCCACAGCCGACCCGACGGCGCTGACCCTGCCGACGATCTCGTGCCCGGGAACCAGGGGGTAGTGCTGGGTGCCCCATTCGCCGCGGGTGGCATGGACGTCCGAGTGGCAAAGCCCGCAGAATTCGATGGCAATCTCGACGTCGTCCGCCTTGGGTGCCCGCCGGGCTACGGTCAGCGGCACCAGACCGCTGTGTCCGGACGTTGCGCCGTAGGCGGCCGCCAGCCGGTCACTTCCAAGGGCGGCGGCGGCTGGCGGGAGGGGGCGGGCAAGGGGCGGCGGTACGGGTCGTCCAGGGGTCATACTGCGACGCTACCCCCGCGCTGCCGGATATTTCCACTTGGCGGCGTTTCCACCCGGCAGGCTCAGCCGGGCTGGCCGCCCATCACAACAGGCAGTCCGGGTTTGTTGGACCATTCGGAGAACGAGCCGGGATAGAGCGCCGCCCGGATGCCGGCGATCTCCAACGCCGCGACTTCGTGGGCGGCCGTGACACCGGAACCGCAGTAGACCGCCACAGGGATGTCTCCGGACACTCCCATCCCCTCGAAACGGCGCCGCAGTTCAGCGGCTGGCAGGAACCGCCCCGATTCGTCAACGTTCTCCGTTGTCGGGGCGCTGACGGCGCCGGGGATGTGGCCTGCGCGCGGGTCCACGGGCTCGAATTCGCCGCGGTACCTTTCGCCGGCACGCGCGTCGAGGAGGATTCCGGTGCCAGCCCAGCTGCCGGCAGCTGCCGCCTCGATGGCGGGCATTGCCCCCTCGCGAAGGGAGACATCACCCGGGACTGCCTCGACGTTGCCGCCCTGCACCGGCAGTCCGGCGGCTCGCCAGGCGGCGAGGCCGCCGTCGAGCAGGTAGACCTCCGGGAAGCCGGCGTTGCGCAGCATCCACCAGAGCCGGGCCGCTGCCATGTTCCCGCTATCATCGTAGGCAACCACGACGTCGCCCGCGTTGATCCCCCACCCCCGCGCGGATGCCTGGAACTGGTCAAGGGGCGGCAACGGGTGCCTGCCTCGCTCCGGCGCGGCGGGGGCAGCCAGTTCCGAAGCCAGTTCAACGAAGACGGCACCCGGCAGGTGTGCCTCGAGGTAGTGTTCCCGGCCGTGTGGATCGCCCAGTTTCCACCGGACGTCCAGCAGTACGGTGCGCTGGCCGGCCCTGACCCGGGCGTCCAGTGCGGCCACGTCCATGAGAGGTCCCATGAGGCTCCTAGTGGTTGGTTTGGATCGGGTTTCTGATCTTTTACTCTAGCTCCGGCCAGGACATCGGCGCGGGTAGGCTGGTCCGGTGAAGAACGCGCGCGCGGACAGGGCCTGGGCTGACCGGGCCATCAGGAAAATCACCGCTGAAAACAACCGGTCCGCTGATACGCATCTGTACTCGGTGCCGCTCCCGGAACACTGGGGCGTCCAGCTCTACCTCAAGGACGAGTCAACCCACCGCTCGGGCAGTCTCAAACACCGGCTGGCCCGGTCTCTGTTCCTCTTCGGCCTGGTTAACGGCTGGATCCGGGAGGACACCACCATCGTGGAGGCGTCCAGCGGCAGCACCGCCGTCTCCGAGGCCTATTTCGCGCAACTGTTGGGCCTGCCCTTCGTGGCGGTGATGGCACGGACCACCAGCCCGGAAAAGATCGCCCTGATCGAACAGTTCGGCGGCTCGTGCCTGCTGGTGGACCATGCCTCCGAGGTTTACGCGGCCGCGGAGGAGGTGGCCACTACAAGCAACGGGCACTACATGGACCAGTTCACCTACGCGGAGCGGGCCACCGACTGGCGGGGCAACAACAACATCGCCGAGTCCATCTTCGACCAGCTGGCCATGGAGGAGCATCCGGTCCCGCGCTGGATCGTGGTTGGCGCCGGGACGGGCGGAACGAGCGCCACGATCGGCCGCTACCTCCGGTACCACTCCCATGACACCGCCCTGGCAGTGGTCGACCCGGAAAATTCAGCGTTCTACCCCGGCTGGCGGGACGGTGTACCGGAATTCACCACCGGGATGCCGTCCCGGATCGAAGGCATCGGGCGGCCGCGGATGGAGCCCAGCTTTGTGCCGTCCGTCATCGACCGCATGATCCAGGTTCCCGACGCCGCCTCCGTCGCCGCCATGCGGCATCTTCGGGAGCTGACGCACCTGCACGCGGGTCCGTCCACCGGCACCAACCTGTGGGGCGTCTGGCAGCTGGTCGCGGAGATGGTCGCCGAAGGCCGGCGCGGCAGCATTGTGTCGCTGATGTGCGACGGCGGCGACCGCTATGCGGGCAACTACTACAACCCTGCGTGGCTGGCCGGCCAGGGGCTTGACCCCGAGCCGCACCAGGCAGTCATCAGCCGGTTCTTCGATACCGGCGTCTGGCCGGATTAACCGCCGGGTATCAGACGTCCACCGTCTCGCGGGACGCCAGGTGGGTGAATTCGGTGCCGTACTTGGCCCCGATCCGAATTACATGCGATTCCACGATCTTCAGGCCCATCTCGTTGAGCAGCCCGTCATGGATCTGGACGGCCCGCGGTGCCCGGACGCCGATGACGAAGTCCACCACTTCGCTGGCCTTGTTCCACGGTGCGTGGATGGGAACCAGCAGGGTCTTCACGCTGATGCCGTCCGGAACGATGAAGGAGTCGCCCGGGTGATAGACGTTTTCGTTGATGAGGTAGCCGATGTTTGCCACCACGGGAACCTGGGGATGGATCAGGGCATGCTGGCCACCGAAGCTGCGGACGCCGAACCCTGCCGCGTCGAAGGACGACCCTGGTTCAACCGTGTGGATCCGTTCCGCTGCCTGAGGCGCTTCCTCGCGCAGGTGGCCCGCCACCCCCGCGGGTGCGAACACAGCCAGATCACCGTCACCCCGCAGGGCATTGACCATGGCGGCAACGTCGATGTGGTCGCCGTGCTCGTGCGTGATCAGCACGGCCTGCGCGCCGTCCAGGGCTTCCTTCGTTTCGGAGAACGTGCCGGGGTCAAGGACCAGCACACGCCCGTCTTCTTCGAGCCGGACGCAGGCGTGGGTGTATTTAGTCAGCTTCATAGCGCCAGCCTAGGGTCCGGTCTGTGGAGGTGTCCACGCAACTGCTGCCAGCCAGGGTCCGGCTGGTAATCTGGATCTTTGCCACCATCCCTCAGGGAAGCGAGTCCATCCATGCCGTTAGGCACCAAGGCTGACGAATCCACACCGTCAACCCCCGCGCCGGGTCCAGGCACCGGAGCGGTCAAGGAGCAGCGCGTCACCAAGCAGCGCCTGGCCGTGAGTGCTGCCCTGGATGAACTGGATGACTTCGTCAGCACGCAGGAGCTCTACCGCATCCTGCAGAACCAGGGTGTGTCCGTCTCCCTCGCCACGGCGTACCGGATCCTGCAGTCCCTCGCCGATGAGGGGCTGGTGGACGTGCTCCGCAACGGCGAGGGCGAGGCCGTCTACCGCCGCTGCGCGGTGACCGGCCACCATCACCACCTCCTGTGCCGTAATTGCGGGAAGGCAGTTGAGGTCGAGGCTCCGGCAGTGGAAACCTGGGCTGCCAGGACGGCCAAGGAACATGGGTACACCGAGGTGGCGCACACCGTGGAAATCTTTGGCCTGTGCCCCGACTGCACGGCACGCAAGGCGGCCGGCCTGCTCTGACGCGGCCCGCCGTCGAACGCTGGCCGGAGCGTGCGCGGGCCGGTCAGGCCGCGTGCAGCAACCTGCCGTTGAGCCCGTGTTTGGCGCGGACCGTGCCGATGACACGGCACACCACGTAGATCAGGAATGACAGCGTGGTGACGTAGGGGCTGATCGGAATGCGGCCGCCGAGGGCCAGCAGGATGCCGCCTACTGTCGCAACCATTGCAAATGCCACGCTCAGCACCACCACAGCGACCGGTGAGGACGTTACCCGAAGGGCGGCTGCCGCGGGCGTAATGAGCAGGGCCAGGACCAGCAGGGCACCCACCACCTGGATGGACAGCGCCACGCTGACGCCCAGCAGGACCATAAACACCAGGGCCAGCGTGCGCACCGGAACCCCGCGGGCTTCCGCGAGTTCGGGGTCGACGCTGGCAAAGTTCAGCGGCCGCCAAATGATCACCAAAGCCACCATGACAACCACGGCTGTACCGGCGAGGGCCTGCAGCTGGACGGTGTCAACGGAAACGATCTGGCCCGTCAGCAGGCCGAACTTGTTGGCGGCCCGCCCTTCGTAAAGGGACAGGAACAGGATGCCCAGCCCCAGTCCGAACGGCATGATCACGCCGATGATCGAATTCTTGTCCCTGGCCCGCACACCCATCAGCCCGAGGAGCAGCGCGGCCGCCACCGACCCGATGAGCGACCCGAAGACGATATCCGCGCCGATGAGCAGCGCGAAGGCCGCCCCGGCGAAGGAAAGTTCGGAGATGCCGTGAACCGCGAAGGCGAGGTCGCGCTTCATCACGAACGTCCCCACGAGCCCGCCCAGCAGTCCCAGGACAGCGCCGGCCCAGATGGAGTTCTGCACCAGGACCAGGAGTTCGCCGTAGTTTTCGAAGCTGAAAATCGACCCGATGATGCTGTCGGCGTCCATCACGCCACCTCGCCGGCGGTTGCGTGGACATCGGCATGGTGGTGCGTGGTGGCGTCCGGGAGCCCGACGACGACGATGCGCCCGTTCGCGTGGATGACTTCCACGTGGCTGCCGTACAGGTCGGAAAGGACTTCGGTGGTCATGACTTCCTGCGGTGTTCCGACGCGGAACCGGCCACCGGCGAGGTACAGCACGCGGTCCACGTAGTCGATGATCGGATTGATCTCGTGGGTAACAAAGACCACGGCGCTGTTCTGTTCGCGGCACTGCTTGTTAATCAGGGCACTGACGGCCTGCTGGTGGTGGAGGTCAAGGGACAGCAGGGGTTCGTCGCACAGCAGGACTGTCGGGTCCGTCGCCAATGCCTGGGCGACGCGGAGGCGCTGCTGTTCACCGCCGGAGAGCTGCCCCACCGGAACCTTGGCGTAGTCGGTGGCGCCGACGAGTTCCAGGAGCTGATCGATCCTGCGGTTTGCCCTGCCGGCCCCCAGCCGCATGCCCCAGCGGTGGCCGTCGACGCCAAGGCCCACCAGGTCCCGGGCCCGCATCGGCGTGTCCGGGGCAAACGACTTCTGCTGCGGGATGTAGCCGATCATCCGGCTCCCCCGTTCCACCGGATGGGCTCCGAGGCTGGCGGTACCGGAGTGCAGCTGCTGGAGGCCGAGCAGCACCTTCAGGAAGCTGGTTTTGCCGCTTCCGTTGGGGCCCAGCACGGCAAAGAATTCACCGGGCCGGATGTCCAGGTCGAGATCCTCCCAGAGCGCCCTCTTACCGAACTGCAGGGACGCCCCGCGGAGGCTCACAACCGGTTTCAACTACTTTTTCTCCAAAACTTTGCTGATGTTCTCCACATTGTCCGTCATCCACTGCAGGTACGTCTTGCCCTCCGGCAGTGTTTCGCTGAAGTCGACCACCGGGACGCCCGCTGTTTCCGCTGCTTTTTTCAGCGCCTCGGTCTGGGCGCCTTCAGTCTGCAGGTTGTAGGCCAGGAAGCCCAGGTCCTTGGAACCGGCAAGGTCGGTTGCCGCCTTCAGCACGGCGGGCGGCACGTCCGTGCCTTCCTCGATCGCAGCAGTGTAGTCCGCAGGCGTTTTGTTCTCCAGCCCGGCCGCCTCAAGCAGGTACAGCGGAACGGGCTCGGTCACCGCAACGGGAGTTCCGGCCCCCGCTGCCGACATGGCTGCCAGCTTACCGTTGAGTCCCTCCAGGGCGGACTTGAACGTGGCGGCGTTGGCCTCGAACGTGGCCGCTGAACCCGGCTCCGCTTCGCCGAACTTGGCAGCGAGTTCATCTGCGAGATTTCCCATCGCTGACAGGCTGTACCAGACGTGTTCGTTGAAGTCACCGTGTTCGTGGGTATGTCCGTGGTCGTCGGCCGGTGCGCTGGCTGCCCCTGTGGAGGACGCCGAGGCTTCCTCCTCCGGCGCCAGTCCCGATATTTCCACGGCACTGACAATCCTGCTGTGCGGGATATTGCTGTCGTCAGCCATTGTGTGGATGAACCCGTCGTACCCGCCGCCGTTCTCAATCACCACTTCGGCCTTGGACACCAGGAGCCGGTCCTGGGCCGTGGCTTCATAGGAATGCGGGTCCTGGCTCGTCTTGTTGATGATCGCGGTGACGTTGACCTTCTCGCCGCCGACGGCCTTGGCGATGTCGCCGTAGACGTTCGTTGAGGCAACAACATTGATTCCGTCAGCCGAGGAGGTCGTGCCCGAGGGCGCACCCTCCGCGGAACAGCCGGACAGCAGCAAGCCGAGTCCAGCGAGGGCGGCCAGGGATGTACGGACGGCAGGACGGCGCACGGAAACCTCAGATCATTTCAGGAATGGAAGCAAAGCAACTCCGGAAAGTCTATCCCTAAATGGGAATGATTCCTATTTAGATAACTCCCTGGACCGTCCGCGGGACGGATCAGCCACCGTTGGGCTGGCCGAGCCGCCGGATGCCGGTGGCCTGCGTTGCATCCCGGATTTCACCGACCAGCTGCTCGATCACGTCCTCCAGGAACAGCACGCCCTGCGTCTGGCCGTCCGGGCCGATGACCCGGGCGAGGTGCGACCCGGTGCGCTGCATGACGGACATCGCCTTTTCGATCTCGTCCCCCAGGGCAAGGTTGGCCAACGAACGGATCCGGCTTTCGGCGATGGGATGCTGATAGTCCGTATCCGGGATGGACAACACGTCCTTCACGTGAAGATAGCCGTAGAGCATGTCGTCATCATCCAGCATCGGGAACCGGGAAAATCCGGTTCTGCTGACTGCCTTCTCGAAGTCCACAGGCGTCGTGGCAGCCTTCAGCATGACCAGCTTGTCCAGCGGCACCATAATGTCGGAGGCCGTGTGTTCGGAAAATTCCAGCGCACCGGTGATCAGCCCGGCGTCGTCGTCCACCAGCCCGTGGCGGGTGGACTCCTGGACGATCGACTGGACCTCCTCAAGGGTGAAGGAAGAGTTCACCTCGTCCTTGGGCTCGATCCGAAGGAGCTTGAGGATGTGGTTGGCCGACCAGTTCAGGGCCACGATCACAGGCCTGACCAGGCGGGCAACGAACATAAGCGGCGGAGCCAGGAAGAGTGCAGCCTTGTCAGCCACGGATACCGAGATGTTCTTCGGCACCATCTCACCGAAGGTTACATGGAGGAAGGTCACCACCATCAGGGCAACGGCAAACGCCGCCACATCCGCAATTTCCATTGGCAGTCCGACGGTTTCCAGCGGAGCAGCCAGCAGGTGGTGGATGGCCGGCTCGGCGACCAGCAGGATCAGCAGCGAACAGACTGTGATCCCGAGCTGGGCGCACGCCAGCATCAGCGAAACGTTCTCCATGGCCCGGAGGGTGGTCTGTGCCCGCTTCGAACCGGCGTCGGCCAGCGGTTCAATCTGGCTGCGCCTGGCCGACATCACCGCGAACTCGGCAGCGACAAAAAACGCGTTGCCCAGCAGCAGGACGATCAGCCAGAAAATTCCGGCCCAGTCACTCATCGTTCGGTCCTGTCATCCGGGGCAGATTCAGCGTCTGCGTCAGGCGCGGCCGGGCGGAAACAGATCCTGTCGATCCTGCGCCCATCCATGCGGGTCACGCTGAGGGTGCCGCCGCCCACCGCAACGGTATCTCCGACGGCGGCGATGCGGCCCAGTTCGCTCATGACGTAGCCGCCCACCGTCTCGTAGGCCGCCTCGTCGGGAACAGTCAGGCCTGGAATCTGCTCCGACAGTTCATCCGGACGCAGGAGCCCTGGGAAGTACCAGTCCCCCGACGCGCTCTGGAGAAGTCCGGGCCGGACTTTGTCGTGTTCGTCCGCCACCTCGCCCACGATTTCCTCGACCAGGTCTTCGAGGGTTGCAATGCCCGCGGTACCGCCGTACTCATCGAGCACAACGGCGAGCTGGAGGTTTCCCTCGCGCAGTTCCGCCAGGAGGGCATCGAGGTGGATGGTTTCCGGGACCCTGAGGACGTCGGTCATGATGGCGCCGGCTTCCAGGTTGGGCCGGCGGTCCGAGGGAACCGCCACCGCTTTCTTGACATGGACGAGGCCCCTGATGTCATCGGCCGATTCGCCGATGACCGGGAACCTCGAGTATCCCGTGCGCCGGGCGGCGTCCACGATGTCCGAAACGGGCTGGTCGGCATCGATGGTTTCCACGCGGATCCGTGGTGTCATCACGTCCGCCGCGGTCCGGGCCGAGAAGTTCAGTGTCCGCGCCACGAAGTTGGCGGTGCCGGCGTCGAGCGTTCCCATGGCAGCGGAACGCCGCACGAGGGATGCGAGCTCGGCGGGGGTCCGGGCGCCGGAAATCTCTTCCTTGGCTTCAAGGCCGAAAACGTTGAGCACCTTATTGGAGAAACCGTTGAGGACCACGATGGCCGGTTTGAAGATGGCCGTGAACATCAGCTGCGGCCTGGCGAGGGCGCGTCCAACACGGAAGGACAGGGCGATTGCCATGTTCTTGGGCACCAGTTCGCCGAGCAGCATGGACAGCAGGGTGGCCAGCACCATCGCGATGACCAGGGAGACGGACGCGGCCGCCGTTGCGGGAATGCCGACGGCGGTCAGGGGCCCCTCGAGGAGTTTGCCGACGGATGGTTCCATGACGTAACCGGTCAGGAGGGTGGTCAGCGTGATGCCAAGCTGGCAGCTGGAGAGCTGGGTTGAAAGGGACTTCAGGCACTTGAGCAGCGGAACGGCACGGGTGTCACCGTTGTCGATCGCGCGCTGGACAGTGGCCTGGTCAAGGGCAATAAGGGAAAATTCGACGGCGACGAAGAAGCCGGTGCCGGCGATCAGCAGGAGTCCTGCCGCGAGGAGCAACCATTCCATTCAGCATCCCGCCCGGTGATGCTGGGGCGGATTGGTGGCGCAGTTCACTGTTGCAGGACGGGTCCGGGGCCGACTGCCCGGCGGAGGATGGTCCGCCGAAGCGGACGCTGTTTCCTTGAAGGCTCCGGACGCGTGGAGCGAGGGAGTGTGATGGGCGCGTGTTCGGGGTTTGCCGGCTCGGCGGGTCGGCTGCGCGGTGCTGTACTTCGTGCTCCGCTGACAGCCCCCAGGCCGGCACCTAGATTTACTGTCCATAAGAATTTCAGTCTACAGGAGCGGATCCCTGCCTCCGGAGGGGCTCACGGCCATGGGCATCCTCCAGCCTCCGGCGGGGGCCACCGCCGCCATATTTGGCATTCTGCGCGTCACTTCATGATTTGGGTCACCCTTATTGGCAGTTAATACAGAATGCTCATTAGACTGGCAAAGGTCTGGGTTCAGAGGACGCAGAGACTGGTTCGGATGTTGTGCTGAGGCACCGTGGCGGCCAGAGAGAAATCAAACTCATGGAAGAGGCGTATTTCAAGTGCCAGAGCAGCCTAGCCACCGTCTACCAGAGGAATTTGGCGGAAACGAGTGGCTCGTTGACGAACTGTACGAGCAGTATCAGCAGGACAAAAACGCGGTGGATGCCAAGTGGTGGCCCCTGTTCGAATCCTTCGACTCGGGCAGCGGTTCTTCCTCCAACGGAAATTCAGCCCTCGCGGTTGCCCATCCCGCAACCCGCGAAATGCCCGTCGTAGCCCAGTCCCAGGCCACCGCAGCTCCGGCAACGTCGCCGGCAGCGCAGCCGGCCGCACCTGCCGCCGCCGCACCGGCCCCCGCCGCTCCCCCGGCACCGGCGCCGGTTAAGAAGGCACCGGCCACCGTGGCGCGCGACGGCGCGAAGAAGACCGAGCCCGGCACCGGATCCCAGCCGATCCCCGCCCAGCTCCCCAAGAACGTCAAGGCACCCACGGCGCCTGAGGAAGACGTCATCTCCGTCCTTCGTGGCCCGGCCAAAGCCATCGCCACGAACATGGTGACCAGCCTCGAGGTTCCCACCGCCACCAGCGTCCGCGCGATCCCGGCCAAGCTGCTGATCGACAACCGCGTGGTCATCAACTCCAACCTGGCGCGTGCCCGCGGCGGCAAGGTCTCCTTCACGCACCTGATCGGCTACGCCGTCATCCGGGCCCTGTCCCAGTTCCCGTCCATGAACGTGTACTACGACGAGGTGGACGGCAAACCCGTCGCCGTCCAGCCGGCCCACGTGAACTTCGGCATCGCCATCGACATGCCCAAGCCCGACGGAACCCGCCTGCTGATGGTTCCCAACATTAAGAAGGCGGAGACCCTCAACTTCTCCGAGTTCTGGCACACGTATGAGGACCTCATCAAGCGTGCCCGCAACGGCAAGCTGACCGCTGACGACCACCAGGGCACCACCGTCTCCCTGACGAACCCCGGCGGCATCGGCACCGTCCACTCCGTGCCCCGCCTCTCCAAGGGCCAGGCCGCCATCATCGGCGTCGGCGCGCTGGACTACCCGGCCGAGTTCCAGGGTGCGAGCGAAAAAATCATCGCGCACAACGCGATCAGCAAGGTCCTCACGCTCACCTCCACGTATGACCACCGCGTCATTCAGGGAGCCGGCAGCGGTGAGTTCCTGAAGCTCGTGCACCAGCTGCTGCTCGGTGCCCAGAACTTCTACGACGAGATCTTCGAAGCCCTGCGCATCCCGTACGAGCCCGTCCGCTGGAGCCCGGACCTGCAGGTTGACCCCGCCGACCAGATCAACAAGGTCGCACGCATCCAGCAGCTGATCCACTCCTACCGTGTCCGCGGCCACCTGATGGCGGACACCGATCCGCTGGAGTACGTCCAGCGCAAGCACCCCGACCTTGACGTCCTCACCTATGGCCTCACCCTGTGGGACCTGGACCGCGAGTGGCCCACGGGCGGGTTCGGCGGCAAGCCGATGCTCAAGTTCCGCGACATCCTCGGCGTCCTCCGCGATGCCTACTGCCGCACTACAGGCATCGAATACATGCACATCCAGGAGCCTGAGGAACGCAAGTGGTTCCAGGACCAGCTGGAGCACGCGTACTCGAAACCGAGCCGCGAAGAGCAGCTGCGCATCGTATCCAAGCTCAACGCTGCGGAGGCCTTCGAGACCTTCCTGCAGACCAAGTTCGTGGGCCAGAAGCGCTTCTCGCTGGAAGGCGGCGAGTCCCTGATTCCGCTGCTTGACGCGATCATTTCCGACGCCGCTGATGACGGCCTGGACGAGGTTGCCATCGGCATGGCCCACCGCGGCCGCCTGAACGTGCTCACCAACATCGCCGGGAAAACCTACGCCCAGGTCTTCCGCGAATTCGAAGGGACCCAGGACCCCCGCTCCGTGCAGGGCTCCGGCGACGTGAAGTACCACCTGGGCACCGAAGGTACCTTCACCTCGGACAACGGCAAGGAAACCAAGGTTTACCTCGCCGCCAACCCCTCGCACCTTGAGGCCGTGGACTCCGTGCTCGAAGGCATCGTCCGCGCCAAGCAGGACCGCCTGGACCAGGGCGAGGCCTTCCCGGTCCTGCCCATCATGGTCCACGGTGACGCCGCTTTCGCCGGCCAGGGCGTGGTTGCAGAAACCCTGAACCTGTCCCAGCTGCGTGGCTACCGGACCGGTGGAACCATCCACGTTGTGGTCAACAACCAGGTCGGCTTCACCACCGCTCCGTCCTCCTCGCGCTCGTCCACGTACTCCACGGATGTCGCCAAGATGATCCAGGCGCCCGTTTTCCACGTGAACGGTGACGACCCGGAGGCAGTGGTCCGCATCGGCCAGCTCGCCTACGAGTTCCGCCAGCGCTTCCACAAGGACGTTGTGATCGACATGGTGTGCTACCGCCGCCGTGGCCACAACGAGGGCGACGACCCCTCGATGACCCAGCCGCTGATGTACAACCTGATCGAAGCCAAGCGCTCCGTACGCAAGCTGTACACCGAGTCGCTGATCGGCCGTGGCGACATCACCGAGGAAGAAGCAGAGCAGCTGCTCCGCGACTACCAGGAACGCCTGGAGCGGGTCTTCGCCGAGACCCACGCCGCCCAGACCTCCCCGATCCCGATCATTACGGCGGACTCCGCTGCCGTGTCGGACATCGAGCGTCCCATCGCCCAGCAGTCCGATTTCGGCACCAACGCACCGGCGTCCACGGCCATCTCCCCGGAGACCCTGGCCCGGATCGGCCAGGCGCACCTCGAAATTCCCGAGGGCTTCACCGTCCACTCGAAGCTCAAGCAGCTCCTCGAGAAGCGTGAACAGATGTCCCGTGAAGGCGGCATCGACTGGGGCTTCGGCGAGATCGCAGCCTTCGGCTCGCTCATCATGGAAGGCGTTCCTGTCCGCCTCGCCGGCCAGGACTCGCGCCGCGGAACCTTCGTGCAGCGCCACGCCGTGTTCCACGACCGCTCCAACGGCAACGAGTGGCTGCCCCTGGGCAACCTCTCGGACAACCAGGCCAAGCTGTGGATCTACGACTCCTTGCTGTCCGAATACGCTGCCATGGGCTTCGAATACGGTTACTCCGTGGAGCGCCCGGACGCGCTCGTGCTCTGGGAAGCCCAGTTCGGCGACTTCGTCAACGGCGCGCAGACCATCATCGACGAGTTCATCTCTTCCGCCGAGCAGAAGTGGGGCCAGCGTTCGTCGCTGGTGCTGATGCTGCCGCACGGCTACGAGGGCCAGGGGCCGGACCACTCTTCAGCCCGCATCGAGCGGTTCCTGCAGATGTGTGCCGAGGAAAACATGATCGTGGCCAACCCGACGACGGCCGCATCGCACTTCCACCTGCTGCGCCGCCAGGCCTACAGCCGGCCACGCAAGCCGCTGATCATCTTCACGCCGAAGCAGCTGCTCCGCCTCAAGGGAGCCGCATCCTCGGTCGAGGACTTCACCACCGGCAGCTTCCGCCCGGTCATCGCGGACCACGAGCAGCTGGCGGCAGACGCCGTCGAACGCGTGTTGCTGGTGTCCGGCCGCCTGTACTACGACCTCCTGTCCACCCGGCAGAAGACCGAGGACAAGACCACGGCGATCGTCCGCGTGGAGCAGCTCTACCCGCTGCCCGCGGCGGAAATCGCCGCAGAGCTGGCCAAGTACCCCAACGCCGAGGTTGTCTGGGCACAGGATGAGCCCGCCAACCAGGGGCCGTGGCCGTTCATGGGCCTCAACCTTCCGGGCGAGCTTGACCGCAAGGTCCGGCTTGTGTCCCGTCCGGCGTCGGCATCCACTGCCGCCGGTTCCATGAAGCGGCACGCCGCCGAGCAGGACACCCTCCTGAAGCAGGCATTTGCCCGTTAGTGACCACCATGGCTGCCCGGCCGGACGTCGAAATACCAGACTCCGGCCGGGCAGTTCTGTTTAATGGGGTGCGAGGGTATCCAACGGGCAGAGTGCCCGGCCCGTCCCGCGCTGCCGGCTTTACCACCCGGCACGGGACGCCATTCAGTACGGAAGTAAAGAGGAACTTGTGGAAGACAGGAAGCTGCGCATCGCAGCTGTTGGAGATGAACTGCTGGCCGGTCTGGGCGACCCCAGGGCCCTCGGCTGGCTGGGCCGCGTCCTGGCCCGCACTCCGCAGGACGGCATGGCGTTGGAAAGTTATGCCCTCCCCTGCCCACAGGAAGGAACCGAGGGCCTTGCAGCCCGCTGGCTTGAGGAAGCCGGCCGGCGGTTCAGCGACAACCACGAGAACCGGCTGGTCATCGGGCTGTCCGGCCGCGACATTGAGTTCGGCCTCTCCACCGCACGCAGCCGCCTGAACCTGGCCAACATCCTGGATTCAGCGTCACAGAACCGGATCGAAGTGTTTGTGGTCGGCCCGCCGCCAACCCTGGATCCCACCCAAAACCGCAGGCTGGGCGAGCTCAACACCGCGTTCGCCGACGTCACCACCCGGCGGAAGCACCTTTACGTTGACACCTTTTCACCATTGCTGAACCACGAGCAGTGGCGCCAGGACCTTGCGGCGAACGGCGGTACACCCGGGCAGTCCGGCTACGGCCTGATGGCCTGGCTGGTCCTTCACCGGGGCTGGTTCCAGTGGCTGGGGATGGACGCCCCCGAATAATCCGCGTTCCGCCAATTCGCGATATATCTTGACCATCCCACAGCGCCGTTATACCGTGGGATATCAATCACGATATATCGCGATCTTGGAGGATTCATGGCAGAGACCAGCTGGACGGTCACCGACCCCCGGGTTATCGACGTTGACGGCGTCACGTCGCTGAAGCTGGGAATGGTCCGCGGACGGTTCGACATCGTGACCCACTCCGAAGCCGTTGCGCGGGTGGAGGTTTCTGACGTCCAGGGCGACCCTGTCGCCATCAGCGTCGTGGACGGACGGCTGGAGGTCCGCCACCAGTTGCACGGGCCGCAGGGGTGGTTCAAGAACCTTATGGGGACCGTCAACCACAACAGCAACAATTCCGCCGTCATCAGCATCGCCCTGCCCGAGGGCGTTGACGTGGAAGCGGGGACAGTCAGCGGTGACGGCCTCGTCTCCGGGATCAGCGGGCATACCCGGCTCAACACCGTATCCGGGTCGGTGATGGCGGATGGAACTTCCGGCGACCTTCACGTCAACACCGTCAGCGGCGAAGTGATCGCACGGAACCACGACGGCGTCCTGACCGCCAAGAGCGTCTCAGGTGAGGTCACCGCATCGGGCAGGTTCACCAACATCCGGGCGAACACGGTATCCGGGGAGATGAGCTTCGACCTCCTGGGTTTCACCCACGACTTCGGCGCCAACTCGGTGTCCGGCGACTTGACCATCCGGCTGCCGCACGATGTGGGCGTGGACATCGTGGCCAAGTCGGCCAGCGGGACCCTGATCATCGACAACCAGCAATACTCCCAGCCGGGCGGCAAAGTGGAAACGATCGCCGGCCCCGACGGCAAGCTGATGATAGTCCGGACCAACTCAGTCTCGGGCAAGACGTCGATCTTCCACGGCCAGCCGGCCGGGACCCCGGAAACAGGGCACTGATGGCCCCTGTCTTCGCCCACGGCGCCCTTCGCCTCTACCTCTTGGCCCTCCTGGAGTCCGGGCCGAAGCACGGCTATGAGCTCATTAAGGCGCTCAGCGAGCGGTTCGGCGGCACCTACTCCCCCAGCGCCGGCACCATCTACCCGCGGCTGGGGAAGCTGGAAGAGGAAGGGCTGGTGGCGACGGAATCGGCCGGCCGCCGCACCAACTACCACATCACCCCCGCCGGCCTCGCTGAACTGAACACCCGACGCGATGAGCTCGCCGGCGTCGAAAATGACATCTCCGCGTCCGTCCGGCGGCTGGCGGACAACCTCCGGGACGATATCCGCACAAACATGCGCGGCCTGAGGGCAGACCTCGCCGCAACTGCTGAGGCCGCGAGGGCATCGGTCCGCAACGGCGATTTCAGCACAGCGGGAACCCGGCAGTCCCCGGAGGGACACCGGACGCTCAAGGAGGCCGAGATGCTGCTCCAGGCGTTCCGTGACGACATCCGCTTCGAGCTTCGCCTGCAGGCAGGCAGACAGCCGCTCAGCCCGGTGGCCCTCGAAACAGTCCGGACCGTGCTGGACCAGGCCCGCATTTCCATCCGGAATTCCCTGCCCGGTTGAGCTGGCGCTTCACAGGCGGTTCCGGTTCGCGGCCTGTGCCTTCATGTGGGAGACTTGAGGGCAGCTCTTTTGAGTACCAACATTAAGGAGGCCAGCTATGAGCAAGCGTGCACGTAAACGTCGTGACCGTAAGCGTGGCGGCGCGAACCACGGCAAGCGCCCCAACGCCTAAGCAAAAGCTTTGGTATGACGGTTCAAACGAAGAACCCCGGAAGTCACATGGCTTCCGGGGTTCTTGGTCTCTTACGTGGTGTTTCCTGCAGGCGGCCCTCAGGCCTCGACCGGGCGGATTGAGTGGATCCGGTCCAGGATGGCGTTCTTCAGGTTCTCCGGAGCCGCTTCCGTGCAGGAGCGCTTGACCATGTTGCGGATGACACATTCAAGGTCGTACTGCTGGGTACACTCCGGGCAGTCATCAAGGTGGTGCTTGATGTCCGTGATGTCCTCACGGGTCAGTGCCCCATCAAGATATTCGTAGATGCGTTGCATCCTGGCGTCGTCGCAGTCGCCCAATCCCTGGCAGTCGCTCATTTCCTGTTCTCCTGTTGTGTGCTTCCGGCCGTGTCCTGAGGATCAACGGCGGTTTTGAATCCCCGCTCGGCGGCATACTCCGCCAGCATGTCCCGCAACATTTTCCGGCCGCGGTGGAGCCGGGACATCACGGTGCCGATGGGCGTGTTCATGATGTCTGAGATTTCCTTGTACGCGAAGCCTTCGACGTCGGCGAAATACACTGCCAGCCTGAACTCTTCGGGAATGGCCTGCAGCGCCCTCTTCACGTCGGTGTCCGGCAAATGGTCCAGCGCCTCCGCTTCGGCTGACCTCAGCCCGCTGGAGGTGTGGGACTCCGCCCTGGCCAGTTGCCAGTCCTCAATGGTGTCCGAATTCGACTGCAGCGGCTCGCGCTGCCGCTTGCGGTACAGGTTGATGTAGGTGTTGGTCAGGATGCGGTACAGCCACGCTTTGAGGTTGGTGCCGGGCTTGTACTGGTGGAACGCAGAAAAAGCCTTGGTGTAGGCCTCCTGGACGAGGTCCTCGGCATCAGCCGGGTTCCGCGCCATCCGCATGGCCGCTGAGTACAGCTGGTCCACGTACTGCATGGCATCGCGCTCGAAGCGGATCCGGCGTTCTTCGGTGCTTTCCGTGGCCACGTCCACCGCCTGCTCAGCCTGCGGCGCGCCTGGCTCCACCGCGTCCGATTGCACGTTGGTGGTCTTGGCTTCGCTTTCGGAGGCCTCATACATGGCCTCGAGGGCCGGATCCAGGGTGCTCATTGCCCTCAAGTCTACTGTCAGGCCTTGCGCACGCACGGACCCGTACTCCGGGGCACCGGATTCCAACGCACCCATCGCCACGGGGCCTGCCACTTCCATACCGTCCTTCACCAACCCCAAAGGCCAACTCCGTTCCCTGTCCCGTTCAGCGCGACCGGACCTGCTGCCCGCCGCCGAGGGGGCGCGCCGTGCGCCGTATTTGTCCGGCACTGCCGGACCCGCAATCCATAACCCCTGGCGGCAGGCAAATATTCCCCAAAAGTGCAAGACTAGAACCGACTCCGCCGCATTCGACGCGGTTCGTCCACCCAGGAGGAAATCCATGTCCTTTGTCCGTACTCTCGCCCGGCCCATGCTGGCATCCAGCTTCGTGCTCGCCGGACTGGACAAGCTCAGGAACGCCGACGACACTGCCCAGCAGCTGTCGCCGCTCCTGCGCAAAGCCACAGCCTCACTGCCTTTCCGTACGGAGGAAAAGACACTGGCCCGGGTCATCGGCGGAGTGCAGGTGGGCGCCGGCGTGCTGTTCGGCCTCGGAAAGTTCGCGCGCCTGTCGGCAACGCTGCTCACTGTCATCTCGGCCCTTAATACTTTTGTGGAATGGCGCAGCGCGGACATCAGCACCAAGGACGCCCGCCTGGCACGGCGCAACCAGCTCCTGAAAAACCTCTCCCTGAGCGGCGGGGCCCTTCTGGCCTCGGTGGATACGGCCGGCAAGCCCGGCCTGGCCTGGCGCGCGGAACACCTCGCCGCCGACGCCAGGAAGGGTGCTTCCCACCTTGCCGCGGACGCCCGCAAGACGACCGGCAAGAAACTCCACAAGGCCGACAAAGCAGTGCGGCGTGCAGTGGACCAGGCAACGGGGGCATAAGGACGCATGACCGGATCCACCACCGCCGTTTCGCAGCCCGACGCAGTCGAAGCAGTCCCGAACTGGCCCGCCCCGTTCGCCACCAGGCCCATCAACGCCACCGTCACCGTTCCCGGCTCGAAGTCCCTGACCAACCGGTTCCTGGTGCTGGCGGCACTGGCTGACGGCCCGTCGAGGCTCCGCGCCCCGCTGCATTCGAGGGACTCGGCCCTGATGATCGAGGCCCTGCGTCAGCTGGGAGCTTCCATCACGGAAGTCCCCGGGGACGGCGCCTTCGGCCCGGACCTTGAGGTCATTCCGCTTAGCCAGGACGCGCCGTCGTCGCGGACCCGGATTGACTGCGGCCTCGCCGGTACCGTCATGCGCTTTGTTCCCCCGCTCGCTGCGCTGCGGAACGGGGTCAGCACGTTCGACGGCGACCCGCACGCCAGGAAGCGTCCGATGGGGACGATCATCGAGGCGCTGAAGGCGCTTGGCGTGGATGTGGCGGCGGAGGACGGCGGCACGCCGGCTTCCCTGCCGTTTGAGGTTGCCGGAACCGGCGAAGTCAGGGGCGGCCACCTGGTGATCGATGCCAGTGCTTCGTCGCAGTTCGTCTCGGCACTGCTGCTGGTCGGCGCGCGGTTCACCGAGGGACTGCACCTGGAGCACGTGGGAAAGCCGGTGCCCAGCCTGGACCACATCAACATGACCGTGGCCGTCCTCCGCGGAGTGGGCGTCTCGGTGGACGATTCCGTCCCCAACCACTGGGTTGTGGCGCCGGGAACCATCCGGGCGTTCGACCAGCGCATCGAACAGGACCTGTCCAACGCGGGACCGTTCCTTGCTGCCGCGCTGGCGTCCGGCGGCACCGTCAGGATTCCCGACTGGCCCACTCACACCACCCAGGTGGGCGACCTCTGGCGCAGCATCCTGACGGACATGGGCGCCACCGTCAGCCTGTCCGAAGGCGTCCTCACGGTCACCGGCGGGCCGGAGATCAAAGGTGCCGACTTTGCCGAAACCAGCGAACTCGCCCCAACCGTCGCGGCCCTCTGCGCCCTCGCCAGCGGTCCATCCCGTCTCACCGGCATCGCCCACCTTCGCGGCCACGAGACGGACCGGCTCGCCGCCCTCGTCACCGAGATCAACAGGCTCGGCGGCGACGCCGAGGAAACCAGCGACGGTCTGGTGATCCGCCCGGCCACGCTGCATGCCGGCGTCGTGCACAGCTACGCGGACCACCGGATGGCGACCGCCGGTGCCATCCTGGGCCTGGCGGTGGAAGGCATCGAGGTGGAGGACATCGCCACCACAGCCAAGACCATGCCCGACTTCCCGCAACTGTGGGCAAACATGATCGCGCAGGGCCAGGAACCCGGCACCACGGTTCCGGTTGGTGCCGAGTAGTGGCACGCAGCACTGATTCCTGGGACGAATCCGACGTCCGGATCCGCCCCAGCAAGAAGGGCTCCCGCCCCCGCACCAAGGACCGCCCCAGCCACGATGACGCAGTCACCGGCCGGATCATCACGGTGGACCGCGGCCGGTACACGGCGGTTGTTGGCGAGGATTCCGGTGACGAGCGTATTATCATCGCCGCCAGGGCACGGGAACTCCGCCGGAACCCCGTCGTCGCCGGCGACTTCGTCTCCCTGGTGGGCGACGTCTCGGGCGAACCTGACACCCTGGCCCGGCTGGTCCGGATCCAGGACCGCCGGACCCTCCTGCGTCGCAGCGCCGACGACACCGACCCGATCGAGCGGGCGGTTGTGGCCAACGCCGACCAGCTGGTGGTGGTGGTGGCTGCCGCCAATCCCGAGCCCCGCACCGGCTTCATCGACCGCGCGCTGGTGGCCGCCTACGATGCCGGCATCGAGCCGCTGCTCCTGGTCACCAAGGCTGACGTCAAGGACCCCGCGGAGCTGCTGTCCAACTACGAACACCTGGACTTCCCGGTCATCATCAGCCGCACGGCCGACTCCGAAGCGTCCGGCATCGACGCCCGCTCCGATGACGGGCTGTCTGCGCGCCTCGACAGCGATGCCGTCGCCCAGCTCCGGGCCCACCTGGACGGCAAGGTGACGGTAATGCTGGGGCACTCGGGCGTCGGCAAGTCCACCATGGTCAACGCCCTGACCGGCGCGGAGCGTGCCACCGGCGGCGTCAATGCCGTGACCGGCCGGGGACGCCACACTTCCTCCTCTGCCCTGGCGCTCAAACTGACTGACGCGCCGGCGGGAAGCTGGATCATCGACACCCCCGGCATCCGCTCCTTCGGCCTGGCCCATGTGGACCCGGACCGCATCCTCCGGTCCTTCCCGGACCTGGAACCGGGCACCGATGCCTGCGAGCGTGGCTGCAAACACACCACAGGCGCAGTCAACTGCGGCCTGGACCCGTGGGTCACCGACGGCCATGCCGGGCCGACAGGACCTGCGAGGCTCGGTTCCCTGCGGCGCCTGCTGGGCACCGACCCCCGGATGGCTGGGCAGGAAACCAAGGAACTGGGCAGCGTCAACTGACGCCGTCCCGCCCGGTTGGAGCCGCACGGGGGCTCTGCGCACGGTTCCAGTGGCCGGGGTCCCCAACCACGCGGCGCTTTGACGGTAGTTTGGAACCATGATCCAACCCGCTTCGAGCTACAACGATGACCTGCGCCTGGCCCACGTGCTGGCCGATTCCGTGGACGACCAGACCATGAGCCGCTTCAAGGCCCTGGACCTCCACATCGAGACCAAGCCGGACCTGACGCCGGTCACCGATGCGGACAAGGCCGCCGAGGAAGCCATCCGCGGCCAACTGTCCCGTTCCCGCCCCCGTGACGCAGTCCTGGGTGAGGAATTCGGCAGTTCAGGCCACGGCTCCCGCCGCTGGATCATCGACCCCATCGACGGCACGAAGAACTTCGTCCGTGGCGTCCCGGTCTGGGCGACCCTGATTGCCCTTGTTGACGAAGGCGAGCCCGTCGTCGGCGTTGTCAGTGCCCCTGCACTGGGCAAGCGCTGGTGGGCCGCCAAGGGCGCCGGCGCGTACATGGGCCGGTCACTGGCCGCTGCCACCCGGCTGAAGGTATCCGACGTCTCGAAGCTCTCGGACGCGTCCCTGTCCTACTCCAGCCTGGGCGGCTGGAAGGACCGCGGGAACCTCGATGACTTCCTTGGCCTGACCGAAGACGTCTGGCGCACCCGCGCCTACGGCGACTTCTGGTCCTACTGCATGGTCGCAGAAGGCTCCGTGGACATCGCGTGCGAACCGGAGCTCAATCTCTACGACATGGCGGCGCTGGTGCCGATTGTGGTGGAGGCGGGCGGCCGGTTCACATCCCTCGACGGAGAGGACGGCCCGTTCGGCGGCAACGCCCTGGCCACCAACTCCATCCTGCATTCGGAAGTCCTCAAGCGGCTCAACCCCGGGCTTGACGACCTGCTCTAACGGCCACATGTACCGAATTATCAGCGGCGGACGCCTCCGGCAGGGGGCGTCCGCCGCCGTATCTTCGGACAAACGCGACAATTCCGGGCCCCGCGTAACAAAAGCCTTAACATTCGGACCGGCTTCCTGCCCGCCCCGCCCATGTTCTACGCTCTTAACAGGTCACGAGTGCCAGCGCGAAACCCCGGTTTGCTGGCCGGCAACCCTCCATTCGCGGTGGGGTGCCCCGGGTGACGACCAGGCCGGTCCGGAACGGACCCGGCAAGCGCGGATTCCCGGGACAGGGAGTCCCTCTGAAGTGAGGTCTCTGTGACAACTGCCACCGTCTCCCCCAACACCGCCGTCCGTCTGCAGTCCGCAGCCGGCCCCGACACCGCAGCCCTGTTCAGCGAACGGCTTGCCGTTGCCGGCCGGCCGCTCTCCGCCGTCACCGGCGCCGAAATCCAGGCCCCGCTGATCCAGGGCGGACACGTCCGCTACGCCAACCTTGACTACGGTGCCTCCGCCCCGGCCCTCTCGGTGGTTTCCGCGTACCTCAACGAAATCCTGCCGTTCTACGCCAGCGTCCACCGCGGCGCCGGCTACGCATCCCAGATCAGCACGTCGGTCTACGAGAACGCCCGGAACATCGTGCGTGACTTTGTGGGCGGACGGGCCGGCGACTCCGTCATCTTCACCAGGAACACCACTGATTCGCTGAACCTCCTGGCAGGCTGTCTCCCAACGGTGGACGGCCGCCCGGCCGGCGACGTCCTGTACCTCGACATCGAGCACCACGCCAACCTCCTGCCGTGGCAGGGTGTCCCGCACCGCAGCGTCGTTGCCGCCGACACGTTGGCCGGCACCGTGGAGGCCATCCGCGCCGAGCTTGAACAGGGTGGAGTCAGCCTGCTGGCCGTCACGGGCGCTTCCAATGTCACGGGCGAAATCCTTCCCATCCGGGCACTCGCCGCCCTGGCGCACGAGCACGGCGCCCGGATCGTCGTGGACGCGGCGCAACTCGCGCCCCACCGCCGCATCAACATCAGCGCCGACGACGTCGACTACCTCGCCTTCTCCGGGCACAAGCTCTACGCTCCGTTCGGCGCAGGCGTCCTCGTGGGCCGGCCGGACTGGCTCGACGCCGGCACGCCGCACCTTGCCGGCGGCGGCGCTGTCCGTGAGGCCAGGCTCGACGGCGTGAGCTGGGCCACAGGTCCCGCCCGGCACGAGGGCGGTTCCCCCAACGTCCTCGGCGCCGCCACGCTGGCCCGCGCCACCCAGGTGATCGCCGCACTGGACCCGGACCGCTGGCACGCCCACGAATCAGCCATCCGTTCCTTCCTGGTGGAAGGACTCCACAAAATCGACGGCGTCACCGTGCACCAGATTTTCCAGGACACGGACCCGGATACAGACACCATCGGCGTGGTGAACTTCTCTGTCGAAGGCTACGACGCCGGTTTGGTGGCCGCCTACCTGTCCGCCGAACATGGAGTGGGCCTCCGGGACGGCCGTTTCTGCGCCCACCCGCTGCTCAAACGCCTGGGCCTGCCGTCAGGCTCCCTGCGGGCGAGCTTCGGCCTGGGGTCACGGCTCGAGGACGCCCAGCGGCTCCTGGCCGGCATCGAGGAACTCCGCAGGACCGGCCTCGGCTGGGACTATGTGGTGGACTCCGGCCGCTGGGTTCCGGCCAACGACACCCGGACCTACCCGGACTGGGCACCCAACACGCCCGGCACGGCCGGCGCAGCCCCCTGCACCGACGACTGACCCGGACAGCCCTGTCGATGCGGTAAATTCGAAGGATACCCAAGGGCATCTGGCGAAGGAGACCGCACGTGGCACGGGGTGGCCCCAAACTTGACCACGGACGCCGTCAGGAGCTCGGACAGAGCTTCCAGGACGGCGGCGAACACTACGAGCGCGTCCGGCCCGGATACCCCGTCGAATCGGCCGACTGGCTCATCCCTGCCGGGGCGCGCGACGCCCTCGATGTTGGCGCCGGCACCGGCAAGTTCACAGCCCTGCTGCTTGACCGCGGACTCGCTGTGGCCGCCGTCGACCCTTCCACGGACATGCTTGACCAGTTACGGGTCCTGCTGCCCGGTGTTCGGGCGACGGAAGGGACCGCGGAGGCGACCGGACTCGCAGACTCCTCGTTCGACGTCGTGAGCGTGGCGCAGGCCTGGCACTGGTGCGATCCGATCGCTGCGAGTACGGAACTTTCGCGGGTCCTCCGCACCGGCGGAACGCTGGGGCTGATCTGGAACCAGCTGGACACGTCCGTTCCATGGGTTCACCGGCTTTCCCGCATCATGCACGCGGGGGATGTCTACCGGCCGCACTTCCGGCCGCCTGTGGGGCCGGAGTTCGACGGGCTGGAAAGCCACGTGACGCACTGGGAAGACGCGCTCACCACCGGGGAAATCATGGAGCTTGCCAAGTCACGGAGCTACTACCTGCGTTCGGGTGAGGCCACGCGCACCAAGGTCCTCGCCAACCTGGACTGGTACCTCCACGACCACCTGGGCCATGAGCCTGGCGCCCGCCTGGGACTCCCCTACCTGACACTGACATGGCGGGCAGTCAAAGCATGAGGCCGTCCGCCCACCGGGTAGGCTTGGTGTCGTGAAGACCAGCGCGCCCTCCTCCTCCATCGAGGACTACGTCAAGGTCATCTACTCCTTCACGGAGTGGCAGGACAAACCCATCACTTCCTCCCAGCTGGCCCAACGGCTGGGTGTGGCCAACTCCTCGGTGTCCGAGATGGTCCGCAAGCTCAAGGACCAGGGCCTGGTGGACCACAAGCCGTACAGCGCCATCACCCTCACCCGCGACGGTGTGCGGCTGGCACTTTCCATGGTCAGGCGGCACCGGCTGATCGAAACGTACCTGGTGCAGCAGCTCGGCTACAGCTGGGACGAGGTCCATGATGAGGCCGAACAGCTGGAACACGCTGTCTCGGACACCTTTATCGAGCGGATGGCGGCGAAACTGGGCAATCCGCTCCGGGACCCGCACGGTGATCCCATTCCCGGCGCCGACGGCACAGTCCGGATGCCCCACGCCCACCTGATGAATGAACTTGACCAGGGCCACACCGGCCGGATCACCCGGATCAGCGACGAGAACCCTGACTTGCTCCGGTACCTGTCGGCGGAGGAAATCGACCTCGACTCCGAGGTCGAGGTGGTTGGCCGCAAGCCCTTCGGCGGTGCGCTGGTGGTGCGGATCAGCTCCGAAGGCAAGACCCGCGAATACGACCTCGCCGATGAGGTCACTTCCGCCCTATGGGTCGACAGCGACACTCCGCACGCCGGCTGCGTCCTCGGAAACGGCTGAATGGCCGCCTCCGGGGCACCCGGTTGGCGTGCGTGGCTGGCGGTGGCCGCCGGCGGACTCCTCGGGTCGGAACTGCGGTACGGCCTTGGCCTGGCGTTCCCTGACAATATGGGATCACTGCCCTGGACCACGCTGTGCATCAACGTCTCCGGGAGCTTCATACTCGCAGCCCTGACCACGTTCTGGATCGCCAGGCCACGCACCGCCTTTTGGCTCCGGGCGGGCCTGGGTCCGGGATTCCTGGGTTCCTTCACCACGTTCTCCGCTGTGGTGTTCTCGGTGGACCAGCTTTGGCGGGCCAACCACCACCCCGTCTGGATCGCCTATCTTGGGCTGTCGCTCCTGCTGGGGCTGGGCGCCGCAGCTGCCGGCTGGCGGACCGGCAAGGTGCTGGCCGACCGTTCCGGGGCCGCCGCATGAGCGCCGCCATCCTGGTTGGCGTCTTCGGCGTGGCCGGTGCCCTGCTGCGCTTCGCCGTGGACAGCTGGTTCGCCCGCCGGGCGGGCGCCCTCCCGGTCCGGAGCGCCACGGGCGCGGCCGGGCATGCGCCACGTCACTGGCCGTGGGCCACGCTGGCAGTCAACGTTGCCGGCTGCCTGGTCATTGGGCTGTCGGTAGGGATTACCGGACGACTCGGACTCCCCGAAGAGTTACACACCGCCGTTGCCACCGGCCTTGCCGGCGGCCTGACCACATTCAGTTCGTGGACCACCGCCACCATCAGGCTGCTGAGTGAGTCACGGTTTGGTGCGGCAGCTCTGAACGTGGCAGCCAACCTGCTGGTGGGATTCGCCGCGGCCGCGGCGGGCATTGCCATCGTGTCCTAGTCCGGAGTTCCGGGAGCGGTTCGGGCTGAGGCGGCGGCCATGGATGCAGTCCCGTATCGTTGACTGTGATGATTAGCAGACGTGACGCGGCAATTGCCCTTGATGTACCCATGGAAATGGCGCAACGCCACGGCATCCCCAAAAGGCTCACGGAAGCCGAGCTGGGTGAGATCCTCGACAACCCGCCACCGTGGCTTGTCCAGTCCCGGGCAAACCGGACTGGAAAGCGCCCGGTGTGGGTCCACCTGGAGTGCGCAATCTGCGGCTATGAGGAAGCGGCGCGGCCCAAGAAATGGTGGCCCGACTTCACCTATGTCAGCTGCGGCCACCATGCCCCGGGTGAGCTGCCGCCCCCTCGCCCGGGTTTTGTCCGCAGCGAATTCGACGGCGTTGGGACGCGTTTTGTGGGCATTGCGGACGTCCCCGTTCCGGACTGAGCCGGGGCATTACATTTAGCGCGAATCAGGCGTAATTTACGAGGTGGGACGCATGCCGTCCCGCTGAGTAAAGGGAGCACGCCATGCCGGACAAAACACCCCACCAGAATCTGTCCAAGAAGCCGGTGAAAACCATCAAGGAGAAACGCGCCGAAAAGAAGGCCAAGAGCCCGATTGACGGCCCACAGGATCCTGTCGCACACCTGAAGAAGCGCAGGTAGCGGGCACTAGCCGGCCGCCATCTCTTCAGGTACGGCCACAAGTTCCGTTTCCTTCCCGTCCCTCAGCACGTCGATCCGCAAAGGCTGCCCGATAGCATCGGCAAACAGCAGCTTCTGCAGGCTTTCGGCGTTGCTGACGGGGCGGTTTCCTGCTGTCAGGATGATGTCGCCAGCCAGCAGGCCTGCGTGGTCTGCGGGCGAACCGGCCAGGACCTCCACCACGCGCAGCCCGTCCCGCTGGCCCGTCCGGACCACGGCACTCGCGTTCAGGCGGATGGGCGTGCTGACCACGCCAAGGTAAGCCCGGCGGACCCGCCCGTCAGCCAGGAGCGCGGCGATGATCCGCCGGGTGGTGGTGTTAATGGGCACCGCGAGTCCCAGCCCGGCCCCGGCTACGGCTGTGTTGATGCCGACGATCCTGCCGTGGGTATCCGCCAGCGCACCGCCGGAACTCCCCGCGTTCAGGGCCGCATCCGTTTGGATGACGTCCTCGATCACGCGCCGGTTGCCGCCTGCCCATACCGGGATAGCCCTGCCGAGGCCGCTGACGACGCCGGCTGTCACCGACCCCGCCAGCCCCAGCGGGTTCCCGACGGCGACAACAAGCTGTCCCACCCGGAGAGTCTCTGCGTCGCCGAACTCGGCGGGCGGTACCTTCGGCGCGCGGCCGCGGACAACGGCAAGATCCGACAAGGCATCGGCGCCTACAAGTTCAAGGTCGGTGCGGCTGCCGTCCGCGAACACAGCGTGGCCCTGGTGGGTGCCGGCTACTACATGGGAATTTGTCAGCAGGTAGCCGTCCGTGGTGAAGAGCACCGCCGACCCTGCGCCCACGCGGAACCGGCCGTTGCGGCGGTTTCCCGTCATTTCAATGGCGGCAACATGCGGGGTGACCGTCTCAGCCACGCGCATGACCGTCTCCGAGTACGAATCCAGCGGCCCGTCGTCGGACGCTGGGGAACCGGGCTTCAGCACCTGGTCCATGGCCCACCTCCTGGTGTTAGCGCAGCCACCCTGGCCCCGGACCGGCTGCTGGTCCTATCTGTCTCAACTATTCCGCCGGCCGTCCTACTCCCTGCGCGGCTACGCCGTGGGTGAACGGGGGCAGGTTGCCGGAGGCGCCCGTCCGGGGAGGGTGTCAATTTTCGGGGAGGCGGTTAACGCAGAACGGCCCGGACCAGGGTCCAGGCCGTTCCGCATGCCTTGCAGCATTGCAAAATGTGGAGATGGGGGGAATTGAACCCCCGTCCGATGTCGTGTTGTCAGGGCTTCTCCGGGCGCAGTTTGCGTCGGATTTTCTCGGCCCCGGCCATGCTGCAAACAGCTGGCTGATCCGGGCCCAGTCATCTAAGAGTCCCGTTTACCCCGATGACGGAGGCAAACAGCAGTGGCTATCTAAATGACGCCAGCATCCGGGGCAATAGCAACCTCGGGCTGACGGACTGTCTTACTGCTTAGGCAGCGAGAGCGAAGTCAGTGCGGTTTGATTTGGCACTTATTGTTTTGCAGACAGCGTTTACGAGATAATTCTGCATCCTCGGCCCGCTTCACCTGTCGCGACTAACATCGTCGAAACCGATCATCCCCGTATTTTGTTACCAAACCCGGCAGGTCAGGTTTTGCGTCCCAATCCCTGCCGGACTACCAATCATAACGCATGGCCGGCGGAAATGATTCCTACCTGCGGTTGCGTTCCCGGACCTCGCGCAGCGCCTCGCGCGTGTCCTGCTGCTCACGGAGGGTCTGGCGCTTGTCGTACTCCCGCTTGCCGCGGGCGACGCCGATCTCCACCTTCGCCCGGCCGTCCACAAAGTACAGCTGCAGCGGCACGATGGTGAAGCCGGATTCCCTGACTTTGTGGGAGATTTTGATGAGCTCTTCCCGGTGCAGCAGCAGCTTCCGGCGCCGGCGGGCTGCGTGGTTGGTCCAGGATCCCTGGTTGTACTCCGGGATGTGGATGCCCTCCATCCACAACTCGTCGTTGTAGAAGGTGCAGAAGCCATCCACCATGGAGGCGTGGCCCTCGCGGAGCGACTTGACCTCTGTGCCCATCAGGGCGATGCCGGCCTCATAGGTATCCAGCACGTGGTAGTCATGCCGGGCCTTGCGGTTGGTGGCCACCACTTTACGGCCACTTTCTTTGGGCACGGTGGAACTCCTCGGTTCTTGGATCGTCAGTGGCTCCGGCCGTTCCGGCGCGAAGTCATACCAGTGTACGGCAGGCGCGGAGCCGCGTTACAGCAGCCGCATCGGATCAACGGCCGCGCCGTTGAGCCACGTCTCGAAGTGGGCATGGCACCCGGTGGAATTGCCGGTGTTGCCCGAGTAGGCGATGAGCTGGCCCTGGGAGACCCGCTGGCCGTTCGAGACGACGATGCTGCTGTTGTGGTAGTAGATCGTGGTCAGCGAGTTGCCTTGCACAACGCCGTGCGACAGCTTGACCCGCCACCCGCCGCCGTCGGCCGAATTCCAGCCGGAGGAAAAGACTTCGCCGGCCGCGGCCGCGTATACAGGGGTTCCGCAGGCTGCTCCGAAGTCGATGCCGGTGTGCAGGTAACCGCCGGTGCCGTAAAAGTCGATCGTTCCCGGCGGCGTGGCACGCCAGCCGAACCCGGACGTGATGGGCACGTCACCGGAGAAGGGGTGGCGCAGGCCAAACGCCGACGGCGACCCGGTCACCGGAGCGTACGGCTGCACAGCCTGCCCTGCTGCGGCTGCGGCAGCGGCAGCTGCCGCAGCGAGACGCCGCTGTTCTGCTTCCCAGGCTTCCCGCAGCCTGCGGTCCCTTTCGGCAATTTCGTTGGCGACAGCATTCTGGCTGGCCTCAACAGCTGCCAGCTGGCTCTGGATACCCGGCTTGGCTGCCTGGAGTTCGGCGTCAAGACGGATGGTGTCCGCGATCAGCTGGTCAACCTGTGCCTTCTTAGCCTCGGCTTCGTCACGGGCAGCCTTTTCACGTTCGAGGGCGGCGTCCGCCTTGGCCTTCAGGTCCTGGATCTCCGCTTCAACGGCAGCGAGCCTCGCCTGCGAGTTGACGTTGGTGGCGTTCTGCTGCGACAGCTTGTCCATTGCCGAGTTCTGGCTGCGCATTGCCTGGTCGGCCAGGTCCATCGTGTCGGTGAGGCTGCCACCCGCATTGGATCCGAAAAAGAGCGTGAGGTTCGAGGGAACGCCGCCGGACTTGTACGCCTGGGTCGCAATCTGGCCGATCAGCTTCTTCGTGTCGGCTATCTTCTGCTTGTCCGTCTCAAGCTGCTGCGTGAGCTTGGCCTTGTTCTGCTGCGCAAGGTCCACGCGCGCTGAGAGTGCTTCGACTTCCTTGACCGCGGTTGCGACCCTGCCCTGGGCTTCGAGCAGTGCCTGTTGGGCGCCGGGAAGCTGACCCTGGTAAATCACCAGGTCGCCCGCGGCTTTGGCGATCCGCGAGTCGACGAATTCGAGGGATTGCTGGACCCGGGCTGCCTCGGCTTCGAGGGCTGCCTGCTTGTCTTCCAGTTCATCGGCGAACGCTACCGGCGTTGAGGCGCCAAGGCTGGCTGCAAGGACCAGCGCCAGGACACCGCTGATGATGCCTGTACGGCGCGCCTGGCGGGTACGGTTCCTGCGGGGCAGGCCGGAAGTTCGATCGAGACCAGTCATAAGCTTTCCTTGTTCGGTTTGCACAGCCTAGACCCTCAAATATCTGCGCAAGGTCAAGAGAGACGAAATTCCTGCCAAAGATCCGCCAAGGATTAGCAGGGCAGGCGCAAGAACGAGAGTCTGCCCTGGCGAGATGAAGGCTGTGTCCGGGTACTGCTTGGACAGGTATTCACCCAGGAAGAAGTGCGCCACGGCCCACAGGGTGCCGGATGCCAGGACTGCACCAATGACGGCGGCAATGACGCCTTCGAGGATGAACGGCAGCTGGATCACCGTTTTCGAGGCGCCCACGAGGCGCATGATGCCCGTTTCGCGGCGGCGGCTGAAGGCTGAGAGCCGGATGGTGGTTGCGATCAGGAGAATCGCGCAGACAATCATGACGCCGGCAACGCTGACAGCCACGAGGGAGGCGGCGTTCATGGCAGAGAAGAGCCGTTCCAGCAGCTGGCGCTGGTCAATCACGGTCTCGACGCCGGGCTGCGATGAAAACGTCTCGCTGATGATCTGGTACTTTTCGGGGTCCTTCATGTTGATCCGGAACGAGGCAGGGAGCTGGTCGGGCGTGACAGAGTCAACAATCGGGGAGTTCGAGAACTGGTCCTTGAAGTGCTTGTAGGCCTCGTCTTTGGACTCGAACTGGAAGTCGTTGATGTACTGCGAAACAGCCGGTGACTCCAGGAGGGTTTGCAGGTTGTCCTGCTGCTCCGGGGTGACCGGGCCGGTGGCGCACCCGGTCGCCGTCGAACCGTCACTGCAGAGGAAGATCGCCACCTGGACCTTGTCGTACCAGTAGCCCTTCATCTGGTTGATTTGCAGCTGAAGCATGCCGGCGGCGCCAACAAAGGTCAGGGACACAAAGGTCACCAGGATGACCGACACAACCATCGATACGTTCCGGCGCAGTCCACTGCCAATCTCACCGAGGATAAAAGCGAGCCTCATCGCCGGTCCTCCCCTGCGCCGTCGCCCCGGCCTTCCGGGCTGGCCGGCGGTATCTCTTCCCGGCCGCTGGCGTCCTTGAGCCGCCGCGACTGCCCGACAATCGGAATCATGGAGGTGTACAGGGCCTTCGCTTCGTCGCGGATGACAACACCGTTCTTCAGCTCCACCACGCGCTTGCGCATTTCGTTGACAATGTCGTCGTCGTGGGTGGCCATCACCACGGTGGTGCCGTTCTGGTTGATCTTGTCCAGCACGCCCATGATGCCCATTGAGGTGGTGGGGTCCAGGTTTCCCGTCGGCTCGTCGGCGAGGAGGATGCCGGGCCGGTTGACCACCGCCCGGGCGATGGCCACGCGCTGCTGCTCACCGCCGGAAAGCTCGTGGGGAAGCCGGTTTTCCTTGCCTTCGAGCCCTACCGTCTTGAGTACCTCGGGCACGGTGTCGCGGATGACACTGCGGCTCTTGCCGATGACCTGCATGGCGAAAGCGACATTGGCGAAGACGTTTTTCTGCGGCAGGAGACGGAAGTCCTGGAACACCACGCCGATGCCGCGGCGAAGCCGGGGCACACGCCAACTGGAAATTTTGGCGACGTTCTGGCCTGCCACGTACACAGCACCGGACGAGGCCCGGTCCTCTTTGAGCACAAGCCGCAGGAAGGTCGACTTACCGGACCCGGAAGCGCCTACAAGGAAGGCGAATTCGCCGCGGTCGATCTCAAGGTTGATATCGTCCAGCGCGGGCCGTGCCTGCTGGTCGTAGACCTTGGTGACATTTTCGAATCGGATCATGACCCTAAGTACCCTGCAGGCATGGCTGATGGTACGCAGCCCAGATCTGCAGCCGGTGCGCGGGCTTCTGTTTGGGGGAAGTAGAGCTCCGGCTCCTCGACTATACGCAGTCCCTATGCCTTATTTACGCCGCTTCCGGGGGCGTGTCGCGGGATCAGTCGCGCCGGGACGGCCGGACGTTTACTTGTCGGCGTTCCGGTTGTCAGTACGCCAGCGGATGCCGGCGTCGATGAAGTCGTCGATCTCGCCGTCGAAAACGGCGGAGGTGTTGCCGACTTCGTGGTCGGTCCGCAGGTCCTTGACCATCTGGTACGGGTTGAGCACGTAGGAGCGCATCTGGTCACCCCAGGAGGCCTTGACATCGCCGGCAAATGCTTTCTTTTCGGCGTCTTCCTGTTCCTTTTTCAGGAGCAGGAGCCTGGACTGGAGGACGCGCATGGCAGCCGCCCGGTTCTGCAGCTGGGATTTCTCGTTCTGCATCGACACCACGGTGCCGGTGGGGATGTGCGTCAGGCGCACGGCGGAGTCCGTTGTGTTGACCGACTGTCCGCCGGGGCCCGATGAGCGGAACACGTCAACGCGGATCTCGTTGTCGGGAATGTCGATGGAGTCCGTCTGTTCAATCAGCGGGATCACTTCGACGGCGGCGAAGGAGGTCTGGCGGCGGCCCTGGTTGTCGAAGGGGCTGATCCGGACGAGGCGGTGGGTTCCGGCCTCCACGCTCAGCGTTCCAAACGCGTAGGGCGCTTTGACTTCGAACGTGGCGGACTTCAGGCCGGCCTCCTCCGCGTAGGAGGTGTCCATGACGGTGGTCGGGTACCCGTGCCGTTCGGCCCAGCGCAGGTACATCCGCATCAGCATTTCGGCGAAATCAGCGGCGTCGACCCCGCCGGCGCCGGCACGGATGGACACCACGGCTTCACGTTCGTCGTATTCGCCGGAGAGCAGGGTGACAATTTCGAGGTCCTTCAGCGCCTTCCTGATGGACTCCAGTTCCGCGGCGGCTTCGCCCATGGAATCGGCGTCGTCCTCATCCTGGCCGAGCTCCACCAGCACTTCGAGGTCGTCGATCCGCGCGGTCAGCTTGTTGAGCCGCTCCAGTTCGGACTGGCGGTGGGAGAGCCTGGACGTGATTTTCTGGGCCGCGGCGGGATCGTCCCACAGGTTCGGCTCGCCCGCCCGCTCGCTGAGTTCGGCGATGTCCTCCTTCAGGGCCTCAACATCGCTGACTTGCTCGATGGAGGTGTAGGTGGCGCGGAGGGCGCGGATTTCTGCGGAAAAATCAATATTGGCCATGGTTGTTTAAGCCTACGCTATCCAGCCGGAGGCCCGGACTCCGTTGCCGGTCATCCCTTGCCCGGTTGGCTCTGAGATCGGTCACCGGGTCAGGCGGGAACGGGCCGTGGACGAGGCTTCGATCCTGATTCCGTCGGGCACCAGGAAATTCACAACCGGTGGGTGGACAGCTGCGGTCAGGACAACGACGGCGGTGGAACCGTCGGGACTGCCTGTCGCCGTCGAGACCTCCAGGCTGTCCAGGCGCTGGGCTCCCGGATTCCTGCGGATGAAGTCGCTGGCGACATTCCTGACGCGCTCGGAGCCGAGGACAGCTGAGGGGCTGCCGCCGTTGGATCCGACCTCACCCAGCGTGAAGCTGTCTGCTGCGGCCAGTGACGCTCCGTCTGCCAGTGACAAGAGCCTTTTGTGCTCGAGGTAGACGCTTGAAATGCCCACGACGACGGTGGTCACCAGGAGAGCCAACAGGACGTAGCCGATGATCAGGACAAGCATCTGGCCTTCCTCTGCTGCCTCGTTTGGATTCACCGGAACCTGCCGACCAGCTGAGTGGATGAAGCTTCAACTTCGCTGGCGTTGAGGCGGAACCCGTCGACGAACGGCACAAACGGCAGCGGCACGGTGAGGTTGACGGTCACCGTAACTGCCGTTCCGGCCGCCTGACAGTCGGAGGGCTCACAGCTCGTTGAGATTTGTGCGTTGCCGGCAGCGTGTCCGTAATCGGCGAGCGCAATGAGGGCCGCCTGCTCGGCCGCTACTTGCGCTGACTGGGTATGTGTCTGGGCAACATACACTTTGGCGGCCTGGTCGGCTGCCCCTACGACGGCAAAGGACCCGCCCTGGATCTGGCCCATGGTGATGATGAAGTACACCAGCGGAACCATCAGGAGCAGTGCGAGGAACGTAAACTCCACGACCGCACTCCCCTGTTCCCGGGTTGCCGGTGCGGGCTTGCCTGGAGCCGGACCGGTATCGACGGGGAGGCACAGTACCTCCCGGAACCTCTTGAGGAACGGCTGCACGGCGTTAGGGCTGGACGGCGGCATGGCCCTTGACCTCCAGCATGCCCCGGGGCCCGATCAGCCCGATCACCGGCATCGGCGCCTTGATGGTTACTTCGAGCGTTCGAAGTCCCTGGAAAGTCACTTCTGACGTGCTGATGTCCTGGGCGAAGTCCGCGTTGAGGGCCATTCCAACCAACGCCCCGGCGCGCTCCTCCGCATCTGATGCGCCCCGGTCGGCCAGCGTGCCGTAGCGTGCACCCGAAGCGGCGGCGTCGATCAGGGTGTTGCGGACGTGGAGGACAAGCGTGAGCTGGATGATCGCGAGGAAGAACATAGTGAGCAGGCCACCCACCATAACGAAGTCCACTACGGCGGATCCGCGTTCGCGGGTGGCTGCTGCGCCCAGGACCCGGTCCCAGCCCATGACGGGACCGCCATCGTGGAGGAGGTCCCGCCCACGGCCCTGAAGCATTGCTAGTTTCCGACCTTGTCCATTGCCTGGTTGAACATCGATTCCAGTGCCGGTCCTGCCAAAGCCAGCAAGGCCGCAACGAGGACAGCCGACATCAAAGTGATCATGACCCAGCCGGGGACATCACCGCGCTCTGGATGGTCTGCAGGGCGCGTGTCGGTCCTCGTGCCAGGCCTGACCAGGTTGCCGGCAGTGGCCCACAGGCTAGCCAGTGTCACCGACCAGATGAGTGCCACCATGCACCTGAGCTGTAATCCGCTCCGTATTCCCAGGTTTTTCATTTTCTGTCCCATTTCATTAGTCGCGTTCTCCATGCCGGCGGTCCTGCCGGTTGTCTCTGTCATATGCACGTTCGCCTAAAGACCCAGGCTGATTGCCGCTATGCCGGGGTAGACGGCGAAGACAACTGTCAAAGGGAGGACACCGAAAACCAGTGGCACCATCATCCCGATCTCCTTCTTGCCGGCTGACTCCATAAGGTCCCTTTTGGCCGTATCCCGGACGTCCTGGGCCTGTGCGCGGAGCACATCCGCCAACGGGGTCCCGCGCTCAACGGCGACGATAATGCCGTCAACGAACCGGACCAGCGGACCCAGGTCTGTCCGGGCGGAGAAGTCCTGCAAGGCCTCCACGAGCGGTTTGCCGGCCCTGGTTTCGGCCAGGATTCTTGAGAATTCCTTGGCGAGTTCTCCCCGCGCACTGCGGCAGACGCGGTCCAGAGCGCCCGTGGCGCTTTCACCGGCGCCGACCGCGAGCGCCATCAACTCGGCCAGGCTCGGGAACTCGGCCATCATCCGGGCTTCACGGTTCCTGATCTGGACACCCAACCAGTAGTCGCGGAACAGGAAGCCGCCGAACGCGCTGCCGATGACCGCCACAACAGCCAGCAAAGGACTGAACCGGCCTGCAACGGCACCAACGACCACCAACGCCAACGACACAGAAAATCCAGCCGCGGCCCAGAGCAGCTGTTCCGCCCGGAAATCGATCGGCGACTTGTGGATACCGGCCTGGGCAAGCCGTCGCGCCAGGCCTTTGGAGCCCAGGTTCAACCTGCCCAGCGCGGCTACACCGTCACGGATCATGGGCCTCATGATGCGTTCCAGCGCGCCGAACGGCGTGACGTTCTGTATGCCGCCAGCCCGCAACAGCCTTGATTCAAGGTTCTGTGACTTCAGCTGCGGTTCGATGCGCTCGGCCAGGGTGGTGGCGCGCATCATCGGCAAGCGGACGAGGATCAGCCAGAGCCCGACTCCTAGGACGATTCCGCATACGGTGGCCGCGGCTTGTGTGCCTGTCACCGGAGTACCCTTTCGTCCTGCGGCAGGGCGCCGATCCGCAACATGATCGAGTAGCAGACGAGGGAAACCACGAGACCGCCCAGCAGAACTGCGGCACCCACGGGAGTGTTGTATGCCTGGACCGCTTCCGGCCTCGTGGCAAGAAGGACCATGACGATCCACGGAGCAGCGACGGCAAGCCTGGCGGCGTTGATGGTCCACGACTGGCGTGCCTCAAGCTCGCTACGGGTGCGGGCGTTTTCGCGGAGGAACTCCGCGAGGGTGCCGAGCAGTTTGCCCAGGTCAGAGCCTCCGACTTCACGGGTCAGCCGCAGTGCTTCGACGATCCGGTCGGCCACAGGATCGGCCAGGCGGTCCTTGAGCTTGTTAAGGGAGGCATCGAACTGGCCTCCGGCCCGGTAGTCCGAGCCGAAGTCCCGGAACACGTGCCGCAGTTCTTCCGGCCCCTTCTCCCCCAACTGGATGAGTGCCTCCGGCAACGAGAGTCCTGCCCGGATGGCTGATCTGAGGTGGTCAACTACATCCGGCCACAGCTGGCGCAGCATTGCCGTTCGCTTTCTGGCCCGCCATCTCAGCACACTGACTGGAAGCCAGGCACCGAAGAGGCCGAAGCATGCCGCCATCGGCCACGAGCGGCTGACCGCGAAGAATACAAGGGCCACAAAAAGACCGAGTCCCAGGCAACTGGCAACCAGGCCGGTCGTTGTGACCTTTTCGATTCCGGCGGAAGCCAGCAGGTCTTCCAGCCGGTTTGTTCTGACCGGCCGGTCAGCCCGTTGGGGACTTTCCCAACACGACCACCAGATAAGGAAGAACCCGGTACCGGCAAGTACCCCCATGAGCGGTGCCATCAACGCGGTTCCAGCAACGCCGCGACGTCGTAACCTGCACGGCCAAATTTTTCCGCGGCAGGCATGGAACTGGCCCGGGGTTGCAGTTGCCCTTCGTCCATGGCGAAGACCATAGACGACTCGATGATGCCGTTTTCGACTCTCCGCCCCAGTGAAAGCACTTCGGTTACCTGTCTGCGCCCGCTGTTCTGCCGGCTGCAGTGGACCACGAGGTCGATGCAGGACGCGACGGTTGGTACGACGAAGGCTGAGGAGATGTTCTCGCCGGCGAGCAGCGGAAGCGTGCAGATCTTGGTCACGGCGTCGTGGGCTGAGTTTGCGTGAACCGTGCACATCCCAGGAAGGCCGGAATTAAGCGCAATTAACATGTCCAGGCTCTCCGCTTCGCGGACTTCCCCCACCACCAGGCGGTCGGGCCGCATGCGGAGGGCCTCCTTCACCAGCCGTCGCAGCGGGATCTCGCCTTCCCCCTCCAGGTTGGGTTGACGGCACTGGAGGCCAACCACATCCCGCAAGGGAAACTGGAGCTCGAAGATCTCCTCCACGGTGATCACACGTTCCCGGCTGCCGATACTCGCGGCCAGGCAGTTCAGCATGGTGGTCTTTCCAGCCTGGGTGGCACCGGACACCAAAATGTTAAGGCCGCTGGCAACTGCGGCGCCGAGGAACCGGGCGGACTGCGGCGTCAGCGTGCCAAGCTCCACGAGGTGCTCGAGCCTGCTCGCCTTCACAACGAATTTCCGGATATTCACGGCCCAATGGCGGCGTGTGACATCCGGGATGACCACGTGCAGCCTGGATCCATCTGGCAGTGCTGCGTCCACAAAGGGCGACGACATGTCGAGGCGGCGGCCGGAGCTTTTAAGCATCCGTTCCACCAGGTCACGGACTTGCTGGTCGGTGAGGCTCAGGGACGTCAGTTCGGATTCGCCGTTCCGTGCGACATAGATTTCGTTCGGGGCATTGAGCCAGATCTCCTCAATGGTTGGATCGTCCAACAGCGGCTGAAGCACACCGAAACCGGCAACGGCATCAAAAACGAACCTGCGCGCCGCCTCCAACGGACCGATCGGAGGGAGGGGCCCCATCAGCGCCCGCTCGTCGTAATCGCTAACCGCGGCTTCAACCAGCCGCCGGATCTCTCCGGCCTGCCGCGACGGGTCCAGGCCACGACGGCGGATCAGCTCGCGGACTTCATCCTCCACGATTTGCACAGCGTCCATAGTTCCCCCAAACCCACTGCCGCCCCCAGCGGAGGCAGTGCAACTGGGGTTAAAGCTAGAGGACCTACCACACGGTGCCAAGTCACATGAGCGGCGCTGTGGATAACACCAAACGCGAAGCATCCCGGCGGGCGCCCTCCGCTACTATCCGATGGGCGACAACCTTGAATGGGGAACGCCGACTGTAGTCGGCCGCGGTTGGAATGGTTTCACCTTGTTTGGTTCACCAACGTCGTAGCTCCACACCCTCTGTTGGGTCTGCCCTCGCTTAGCCGTCGCATCAGTTAATGACAGCAACAGGTCGGCGCACGTGGTCTAATGAAGCATATTTCACCTACTTGCCGCGTTGCGCACCTTGGATCCTGGTCCTCAGCACTGGGACCGACGTCCACCGGGAGCGCCGATACAAGGAGCGATCCGGACATGGCGTTTAGCGTTTCAACGGCCAAGGTCGACATCACGCCGACACTCAGCACCAACCCCTATATGGCCGGCTATGGAACAGTAGACGGGGGCCGGATCGCCACCAGCAGCACCCCTTACCAGCCGCTGTATGCCCGGGCCATTGTTCTTTGGGAAGATACTTTCCCCCATCTCATTCTGAGCGCGGATTTGCTAGCTTTCCCCCGCGCGATGCACCAGAGAATCCGGGCCCGGATTCTTGCCCTCGCTGGCTGGCAGAGCAGCGAGATTCTTTTGCAGGCAACACATACCCACAACGGCCCGGCTCTGATCGACTCGCTTCAGCCCTACATTTCGTATGGCCTGTCCGACCTCACGCTCATCAGAAGCTACTGCGCTGCTCTGGAGGACAAGATCGTGGCTTTGGTTGGGACGGCCCTTGCGGCTCCACGGACCGCAGTCACCCTTGACTACAAGGTGGCCAGCCAGAATTTTGCGGCCAACAGGGTTGGGCTCCCTTACACGGAGACGGCCGTCCCGGTCCTTGTAGCCCGGCGCAGCAACGGGGTTCCGCGGGCCGTTATTTTCGGTTACGCGTGCCATCCGGTAAGTGCCGGGTGGCGCACTCTGTTCGATGGCGACTTTCCCGCCGCCGCATGCAACTACATTGAAAATCAAACCGCCGGTTGCTTCGCCCTTTTCCTTCAGGGAGCAGCTGGGGATCAGGATCCGCTCGGGGCCCGCGGCTGGGCCTTGCGGGACCAGCACGGGAACTCCCTGGGAACTGCCGTGAGTTCGGCCATGTCCAGCCCGGGCCGAACGATAGCCGGGCCCCTGCTGACCTATTATCAGGAAGTCCAGCTCCCCCTCGATATCACTCTGACTCCGGCAAATCTCGTCGGCGTCCGCGCAGCGTTCGTCGCAAGGCTTGGTAACCCTGAAGGGCAGCCGCTCTGGTACCAAAGGCATGCGCAGGGAATGATTGCACGGCTCGACAGCAACAACCTCCCCACCGCTGTCCCTTCACCTTTCCAAGTTTGGAAGCTTTCGGGCAGCCCCCAATTAAAAATTGCGATGGTTGGCGGGGAGCTTGTCAGCGGCTATGCTGCCTACTTCCGGGCAGGGCACGGCGGCGCGAACGGCATCGTCGTGGGTGGTTATGCCAACGAATCCTGCTGTTACATCCCGAGCAACGAGTTCCTGCCTCCCTACATGCCCTACGGAAGCTATGAAGGCGGATGGGATCCCGATCAGCCCGGCATTGGTGGAGGGTCAATGACCGTCTACGGGCATCTGGCCCATTTCAAGGGAGGAAGCAATGGGGTGGAGGCCACGGTTGTCAATGCCATGAATGCCCTGCTGGGCTAGTCGGACGTCACGCGTGTTGAGGCGCAACGGCCGTGCACAGCCTGGACCCTCCCGAGCTTCTTACCTTTCAGGCGCTCTGTAACCACCGTTCCAGCAGGACGGATTGTGGCGCCAATGGGGCAAACGCCAGCGCGCCCTTGATGACTGGAGCTCCGAGCTCGGACAAACGAGTGTCCAGCTCCCGTGGATCGGTGCGAATGCACGCCTTCAAAATACGCAGGAACAGGGCTGACCTGTCGTCGCTTGGGGCACCGGCCGCAATTGCAACGTGCACTGCCGTTTCCTCTTCCGGCGTGAGGATATGGGGACCACCCCCTACGTAGGTGACCTCGCAATTCGCTATGCGCATGTATCTCGACGAAGCCCACACTTCTTCCAGGCTGGACAGCGTTCCAATCCTGGCGCCCCCGACCTCGAAACAATCGAACTGGTACCGGGCCTTTGGCTCAGGCTTCTCAGGCGGTATTCGGTATGCAGCCTCACCTCGTGCTCCGGCCGACGCCGCCACTTGGACGGGTTCAAGATAGGCCGCAGTGGAACAACTGGTTAGGACTAAGGTAGCAATAGCCATCTGAACGACGGTACGCCTGCGGATATCCACAATGGAGCCCCAATTTCTTTGGGATGCTCCCCAGCTCCGCATGCAATTCCGAGTTCGGCCGTTTAGGCCGAGTTAGTCAATTTTCCCCCAAATTCCGCATTTGTCACTAGTGAAAATTTCTCCATCGTCCAGGGTCACTTCATCCAGCCCCGATGCAGAGCGGTTCCGGTCGCTCACCAGGCCATCAGCACCGGCAACAGCCCAGGTGCATTCTTCTCCCACAGCGCCTGCCCTGCCCTTCTCCAGGACGTACCTTCCTGGTTCTATGGAGACACCCGCGATATGCCGACCGTCACCTACCCGCGTGCCGTCAGCCCACGCCTGGATAATTTTTCCTTGCGGACCATCAGGACACACCTGGGCGGCCGCGCGCAGAATCTCTGACTTGTTGTCAGCAAAGCCGCCCGGAGCTGTCTCATCGCTGACGCGTGTACAGAGCTCGACGGCGGTCAAATAGGCGTCGAGTCCAGCAGAAGAGCCAGCGCCTCCTGAATTCGCGATCTCGATGACGGCGGCTTCCTCGACCGTGGGCCGGAATGGCTGCGGACCAACGTAGGTAACCACACATGATTCCATCCGCAGGTAATTGCTCGCCGCCCAGACCTCCTCAAGGCTCGATAACTGAACGTCCGGCGAATTATCGAGACTTGTGCAAAAGAAAGCCAGCCGCTGGTCCAGTTCACTTGAACTACCGCCAGACGATACAGCCGGCGTGGGCGCGCTTTCCGGCTGGGCGGCTGGCGGGCCCACGGAGCAGGCAGAGAGGAGGATCGCCAACGTCCCCGTCAACAAGAACTTTTTCACGCCAGCCTCCTGTTCCATCATCGATCGCCGTCGCCACGCGGTCAACAAAGGGCCTTTGATCTGTATCGAAAGTAATCGAAAGGTGTGTGCCCTTCAGAAGAGACCTCCCAAGGACGGCCCGGCGTTGCCGCGGCGGCCAACACCTATATCCCCGGCGCTGGGTGCCGATTTATATGAGTACCACTACTTATTCACTTGCTCCCCGGGTCGGTCTAGCATTCAGCTCATGAAGGAATACCGCTCCCGGAGCGGCGTTGGATGGGGACTTCGACGACATCGGATTACGGCATTTATTGCTTCGGTTGGCATCGCAGTGGCGGTACTCACCGGAGTGTTTTTTTCTGCACCAGCGACCGCAGACCAGACCCGCCACACCCTGGCCGTTGGTCTGACGACGCCCGCGGGATCGGTTCAGGATCCAGCCGGCAGAATTTGGATTTCTGATGCCATGGCAGGATTTTGTCGCGTTCTTGAAACCTCCGGCAGCACGGTCGGCAGGATCGAGCACCCACTGACAGCAACGGATCCAACAGCAAAGACCTGTCTCGGAGGCACTTTGCCTTACCGTGGAAAAGGACCCGCGCTGGCAGCGAGTCCCGCTTTGCTCGACCCAACCCCCAATTCCCCGGGCAGCGGGGATGAACTCGTGTTCATTCCGGACGCAGCTGCAGGAAGCGCTGAACTGATTCGCGCGAAGTGGAATCCGGCCACGGGTAAGTTCGAATACCTCGACCAGCTCACGGTCCTGGATGGCGATCTCAGACCCAACGCAGCGAGCGCGGGTCCAGACAACAACATCTATCTGTCTTTTGCGCGGGCACGGTCGATCGTAAAGATCACGAGACCTGCAGCGAACCAACCAAGTATCGAACAGATAGCTTCGGTCAATTCGGCGGCGTTGGGTCTTTCCGCTACGACATTCAATAGCCAGGGACGAGTCACGGTCTTCGTGGCCGAGGCCGCCGGGCTGACAACTTTTACAGCTCCATCCGACGGAAGCCTGACTGACTACGTTCCCCTTGCCGCCTACAACGTCGGGAAGCCAACACGAGTCTATTTCGATAGGGCCACCAACATGCTTTATACCGGAACCTCCGGAGGCACATCGGCGGCCAACGCAGGCGTGGACTCAGTTGCCCGTATCAATCTGCAGACCGGTGTCGTTGAATCGCAGTGGGCCCTTGGATTCAGCATGGTCAGCGGCCTCGGCATGAAAGCCGGAAAACTCCTGGTCATGGACGACGCCGGCCAGTTGGACGCGAATAAACCCGCGGGACAGGGCAAGCTCTACCTATTGTCGAACACAGCGGCGCAGATCCTGACAGGCCCCACTGCCGCAGATGGGACGCAGGCCGCAAACCCCGGGATCACCAACGATCCAACACCAACGTTTACGGTAGGAACGGTTCCGGCAGGCAGCCAGATTGAATGCAGCTTAACGGGGGCAGGACAGACTGAGGTTTGGCAGGATTGCACCTCCGGGAGCTACACCCCCTCGTCGCCCCGGGCAGATGGCTCGTATTCCTTTGCCGTTCGCCCGATCCCCGGGATCGCAGCGACCCGTGAGTTCCAGATCGATACCGTTCCTCCCGCAGTGCCAGCCATCACCGCCCCGACCGCCGCCGAGATCGTTACCGGCAATCCTGTGCTCGCAGCCTCATCCGAGTCCGGAAGTTCACTGCGCTGCTCCGTTGATTCGACGGCGGACAACAGCTTCATCGCCTGTGCCTCCGGCCAGCCCTTTGCTTTGACGAAGGAGGGGCCCGTGACCCTCCGCGTCAAAGCTGTTGACCTCGCCGGGAACGTGAGCGCCGCAGCTTCAGTCAATGTCACCGTCGACCGCACCCCTCCGCTGATCACGATCACGGAACCGGCGGAAGGTGCGACCGTTTCGGATTCGATGTCCGTGCACTTTTCGTCGACGTCAGCTGACAGCTCCGAGTTCAGGTGCAGTCTTGATGGCGACGCTCTGTCAGCTTGCACTTCTCCGAAGGCGTATAGCGGCCTAGGGAACGGCCAGCATCACGTTGATATTGAGGTTTCGGACGTCGCCGGAAACAAGAGCCTCGCCACCCGTAACTTCACTGTCCAGGTCGCTGACACTGCTCCGCCCGTCGTCACGGCTTCACCTCAGTCCGGAACGTACGGACCTGGAACGACCATAACGTTGTCGGCGAACGAGCCTGCGTCGATCTATTACACAACTGACGGTTCAACCCCCACCGCCGCCAGCACCCGGTACGCCGGGCCCATCCTGCTCGGCGCCTCGATGACTGTTAGATATCTGGGAGTCGACTCGGCATCGAATACCTCGGACGTGGGGCAGCAGGCCTACGTCCTTGATGCCACACCTCCAGGGGTGGTCGCCTCGCCAGCCGCCGGCACATACCCGGTCGGGCAGCAGATCACGCTGACGGCCAATGAGCCCTCGACGATCTATTACACGACCAATGGTTCGACGCCCACGTCCGGCAGCACGAAGTACACAGGGCCCATCACCCTGTCTGCGGCGATGACACTGAAATATCTTGCGGTTGACGTTTCAAACAATGCGTCGCCGGTGGGAACGCAGGCCTATACGGTTATTCCTCCCGTTTCCGGACTCTGGAAGGACTTCAACAGCGACTCCAAGGCGGACGTCATAGCCCGGGACAGTGGGGGTACGCTCTGGATTTACCCCGGCACCGGGAAAGGCGGTTTCCTGGCCCGCAAAAACACCGGTCCTGGCTGGAATGAAATGTCGGCAATAATGCCGACTCCGGACTTCAGCGGGGACGGCCGCAGTGACGTGCTTGCCCGGGATAGCAGCGGAGCCTTGTGGCTCTACGCAGGCACTGGCACGGGTGGCTGGCAGCCCAGAGTCAAGAATGGTGAAGCGTGGAACGGAATGTCCGTGATTTTCTCGCCCGGCGACTTTGATGGCAACGGCAAAGCGGACATCCTGGCGCGGGACGAGGCCGGCGCCCTCTGGCTGTACCCGGGCAACGGTTCTGGAGGGTTCCTGGAGCGCGTTCAGGTGGGTAGCGGCTGGAACGTCATGAGCTTCATCTTTAGCCCGGGTGACTTCAATGGTGACGGCAAGAGTGATGTATTGGCTCGGGATTCCGGAGGAAGCCTCTTGCTGTATCCGGGCAACGGCAGTGGTGGCTGGCTCGACCCGCAACAGGTGGGTAGTGGCTGGAACGCAATGAGCGCCATGCTGGGCCCAGGTGACTTCAACAGCGATGGAAAGCCGGACGTCCTGGCACGCGATGCGGCCGGGCGCCTCTGGCTCTACCCCGGCAACGGCAAGGCCGGTTGGCTGCCCAAGAAGCAAATCGGTACCGGGTGGAATGGGTATCTGATCCCCTAGCCGCCGATATCTGCTCCTTGCCGGGCAGCACATCGATAACAGTGCCGCATCTTTCACTTTGGCAACATCAGGATCACTGGTTTCATTAGCTCCTACGGTGTTAGTGTGAGCGCGTTAAGTCTCAGCAACCCCAGTTCGGTGTCTCCTGACCGGATTTCACTGGAAACTGAAACCCTGATGTTGCGCTATGGGGAGCGCCTCATGTCACCGGAGCCAAAATGAAGCGGAACCAGTTAGTCAGCTATCGTCCCCTTCTGCGGGTCTTGGGCACAGCCGCCTTGGCGGCGGCCCTTATTGCGGGCCCAGGGCTGGCAGGAACTTCCGTAGCGCTGGAACCCAGCCCGACGCCGGCGGCGCCCACGGCGGATCCGGGTGCTCAGCCTTCTGCTTCGGCTCCACCGGTATCCGCGCCGGCGACATCGGCTCCTGCCCCGACCGGGGAGCAGCCGGCAACAGCTGCCACGTCGGCTGCTGCCGCCTCCACACCCACGGAAGAATCGATGGCCGAAGCCATCGGCGAGGGCGGGGCGGAGATGGGCCAGCGCTCCGCCCGGGTGACTGCGTCGGCTCCTTCTGACTCCTTGAAGAAACTCAGCACCGAATCCCTGGCAACCGAAGGTACTTGGATGCCCACGTTTGGTGTCCAGGGCCTGGACGTGAGCGGCCATCAACCCAGCGTGGACTGGCAGCAGCAGTGGAATATGGGCGCAAGGTTCGCCTATGTCAAGGCAACAGAAGGAAGTTACTTCACCAACGACTACTTCAACTCCCAGTACCAAGGATCCCGCAACGTCGGGATGATCCGAGGCGCTTACCACTTCGCAATCCCGAACGGCTCCTCCGGCTCCGACCAGGCGCGCTTCTTCGTGCAGAACGGCGGCGGCTGGTCCGCGGACGGTTACACAATGCCGCCAGTGCTCGACTTTGAGTTCAACCCCTATGAGGGCCGAACCATCAACGGGTTCTATTTCGGCAACACTTGTTATGACATGTCACCAACGCAGCTGGCGTCCTGGGTGCGCGACTTCGGCAGCACGATGCTGTCACTGACGGGTCGCCTGCCAATGATCTACACGAACACCAACTGGTGGAAGCAGTGCCTTGGGGATCCTTCCGGCTTTGGTGACTACCCGTTATGGGTTGCAGCCTACCCACTGACGCCAACCAACAACGCTGGCGCCGTTCCCTCAAGCTGGAGCACTTACAGCATCTGGCAGTACAGCAGCACCGGGCCGTTCGCCGGCGATTCGAACGTATGGAACGGCAGTCTGTCGCAACTGAAAGAATTCGCTGCCATAGGTGATTCCGGGCATAGCGGACCCTCTATAAAGTCCGATGCCGACATTCTCGCCGCTGACGCAGCGGGCAACCTGTTGAACTATGCCTCGAACGGCGCGGGCGGCCTCCGCGCGCCAAGAACAATCGGCTCGGGCTGGACGAGCCTGCGATCTGCCACTACCACCGACTGGGACGGTGACGGCGTCCGCGACATCTTTTCGCAATGGGATAACGGGGACCTCCTTGTCTACAGGGGGCTGTCCTTTGGAGGGTTTTCGACACCAACCCGGATTGGCCAGGGCTTTCAAGAAAACCTCATCACCGTCGGTGCCTGGCGGACGACCGATTCGCGTCCTGGTGTAATGGCACGGAAACCCTCGGGCGAACTTGTGTACTACGCAAGGTCAGGAGAAGGGCTGCAAGCCGGGGTCGTTTCCGGGACTGGTTGGGGAAATATCAACGTCACGATGCTCGACTTCGACGGCGATGGCAATCAAGACATCCTCGCCCAAACCGGAGCCGGTGAAATGAGGCTCTACCGTTCAAACGGCGGCGGGGCGTTCATTGCCGAGACACGGACTGTGGTCGGAACGGGATGGAAGGCCATCACCGCGGTTTCGCTGAGTGGCGGCTTCACCGGAAGTGGAACAAGTGGCCTCGTGGTACGCCGCGACGGCGGAGAATTACAGTATTTTCCGTTCGGACAAGGAGCTTGGGGACAGGCTGCGACAATCGGCACAGGTTGGAATCCGCTGCTTATCCTGGGCTCCGGCGACCAGACTGGACCTAAGCCGTGGGCCACACCGGCAGACACAATGGGCATTACAGGTGAGGGAAAGCTGCTGCTGTATCCTGCCGAAGCCGGCGGCCTCCTGTCAGGGCGGACGGTCGGCACAGGGTGGACAAACGTCCAAGCCATCTTCAACACGGATTGGGACATGGACGGGAGGCTGGATCTGTTGACCCAATGGAAAGATGGTGCCGTAACCCTTTACAAGGGCCTCGCGGGAGGAGGGTACTCGGTACCTGTCGGACTGGCCACCGGATTCCAGGACAAGACCCTGACAATTGGCCCCTGGAATAGCAAGGATAAGAGGCCCGTCATAGTGGCGAAATCCGCGAACGGCGACCTCTTGCTCTACGCCCGCGGGACTGCGGATGCGCTGAAGGCTGCTGTTCCCATTGGTTGGGGATGGAGCGGACTCGACATCACCATGTTCGACTTTGACGGAGACGGTAACCAGGACATGCTCGCCCGGCGCTCCGATGGTCAGCTGCTTCTTTACCGAACGGATGGAGCGTCCAATTTCCTGAACGAGAACCGGAGGCCAGTGGGCAGCGGTTGGGGCCCGGTGGACGCCGCGACCTCCACTTTGGGGTTCCAGGGGGCCGGCACGACTGGTCTTACCGTCAGGTTCAAGGACGGCACCCTTGCCTATTATCCTGTTGTCGGCGGGGCATGGCGGGCGCCTCTGACGATCGGTTCCGGTTGGACGCCGCTGACCATTGCGGGATCTGCGCGCTGGCCATAACCGGGGTGGCTCCGACCAGGGAGGGCTCCTGACACATGCCCCTCCAGCCGGAGGACGGCAACTGGCCGTGGCTGGTGCGCCGGCCTCGTGCCAGGAGACCGGACATCCAGGCGGGCATGCCTTCTGCTGTAGAATTGCACACCGGGTGCGTTCACTCAGGGCCCTTTCGGCTCAAGACACAAAGCAACAGGAGGCTTCTTCAGTGATCTCTGCCCGGATAACCGGTTTCCGTGCGGCCCAAGGCAGATCCTGGTTTTTGCCATCTTTCCTGGTGTTGCTGTTCCTGAGCTGGTCGTGGGCCTTCGCCTCGCCAATTGCTGCTATCCCCGACGAGCCGGCCCATGTCACAAAAGCCGCCGCCGTCGCCCGCGGTCAACTGGGTGGTACACAAGTCGGTACCGATGGGCCGCTGCTCGCTGTCGATGTCCCTCGTTATATCCGATACGTGGATGCCATGACCTGTTTCGCGAGGCATTTGGACAAGACGCCAACGTGCGCCCCCGACCTCGACGGAGACCCTGACGATACGGTGAAAGCACTAACAACTGCGGGACTTTACAACCCGGTTTACTACGCAATCGTTGGTTGGCCGTCGCTTGCCGCATCGGGGTTCCCCGCAGTGTACGTAATGCGTTTCGTCAGCGCCTTGTTGAGCAGTTTCTTTCTCGCCGCGGCATTCGGGGCGGTAAGCCAGTTGCGTCGCAACAAGTGGGCACTCATCACTCTGTCGGGCGCGATTACGCCAATGATCCTTTTTCTCAACGGATCAGTTAACCCGAACAGCCTCGAGTACGCGACAACGGCAGCGATATCAGCCAATCTGCTCTTGCTTCTTCAGAAGTCCTCATCGGAGCGCCTGCCAATTCTTCCAATAGCAATAACCACAGCAGCCGCTGCACTGCTTGCCAATACCAAGGCGCTTTCCTTACTTTGGCTGCTAATAATCGTCCTGGCTGTCATGCTCACGGCGACAGGCGTCCAACTGAAACGCTTAGCCAAGACTCCCGCAGTCCTCGCTGGTGCCGGCGTCATTGCTCTTGCGTGCGCGTTCGCTGTCAGGTGGATCGTCCGGCACGACAGCCTGAGCAGCAAACCATTTGAGGGCGCTGGCCTGGAGCCCGCCGATGGCGTGGAAATCATGCTCGATAAAACATTCAGCCACATGATCGGGTGGATAGGTCAATTCGGCTGGTTGGAACTCGATGCCCCTGTAGGCGTACTCGCCTTTTGGATGGCGATCATTTTCGTGGCCACCTTCTCTGTCCTGCTATTTACCCGGGGACGATCCCGCCTCGCCGCCCTGCTCTTGGCAGTCAGCCTTATCGTCCTTCCCATGGCACTTCAAGCCCAAGTCATTTCCGAGCAGGGAATCATCTGGCAGGGGCGCTACATCCTCGCCCTATTCGTTCCGTTTATGCTTATGGCCGGCTTCGCCCTTGACAGGTCGCTGACTGGGCGCATCCCGACACAGGGGCGGAGGGCCCTCGGCGCCGTTGTCAATATCGCGGTCGTTGCACAAATCGTCACCTTTGTATGGGTGCTCCGGCGATACACGACCGGCCTTTCACTGGACGTTCGGTGGGGTGACATGCTTGGGGCCCCAGAATGGCAGCCGCCGCTAGGCATTGTTGGTGTCGTAATCATCTTCTCGGCGACTTCGGTAATAGCCGCTGTGCTTCTCAAACGACATATTAATAGCCCTGACGGTTTGCCCGCTGCCGGTAACACCACCGAACCTGTATCAGCAGAAAGCGTCTGCGGGCATCCTGCGGACAGGACGACCGATCATGCATAATCACCAACGGGATCAGAACGTCGAGCGCAAGCCGAACCAGTCTCTACGGCGGGCCATAAATCACAGCGCCATCCGATACCTGTTTTTTGGGGGCCTGTCGTTCTTAGTCGACCTGGGTCTTCTCGTTCTATTCCGGGAGGTCTTCCAATGGAACCTCTCTGTGGCCACTGCCACCGCGTTCCTGCTCAGCTTCGCCTTCAGCTACACAGTCCAGAAGCTCTTTTCCTTCGAATCCGCCCACAGAACACACGTTAGTCTCGGCCGATACACCCTCCTGGTTGGCGCAAACACAATAGCAACCGTCTTCATCGTGCAGCTTTTATCCCTCACCGGCCTGGGTTATGGCGGAGCAAAAGTGGTTTCCACGGCCGCGACCACTGTATGGAACTATTTCCTCTACAAACACTGGGTATTCGGAGGCAAGCAGCCGACGCGGGACCATGTCGAGGAAGAAAATCGAAAGGACCCCATCCACAATGTATAACGGCGCCCGAATCGCTGCAGTCGTTCCCGCCTATAAAGAGGAGAGAATGATCGGGCAAGTCATTGAAACCATGCCCGACTACGTGGACCACATTGTTATCGTTGACGACTGCAGCCCGGACAACACTTCTGCCGCAGTCCGTGCAATGTCAGACTCCAGGGTGGAGCTCATTCGTCATGACGTCAACCAGGGTGTTGGAGGTGCCATTATCACGGGGCACCGAAAAGCCATGGAGCTCGGCGCCGATGTGAATGTCGTGATGGCCGGCGATGCCCAGATGGACCCTGCTTATCTTCCCGATCTCTTGGAAAAGGTCGTGGACGACGGCTACGGATTCGCCAAGGCGAACCGGTTCTTTTCCGCAGGCTCATTCTCGGGGATGCCCAAATACCGCATTTTTGGCAACATCCTCTTGTCCTTCATGACCAAACTTGCGTCGGGCTACTGGCATCTCTTTGATCCTCAGAACGGTTATACCGCCGTCCGGACTGAGATTTTGCAGCGCCTGCCCCTGGACACGATCTCCAAGCGTTATAGCTTCGAGAACGACATGCTTCTGAACCTGAATATCCTCCAGGTTCCCGCCATAGACGTCCCCATCCCAGCGGTGTACGGCGACGAAGTTTCCAGCATCAGGCTCAGCAAGGTTGTTCCCGAACTGCTGCATATGCTTGGGACCGGGTTCTGGAAGCGGATTTGGTACCGCTATGTACTGTGGTCCTTCTCCCCTGTTGCGCTCATGCTCTTCCTCGGAATGGCCCTGTTTGGGGTGGGTACCGTCATCAGCATCTGGGTTTGCTTCCAGATCCTGTCCAGCACTGTGGCAACCGCGGCCACCGTGATGCTTGCCGCACTGCCGCTGATGCTGGGAACCCAACTCTTGATTAGTGCGCTGCAGCTCGACATACAGGCCAGTCCCTCGGCACCCAGTCTGCCGCACATTCGAAACCACGGCAGGACAAAGCGTTAAGTGAAGCGAGGCCCGGGCTGGTTCAGCCCGGGCCTCGCTTTTTGTGTTGGCCCCGCCGTGCAGGGAAGGGATGCTGCCGGTTTGCCGTTGGTTACTTGCTGTTCTGCAGGTAGCCCTTGAGGCGGGTCTCTGCGAGTTCAGGGCGGAAACCCGTGCCGGTGATCTTTGTCAGGTCCAGCACGCTGTTGGAGGGCCGGGGCGCGGCGTCCTTTCCGCGGAAGTACTCGGATGTGGAGACGCCGGTGACGCTGCCCCGCGGGCGCCCGCAAAGTTCGAAAACGTCAGCCGCAACGTCCGCCCAGGACCTGGGCTCGCCGTCGTTCGTCAGGTTGTACGTCCCAAACGGTGCCCCGACCTCCAGGAGGTGCTTGATCCCGGCCGCAAGGTCTTCCGAGAACGTCAGACGGCCAATCTGGTCGTTGACAACGGCGGGTGAAACTCCCTTTTCCGCGAGGGACGCCATGGTCCGGACAAAGTTCGGCCCGTCACCGATGACCCAGCTGGTCCGGATGATGTAATGCCGTGGCACCACACTGACGACGGCGTCTCCCGCAGCCTTGGTCTGGGCGTAGACGCCCAGCGGGGTCGGGCCCTCGGTCTCATCATGGGAAGGACGGGACCCGTCGAAGACGTAGTCGCTGGAGACCTGCACCATCACCAGGCCATGGGCAACGGCGATCCTTGCCAGTTCCGCAACCGCGGTGACATTCAGTGCCCACGCAGCCTGGCGGCCTTCTTCCGTTTCAGCAGCATCCACCGCCGTGAACGCCGCAGCGTTGATCACGGTGGAGTATTTCCGCCAGTTTCGGTTGCCAAACGAAGCAGGATCGAGCAGGTCAAAGGTGCTCCGGTCAGCAAACTCCACGCTGGGATCGCCCGCGTACGCGGACCGCAGCGCCCGCCCAAGCTGCCCGTCAGCCCCGAGCACCAGCGTTTTCTTGGCCGCCATCGGAGTGACCTCCGCCAGCCGCGGGTGAGCCATGTCCTTCTCAGACAGCTCCGCCTTCTCCAGCGGAATAGGCCAGGAGATGCCCACCGTTTCGTCAGCGAGATTCACGAACGTGTACTCCGCATCGGCGGACCAATGGTCATTCACCAAATACACGTAGGACGTGTTGTCCTCCAGCGTCTGGTAGGAGTTTGCCACACCGCGCGGAATGAAGATCGCCTTTCCGGCATCCAGCTCAGCCGTAAACACCGAGCCGAAAGTCGGACCTTCACGAAGATCGACCCAGGCGCCAAAAATGCGGCCGGTCGCCACGGACACAAATTTATCCCAAGGTTCCGCATGAATCCCCCGGGTCGTCCCGGCTTTATCGTTATACGAGATGTTGTTCTGCACCGGGCTGAAATCAGGCAACCCCAGCGCCATCATCTTCTCCCGCTGCCAATTTTCCTTGAACCAGCCACGGTTGTCCCCATACACCGGGAGGTCGAAAAGCAGCATGCCAGGAATGGGCGTCTCCGTGGCAGCGAGCTTTTTCTGGAACTCCATGCCTATTGGCCCTGCACTTTGTATTTAGCCTCAGTAGCGGCCTTCTGCGGCCGCCACCAGTCCTCATTGTCCCGGTACCAGGCGATGGTGTCCTCAATGCCGGAATCGAAGTTCGAAAACTGCGGTTCCCAGCCCAGCTCGTCGCGGAGCTTCGTGGAGTCGATCGCATACCGCAGGTCATGGCCCGGCCGGTCAACAACATGGTCGTACGCGTCCGGGGACTGGCCCATGTGCTTGAGGATCAGCTCCACGACGTCCTTGTTGTTCTTCTCCCCATCCGCGCCGATCAGGTACGTCTCCCCGATCCGGCCCTTGGCGATGATCGCAAGCACCGCCGAGGAATGATCGTTCGCGTGGATCCAGTCACGCACGTTCTCACCCTTGCCATACAGCTTGGGACGGATCCCGTCGATCACGTTGGTGATCTGGCGCGGGATGAACTTCTCCACATGCTGGTACGGACCGTAGTTGTTCGAGCAGTTACTGATGGTCGCCTGCAGCCCGAACGAACGCACCCAGGCACGGACCAGAAGGTCAGAACCGGCCTTCGTGGACGAGTACGGGCTGGACGGGTTATACGGGGTCTGCTCCGTGAAACGCTCCGGATCATCAAGCTCCAGATCCCCATACACCTCATCAGTGGAGATGTGATGAAAACGCTTATTATGCTTCCGCGCCGCCTCGATCAGCGTGTACGTCCCGATGATGTTCGTATCCAGAAACGGCCGCGGATCATGCAACGAATTGTCATTATGCGACTCGGCCGCATAGTGAACAACAACGTCGTGTGCTGCGACCAGCTCGTCCACGAGCGGCTGGTCACAAATGTCACCCTTGACGAACTGGAACCGCTCGGCGGGAAGGTGCGTCAGCGACTCCTCGTTGCCTGCGTACGTCAGCTTGTCAAGGACGGTCACGTGGTGGTCCGTTGTGGACATGACGTAGTGGACAAAATTGGAGCCGATGAAGCCGGCGCCGCCGGTTACTAATAGTCGCTGCATAGTTTCAAAGGTTACCGGATTTGGATGATGCACGAGTCAGCAGGAAAGATAGGCTATATGCGCGGAATCATTCTGGCCGGCGGTACCGGCTCACGGCTCCATCCGATCACTCTAGGCGTCAGCAAGCAACTGATGCCTGTCTTCGATAAGCCGATGATCTACTATCCGCTCTCCACCCTCATTTTGGCCGGAATCCGGGACATCCTCATAATCACCACGCCCCACGACGCCGAACAGTTTGAGCGCCTGCTGGGGGATGGATCGCAGTTCGGTATCAACCTGAGCTATCTCCAACAGCCGTCTCCCGACGGCCTGGCTCAAGCGTTCATCCTCGGAGCGGAGCACATTGGCAACGAACCAGTGGCGCTGGTTCTGGGCGACAACATCTTTTACGGCCAGGGTATGGGAACCCAGCTTCGCCGTTTTGAGAACATCGATGGCGGTGCAGTCTTTGGATATTGGGTCGCTGACCCGAAGTCATACGGTGTTGTGGAATTCGACGCCAGCGGCAAGGCCATCTCCTTGGAGGAGAAGCCGGAAAAACCCAAGAGCCACTATGCCGTTCCCGGGCTGTACTTCTATGACAATGACGTCGTTGAAATTGCGCGGAGCCTCAAGCCATCGCCCCGCGGCGAGCTGGAAATCACAGACGTGAACCGGACATACCTGGACCAGGGAAAACTTCAGGTTGAAATACTTCCCCGCGGCACGGCCTGGCTGGATACCGGTACGTTCAATGACCTCAACGATGCTTCCAATTTCGTCCGCACGACCGAGAACCGACAGGGCCTGAAGATCGGGGCGCCGGAAGAGATCGCATGGCGGCTGGGCTTCCTTAGCGATGACGACCTTCGGCAGCGGGCCGAGCCCCTGCGCAAGAGCGGCTACGGAACTTACCTGCTGGGACTCCTGGAAGACGGCCGCTGATCCCAGTGCGGCTCCGTCACAGCCTGGATACGCCCCTCTATCGGATCCGGATGGTAGTCGGACATAGCCGCGGCGAAAATTCCGGACGGAAACCGTTCTAGCTGGCTCTTCTTCTGCTGATGGGACTCCCCACCGCGTGGACTGTGGCAACGCAGCTGATGGGGGCTCCCGATGAGCCTGCCCACGTCATCAAGGCGGCAGCTGTTGTCCGGGGCGAGATGACAGGCCTGGAAAAGCCTGGAGTCGGCACCTTCCGGTACGTCACTATCCCCGCAGAATTGCGTATTTAGGCAGCTTCGATTGCTTCGCCCGGCAAGCGGATGTCACGCCTGCCTGCGTCAAGCCGTTCACGGGGAATCGTGATGAACTGGTTGAGACGCGCACCTCGGCAGGAAACTACAACCCCGTCTACTACGCTGTGGCAGGTCTCCCCTCCCTGTTCAGCAGCGACCCTGGAGTTGTCTATGCCATGCGGCTGGTCAGCTCCCTGCTAAGTTGTTTTTTCCTGGCCCTCACCTTTGCCGCACTCTCACAAATGCGCCAACGCAAGTGGGCCATGGTCGCGACAGCTGTCGCTGTTACCCCTATGGTCCTCGTCCTCAACGGCGTCGTAAATCTAAATTCACTGGATTACCCCACCGTGGCGGCTCTGCTGGCAGACCTCGCGTCGCTTCTGGAACGTTCCCTTGAGCCGGCAGACTGCCCACGTTTTGTTCCAATCATCGCTGCCTCTGGATGTCTGTTGGCAAACGAAAGGCCTGTCGCGGCCGTGGCTTGCCTTGGTGGTGGTCGCGGCCTGCATTCTTGGGAGCGGGACGCAGTTGAAAGATTCAGCCGCAAACCCGTGGGTCTGCGGAGGAGCCGCCACAATCGTGTCGTCGTGTGCCCTGGCCCTCTCATGGTTGCTGACCCATGACAGTCTCGCCAGCAGTCCCTTCGAGGCGGCAGGATCGTCGCCTGTAACGGGTTTCCTGATAGTGCTCAGTCGCACCCTTGAATATTCAACGGCCTACGTCGGCCAGTTCGGTTGGCTGGAAGTACCACCAAACCAGGGGGCGGTTGTACTCTGGCTGGGCCTCGCTACGGCGCTGATCCTGTCCGCTATCGTGCGCGCCAAGGGCGGTGTCCGCGCGCCGCTACAGTCTTCCTTGTCACGGCACTGCTGTTGCTCCCGCCGCTCCTCCAGGCACAAGCCATCGGCACTATCGGAATTGTCTGGCAGGGCCGCTACATCCTGGCCGTTTTCGTTCCGCTGCTGATAGCTTCCGGAATGGCACTCGACCGCATCGACCCGAGCCCGTTCTCCCGGTAAATGGCGGCGGGATTGGAGGGAACAGCCGTGCTGGTCGCATTTTTTCACTTCTGGACGTTTGCGCAGACCCTGCAGCGCTACGTCAGCGGTTGGGCTGCAGACCGCGGCTGGACCGATATGTTCGCAAATCCGTCCTGGCAGCCGCCAGGCGGCACCTCGCTGTCTCTTGCATTCTTCGCTGTCGTGCTGGTTTCCGCTTTGTGGCTGGTCTGGCGCGGCGTTACTGCGGAGCACCGCCTAGCAACATAGTGCCAAAGGGTGGGGCCAAGCTGCTCGACGGCAGTGACGTCGTTGATCTCGGATGGCGTCCGCGCCCGGGGTTTCCCATGACTCGCGGTTGCTGCAGCCAAGCCACGTTTTCGGCCACTCCAGACGCGCAAATCCCGGAGGCGGGCCACCGGCAGGCTGGCGGCCGCCAGATGGACCGCGACGACGCCGGCGGCGGGTGCCTTCCGACCAAAAGGGCAAAAGGTGTTGCGACTGCGACCATGGTGTGACCACGCCCCACGTCAGAACACCCCAACGCGAAGCGCTCTAGCCTCGCTGGAAATGGACCGGAACGTTCAGCGACAGGCAATACTTGGATGCCGGGGAAGGCATAACCCTCCCCGGCCCGTGTCATCCTCTACCGTATTCCCTCATAGGCAGGTGCCGGTTGTTTGGAACCGTCGTCTGCTGGTTGCGGCTTCATTGGACCGTCCGACCGCCTTCGCCTGATGGTCAAAAGGCTCCAGAGCAGCATCCCCGCAACTGCGACGGCCCACAACGCGATGCCTATGCGCCACCCCGGCGGTTCGAAGCTTACGGTGATCAGCTTGCCCTTGGCGTCAGCGGGAATGGCCAGGCCAAGCAGATACCCGCCGATGGGGCGATTGGTAAATTGGGCGCCTTCCACACTGTATCCGGGCCAGGGAAGGCGGCTCAAAGCGGCTCGGCCGCCTTCGGCCGGCACGTCCTCGACCTTGAGCACGACTTTGGTGTCGTCCCGCGAGACCTCACTCAACTGGGTGCCAGGCCGGGTCCAGGTTACGCCTCCGGCCGGGCCCAGGGGCACGTCACGGCTCCACAGGACGGTGTCGTCAGTCTCCGTTGCGACATGCCATCCGTCGGGAACAGCAGGTATCTCTACTTCTTCATCCCGTGACACGTAATTGTTGGAGGCCATGGCCACTTGCGGTTTGTCGAACGACCGCTTGAGGATCTGCACGTTGTCGATATGAAGTTCATCGACGAGCAGCAGGCCGGTCTCTGCCCGGCGATCGAAGAGTTTCTCCGCAAGTTCAGGGCATGTTCCACCCAGGTAACGCAGGCAGAGCAACTCATTGAGCTTGGAGAATCCGACCAACTGGTAGCGGTTCACGACGTTTGCGTCGCTGAGGTACCACGCGTTCGCCATGAGCGTCTCTTCCCATGTCGCTTTGTCCTGGGGGTAGTCCAGCGGATCCCCCACAACGATTACGTCATTCTGGACGCCCTCGAGCACACCTTTATACGTGGACACGTCCTCGGGCTGGTTGGCGATCGACAAGCCGCTGCGTGCAGTCGTGCGGTGCTGAAGCACGGTCGTCGCTGTCGTGGCCAGCAATACACCGATAGCCAACAACGATATTGCGGGAAGCCCAAACTTATTCCACTTGTGGCTGGCGACCTCGGGGTGATTCAACAGCCATCGCATAGACACCAGGCCCGCGACGATCAAGGCAGCACATAACGCGATAGTGAAGTAACGCCACGGGGCCTGGGACCAGCCGAGGTAGGAACCAAGCACCACAAGGCCGAGCGCAAAGAGAAGCGACCCTCGACTGATCGAAGGCTGCCTGGAACGGGCCAGTGCAACGACGACCAGGAGAACAGCGGCCAACGCCACATAAGGCATAAACCGAGCGGGATAGCGCAGGGGGCCTATCGTCGTTGGAAGCAGGACAAACGCCGCGGACGCTGCGAGGAAGAAGAAAAGGTCCCGCAGATCGGATGAAAGCTTCTTGAACTTAATCCAGCTCACGAACGCAATGGCGGGCAGGAACCACGCAATATAGGCGGCCGGGCTTGTTGCTGCGGTTCCGGACCACCACCATGAAAGGAGCTGTGGGTAAGCGGTGGCGATCGGTGCCAGCAACAGGCTGGTGAAGTCAATGCTCATGTAGTCGTCGTTCCAGATGCCCGTTGTTCCACGCGTGGTGACGGCAGCTGTCAAAACCCCAGGCAGGAAGACGACAACGGCGACAAGCCCGATAGAGATGCCGGTGAGCGCAATCCTGGCGGCCGGCCACCATGCCTTGCGGACCAGCGCTTCAATACCGACGGCGAGAAGGATAAACCCGATAGCGACAGTTCCAGCGACATAGCCAACTGTGACTATCAGGTACCCCGTGACGAACGCCCAGAACGGATTTCGTTTGCCAAGCATCAGCTGGCGTAGCTGCGCCCAGAAAAACGGAAAAATTGCCCACACGAGAGCTCCCGTTACCCATGACGGGGCATCGAAATACATCGTGAATCCGTTCAATGGCACGGCTATGCCTGCAATGAAGGCCCACTCGGGCGAAAGTGTGTAGCTCCTGGCGAGAACGAACGTGCCAACGCCGGCAAGGACCAGCATGGCCACCTTCAGAGCGGTGGTGAGCACAACCGCGTTCGGGCTGACGTAGGCGAGGAGACCGAACAGCATGACCAGTGGGTTCCATGTGCCCCACTGCCCCTCCGCGATGTAGTTTCCACTCGACCATACAGAGGGGTTCAGGACCGGCACCTTCCCCTGGAACAGACTCTCGCCAAGGTGATACCACACGCCGTATGCACCGTTCTCGGTGTCATCCTGGAAGTAGAAGCGGCCGTGGAAGATGAGCGGGATAAGGCTGAGCACCAACACCGATCCGGCGGTTGACAGTAGCCACTTCCTGTTGCGTGACGACGGCGATAGGGAAGGCTGCAATTCTGGTTCCGTTCAGTTTGGGCATGCGTCCGCCGCATGACAGCGCGCGAGGGACAGGTTCATAATACCTGAGGGTCCATTCCCCGCGCTCGGGAAGGGGCTCCCGCGCCGCTCCGGGGCGCGGGAGGCGGGCTTCGGCCCAACAAAGCCAGGCTGAGCCGGTAGAATCTCCTGACATGACACTGGCTCAACCCGAGACTAACTTGACGCCCCACCGCATATCTGTGGTCATACCCGTCTACCAAGGCGAAAAGACCCTCGTTGGTGTAGTTAACGAACTCCTCCCCTATCGGCAAATGTCAACGAGCAAGGGCGGCCACGATTTCGTCATCTCGGAAGTCCTGCTGGTCTTCGATCACGGCCCCGACAACTCTGCTGCCGTGATCCGGTCATTGACCCAGTCCATTGACATCGTCCGCGGCGTCTGGCTGAGCCGGAACTTCGGCCAACATGCGGCTACGTTGGCGGGCATGGCTTCGGCAGGTGGCGACTGGATCGTCACCATGGACGAGGACGGACAGCACGACCCCGCAGCAATCGCCGATCTGCTGGACACGGCCATGGAGCACAACGCCTCTGTCACTTACGCAATGCCGAGCAACCCGGCCCCGCATGGCTTCCTGCGGAACGTCGCGTCGAAGGGCGCCAAAAAAGCAGTCCGCTTCCTGCTGTCCAGCGACGACGCCACGAGCTACCAGAGCTTCAGGCTGGTCACCGGGGAAGTTGCCCGCTCCGTGGCCGCCTACGCCGGGCACGGCGTCTACCTGGACGTCGCAATGGGCTGGATTGCTGACAAGACAGCGACTTGCCCGGTCCTGCTGAGGGAAGAGGGTGACCGCCGCTCCGGATACCGGTTGCGGTCGCTGCTCTCCCATTTCTGGCGGATGGTGATTTCGAGCGGGACGCGTGGGCTTCGATTGGTAAGCCTGATAGGTGCAATCTTCGCCTTGGCCGGAATCGGACTGGCCATCTATTTTGTCATCGCATACCTGACCGGCCATGGCGCAGGCCAACAGGGCTGGACGTCGACGATGGTGGTCCTCCTCGTCAGTACCGGCGCAATACTCTTCGCCCTGGGGGTCATCGCAGAATACGTCGGGGTCAACGTCAACATGGCCATGGGCAAACCGGCGTACCTCATTGTGAGTGACCCCGCCCTGGGTCCTCTCGGCAAGACTATCCACAAAGCACCCGCCCAGATGCCCTCGGGCCCGGTGGCTGATGCAGGCTAGGCCCACGTGGGTCATCGGTGCCGGCGGCCTCCTCGGAAGAGCCGTTGTCCGAGAGCTCGAGTCACGCAAAACACCGGTCTTAACAAGCAAGATCTCGTGGGCTGACCCGGAGGCAGCACTCCGCGAATTCCGGCTCGGCGCCGAGAAGCTGCGTATCGCAGCTGCTTCGGGTCAATGGACTATCGCATGGTGCGCCGGCGCGGGAGTGACCGGGACCTCACAGGCCGACCTGGACGCGGAACTTTCGTTGTTCTCCCGTGCCCTGGGCGTGTTCGAGGAGACCCTTTGCGCTGACGGTGACGGGCGCATGGGTGCGATGTTCCTTGCTTCTTCGGCCGGCGGAGTCTATGCCGGTTCAAGCACGCCGCCGTTCACTGAGGAAAGCCCCGTGCAGCCACTGGCGCCTTATGGTTTCGCCAAATTGAAGGCAGAGGCGGCGGTGACGGATTTTGCGAAGCGGACAGCGGTCCGGACTCTCATCGGAAGGGTCAGCAACCTCTACGGACCGGGACAGAACCTCCGGAAACCGCAGGGCCTTATCTCAGTGTTCGCCAAGGCTCACCTCACGGGCGCACCGGTTTCGGTCTACGTGTCGTTGGACACGCTGAGGGACTATCTTTTCGTTGACGACGCCAGCCGGTTGGTGTCCGATGGAATCGGCAGGCTCGTCCGGCCGGACGTCCTCCCTGGCGAGACCGTCGTGAAGATCCTTGCCTCCCAGAGGGCGGATACGATCGGCAACCTCATTGGTGCATGCCGCGCTATCTTCAAACGCCGTCCGTTGATTATCCTTGGCGCCTCGCCCTTCGCTAAAGCCCAGGCACACGACCTTCGGCTGCGCTCCGTGGTCTGGCCTGAGCTGGACGAACACCCTGTGACTCCGCTTGCTGTTGGAATCAACTACACCGTGCAGGAAGTCCAGCGGCTGGCGGTATCAGGAAAGCTCTGATGTGCTCCCACACCAGGCCTGTGGGCGCAAGGATTGTGATGCCCCTTGGCGTCTTCGGTAGTCTAGGGTGTGAAGTTGCCGGTTACCGGCCCTAAAGTTCGGAGATTATGTGGCTTCCACGAAGCAACCCGATTCCCCAGTGGAAGTTGTGAAGGGTATCCATGATGGTCCCCCCGGCCCCCTCTTGAGAATCATCAAGGATCAGCGGATCGCTTTCCTGTTAGTTGGAGTCAGCAATACCGCCTTCAGTACCGGATTATTCGTGGCGATCGCCTGGGCCTATCCTGCGCTACCCTCGCCAGTCGTGCTGAGCATCGCATTTGTCGTTTCCCTTGTCGCAGTCTTTTTTGTCTATCGGAAGCTCGTTTTTCGGGTGAAGGGCCACTTCTGGCTGGACCTCGGGCGTTTCACCCTGGTCAATCTGACGATGTTCTTCACGAACATGGCGCTGCTCCTGGTAGCCCACGAAATTCTCGGATATCCGAAGATCCCCGCCCAGATCGCGATCACGTTCGTGACTGTTTTCATCAATTACTTCGGGCACAAGTATTTCTCGTTCCGCAGACGGCCTGAACCCGCTTCCCCCACACAAGCCACCGAGGAAAGTGCACCATGAGTCCCAAAGTCTCCATCGTCATTCCGGCCTACAACAACGTGCAGTACATCGAAGAGACTCTCCAGTCCGTCTTGAACCAGACCTTCGAAGACTACGAAGTGGTTGTCGCAGACCACTCCTCCATTGACGGCACGGCTGAAGTCATCGCCCGATTCAAGGAACACCCCAAAGTCCGGGTGCTGTCCCCCACTCCGACAGGCGGCGGCGCCCAAGCAAACTGGAACCGTGTCAGCCAGGCTGCAACCGGCGAATACCTGAAGCTCGTGTGTGGCGATGACCTGATTGCGCCCAATGCCCTCACCCTGCAGGTCGCAGCCCTCGAGGCAAATCCGGGTGCCGTGATGGTCTCCTCGCATCGGGATCTGGTAGATGCGAACGGCCGCCTGTTCCTGAAGGGACGTGGGCTGCAGGGCGTAGACGGACTGGTCGGCGGCCGCCAAGCCATCCGTGCAACTGTGCGTGCAGGTTCAAATATCTTCGGTGAGCCAGCATGCTCCTTGTTCAAGCGGGACCTTCTTGCCCAGGAAGGCTGGTGGGACAACACCCACCCGTACCTCATCGATGAAGCGACCCTCGTGCGGATCTGCCGGCATGGTGACTTCGTAGCGCTTCGGGAATCCTTGGCGTCGTTCAGGATCAGCGCCAGCCAATGGAGCGTCCGGCTTGCCCGTCAACAGTCAGACCAGGCGATTGCTTTTCACCAGCAGCTGCGAGCGGACGATCCTACGCTGCTGAGCCGGCTTGACGTGACGGTAGGTAATGTCAAAGCTATCGCCATGTCCTACGCACGGCGCCTGGCCTACGTCCGCCTGACCCACCGCATGGGGCACCAACACGCCGTAGAGAGTACAGTCTGACAGCGGAGCTTGGCGAACTGCCGGGCACCAATGGTGTAAACGTTCGGAGGGGTTAGGCCCCTCCGAACGTTCTTCACTTTAAGGGGAGATTGCTGCGGGCAGCGTGGCGCCGGACCATTTGCGGGGCCGCCGTCGAACCGCCAGTGCCTCAGCGACGCTCCAGGCCACAGTGACAACAACAGCGAAAATAATGCTTCCAATGACAACTGGCCAGCCGGGTGGACTGAAGCGGAGGACGATGTCCTTACCTTCGGAGCCGGCGGGAATGTCGAGACCCACAAGGTAGCCCCGTAGCGGCGCTGCCAGGCTCGCACCTTCCGCAGTGTAGCCGGGCCACGCCAGCCGGCTCAGAACAGCATTTCCTGCGCCGTGGTCCAGTCTGTTCACCCTGATCACCACTTCCTGACTGCTTTCGGAGACCACCCTCAGGTCCGCGCCAGCCGAAGCCCAGACAACCTGGCCTGTGTTCAGCCGTGGCATGTTCCGGACCCACACGACAGAATTTTCTGACCGGGTGGTCTCATGCCATCCCGCGGGCGGGGTATCCCGAAAGGCGTCGTTGGCCTGAGGCTGCGGATCCCGGAGTATCTGGACGGTATCCAAGGAGAGCAGATCCGCGAGAACGGCGCCTGTGGTTTCATCGGTTTCGAACAGCTTTCTTCCAGCGGCCGCGCAGGTCCAGCCGTGGCTCGAGATGCAGAGGTCCTCTGCGTACTCGGCAAACATGATGGGCGAATACAGGTTTTGAACCTCCGCCGCATTCAGGTACCAGGCGTTGGATGCCAGGGTCTCGTCCCAGATTCCAGCCCCGAGGATGGTGGGATCTCCCACCACAAAGGTGCCACCTTTGGCGCCTGGAAGCTGTTGGGTGTATCCGGCCGATGCATCGGGCATCCGGTAGTCAGGCAGGGGTGAGCCTTTAAACGCCGCATGCTGCCCACCAGCTATAACGAGGCTGATGAGAATGGGAACGGCAGCTGTGAGTGCCGGCGTCCTGAAACGACCCCTAACCCGGCCCGAGTAAAGGAAAAAGTACAGCACAGCGATGCCCGCCACGGACAACAGGCCGAATGAAGCGGCCAAGCGGAAGGATGGAAACTGGGTCCACGCCAGATAGAGGCCGGAGACGACAATAGCCGCAGTAATCGCCAATCGCGCCCGGCTCAACGCTGCGACCCGGTAGCGTGAAACCAGGACGGCAGTAGCGATGAGCACCGCCAAGGAAACGTATGGCATAAGCCGGACAGGAAAGCGTAGGGGGCCAAGGTCACTGGGTGCCAAAGTCAGCCCCAGCGACAGCAGCCCGAAAACACCGATTGCAGCGAAGTCCTTGATGCCACCCCTGGCCCGCCCGTAATCAACGAGGACAAGTGCGGGCAGGAACCAGGCCACATAGAGGAGGGGCACTGGGGCAAAACCGCCCCACCAGCCTGTGACCTGTGGCAGGCTCCCCGGCACCCACGCTGTGGCAAGCCCAGTCAGGTCGGGGGTCAGGAACCCGCTGTTGACGATGCCGCCGGTCCGCGCAGTTACCGGGGCCGTCAGGACACCGGGCAGATAGACCGCCAGCGCCACAGTGCCACAGACCAGACCTGTCAGCAGGAGCCGGAGGGCGGCACGGCGTGAGGCGCGGACCCAGGCTTCCGTCAGAAGCCCAAGGAAAAGGATGGCCAGCATGAGCGTTCCGTGGACATAGCCGATAGTGATCAGCACGTAAGAGGTCGCTAGCGCAAGGATGGGGTTGGCTCTAGCGAAGGCCATCCGATGCAGACCAAACCACGCAAGCGGTAAAAGACTGAACACCATGAGCCCGGTGACCCACGAGGCGGCGTCCATGTATACGGTGAAACCGGTCAGGGTCACGGCAACGCCCGCGATGGCTGCCCACTCCGGGCTGGCTTTGTAGCTGCGGGCCACCAGGAACGTCCCGGCCGCCATGACGCAAAGGAATGAAATCTTGAGAATCGTGGAAAAAACGACGATGTTGGCGGATTTGCTCGCTATCAGGCCGATCAGGAGAATGAGCGGATTCCAGATCCCCCATTGCCCCTCAGCCGCATAGTTGCCTGCTCCCCAGGCGCTGTCGCTAAACAGGGGCCACTCTCCTGAGCTGATTTTGGTGCCGATCTCAAACCAGATACCAAATGCCCCAGCCTGGGTGTCATCGTAGTAATAGAACCTGTTGTTGGTGACGAGCGGGACCAATGATCCAATCAACGTGGCGCCTACAGTTGCCGCTATCCACGCAAGGTCGCGGCGCATTGGCACGTGGCTCACAAACTGCCCTCGGCTTCGGCTTCGGCTTCGGCCTCGGCCGAGCGCCGCCGCAACTCTTTGACCACGCCATGCACTTCGCCGTCCATCACAACTTTGCCGTGCTCCAGGAGGATTCCACGTTCGCAGACCGTTGCCACGAGATCCAGGTCATGGCTAACGACGAACAGCGTCTTCCCCTTGGCAGACAGTTCCTTGATCTTCGCGATGCACTTGCGCTGGAAAGGTTCGTCTCCGACGGCAAGGATTTCGTCGATAAGGAAAACTTCGGGGTCGGTGTGCACGGCGATGGAGAACGCGAGCCGGAGGTACATTCCCGATGAGTAGAACTTGACTTCCGTGTCGATGAACTCCCCGATCTCGGAAAATTCCACGATCGAGTCGAACATCTCGTCAATCTGTTTTTCGGTCATTCCGAGGATGGCGCCATTGAGGTAGACGTTATCGCGTCCGCTGAGGTCATGGTGGAAGCCCGCACCCACCTCGATCAGCCCGGCTACCCGCCCTCGGGTGCGTACTGTTCCGCCGTCGGGCTGCAATACCCCTGAGATGAGCTTGAGGAGTGTTGACTTTCCGGAGCCATTCAGGCCCAGGAGTGCGACAGTCTCTCCCTGCTTTACTTCCAGCGATACGTCTTTCAAAGCCAGGAACTTCTTGGAGAGGTCGCCTTTCCTTCCCTTGACCAGCCACACGAGGGCCTCCTTGAGGGACCTGGTGTGGCGAAGGACGAACTGCTTTCGTAGGTCGATGCAGCTGATCGCTACATGGCCATTCGTCGTCATGTCAGAGCTCCTGTGCAAAGTGGATGGCGAGACGACGGAACGTCAGCTGTCCGACGAAGAGGATAACCAACGTGGTCAATATGGCGACCGGAAGCCACACTGTCAGCAGGTCCGGCGGCATCGTCGCGCCGACGAGCTGATCGGACTTCAATGACGGTTCCCAGAATGCCCAATGAAAGACTTCCACTGCGACCGTCATGGGGTTCAGCTGGTAGATCCAGAACCAGGGGCCCATAACACGCTCAACCATCGACCACACGTAGAGGACCGGAGAGGCCCAGGTGACGACCATGACGATCATGTCAACGATGTTCTCCGAGTCGCGGAAATAGACGTTAATTGCCCCGAAAATCAAACCCAGCCCCGTTGCAAGAACTGCAACCATCAGGAATATCAGCACAACAGCTGCCAGCTGGAGGATCGACGGCGTCCAACCAACCACAAGACAGGCCCCGATGAGGACCAGCAGCTGAGGGAGAAAGTGCGCCGCCGAAACCCATACGGTCGCGACAGGAAAGAGTTCGCGCGGCAGATATATCTTCCGGATGAGATCGCGGTTGTCCACGATCGAACGCGTTGCATTGGACAGCGATTCCGTGAAGAAGTTAACCAAAACGATTCCTGCAAAGAGGTAGATCGCATAGTTGGGCGTTCCGCGCTGGAGGTTGAGGAAGATGCCCAGTGCCACAAAGTAGATGAGGAACTGCACGAGCGGTTTGACGTACGACCACATCAGCCCGAGCACGGAGCCCCGGTAGCGAACTTTGATTTCCTTGCGGACCAGCAGTTTCAGGAGGAAGCGGTCCCCGTAAACATCAAGGAGACCGCGCCCACTCCCCGGCTTTATCAGCTGGTCGATTTGGCCTGTCATCTAACTTTTGTCCTCGGAATTCGCTTCGAAAGTCTTTTTCCACGACTCCAGCGAGCTGATCTCGGCGACAGCGTCCCTGTACTGTCGGGCGAGCTTGTCCCACTCACGGAAGAGCTGCAGATGTAGCCGCGTTGCCTCCGTCAGCATCGATTTCAGCTTCTTCGGGTCACGTTGGTACCACGAAGCTCCAGTTCCTTCGGCATTGGACACCACCACGCTGTCGTAGTGGGCAACCCGGAACCAGCGGTTGTCCCTGTGGGCAAGATATCCTTGCGGCCGCTCGGCGCTTTCTGGGCCCGGTGCCTTGATCAGCTGCCGCGCAACTGTCTTGATACCCCAGGGAATGAGTTCCTTCTTGCTGGGCATTCCGACGACGGTTCCCCCCATGGGACCGCGGCCCAGTTTCGGTGCGGGAAAGTCGTTGACGTCATCCTTCAACTGCGCGTCCGGGTAGGAGGCCTTCAAAGCGTTGATTTCAGGCAGCTTGGTGCCGAGCACCCGATGGAGCTCCTGGGGCCCTTTGAAGAGGTCTTTCAAAGCCTCGATCCGGCCATGTTCGGTGAAGTACTGCATGGACACGAGGTGCTTCACGTCGGCCTGAACCGATTCCCGCAGGACACGGCCGCCCTTCGGGTACGGGCTGTGGATCAAGGTGGTAATCAGGCGGTTGCGTTCGTGGAAGTACGCCTGCCATCCCACGAGGTCGTCCTTGTCGATCCAAGAGACGTGCCACACCGCAGCACCGGGGAGGGACACCGTCGCGAAACCGGCTTCGCGTGCCCGAAGCCCGTATTCGGCGTCGTCCCACTTGATGAAGAGCGGCAGGGAAAGGCCGATCTCACGGATGACTTCGGTGGGAATCAGGCACATCCACCACCCGTTGTAGTCCACGTCGACGCGCCGGTGCAGCCATGCCGTCTGGCGGAGGTTGGCGATGCTGAAGTCGTGCCTGGTTTCCATGTCGGCGTGCGGCAGCGCCGGGACGATCCGGAAGGGATCCACAACCTCGCCGAAAGTGTGGAGCACACTGCGGTTGTACAGGTCGAACATATGGCCGCCGACGATGGTCGGCTTCCTGCAGTGGTCAGCAAAGGTCAGCAACCGGACTATGCTTTCGGGCTCGACCACAATGTCGTCGTCCAGGAGCAGCACGTAGTCACTGCCGTTCTCCACGGACTCGTACATCCCGCGGGCGAAGCCACCCGACCCGCCCAGGTTTGCCTGGTTAATGACCCTGAGTTTTCCGCCCAACGAGTCTTTGACGGCGGCGTAACCGTCCTCTGCCTCGACCTTGTGTGTGCCCTGGTCCACAATCAGGATCTCTTTGACGTTCTCCAGGACGGTGGGATTTTCTGCCAGGATGCGCGCATTGTTCAGGCAAAAATCGGGTTTATTCATGGTGGTGATTTGGAGTGTCACTTGGCCCTTGGAAACACGGCTGCTACCGGCCTGCCATTCTCCGTTCTCCAGGAGAAGTTCGCCCGTACTTGCGGCGAGGTCGAACCAGTACCAGCCCCCGTCGCCAAACGGCTGCAACGTGAGGTCAAAGACAGACGTGGCAGTGCCGTCCACGTGTTTGCCATCCACGCGCTGAACGGATCCCCGTGCGTTGGACTTGTAGACGGTGACAGTTCCGGTGCCGCTCGTGCTGACCACCAGTCGAACGTCACGGACGTCAGTCCAGCGCCGCCAGTAGCTGGCCGGAAAAGCATTGAAGTATGTGCCAAAGGATATCTGCTCACCCGAACGCACCCGCATTGAATGCCGCGTCAGCAGATCTTCGAAATGAGCCTCACGGCTTCCCGAACTGAACATCTGCAGTTTTTGTTCCGGCAGCTTGGGGGTGCGGGCCAGCTCGTCATTTTCGCGCAGCCGGATGCCGCTTGCCGTTCCCGCATCGACGTACAGGGACACTGTGTCCGGCTGGTCCTGCGATGGCAGGATGACGCGCTGGATTGTCGCCCAGTCTGTGGTTACTTCGTGTGCGCTCATGCGTCCACTCCTCCACTTTCAAGCTTGGCGCCGCTTTCGAAGTGCGGCCGGATCTTGTTGTCGAACATGGTCAGGGCTGAGCCAATGGCCATGTGCATGTCGAGGTACTTGTAGGTGCCCAGACGCCCGCCAAACAACACGTTCTGTTCAGCGGCGGCGAGATCACGGTATTTGAGCAGCCTCTCCCTGTCCGCGGCCGTGTTGATCGGGTAGTACGGCTCATCGCCCTTTTCGGCAGCGCGGGAGAACTCGCGCATCACAACCGTTTTGTCGGTCCGGTAGTCCCGCTCGGGGTGGAAATGGCGAGGTTCGATGATCCGAGTAAATGCCACGTCTTCGTCGTTGTAGTTCATCACGGACGTACCCTGGAAGTCCCCGACCTCCAGCACTTCCTCCTCGAAGTCGATAGTCCGCCACGAAAGGTCGCCTTCGGCGTAGTCGAAGTAGCGGTCTACCGGCCCCGTGTAGATCACCGGAATCCTGCCGACCACCTTGCCCTTGCTGTACTCGTGCGTTTCGTCGAAGAAATCGGTGTTGAGCCGCACTTCGATGTTCGGATGCTCCGCCATCTTTTCAATCCAGGCGGTGTAACCGTTTGTGGGCAGGCCCTCGTATGTGTCATTGAAGTACCGGTTGTCGTAGTTGTACCGAACCGGGAGCCTGGAGATGATGCCGGCGGGCAGGTCCTTCGGATCCGTCTGCCACTGCTTGCCGGTGTAGTGCTTGATGAATGCTTCGTAAAGCGGCCGGCCGATGAGCTGGATGCCCTTGTCGTTCAAGTTCTGCGGGTCAGTCCCGGCGAGCTCTCCGGCCTGCTCATGGATCAAGGCCTGGGCCTGGCCCGGCGTGAGGTTCGCACGGAAGAACTGATTAATTGTGGCCAGGTTGATGGGCAGGGAATAGACCTCGCCCTTGTGTACGCCGTAGACCTTGTGGACGTAGTTTGTGAAGGTGGTGAAGCGGTTGACGTATTCCCACACCCGCTCATTGGACGTGTGGAACAGGTGCGCACCGTACCGGTGCACCTCGATGCCCGTCTGCTCTTCTTTTTCGCTGTAGGCGTTCCCACCGATGTGGTGTCGGCGGTCGATGACCACCACCTTCAAGCCGAGCTCAGTCGCGGCCTGCTCTGCGATTGTCAGGCCAAAAAAGCCCGACCCTACAATGACGAGGTCAGCGTTCACGACTCTCCTGTGTGGTGGATTGCAGGCACAGCTATGCCCGGGTTTACTGGTCAAGGTTACCGCGACGAAGTCGCCGGCGTTCCGCTCTGCCGGGCTCAGAGCCTGACGACGTTGCCCGTCCTCGCGGACTCCAGCACGGCTTCTGCGACACGGAGGGTCTCCAGCCCCTCGGCCATTGTGACAATGTTCATTGACTTTCCCAGTACGGCATCCCGGAACGCTTCATGCTCCATTTTCAATGGTTCCCGCTTAGCCAGGGCGAATCGAATACTGGATCCCTCGGATACACCCCGGAACGCGGCCATGGATTCCCACTCGGTCTGGAAGGTTCCGTTTTCGACAAAAGTGAGGTCGGCCGAGATCGTATCTGCGATGAACGCTCCCCGCTCGCCCAGGACAATGGCTGTGCGCTCCTTCATGGGCGAGAGCCAGTTCACTATGTGGTTCGTGACGACGCCGCCGCTCAAGTGCCCGATGGCCGTCACCATATCCTCGTGCTCACGCCCGCTCCGGGACGTGGTGTGGGCAACGACGTCGACGTAATTCTTCTGGGCAAGCCAGGCGGTCAGATCAATGTCGTGGGTCGCGAGGTCCTTGACCACGCCCACGTCTGCGATCCGCGCCGGGAACGGGCCCTGCCTTCGCGTGGATATCTGGTAGACATCGCCCAGATCCCCGGCTTCGAGTCGCGCGCGCAGGCTCTGAAGGGACGGATTGAACCGTTCAATATGTCCCACGGCACCAATCAACCCCCGGCTTTCGAAGGCGGACGCAATCCGGCGGCCAGCCTCAGAATCACCGGCAATAGGCTTCTCCACGAGGCAATGGATGCCGGCTTCTGCCAACTGCACCGCCACGGCCTCATGGAGGTTGGTCGGAACTGCCACGACCGCCAGGTCGATGCCTTGGGCGATCAGGTCATCGACACCGTTGCAGACGGTGAGGCCGTCCGCCACGCCGTGCGGGTCGCCGAAGGAGTCTGCCACTGCGACAAGGTCCACGCCGTCCAACTCCCGGATCACCCGGGCATGATGCCTGCCCATCATCCCGAGTCCAATGAGTCCTGCACGCAAGTTTGGCATCAGCTTCCTGCCTTCGCGAGTGCGTTCACGGCAGCAACGATCCGCTCGAGATCGTTCTGGCTCAAAGAAGGGTGGACAGGAAGGGAAAGAACCGTCCTGGCCGCCTCATCGGTGGCCGGCAATTCGTCGTCCGTCTGGAATGGGGCCAGCCGGTTATTCGGAATCGGGTAGTAGACGCCACAGCCAACGTTGTACTCCTCCCGCAGGGCTTTGGCGAAGCCGTCCCTGTCCTCGCTGACCCGAATGGTGTACTGGTGATAGACGTGCTGGCAGCCCTTGGCCACGGTCGGAGTGATGACACCCTCAAGATGGGCGTCCAGGAATGCCGCGTTTTCCTGGCGGATCCTTGTCCAATCCAACACCTTTGTCAGTTGAACGCGACCGATGGCGGCGTGAATGTTGGTCATTCGAGCGTTGAAGCCAACGAGTTCATTTTCGTACTGGCGCTCCATGCCCTGGTTGCGCAGCAGACGCAGCCGACGCTCGACACCCGGAAGACCGGTGCTGACCATCCCTCCCTCCCCAGAGGTCATGTTCTTCGTCGGATAGAGGCTGAACATGGCAAAGTCACCGAAAGTTCCCACCCTCTGTCCGTTCACCGCAGCTCCATGTGCTTGCGCTGCATCTTCAAAAACCTTGATGCCGTGCTTCGACGCAAGGGCGCCGATGGCGTGGACGTCAAATGGGTGGCCGTAAAGGTGCACCGGCATGATGCCGGCCGTCTTATCAGTAATCCTTGATTCAATAGAGGCCGGGTCCAGGGTGAAGTGTTCCAGTTCGATATCCGCGAACACCGGAGTTGCACCTGTCAGTGCGACAGAGTTGGCTGTCGCGGCGAACGTGAACGAGGGGACAATGACTTCATCCCCCGGCCCGATCCCGGCCGCGAGAAGTCCGAGGTGAAGCCCGGACGTTCCGGAGTTGACGGCCACGGCAGCGCGCCCGTCGAGCAGGACCTCGGAGAACTCCTGTTCGAAAAGGGCCACCTCCGTTCCCTGGGCCAGTTGGCCCGTAGCCAGGACGGCATCAACGGCCCTGCGCTCGTCCTCGCCAATGATGGGCTTGGCGGGGGGGATGAATTCCTGGCTCATACTTCAACCTCTCGAAGAACTTCGTCGTGTTCGACATACATGGCACCGGTCTCAGGGCAGACCCAGTGCTCGCCGACGCGCTCCAACGGGAACCCCGCCTTTCCGACCCAACCGCGACGCTTGGCGGGAACCCCTACCATGAGTGCAAAGTCGGGAACGTCCGTGGTGACCACAGCGCCGGCCGCAATTGTTGCCCAGCGGCCGATTGTCAGAGGTGCCACACAGACTGCTCTGGCTCCGATGGATGCGCCGTGCTTGATGGTTACGCCGACAGGTACCCAGTCGTGTGCGCTCTTCAACTCGCCCTCCGGCGTGATGGCCCGGGGATACGTGTCGTTAGTCAGCACGACCGCAGGTCCAATGAAGACCCCGTCGCCCAATTGGGCTGGTTCGTACACCAGCGCATAATTTTGAATTTTGCAGTTGTCGCCCATCGTGACTCCTGTCCCGATGTAGGCGCCACGGCCAATAATGCAGTTTGCGCCTAGCAGGGCCTTCTCGCGTACTTGGGCCAGATGCCAAATTTTGGAACCCTCCCCAACCACCGCATCAGCTGACACATCTGCGTTATCCGCAATCTCTACCACCCGTGGACGTCCTTCCTCATAAGCACACGACAACGTCATTCATCCTATCTGGCGGGATGGTTGCCCCCGACACGCGCTGCATGACGGGGCCGTCGTTATCCACATGGCATGTGCCCGTTGAGACACGCGCCGGATGCCATGGCTAGCGTGGAGATGTAGGTCAGCCAAACGATAGGGATTCAACATCATGCCGCTGGAGTGTACGCTGGTCCGCAGCCCCGGCACTGGGCTGGTCCAGACACCACTGGAACTCACGGTGGACGCGTCCATTGGCACCGGGGGTGCGGACCTGCAGGCCGAACTCGGGGCAAGGTTCGGCACCGGCGTTCTGTCAGTGGACGGCTTCCAGCTTGCTTCCCTGACGGTCGGCGAACCGCCACTGGTGAACGGTGCGGTTATCGTCGACGGCGGGACACGGAGCCTGGGTGGCAAGCCGCGGCGGCCTTCGGGCCTGCCCGCGCCGTTGGCCCTCGCAGTGCTGAGCGGCACCGGCGCCGGGACGGTGGTTCCCCTGAGGCGCGGAACGTACAGCATCGGCCGAAGCAAAGCGGACATCGTCATCCCGGATCCTGAACTGTCGAGGCAACATGCCCGCCTTCTGGTTTCCGAAACTGCCATCACCATCGAGGACCTTGACAGTGCCAACGGTACGGAAGTCGACGGCGAACGGGTGAGAAACACTGTCGTGACCACCGGATCCGTCATCCATTGCGGCAACTCCACGATGTCGCTGATCTTCGTGGATGCTCCCGGCGTGAAGCTGGAAGAAGCAGGATCAGACGTCTACGAGCCCCTGTTGATCCAACGGCGAACGGACTCCGTTAACCGTGCCGCACTCGTGCTGACGGCCGTCCTGCCGCTGGTCATCGGCGTCGGACTGGCCGTCATGACAGGTATGTGGATGTTCCTTGCTTTCACCGTGGTCTCTGCGGTCTCCGTCCTCGTGCCGGTCGTCTCCGGGAGGCGTCAACGCAGGGACTTGGCCACAGCGGTGGCAACGGCGCTCCGCCAGGACCTGGAGCGGCGGCGGCGCGCTGCTCCACCGCTGTCCGATCTTGTGGTCGGCGGGCCGCCGTCCGGCGCGTCCCATGAACGGGCTCCCGGCGAACAGAGGATCTGGCTACGCCTGGGTTTGGCAGCCCAATCTGCAAATATCCGATTCGAGCCTGCCGCGCCGGAACTGGTCGTCCCGTCGGCCGGAGTTGTTCCGCTCGTCCTCGATCCGGCCAATTCCCTGACCACAGTCAGCGGCCCGGCTGAGTCCCTCGACGGTCTGATGCGGTCGCTCATTATGCAACTTGCGGGTTACCCGCGGGCCGTCCGCACCCGCGTGGTGGTCCATGGTCCGGCCGGTCGACTTCCACTCAGCGGCCGGTTCCTGTCCAGTGTCACCCTGACTGCCACGAAGGCTGCAGCAACAGCCGCGCTGGCAGGGGAACACGGCCCCACAACCGCACGGGGCGTGCTTCTGATGATCAATGCCGGCGACCCGACGGACGACGGAATCAAAGCTCTCGCGGCGGAAAACCACTGGCAGGTCATCGATTTTCGGTCCCGGCCTGGTTCCATGGCATCAGCGGACATCGAACTGGGCGAACGGGTGGCCGAGCTGCACGGACCGGAGGGGACCATTCGCTTTGTGCCGGACCTCGCTCCGGAGGAGGTCTTCGGCAACTTTTGCCGCATGCTTTCCCGTGATGCCGGGCCCGTTAACAGCAGTGCGACAACTGTGCCGCAAACTTGCCTGCTCAGCGACCTGCTCAACCCCAGCAGGTCTGAAACGTCAGCACGCTGGGCCGCATCCCGCCACGAACCGGGGCTCGCCGTACCCGTCGGTCAAACCGCCGACGGCACCCGCTATCTGGATCTCCACACCGACGGGCCCCATTTCCTGGTGGCCGGGACCACCGGCTCGGGAAAATCCGAACTTTTGCGCAGCATCACCGCGGCATTGGCGCTCAGCCACCCGCCGGACCGCATCAATTTCCTGTTTATCGACTTTAAAGGCGGATCGGGGCTGGCGCCCCTGCAAGGCCTTCCACACTGTGTAGGGATGCTCACCGATCTCGCCAGCCACGAGCTCGACCGGTCGCTGGTATCTCTTCGGGCGGAAGTCCGGCTCCGTGAGCAAGTACTGGCCTCCGCCCGGGCGCCGGATCTGACTGCGTACCGGGCTTCGCGCACGGATCGGGATGCCCAGCTCCCCCACCTTGTGGTGATCATTGATGAATTCCGGATGCTGGTTGAGCAGGCGCCGGCGGCCCTGACCGAACTCATGAGGATCGCAGCTATCGGGCGCTCCCTGGGCCTCCACCTGATCATGGCGACGCAGCGGCCCCAGGGCGCCCTGACGGCGGACATTCGGGCGAACGTCACAACCAGCATCGCCCTCCGCGTCCAGTCCGACATGGAGTCGATGGACATCATCAATGCCGCAGCCGCTTCAGCCATTAGCCTGCATACGCCAGGGAGGGCTTTCCTGGCGCGGGGCACTGAGGAACCAGAGGAGTTCCAGGCCGCCTCCCTGACGGAACCGACTGACAGGAGCATTCCAGGCCGCCTACGGGTACGTCTGGCCTCGGAATCGCTCATGGACCCCACCGGAAAACTGCCCGCGGCGGACGACCACGAAGACCTGACACCTGCGATGGCGGCCGCACCCATGGTCGAAATGATGTCGCGCCTCTGGGTCTGCATGGATGGTCAGCCAGCAAGGCCACCCGTGGCTGCGCCGCTACCGCACGTCCTGCAACGCCCCGTGGTGGCCGCTGCCGCCGTCAGTCACCCCGCATCACTGCCCTGGAACAGGAATCCACAAGGATGGGCGATAAGCCTCGGAATGATTGACCTGCCCGATGAACAGCGGACAGCACTGCTCGACTGGCACCCCGCCCGGCACGGGCATTTGGGGCTCGTTGGCACTCCGGAGGCGGGCGTGCCTGACGCCCTGAAAGTTACGGTCAACGGACTCGCGTCCCATCAGGTCGAATCGCATTTCTATATCCTCGACGCCGACGGTTCCTTGGACGGCATCGAGTCGAACTGCCGCGTTGGCGCCAAGGCCGGTCCGCAAGACCTTCGACGTGCCGTCCGAATCCTCGAACGCCTCAAACAGGAGCTGTCACTTCGGCTGGGCAGCTCCCCCGACCATCACCGGACTCCCCTGCTGCTGATCATCTCGGGTTGGGGAACGTGGGCTTCGTCCTTCCGGTCCGGACCGCTGGGCTGGGCGGAAGAGCTGGTCCACGATCTTCTGCGGGATGGCGGCCGCGCAGGAATCATTGTCGCCATTTCGGGACAGAGAGAGCTGGTGACTGCCAGGTTCTTCGCTTCGGTGCCTAACCGCTTCTACTTTCCGTGCGGCTCAAACGACGACAGCCGCCTCGCGTGGCCGAAAATGCCCGCCACGGCTGAAGTTCCCGGCCGGGTGGTGGCCTTCGGACCGCTCGCGGGAGGCAAATCTGCCGTCGGCCAGTTCTTTGCCGAGTCCGACGACGAAGAATCTCTGTGGGCTGTCGCGGGGAAAGCCGGCGGCCATGCAGTTATCAGACGGCCCTTCCGGGTGGATTCGCTGCCCGCCACGGTATCGATAACAGAAATGATGGAACGTGCAATGCCGGACACGGGAGTAGTGCCGGCTCGGCCGGGAACTCGGCGTCCGAAGCTTTATCCCGGCCTTCCAGGGCAACAGTCCTTTGTCATTGGGCTGGGCGGAGACGAACTGGCGCCTGTCTGCGTGCGCATTCCGGCAGGTGGAGTTCTCGCCGCCCTTGGAGGGCACGGCGGCGGCAAGACCAACTTTCTGCGGCTGTTACCGGAACTGAACGCCGGGACGGCGGAGTGGCTGGCACCGGATGCAGGCGGTGACGCCTGCGAGTACTGGTCCGGTGCGCTTCAGCGGGCCGCTGCCGGCGCAGTGGGCCGACATGCCATCGCCCTGGTGGACGACGCAGACCTCCTGCCCCAGTCAGCGCAGCAGGACCTTGCAGCACTGAACAATAGGGGAATCAGCGTGGTTTTCACTGCAGGGTTCAGTCCGCTACTGGTCCAGCGCGTGCCGCTGGCGCTCAGCGCCCGGGGTTCGGGGACCGGGCTGGTGATCGCGCCGCGCAGCCTCATGGACGGCGACCTGTTTGGCATCAGGTTCGACGCGGAGCCGAATCCGCCCCCGGGCCGCAGCGTCCTGGTGGCGAACGGCAGGCCGATGCCGGTCCAGCTGGGCTGGGTGCCTGACACGTCGCAAGCCCCAGCCCATAAACAGGACGCGGCGGGACTTCAAACGGCCGCGGAGCCGCCCGTCCGTGACGCATAGGTAACAACACGTTTGTCGAACAGCAGGACAATTGCGAGGAGCGCGGGAAGGAGCATGGCGAGCCCGGCCCAGATGAGGCCCCCGGTCAGGGTAGGGAAGCCCACGGTCAGGACGAAGATCTGGGCCACCAAGGAAGCTGCCCGTGTCCAGCGGTATCCGCGGAACAGGAAGTGCCCCACCGCGAACAGCCACGCCGAGAAGGCGAGGAGCAATGCCATCGTGAACACGGCACCCCAAAAGGAGAGGACAGGCGCTCCCGTCGCAAGTTCATATCCGTACCAGGCGGCCGCGCCAAGCAAAGCTGTGGCTTCAGCGGCGACAACCAGGGCAATGACTGTTACGCCGCGCGGACGTCCGGCCAGCTGGCCGGTGGGAAATTCCTGGCCCTTCTGCGGCCCGGATCCGCCCGCAAAAGGGTCTGGGGAACCGTCAGGGGAAGTGTTCGAGGGGGGTACGGGGGGTCTTGACACACTGGCACCCTACCGGACATAGTCGGACAGTGGTGAGGGCCACCAACACCGATGTGATGTATCGCTCAGCTTTCCGGGGATTTCAAGCCTTATTACCCCTTGTTTACACAGCGTTAACATGACAGGCTTAATTCAGATGACCAAGGGGGCCCCAAAGGGCCCCTTTCCTTTGTAGCTACTAGTGAATAATTTCACAAAGAGCTCTTCCCAGAAATGGAGCAACTGATCAGCATGGATTGGCGTAACCGCGCAGCGTGCCTTGACAAGGACCCGGAACTGTTTTTCCCGGTCGGAAACACGGGCCCTGCCCTCCTCCAGATCGAGGAAGCCAAAAGCGTTTGCCGCCGCTGCCCCGTTGTTGACACCTGCCTCCAGTGGGCGCTGGAATCCGGCCAGGATGCCGGCGTCTGGGGCGGCATGAGTGAGGACGAGCGCCGGGCCCTGAAGCGCCGGGCAGCACGCGCGCGCCGGGCTTCGTAACCCGGGCTAAGGCATAACAGACGGCAATGGCCGCAACCCAACGGGTTGCGGCCATTAGTTTTTCCAGAGTTCGGTTGATTCCAGCGGCGCCGGAGACGCGGGCTACTTGGGCATGAGGCTCAGCCGGATCCGGACGGCCGTGCCCCCGCCTTCCCGGGGTTGCCACGCGATGGTGCCGCCGAGCTCGCTGGTTACCAAAGTGCGGACGATCTGAAGGCCCAGGCCCTCGACATGGGGAGTCTCCGGCAGGCCCACCCCGTCATCGGCCACTGTGACCGTCAGGAGCTCTTCGCCGTCGTCCTCCTCGGACCGGTCGGCCAGGAGCCATACCGTGCCGGTGCGTCCCTCGAGACCGTGTTCGACGGCGTTGGTCACCAATTCATTGATCACCAGCGCCAGCGGAGTTGCGAAGTCGCTGGGAAGTTCGCCGAACAGTCCCGCGCGTTCGGTCTTGACCTGCTGTGAAGGTGAGGCAACTTCCGCTGACAGCCTGAACTGGCGGCCGATCAGTTCGTCGAAATCGACGCTCTGCGCCAGGCCCTGGGACAGAGTTTCGTGGACAAGGGCGATCGTGGCCACGCGGCGCATCGCCTGTTCCAGGCCCTGCTTGGCTTCATCGCTGACCATGCGGCGCGACTGCATCCTCAGGAGGGCCGCCACGGTCTGCAGGTTGTTTTTCACCCTGTGGTGGATCTCGCGGATGGTCGCGTCTTTTGTGACGAGCTCCATCTCCCGCCTCCGCAGCTCGGACACATCGCGGCACAGGACCAGGGCCCCGAACCGGTGCTGCTCATCACGGAGCGGAATTGCCCGCAGGGAGAGGCTCACGCCGCGGGACTCGATCTCGCTGCGCCATGGCATCCGGCCGGTTACCACCAGTGGCAGCGTCTCGTCGACCATTCGCCGGTCCTTTAGCAGGCTCGCCGTTACTTCGGCCAGCGACCGCCCCTCGAGGGACTCGCCGTCGCCAAGCCGCCGGAACGCGGAAACACCATTGGGGCTCGCGTACTGCACGATGCCCTCGGCGTCGAGCCTGATAAGGCCGTCCCCCACGCGGGGCGCGCCACGGCGGGACCCCGTTGGCGAGGCAAAGTCCGGCCACAGCCCCAGCGTGCCCATGCGGAGCAAGTCATAGGCGCACTGCCGGTACGTGAGTTCCAGCCTGGAGGGCATACGCGAGCTGGATAGGTCCATGTGCGTCGTCACAACGGCCAGGGTCCGGCCGTTGCGGACCATGGGAACGGCCTCGACCCGCAGGGCCATGTCGCTGCTCCAGTTTGTTTCGCTGGACCGTTCGATGGCACGGCTGGCCCATGCTTTGTCAACCAGCGGCTGCAGGTCCGAGCGGATGCCCTCACCCACAAAGTCGCCGTGGAAAACGGTGTGCGTGGTTGAGGGCCGGACGTGCGCCAACGCCACGTAGCCGTACTCCGGGTGGGGGAACCACAGAGCGAGATCGGCAAACGCGAGGTCGGCAACCATCTGCCAGTCCCCCACCAGGAGGTGCAGCCATTCGGCATCGCCCGGCCCAAAATCAGCATGTTCCCTGATGGGGTCCGTAAAGATTGCCACTGCACCTCCAGTTACGACGCCGGTATCCCTAGCGTCGGACGATTGACCTCAAGAGCCTCAATGCTACCGACAGTGACGCCATATCGTCCGCTTCGAGGGAATTGACCTCGTCGAACATGCTCTTGGCCCGGCCCAGCTGTTCAGCGTTCTGGCTCTCCCAATCCTTAAGCCTGTCCGCCGGGGCGAGTCCGGAATCCGTGCATTCGAGCACCGCCATCGTCATGTCCGACACCGTCGAGTACAGATCGTCGCGCAAGGCCGCCCGTGCCAGCGCCTGCCACCTGTCCTGCCTGGGCAGGCTGCTGATCCGTTCAAGCAGTGAATCAGCGTGGAAGCGGTTGAATACCGTGTAGTAAACGGACGCAATCTCCTCAACGGGGTCCTTGCGGACCTGGGCGATCTTGGCAATGTCCAGCAACACGAAACTCTCAAACAGTTCAGCCCAGCGCAGAGCCAGGCCTTCGGGCAGCTTCCACTCCCGTGCTTCCTCAAGCCACGCGGCCACCCGCTCGCGGTCGTCGCCCCGAACGTAGTCGAGGAGTCGGGCGCGCATCGGATCCATGACGGGCTTGAATTCGGCGACGACGTCAGCGATCGGCCGGTTGGCTCCGCCTTGGCCCACGAGCCAGCGCACGGCACGGTCCAGCAGTCGCCGGATGTCCAGGTGGACAGTGCTCCAGTGCTCCGTGGGGAACGATGCCGGGAGGCTGTTCAGCTCATCCACCATGACATCGAGTTCGTAGATCTCCCGGAGAGCGACAAACGCCTTCGCCACAGCCACCTCGGTGGCTGAGGTCTCCTCAATGGTCCGGAACGCGAAGGTGATGCCGCCCATGTTGATCATGTCGTTGGCAACAATGGTGGCGATGATCTCCCGCCGCAGCGGATGCGTGTCGAGTTCGGCATCAAACCGTTCCCGCAACTGCTGCGGGAAGTAGGCGCGGAGGGTCTGGCGGAACCACGGATCGTCGGCGAGGTCGCTGTCCCGGAGGGCAGAGGTCAGCTCGATCTTGGCGTACGCCGCAAGCACGGACAGTTCCGGGGACGTCAGGCCCTGGCCCTGGCCCAGACGTTCCCGCAGGGTCTCCGTAGTAGGCAAGGCTTCAAGATCGCGTTTGAGGTCAGCTGATTTTTCCAGCCAGTCCATCATCCGTTCGTAGCTGGGGCTCCACTCGGCAACGCGCATGCGGTCGTTGAGGAGCAGGATGTTTTGGTCCACATTGTCCTGCAGCACCAGCCGGCCCACCTCGTCGGTCATCGACGAGAGGAACCCGGAGCGTTCCTCTGCGGAGAGTTTGCCGGCAGCCACCATCCGGTCCACGAAGATTTTGATGTTGACCTCGTGGTCAGAGCAGTCCACGCCTGCCGAATTGTCGATGGCGTCCGTATTGAGGATCACTCCCTGGAGTGCTGCCTCGATTCGCCCGCGCTGGGTCATCCCGAGGTTGCCGCCTTCACCGACCACTTTGACCCGCAGGTCACGGCCGTCCACGCGGATGGTGTCATTGGCCTTGTCCCCCACGGACGCGTTCGACTCGGTGCTTGCCTTGACGTATGTTCCGATCCCGCCGTTGTACAGCAGGTCGGCGGGAGCCAGCAGAATCGCCCGTAGAAGCTCCGGCGGGCTCAGCTGGGTTGTCGATTCCGGCAGCCCCAGGGCCGCACGGATCTGCTCCGAGACGGGGACAGTCTTGGCCTGCCGGGCGAAAACGCCGCCGCCCTCGCTGATGAGGGATTTGTCGTAGTCATCCCATGAGGAGCGGGGCAGCTCGAACAGCCGCTGGCGTTCCGCAAAGGACGATTCCTCGTTTGGATTGGGATCCAGGAAAATGTGGCGATGGTCGAAGGCCGCGAGCAGGCGGATGTGGCGGGACAGCAGCATACCGTTGCCGAACACGTCGCCGGACATGTCGCCGACGCCGACGACGGTGAACGGCTGGGTCTGGGTGTCAAGGTCAAGTTCGCTGAAGTGCCGTTTGACAGATTCCCAGGCCCCGCGGGCGGTGATGCCCATGGCTTTGTGGTCGTAGCCTACGGAACCGCCCGAAGCGAAGGCGTCTCCGAGCCAGAAGCCGTACTCGGCTGCGAGGCCGTTGGCGATGTCGGAGAACGTGGCCGTGCCCTTGTCCGCGGCGACCACAAGGTAGGAATCGTCGTCGTCGTGCCGTACCACGTCCGACGGCGGCACCAGGTTTTCGCCGTCGGGCAGGGTTACCAGGTTGTCCGTGATGTCCAGCAGGCCGCGGATGAACGTCTTGTAGCTTTCAATGCCCTCCGCCATCCAGGCAGCGCGGTCTGCCGCCGGATCCGGGAGCTGTTTGGCGAAGAAGCCGCCTTTGGCGCCGGTGGGGACGATAACCGCATTCTTGACGGTCTGTGCCTTAACGAGGCCCAGGATCTCGGTGCGGAAGTCTTCGCGCCGGTCGGACCAACGAAGCCCGCCGCGTGCCACCTTACCGAAACGCAGGTGTACACCCTCCACCCGGGGGGAATACACCCAGATCTCGAACTTTGGCCGCGGGAAGGGCAGTCCCTCGATGTTTGTGGGATCCAGTTTGAAACTCAAGTGCTGCTTGTACTGGTAGAAGTTGGTGCGCAGCGTGGACTCGATCAGGTTCATGAACGTACGAAGGACGCGATCGGCGTCGAGGGTTGCGACCTGGTCGATCGATTCGTGCAGTCCCGCCCGGACGGCCTCCTGGGTGGCGCCACGCTGGTCCTCATCAACTGAGGGATCGAACCGGGCCGCGAAGAGTGCGCTGAGCCCTTTGGTAACTTCAGGATTGGCAAGCAACGTGTCGGCGATAAACCCGAACGAGTTGGTGTTTCCCATCTGGCGCATGTAGCGCGCGTAGGCCCGCAGAACAGTAATCTGGCGCCAGTGCATTCCCTCCCGGAGCACGAGCCGGTCGAAACTGTCGGATTCAATGGCACCGGAAACGGCTGCCCCGAAGGACTCGGCGAGCAACTGGCCGGTAGCTACCGGATCTACGCCGGCCGGGTACTTAAGCCCAAGGTCATAAAGGAAGAAATCACGCCGGTCAGCCGTCTCGATCTCGAAGGGCCGCTCGTCCAGTACCTCAAGCCCCATGTTGTGGAAGTAGGGCAGGATCTGGCTGAGGCTCTTCGGCTCCAGCATGTAGAGCTTGACGCGGGCATCTTCCTCCAGCGTGGCACCTGCGCCTTCCGGGAGATAAACATGGACACCTGGACGTTCCTGCTTTGCTCCGGCTGTACGCTCCGCTTCGGCACCGTACTTCTCGAAGCGGGAGATGTCCTCCAGGGCCTCCTCAACTTCATAGTCCACGCGGTAGCTCGCCGGGAAAGCTTCGGACCAGATGGCTGCCAGTTCCTTGGCGTGCTCGTCTTCACCGCTCCCCCGCAGGACCTCTGAGATTCCTTCGCTCCAGGACCGGGCGGCCCTGACCAGACGCTTTTCAAGGTCTTCGGCGTCAACGTGGCTGGCGTCAGCGCCTTTGGGCAGGCGGATGCGGAAGAACAGCCTGGCCAGCGCGGACTCTGTCATCCGTGCCTCGTAGTCGATCGAGACGGCCTGGAACGTTTCCCGCAGCTCATCCTCAATGCGGAGCCTGACGTTGGTGGTGTACCTGTCACGCGGGAGGTATACGACGGCGGACATGAACCGGCCGTAGATATCCGGGCGCAGGAACAAACGCGTCCGGCGGCGCTCCTGCAGCCGCTGGATTCCCATTGCGGTGGCCGCAAGGTCGGGGATCTCGATCTGGAAGAGTTCGTCGCGCGGATAGGTCTCAAGGATTCCGAGCAGGTCCTTGCCGGAGTGCGAGTCAGGCGGGAACCCGGCATTCCGCAGCACGGCGTCCACTTTTTCCCTGACGATCGGGATGTTCCGGACAGACCCGGCGTAGGCGCTGGTGGCAAACAGTCCGATGAAGCGACGTTCCCCGTTGACGTTCCCGGCGGCGTCAAAGCTTTTCACGCCAATGTAGTCCAGGTACGCGGGGCGGTGCACGGTGGACCGGGAGTTTGCCTTCGTGATTACGAGTGCGCGCTTCTCCCGGGCCTTTTTCCGGCCTGCATCGGTCAGGTGCTGGACATGGTGGGAATCCACTGCGGCCCGGAGGAGCCCGAGTCCGCTGTCGTCCCGGAGTTCAAGGACATCTTCGCCATCGACGTTAATGAGGTCGTATTCGCGGTAACCCAGGAAGGTGAAATTGCCTTCATCGAGCCAGCGGAGCAGGTCCTGGGCCTGGCGCAGCTCCGCAATCTGGGCCGGGTGGGCCACTTTGTCCAGGCTTTCCGCGATCTGGCGGGCCTTGTTGCGCATTTTCGGCCAGTCCTCGACTGCGGCCCTCACGTCACCCAGGACCCGTTCCAGGCCGGCAAGAAGTGCCGTCCGGGCCTCGTCCGTGGTGCGGTCGATCTCCACAGCGATCCACGACTCCATGTGGGAGGTGTTGTCTCCCTGGGCGATAAGGTGCGACATGCTGGGCATTGCCGCGGTGTCGCCGCTGGAAATTCCGAACTGCGATGGAACCCGGTCCACTTTGACCAGCTGCCCCGATTCGCGGTTCCGGGTGACCACAAAGAGAGGGTGGTTTACCAGGTGGATGGCAGAATTTTGCCGGACCAGCTCGGCGTTCACAGAGTCAACGAGGAAAGGCATGTCGTCTGTGACGATATAGACTACGCTGCTGTCCGGCTCCGTCCCGATGGAGATTTTGGCCTGGCCAGGGAGCCGCACTCCGGCGACCTCGCGGTGCGCCTCGGCCCGGGCCGCCAGCACATCCTGCGAGTAGCTGCGCGCGTCCTCCTCGGCTAGATGCTGATAGTAGTCCCCCAGGAAACCTTCACGGTCTCCAATAGCAAGGGGTTGATCCTCCACACTGGATCCAGACGACATCGACAAACGCCTCCATCACAAGATTGATGCTGCACCTTTGCAGCTCTTATGGTGAGCCTAACCCTTTAGGCGACGCCTCGCTGTGGAAGAAAATACAGAGGATCTGCGTTTTTGCTGGACAGATGCACAGACCAATTCGGCTATCGCGGCCCTGAGCTTCGACTCCGGTGCAACTTCGAGGAGCAATGAGCCTCCCAGCAGCGCTGAATCGGCGGCGGGACCGTCGGCCGGCAGAAACGCGCTGATTTCTGCGGCCGGACCATACCGGTCCCATGCTTCCCGCAACTGACGTTCGGGGGCCCTGCCCACCGCGCCGGCGCGGACCTTGTTCATCACCACCACGGGAGAGACATGCGGCACCGCAAGCTCCAGTTCGGCCAGCCCACGGACCAGCCGCGGGACTCCGACCGGATCCGCCGAACCCACGGCATAGACGGTGTCCGCCAATTCCAGCGTCCGCAGGGTCGCCGCGTTGCGTCGCGGGGCCATTGTGTCAAAGCTGATTTCTTCATCCGCCTCGAGGCAGAATCCGGTATCGACGACCACCACATCCGCGATTTCCCGGCCGCGCTCCAGCACCAGGGACAGGGCTGCCGCCCGGAGTTCCGTCCATCGGTCCGCGCGGGTAATGCCGGTGAGGACCCGGAATGTGCCGAGCCTGGTCGCTACCGCAGCCGCAATCCTGAGCAGTGCGTCGGCGTCGAGCATGCCCTGGTCAGCAAGCCGGCAAGCCTGCGCCAGCCCGGCGGACTCATCCAGCAGGCCAAGGACTGCCGCGACACTGGCCCCATAGCTGTCGGCATCAACCAGGAGGACGGACTTCCCCTCAGCAGCCAGTTCCCCCGCCATGTTCGCCGCGACCAGGGTCCGCCCGGGCGATCCCGCCGGACCCCAGACCGCTATGATGCGGCCCGTGCCGGAAGCAGCAGGGACATCTTCCGACGCCGCGGGCACGGACCTGAGCGCGGCGGCGGGATCGGCCAGGCCTGCTGCGGGATGACCAGGCTGCCTGCCCACCAGCTGGGCAACGGCCTCGGATATCCTTGCCGCCAAGGCTGCAGCCTCAACACCCAACAAAGCCGACGGTACGCCGATCCCCCGCAGCCGGGATGCCTCGTCCGGATTATCGGTGAGGGCTATGACCGCCACGCCGACCGCACCCAGCCGGTCGACAAGTGAAGCCGTCAATTCCTCACACCCGTCAGCGACCACGGCAGCGCGGGCAAGTCCGCTCTGGCAGGCTGCCAGCAACTCGGTCAGCTCGGCGCACCTCCGAACCACAGTCACAGGGCCGTGCAACCGCTCAAGGCCGCCCACAATATCTTCCTGGGCCTGGCCGACGGTGACTACCGGAATGCTCACGAAGCGGCCCCGCCAGGATTCCAGACTACGGAGATCTTGGCCTGGTTGGCCTGTGCTCCCAGCAACTCAGGCATGTGGCTGTCGGCCACGAGGACCATCAGCACGGTGCTTCGTGATGAACCCAGCGTTGTGGACCCGGAGGTGATCTCCGCAATTTCCGCGCCGGGAAGAAGGAGCTTCGGCTCGCTGAATCCGTTTTTCGCATCCGGCAGGGCAACCCACACGTCCACTCGGGTCCCGGCCATCGCCTGGGACGGGAGCGCCTCCTCGACAGTCACTGCAACCGGCTTGCGATCCAGGGCATCCACAGCGCCAAGACTTTGGCGCGGGACCAGCTGGTCCTTGCCGATTCGTTGGACAGCCACCACCCCCTCAGGCAGGCCGCCTTCTGCAGTTATGTACTGCCTCTCCGTGTCACCCAGCCGGACTTTGGCGCGGACCACGTTGTCCTCCGTCAGCATTTCGCCCACTGCGATGGCGTCCCGGGCCGCATAGACCTCGGTGGTCCTGTCAGCGCTGCCGACAAGCGAGATAACCCCGGCAACGGACGCAAGAACGAGCAGTACTCCAACGAGCAGCCGGGGATCTTTCCACGACGGCCGCTTCAGCCTTGCGGCCGCAGTTGCATCAACATTTGTCACGCGCAGTCTCCCCCTCGCTCCGCGCCGGGCCTCAGGCGGCGCCCGGACACCCTCATTGTTACGTCATGGAAGCCTGAACGGAAAGTCAAAAAGCCAAACAGCATCAAACTGTGGATAAACGCATCAAATGCTCCCTGAAGTGGCAAAATAGGACCATGCCCCGATTCCTCACCCTCGCAGACGTCGCAGAGCAGCTGCAGATCAACTCGCCGGCGGCGTACGCACTGGTCCGCAGCGGAGAACTCAAGGCCATCCAGGTTGGCGGCCGCGGCCAGTGGCGCGTTGAAGAGAAAATGCTGGAGCAGTACATCGAAGAGCGCTACGCCGAGGCGAGCCGGATGATCCAGGAATCCAGGTCCAAGTCCGTCTGAGCGGGCCCTGACCGCCGGATGGCTGCGAAGCGGCTAAAAGTCTCCGGTGAATGCCGACCTGATGGCGGCAAGTGCGGAAAATGGAACCGTACAGACGTGGCCAACGTGCGAGGCGCGGCGGGCTTCCCCGGGCCTGAGTGCAGCCAGGTCAAGGTAGTCGCGGCCCACCTTGTCGATGACACCGGTCATGCCGGAGTCCTGCGCGCTCCCGCTTCTCAACAGAACCGTCAGCTCCGACCGGTCCCGGGCCAGTCCACGAAGGGCATTGGACAGCCCGATACTCCTCCGCACAACAGATGGCTCACTGACCGAAAGCCGCCCCAGTCCCGCGTAACTCTCAACGGCAAGGTGCGGAACCAGTACCTGATGGCGGTTGTCGTTCAGGACAAAGGCGTCGGCCCCGGCATACACGAGGGTCCCTTCAAAAACCGCACCGGACACGAGGTGTACCTTCACCTGCGTTCCCAGGGAACCCCGCAGGCGGTCGGCCAGGCTTAGTCCGGCCGCGTCCGCTCTTGCACGCTCCGAAACCTCGGCTTCCATCGACAGCCTGCCGCCTTCGGCAAACTGTGCCTCCATGTCACTGAACAGGGCATCCCAACGCATTCGGCCAGCGTAGGACGCGCCCTCCTCACGGTCAATTCACAGCCGACTTCCCTCCAACGTATGGACAAACTTCGATCAGGTAGGGCAAACTGATTTCACTTGCATCAAACTGCATCAAACAACATCAAACGTGATGGAGATGGCAATGACAGCTCATGCGAAGCACAACGTCGGCTCCGACGCCGCGATGTCCGCAGCCATCCCGTTGTTGGGCGGATTCCTGTGGATCTCGGGCCTGCCATTCGCGGATCGCTGGATCCTCAGCGGCGCAGGCCGGAGGGCACCGGATTTCGACCAGCTTTTGGGCGCGGCCACAACTGCGGCGGGATTGGCAATCGCTGCGTGGTGGGTGCTTTCCATGCTGTCTGCCTTTATGGCGGCGGTACTGGACCGAAGCGGACGGAAACGCGCGGCCGCCACGGCGGGTAGGTTGTGTCCGGCATTCATGCGCCGGCTGGCGCTGGCGGTGCTTTCCGTCCACCTCGTTACCGCTCCACTGGCCCATGCTGAAACGCCCTCAGGTCCGGTTTGGCTGCCTACGCAGGGTGGTGCGGCTCCGGCCGCCTGGGAGCCCACGGGCGGCACCGCCGCCATCGCGTTGATTGCCGCGGCAAGTTCGACGCCGGAGGAACAGGGCTCCCCGCCGGAGCTTCATCCGGACTGGCGGCCCACTGCCCCGGTACCTGATCCTGGCCTCACTGTCGCCAGGCCCTTACGGGCCGGGCAAGCGCCACCATCATCGCGGACTGTGGTCACGGTGCTTGCCGGCGACACACTCTGGGACATTGCGGCCCGCGAACTGGGGCCCGCAGCCTCGGATGTCGAGGTGGCACTGCACTGGCCGCGCTGGTACCAGGCCAACAAGGCGGAAATTGGCGAAAACCCGGACATCCTGCTCCCGGGCCAAATCCTGAAACCACCAGCCGCTGCCTAGCCGACAGATCGACGGACAGCATTATCTACCAAGGGGGAAACCATGAGTGCCGTTACACCTATCCGCCCCGCAGCGCCCATGCCAAACCGGCCTGCAGCCGGGCGGCAGGCTCTGGATGGGGTGGGGCCTACTGCCCGTCCGCTCCGGGCCGTCGACGAGAAGACCGAGGTCATCGCCATCACCCGAACCACAGTCCAGGCCGCGATGGAAGTCCTTGCAGGCATCCGTCCGGTCCATCAGCTGGCCCGGCGGCTGGATCCCCGCTGCCTGGCAACGCTGCAGCACCGCGCGTTATTGATCCGGCGTGAGCTTGCCCGCTCGTCGTCACCGTCGCTGGCACGTCTGCACAAAAACTCCGTAGTGCGGTCGGTCCGGCTGTGCGAGGTCGCTCCCGGTATCTATGAGGCCAGTGCCGTCGTGGTTGACGACGTGCGGGCACGGGCCGTGGCAGTCCGATTGGAACGAAGCAAGGAGGTGTGGCGCGTTACGGAACTCGTGGTCGGCTGATCCCCCGTCCGGCCGGTCACAGAAAGGGCCCGGAACTTAGGTTCCGGGCCCTTTCCCTGTGGTCATGTCTCCGGTATCAGCGGCGTTTCTTCTTGGCAGGCTTCTTGGGGCCGTCCTGTGCTGCCGCTTTGGCGGGGTTGCCCGAACGCGCGGAAGATCGGCTCTCCACGCGCGTCTGGCTGGCGCCGTCTTCCCCCGGAGCCGTGTACTGAAGCTGCGCAGGCTTCTCGGGCGCCTCCAGACCGGCGGCGTGGATCTGTGGTTCAACGTGCTCGGTGTGGCCGCCGGCGGCGTCGGCCACCACAACATCCTGGGCCGGGGTCACCTCGACCTCAAGGTTGAACAGGAAGCCCACGCTTTCCTCCCGGATGGCTTCCATCATGCTCTGGAACATGGTGAAACCTTCGCGCTGGTATTCCACGAGCGGGTCACGCTGGGCCATGGCGCGCAGGCCGATGCCTTCTTTCAGGTAGTCCATCTCATACAGGTGTTCCTGCCATTTGCGCCCGATAACTGACAGCACAACGCGTCGCTCCAGTTCGCGCATGCTGTCAGAGCCGATGGCCTCTTCACGTGCCTGGTAGACCAGCCGGGCGTCGGAAAGGAGCTCTTCCTTCAGGAATTCAACAGTGAGCCGGGATTTTCCGCCCGCCTCATCAATGATTTCGTCGGCGGTAACGCTGACCGGGTACAGGGTTTTCAGGTTGGTCCACAGCTGGTTGTAATCCCAGTCGTCGCCGTTGCCTTCCGCGGTTGCGGCGTCGATGAGGGCCGTAATGGTGTCCTCGATAAAGAACTGCACCTTTTCGTGCAGGTCGTCGCCCTCGAGGATTCGCCGGCGGTCGCCGTAAATGGCTTCGCGCTGGCGGTTCAGGACGTCGTCGTACTTCAGGACGTTCTTGCGCTGTTCCGCGTTGCGGCCCTCAACCTGCCCCTGGGCGGAAGCGATGGCGCGGGACACTAACTTGGATTCCAGCGCGACGTCGTCCGGCACTGAACTGTTCATCAGGCGTTCGGCCGCCCCTGAGTTGAACAGCCGCATCAGGTCATCGGTCAGGGAGAGGTAGAACCGAGATTCACCCGGATCGCCCTGGCGGCCGGAGCGGCCCCTGAGCTGGTTGTCAATGCGACGGGACTCGTGCCGTTCGGTTCCAAGGACATAGAGCCCGCCAAGGCTCAGTACTTCCTCGTGCTCGTCCTTGACGGACTGCTTGGCCGCCTCGAGGGCAGCGGGCCACGCGGCCTCGTACTCCTCGGAGTTCTCCTCAGGGTCCAGTCCCTGCCTGGCGAGCTCGGCGACGGCGGTGAATTCCGCGTTGCCGCCGAGCATAATGTCAGTTCCGCGGCCAGCCATGTTCGTTGCAACCGTGACGGCGCCCTTCCGGCCGGCCTGGGCGACGATGGCGGCCTCACGGGCATGGTTCTTGGCGTTCAGGACTTCATGCCTGATGCCTTCCTTGGCCAGCAGCCGGGAGAGGTATTCACTCTTCTCAACACTGGTGGTGCCCACCAGGACCGGCTGGCCCTTTTCGTGGCGTTCGGCAATGTCTGCCACCACGGCGTCGAACTTGACGGCTTCGTTCTTGTACACCAGGTCGGACTGGTCGATGCGCTGCATGTCCCGGTTGGTGGGAATCGCGACCACGCCGAGTTTGTAGGTTCCCATGAACTCGGCGGCCTCAGTCTCCGCCGTGCCGGTCATGCCCGAGAGCTTGCCATACATACGGAAGTAGTTCTGGAGCGTCACCGTGGCCAGGGTCTGGTTTTCAGCCTTGATCTCGACGCCTTCCTTGGCCTCGATCGCCTGGTGCATGCCTTCGTTGTAGCGCCGGCCGGCAAGGATACGGCCAGTATGTTCGTCAACGATGAGGACTTCGCCGTCCAGGATGACGTAGTCCTTGTCGCGCTTGAACAGTTCCTTGGCCTTGATGGCGTTGTTCAGGAAGCCGATGAGCGGCGTGTTGGCCGACTCGTAGAGGTTCTGGATGCCGAGGTAGTCCTCGACCTTTTCGATACCGCTTTCCAGGACGCCGACGGTGCGCTTCTTCTCGTCGACCTCATAGTCGCGCTCGGGCTGGAGGCGAAGAACAACCTTGGCGAATTCGCTGTACCAGCGGTTCGTATCGCCCTGCGCCGGCCCGGAAATGATCAGCGGGGTGCGGGCCTCGTCAATCAGGATGGAGTCAACCTCATCCACGATCGCGAAGTGGTGGCCACGCTGGACGAGCTCTGAACTGTCCCAGGCCATGTTGTCGCGGAGGTAATCAAAGCCGAATTCGTTGTTGGTGCCGTAGGTGATGTCGGCGGCGTACTGCTCCCGGCGGACCGACGGGTCCTGGTTGGACAGGATGCAGCCGCTGGTCAGGCCAAGGAAGCGGTAGACGCGGCCCATCAGGTCCGACTGGTATTCGGCCAGGTAGTCGTTCACGGTAATGACGTGGACGCCGTTTCCGGTGAGGGCGTTGAGGTAGGCCGGAGCAGTGGCCACCAGGGTCTTTCCTTCACCGGTCTTCATTTCGGCGATATTGCCAAGGTGAAGGGCGGCGCCGCCCATCATCTGGACATCGAAATGGCGCATGCCCAGGGTTCGTGACGAAGCCTCCCGCACGGCGGCGAACGCTTCGGGCAGCAAGTCGTCCAGCTTTTCGCCATCCTGGTGGCGTGCCCGGAGACGGTCGGTTTCTTCCCGGAGTTCGGCATCCGTGAACGTCTTGAACGAGTCTTCGAGGGCATTGATGGAGTCGGCATAGTTCCGCAGTTGCCGCAGGGTTTTTTTGTCACCCGTACGGAGAAGTTTTTCGATAAGTGATGCCACGTGAAGATGCTCCCAGTCTCTGCCGCCGAATTCTGGCGTTTTTAGTCTACGGGAGAGACACAGGCCACGATGCCGGTGTTCCCTCAGAGCGGATAGCACTTCCACCCGCTCCAACCGCCGCTGCGAGGTCCCCGGCCAGGTCTCCCACCGGGCTCACCACAACGTCCCCCAGGCCCAGCCAATCAGCCATCAGTTCCAGCTCTGCTGCAAGTTCGACGGCGGTCCGCGGCGGTGCGCCCGGCTCGCCGTAGGCGGACCGGACCAGCAGCTTTCCGGCGGCGCGGTCCGCTTTGAGGTCCACCCGCGCCACGATGGCCTCGCCCAGGAGGAACGGCAAGACGTAGTAGCCGAAGCGCCGCCTGTGTTCAGGCGTGTAAATCTCGATCCGGTAGTGGAACCCAAACAGTTCCTCAAGCCTGCGCCGCTCGAAAACCAGTGAATCGAAGGGACTCAACAGCGCCCGCCCCACCGCCCTGCGCGGCATCCTGGCGTCGGCGTGGCGGAAGACCAGGCGGTCCCAGCCGGCCACAGAAACGGGCTCCAGCCTGCCGATGGCCACGAGGTGGTCCACTGCGGCTGCTGCGGGCTTGACGGGCACGCGGAAATAGTCTGCGAAACACCGCACGGTGCCGATGCCGTGAGCCTGCGCGGCAGCATCGATCAGCCGGTGCATGGATTCGGCACGGTCGCGCGGATGCCCTGCCGGATCCAGCCGGCCAGGCAGGACCCGAGGGGTCAGCGCATACCTGCGCTCGAACTGCTCGGTGCGCGACGCTGCGGAAATGATGCCAGCTTCGAACAGGTGCTCCAGTACCCTTTTGACCGCGTTCCAGTTCCATCCCCAGTTCTCGTCCCGGCGGTCTTCCACGTGCCCTATTTCCACCGTCAGTTCGGCGGCGGTCATGGCCCGTCCGCGGGCAAGGACGTCGAGGATCTTTCCGGCCACTGATTCGCGCAGCTCCGGATCCATAGCGGAAGCGCCGACCCATTTCCGCTTTTGCCACTGCAGCAGGTCGTGGAAATGCTCCGGTCGGATGTAGCTGGCTTCATGTGCCCAGTACTCCATCATGCGCCGCGGGTGGGTGCTGGACATGCGCTTCAAAATGTTGCGGTCGTAGTTGCCCAGGCGCGAGAAGAACGGAAGGTAATGGCTCCGCGAGACCACATTGACGGAATCGATCTGGACAAGCTGCAGCCGGGCAAAGGTACGGCCCACCGTCCGTGAAGTCACGGGGCCGGAGGGCCGTCCTTTGTCCAGGCCTTGGGCTGCCAGTGCGATCCGCCGCGCCTGTTCAAGGCTCAGCGTCGCCGCCACGTCAGTCCTTTCGATGGATGGTTTTCACCACCCTAGACCCTGGCAGCCTCATCGTCGGAGCGGTAGGCAAGGATCTTTTCTTCCACAACTGTTTCCCCTGGTTCGCACTCATGGTCCAGGGTGATGACGCCGTAGGTCCAGCCACGGCGGCGGTATACGACAGACGGCGTGTTGGTTGCCTTGTCCACGAACAGGTAGAAATCGTGGCCCACCAACTCCATGTTGTCCACGGCGTCGTCAAGGGAGAGAGATGCTGCAGGGAAGACCTTGCGCCTGATCAGTACGGGTGAGTCCCCGGCCGGAATGTCGTTGTCAACGTCGTAGGGCGATTTTTCAGGTGCCACGGGCACGGGTTCGCTACGGTGGCTTGCCTCGACGTAAATAGGTTCATGGGCACTTGCGGGCTCCAATGACGCGGTGGCTTCGCGGACCGCCTTGGGCGTGTGGCGGCCGTGATGGACTTTCTTGCGGTCTTTCGCACGGCGAAGCCGTTCAAGCAGCTTGTTATAGGCAAGATCGAATGCAGCGAATTTGTCTGCGGCGCTGGCTTCAGCGCGGATCACGGGCCCTCGTCCCAGGACAGTCACTTCAACGGTGAGCTGGTCGCCGGCCTGGCGGGCGTTGGTTTCCTTCGAGACCTTCGCGTCCACCCGCTGGACCTTGTCGCCAAGTGATTCGATCTTCGAGATCTTCTCACCGGCATATTCGCGGAACCGGTCAGAGACCGTCAGATTTCGTCCGCTGATCATAAACTCCATGGTGCCCTCCAAATGACTTCGGTGACACGACGGCGGCACTTCCTAGGGCCGATCTGCTTGACAGTCGAGCCCCTTTCCGAGCCGCTATCGACAGGTACATCTGTTCTTGGTACCCACAACCGACGTTAGTTCATCGCCACACGTTATTCATCCTTTCTTGGTTTATTTTTTTCTAAGTCAGGCCCCTTTCCGCCAGCTTCCGCGGATACGGTTCCGCCGCCAGCTGAATCGGGCGGGCGTGTCACGGCGAGGACCACCGCACCGGCCACAACGGCCCCGCTTTCGTGCAGTGCACGGGCCGCTTCGGCGAGCGTCGCCCCGGTGGTCAGGACGTCGTCGACGATGACGCACCGGCGGCCGGCCACGCCGTCGAGCTTCCGCCGCGGAACCCGCATCGACCCCCGGACGCGGCTGGCCCGGGCACCGCGTCCGAGGCCTTTTTGACCGCCCGGGAGGCCGCCCGGCCCTGTCCGCCGATGCGACTTCCGCAGCACATCCAGCACCGGCGCGCCCGCCAGCAGGTTCCCTGCGGCGGAAGAGCCGAGCAGGAGGTGCACCGGGCTGAAGCCCCGGCGCACGAATGCCCCGGTGCTGCTGGGGACCGGTACCAGGCAGGTGCCGGGGCTGTTGGGCACCGCAGCATGGACCGCACGGGCCAGCGCCCGTGCCAGGACCCGCCTCAGCTGGTACTGGCCGTGGCTCTTGAACGAAAGGACAGCCTGTGCGAGCTCGTCGCGGTAGACGCCTGCGGCGACAACGGGCAGTATCACGCCGCCACCGACATCCATGAGGGCCGGCGCCTGCGCTTCAGCCCTGAACGGATGCTGCGTCAGGTGCCTGACCCGCCGTTCGCAGGCTACGCAGAGGGCCAGGTCCTCCGCGCCGCAGCAGACGCAGTCAACGGGCACAGCCAGCGCCAGCAGCTCAGCGGCGGCCGCTGCCACCTGGTCGGTTGCACGCAGGAGCCGCCGGCGATGGACTCCCCTGTGCTTTGCGGGCTGCAGCGACGGCGGCCGGAGGTCAGGATCGCCAGCCAACGGGGCAACGGGGCCGCCTTGGTCCTGGCGTGGTACTGCAGAAGTCACACGTTCAGTCTGCTGCCCCGCGCACTGCCGGCGAAGGCTCGGGGCCGGCTATGTGGAAAAGTCCGGCACCGGTGGCTACCCCGGAAACGAGGGGTCGACCGGGCCCTTGAGCTGCGGCGACCAGCCGTTGCCCAGCCGCTGGAAAATGCCGTCGGAGGATTGACCGTAGATCTCCTCGGCCCCGTTGCCTGCACTGAGCGAAACGAGACCGGGCCACGGTGCCAGCTGCTGCGGCTGCCCGGAAGTCAGGGACAGCAGCTCAGGTGTGACGTTCGCTGCTGCCGAGCCCTTCATCACCGCTACAACGGTGTCGCTGACCCATACACCCTGGTCGGGGTCAGTCCCGGTTGCGAGCGTGACCGGCGTCGTCAGTTCCTTGGGTGTGCCGTCGGCGCCACGGATGATGCCGGCGACCTGAACCCGGGTTTTTCCGTTCTGTTCCGAGATCACCAGGACACGTACACCCTCACGGGAGACCCTCAGGTCCTTCACCGTCCTGCCGGCAAGCCACGACGGCGCAAGGGTGACAGTGGGAACCGCCGCGCCTTCCGCCACGCCCACGGGCCGGTAGGCCACGATTTCCGTGCCACCGGCAGCTCCCGGACCGGCAGTCCAGACCCAGTCCTGGAGGCTGAAGGTCGGATGCGTGAGTGTGCTACGGGTGGTGAGCGCCCGCGCGGGCTGCCCGGGAACCATGCTGTAGAGCGTGGTCCGGCTTTCATTCAGGAACGCCACGGTCTGTGACACCGGAGATTCAGCCGGGAAGCGCGGTCCCAGGGCAGACACCGGCTGCATGTCCGGCAGCGGAGAAATACGGTTGTTCTCGTACCGGACCAGCTCGTTGCCGCTGACCGCGATCTGCCGTGCGGGGACACCTTTGTCCTGGACAGGTGGCAGCACGGAACCGTTGTCCTCGACCCGGACCAGGTCCTGGTTGGCACGCAGCTCAACGTTGACCACGTCCGGCTGGCTGCGGAACGTCAGCGCCAGCTGGGTCTGCATCCGCAGCCTGTCCTCGGTGGAGGCCTCCGACAGCTCCTTTGCCGTGAGATCCACCTGCGCAGCGCCGGACACCACGGGGACGGATTCCCTGGCAAGTTTGATGCCCGACGGGAAGGCGCTGGCCACGGCGCCCCGGAGGTAGGGGGCCGGCCCGGCGAGAAGGGCGCTGGTCATTGCCTTGACGGTTTTGTTCTTGATGAACCAGCGGACGTCGGGAACGGCGTAGGTGAAACTCGGATCGTAGAAGTAGATCGGATACGCGCCGTAGATGACCTTGAAGGTTTCTTCCGGGATGGCTGTTCCGTCCGGAATGGCCGAGATCCGCCATTCACCGTCCACCTGGGTTAGCGTCGCCGGGATATTCTCGGTGGTGCCTTCGGGTGCCTGCGTGGCGATCCCGTCGGCGTCGACCGTATAGGCAACATCCAGCTCGTAGTTGTAGACGTTTTCGACGGCGGTGCCCACCACGCGTGCCTCGCGGTAGACCAGGGCACGCTGGTCAGGCTTCCAGGCCACGGAGGACGCCTGCGTCAGGTATTCGCGGGCTACAGCGTAGTCGTCCTCATAGCCGCTCCCGGCACGGTAGAAGTCCTCAATGATCGTCTCGGGGGCTGCGCCGGGCTGGGGCGCGGCCGGCAGGAAAACGGGTGCGTTGAGGTTCCCGGCGCTTTCGTCGGTGCTCTTGCCTACGGGCCCGGCCGTTGGTATCCGTGCACAGCCGGCGACAACCAGTACCAGCAGCACCATCAGCACCGCTGCCCTTTGGCGCCAACGCTGCTGCGGTCCTGTCATGAGGGCTCCTTGGGCGGCACGTGCACCGCGGTCTTCGATGCTGGGGACACTTCGCTGCGGGTAGTTCCGGCCGTGGCAGCCTGGGCGGCTGGGCCCGGACCGAGGACCAGGACATTCCGGTCTTCCGGTACCCCCGGCAGCACGATGTCCTCCGGTTCAAGCTGGACCGGAGACCTGTCGATCTCGTCGCCCTGCCGGAGGGGTACGGTCAGCCGGAAGTTGGCTCCGCTCCCCTTGTTTCCCCACGCCTGCAGCCAGCCGTTGTGAAGTTTGGTGTCCTCCATGGCAATGGACAACCCGAGGCCGCTGCCGCCCGTGGTCCGCGCACGGGCGGGGTCGGCGCGCCAGAACCTGTCGAACACACGCGCGGCTTCCGCCGGCGTCATGCCGATGCCCTGGTCCCTGACGGCAACTCCGACGGCGGTCTGGTTGGCAGCCACTGTAATGGTCACCGGTTTCCCCTCCCCGTGTTCCACGGCGTTGAGGATCAGGTTGCGCAGGATCCTGTCGATCCGGCGGGAATCCATCTCCACCACAATCCCGCCTGCCGGTGCCCGCAGGATGATGTCGGACCCGTATTCGGCGGCCACGGGAGCCGCGCCTTCGATGACGTGGGCGATAACCTGCAGGATGTCCTCCGGCTCCGCATCGAGCATGGCAACCCCGGCATCAAAGCGTGAAATCTCCAGGAGGTCGGACAGCAGGGACTGGAACCGCTCCACCTGGTTGTAGAGGAGTTCAGCGGAGCGCTTGTTGATGGGATCGAAGTCGTGGCGTGCGTCGAACAGCACTTCCGCGGCCATCCGGACGGTGGTCAGCGGCGTCCGCAGTTCGTGGGACACGTCCGAGACGAACCGTTGCTGCATCTGGGACAGGGTGGCGAGCTGGGTGATCTGCTCCTGCAGGCTGGCTGCCATGTGGTTGAAGGACGCGCCGAGGCGTGCCACCTCGTCCTCACCCTTAACCACCATCCGCTCCTGCAGCTGGCCCGCGGCCAGTTTTTCGGAGACGACGGCGGCATGGCTGACCGGGCTGACAACGTTGCGGGTGACGTACCAGGCAATGGCGCCGATCATCAGGACCAGGACGGCGCCGCCGGCCCAGAGCACGCTTTGGATTTCGTCGAGGGTCTGCTGCGCGGTGTTCAGGTCGTAGATCAGGTACAGCTCGTACACCGTTCCGTTAAAGGTCACTTTGTTGCCGACGGCGATGCCGGGCCGGTCTTCGGTTCCCACCGGGATGACCGTTGAGGCCCAGTACTGGTCCTTGCCGGATTCCTGGACCGCTTTGCGCAGGTCCGGCGGGATGACACTGACGGTCAGTTGGTCGGACGCCCGGGATTCCACCCAGCGGTTGCGGGGTTTCGTCTGCTGCGGCATGGCCTCAAAAACATACCGCCGCTGGATCACCGATCCCCTGCCCTCCACGGCGTTGAGGGTGTCGTAGACCAGGGTGATGACGCTGGACTGGTCGGTGACCTGGGCGCCGTCGAAGGTGTCCTGGACCTGCTTGACGTTGTACCGGGTCTCGGACTCGGCCTGGGTCAGGCGTTCCTGGAACAGGTTGTTGGCAATCTGGTTCGAGAGGTATGCGCCCACCACGGCGAACGACGTCACGGCAAGCAGCAGGGTTGTCAGCACGGTCCGGAACTGCAGCGACCGGCGCCACCGGCGGTGAAGGGATTGCGCGATGTAGCGCAGTGCGGGGAAAAACCTGCGGACTCCGGTGCTGACCAGGCGTGCAACACGCAGGCTGACAATAACTGCCCTGCGTTTCCAGATGCGGGCACGGAAGGGCAGCTGCTCGAGGCTCGCTGCCAGGGCGTCCGTATGCTCCGGGGCAACGTGATGTTCCTCCGGACGTGCAGGGTGTTCCGCTGCGGGTCCGTCCGGAGCACGCCCGCCGTCTGCTCCTGACGGGTCAGGAACCTGCTTTGTAGCCGACACCACGAACCGTCAATACTACTTCCGGGGCTTCCGGGTCCCGCTCAATCTTGGAGCGGAGCCGCTGCACATGGACGTTAACGAGCCTCGTGTCCGCGGCGTGGCGGTAGCCCCAGACCTGCTCAAGCAGGAGCTCGCGGGTAAATACCTGCCACGGTTTCCGCGCAAGGGCAACGAGGAGGTCGAACTCCAACGGGGTCAGGGAGATGCGTTCATTTCCGCGGCTCACCGTGTGGCCCGCCACGTCAATGGTGACATCGGCGATCCGGAGCGTTTCCGGCGCCTTCTGGTCGCCCGGCCTCAGCCGCGCCCGGACCCGCGCCACCAGCTCGGCCGGCTTGAACGGTTTGGGGACGTAATCGTCGGCGCCGGACTCAAGCCCGCGGACGACGTCGGAAGTGTCCGATTTGGCGGTGAGCATCACGATGGGAACGTCCGATTCGGAACGGATCTGCCGGCAGACTTCAATGCCATCCACGCCGGGAAGCATCAGGTCGAGCAGCACGAGGTCCGGCTTCGATGAACGGAAAACATCCAGCGCCTGGCCGCCGTCTGCGCAGAAGACCGGCTCGAAGCCGTCATTGCGCAGAACAATTCCGATCATTTCGGCCAGCGCTTCGTCATCGTCAACTACCAGAATGCGTGCCTTCATAGTTATATATTCCCTTATTGCCCACCCTTTGTCCTGTTGATCGCCGCCACGGCATGGCGCAACGCTATGACGCCCGACGCCTGAACTATAGGCTGGGAGCGTGCCGGCCTTGCCGGACGCCTTCGCCGCTGAACTGCGGCAACGGCGCCCGAATGCAAACGTCCGGTTCAATCCGGGGGAAGGAACAGGTTGTCACAACAGGATCCGAACATGCAGCGGCCGCCACACGGCGGCGGGCCGCCATGGCAGCCACAGCCTGGTTCCGGCCAGCCCCAGTGGGGCGCCCAGCCTGTGTGGGGTCCGCCCGCCGGCCCGGCGCATCAGCCGCAGTGGGGACAGCCGCCCTACAACCCCTACGGCGGTCCGCCGCCCTACCGGCAGCCGCAGTACATTGCCCCGCCCAAGCCCGGCATCATTCCGTTGCGGCCGCTGATGTTCGGCGAAATCATCGACGGCTCCTTCCAGACCATCAGGCGCAACGCCCGGGCAATGTTGGGAGCGGCACTGCTGGCGCAGTCCCTTGCGGTAGTCCTCACGGCCGTCCTCACCGCAGGTTCCGTCGCCTCGGCGGCTTCCCTGGAATCCTGGATCAAAAGCCTCAATGAGCAGGACATGGTCTCCATGGGCTTCACCGTCCTTGCAGCAGTCCTTCTGGTGGCGGTCCTGACCGTGTTCCTTGCGGCAGTCCTGCAGGGCGCCATGGTGGTGCCGGTGGCCCGTTCGGTCCTGAACCGCACCACAGGCTTCCGGCAGATGTGGGCGCTGGCCCGGTCCCGTGCCGGTGCGCTGATCAGGCTGGCCTGCCTGATGGTGCTGGGCTGGCTCGTGGGCGCGGCCCTGTTTGTGGGCCTGATGGTCCTCGTGATCGCCGCGTTGGGCGGAATGGGCGCACTGATCCTGATCCCGCTCGGCTTTGGCGGCATCGCCCTGTCGGTCTGGATCTACATCAAGATCCTGGTGGCGCCCGCCGCGGTGGTGATCGAGGAGCTGGGCGCCGTGGACGGACTCCGCAGATCGTGGCAGCTGACCCGGGGCAACTGGTGGCGGATTCTGGGAATCACCCTGGTGGTTTCAATCATGGTCGGCATCATCGCGCAGGTGGTGACCATCCCCGTGAGCCTGCTTCCGGGGTTCTATACATCCGTGGTTTCACCCCACGGCGGCCCTGACGAGGCAATCGCGGCAGGAGTGGCCATCGCCCTCGCAACCGCGGTCATCAGCGCCCTCGTCGGCGCCGTCGGTTATGCCTTCCAAACAGCAGTGATGGCACTGCTCTATCTGGACCTGCGGATGAGGAAGGACGGTCTGGACATCGCGCTCCTGCGCCTGATGGAATCCGGAACCGACCCCGACGGGGTTCCCGGCCGGGGCATCCCGGTATACGGCGGGCCTGCACAGGGCGGCCCGGCCCACAGCGCCAGCCCCGTTTACCGTGCCTGGCCCGATGTCCGCTGAACCTCCTGTCCTGCCCGACGCCGACGAAGCCCGCCGCTGGGCGGCCGAAGAGCTGGCCAAGCCCGAGTACCAAAGCGCCGGGCCTGGCTGGGTGGATGAACTTTGGCGCGGCTTCCTGGACTGGCTGGCCTCGCTGGAAGGCCCGTCCGGTGTAGACGGAAACGTGGCGGCGCCGCTGACCGGGGTGGTCATCGCCGTGCTCATCGCCGCCGCCATTATCGTGGCGCGTCCCCGCCTGAACGCCCGGACGAAAAATGCGGCAGAAGGGTTCGACGGCGACACGTCCGTGAGTGCCTCGGACTACCGGGGAAGCGCCGCAGCCGCGGCGGACCGGGGAGACTGGGGCACCGCCGTCGTGCACTGCTTCCGCGCGCTGGTCCGCGCGGCCGAGGACCGGAACATCCTGGACGTCCGGCCGGGCAGGACTGCGGATGAAGTGGCACGCGAACTTGCCGGCGTTTTTGTTCCCGAGGCCCGGCGGCTCGACCGGGCCGCCAGGACATTCGACCGGATCCGCTACGGGCACGGCACGGCCGGTCGCGCCGACTACGACGCCATGATTGCTCTCGATGCTTCACTGCAGTCCCTTAAGCCCGGCAGCGCCCCGGCCTACCCGGCGGTTGCCCCATGACGGCGGACCTCGGTGCCGGCACCGACGCGACGTCCGGAGATGCGCCCAGTGATCCGTCCAACGCGCCACTGCCCGCCAGGCAGTTGGGCTGGCTCCGGCGCCACCGCGGCCCGGCAGTGGCGGCAGCGGTGTTCGCCGTCGCTTTGGCGGTGACCATCTTTGCCCAGCTGGCCCCCAAAGGTGATTCGGTTCCGCTGTCCATCCACAATGCAGGGCCCGAGGGCGGCAGGGCGGTGAGCGAGATTCTGGGCCGGCACGGGGTGAAGGTAAAGAACGCCGATTCGTTTGGTGCCGCACTTGCTGCCCTCCATGCCAGCCCCGGTTCAACGCTTCTGCTGTACGACCGGAACGGCTTCCTCGACGCGTCCCAGCTGGAACGGTTGGCGGTCGAGGCGACACGTGTAGTGCTGGTCACGCCGCGGTTCAACACCCTGGGAGCGCTGGACGCCGGAATCAGCCAGGCTGGCGTGGTGCCGCGGACGTCCCCGACCCTGGAGCCCGGCTGTTGGAACGACGATGCCGAAACAGCTGGAACAGTTTCCGGGGAGTCCGGATTCCTGTACGGCGACGAGGGCGGGGGCACTGTGTGCTACCGGCCGCCGGGTTCAGAAGCCGGCCTGCTTGCGTCCACCGAAGACGGCACACTGACAGTCCTGGGAAGCACCGCCCTGATCAGCAACGCAGGACTCGGCGAGCACGGACATTCAGCCCTAGCACTCCGGACGTTGGGCGGTACCGGGGATCTGGTCTGGTACCTGCCCGGCCTCGGCGACGTGAATGGTGCCGGGTCCCCGCAAACGCTCAGCGAACTCGCCCCCGGCTGGGTGCCGTTCCTCGGACCGTGGCTGGTCTTCGTCGCCGTCCTGGCCATGGTCTGGCGCGGCCGCCGCTTTGGTCCACTGGTCTTTGAACCATTGCCCGTAGTGGTCAAGGCCGCGGAAACGGCCGAGGGCCGGGCCCGGCTCTACCACGATTCGCACGCGGTGGACCGTGCCAGGGACAACCTCAGGGCAGGCACCCTGGTCAGGCTGGCGAAGGAACTCAGGCTGGGACCTGACGCCTCGGCCGACGACGTTGCCGTGGCCGTGGCGCGTCTTGTGAACCGGCCGGAGGACAGCATCCGGGAACTGATCAATGAACGGCCCCCGAACGAAGCCAGGCTGGTGCGATGGTCCCAGGAGCTGGACGAACTAGAGAATGAGGTAGGGACCCGATGAACGAACAGCTCCGCGGCCCCCGGATCCTGGAACCCATGCACCACGATCCCGCCCGGCAGGCTCTCCTGGATGTCCGGAACGAAGTGGCCAAGGCCGTGGTTGGCCAGGACTCCACCGTCACCGGGATGCTGATAGCCCTGCTCGCCCAGGGACATGTGCTGCTCGAGGGTGTGCCGGGCGTGGCCAAGACGCTCCTGGTGCGTGCCCTCTCCGCGTCGCTGAGCCTGGACACCAAAAGGGTGCAGTTCACGCCGGACCTGATGCCCGGCGATGTCACCGGATCGCTGGTGTATGACTCGCACACCTCCGGGTTCAGCTTCCGCGAAGGACCGGTCTTCACCAATATCCTGCTCGCGGACGAAATCAACCGCACACCCCCCAAAACGCAGGCGTCCCTGCTGGAAGCCATGGAAGAGCGGCAGGTCTCGGTGGACGGAGTGTCACGGCCACTACCCGCACCGTTCCTCGTGGCGGCCACACAGAATCCGGTGGAATACGAAGGCACGTACCCGCTCCCTGAAGCCCAGCTGGACCGCTTCCTGCTCAAGCTCACCATGCCCCTTCCGAACCGTACGGAGGAGATGGAGGTCATCCGCCGGCACGCAACAGGGTTCAGCCCCCGGGACCTGGCCGGCGCCGGTGTCCGGGCAGTCGCCGGCGCGCGGGACCTTGAGCGCGCGCGCCAGGCCGTCGCCAACGTTGCCGTCGAACCCGAAATCATCGGCTACATTGTGGACCTCGTCCGTGCCACCAGGTCTGCGCCTTCATTCCAGCTGGGCGTTTCCCCCCGCGGCGCCACAGCCCTCCTGAACACTTCGCGTGCCTGGGCCTGGTTGTCCGGCCGGAGCTTCATCACCCCGGACGACGTCAAGGCATTGGCGTTGCCCTGCCTGCGGCACCGGGTGGCACTGCATCCTGAAGCACAGATGGACGGCGTCCGGGCGGATGACGTCCTGACCAGCATCCTGGCCTCAGTGCCCGTCCCCCGCTGACCGGGATGGCATTATCCGGGCGTTTTGTGGTCCTGGCCCTGCTGGGGCTGGTGCCGGTGCTGCTGCTGCCCGGGTGGTGGACAGTACTGGGCGTCATCGCGGTGCTGGCGGCGCTTCTGGGCCTCGAACTCGGCCTGGCGGCATCCTTGCGCACCATCGAGGTCCAGCGCGCTGATCCCGGACATGTGGCCCTCAACGGCACCGCCCACTCGGTCCTGACGGTCAGCAACCAGGGCGGGCGCCGGCTCCGCGGGCTCATCCGGGATGCCTGGCAGCCCTCTGCCGGGGCGCAGAACGCTGTCCGGCCGTTGGACATCCCGGCCGGCGAGCGCCGCCGCGCCGACGTGACACTCCGCCCGGTCCGGCGGGGCGACTTGAAGGCCCCGCACGTCACGATCCGTTCCTATGGGCCGTTCCGCCTTGCAGCCCGCCAGCGCACGGTACCGTGCCCGGGCACCCTCCGCGTCCTGCCCCCGTTCCACTCCCGCCGTCACCTGCCGTCCAAACTGCGGAAACTGCGGGAACTCGACGGCAAAGCGGCCGTGCAGATCCGGGGCGCAGGCACCGAGTTCGACTCGCTCCGGGACTATGTGCGCGGTGACGACGTCCGCTCGATTGACTGGCGGGCAACCGCCCGGCGTTCCGCCGTCGTGGTCCGTACCTGGCGGCCGGAACGCGACCGGCGCGTGGTCATTGTGCTGGACACTTCCCGCACCTCGGCGGCACGGATCGACGACGAGCCACGCCTGGACACCGGCATGGAGGCCGCCCTCCTGCTGGCCGTCCTGGCCGAACGCGGCGGTGACCGGGTAGATTTCCTGGCCTTCGACCGGCGCCCCCGGGCGCGGGCGGGATCGGCGGCGTCGGGGAACCTCCTGGGCCAGCTGGTGCAGGCAATGGCCCCCCTCGAAGCCGAATTGATCGAAATGGACTGGCAGGGCATCCCGGGCCAGGTCAGGGCCGTCTCGGCGCACCGGTCGCTGGTGGTCCTCCTGACGTCCCTCGACGGCGGTGCCCCGGAGGAAGGGCTAATCCCCGTGGCCACCCGGCTGTCCCGCCAGCATGTTGTGGTGGTGGCAGCGGTACGTGATCCGCTGCTGGGACAAATGCTCACCGAACGGGACACCGCCGCCGGGGTGTTCCGGGCCGCTGCCGCCGAACGGGCCCTGCTGGAGCGCGAAGCCATCAGCGTCCAGCTCCGCCAGCACGGCGTGGAAGTGGTGGACGCGGAACCGCTGCAACTGCCGCCGCGGCTGGCGGACATGTACATCCGGCTGAAGGCTGCAGGTAGATTATGAGATCACGGACAGCGCCGGCGCCCGTCCAGCCATCAGGAGGTCATGATGAATGTTCCCATCTACCGGCAGGCCCTGGGTGCGGATTTCGACCGGCTGCAGCCTGAACTCCAGGACTACTTTTCACTGGTGCCCGGTTCAGGACAGTACGGCATCGGAGAGGGCGTGTTCGACGTCGTCGGCTGCAGGCAGCGCTGGCTGCAGCCGCTGCTGAAACTGACCTCCGGGGAGGAAGCGTTCTTCCCCGAGTACGGCGAGCGCATTCCGTTCCGGATTGAAAACCATGCCCACGAGGATCCCTTCGGACGCTCAAGCCTGACGGCCCGGCGCGAGATCCGGTTCCCCGGCCGGACCCGGATCTTCCAGGACACCACCAGCGTGGCCGACACAACGGACGGCCCCCGGCTGGTGGACTACGTGGGAAAGTACCGCAGGCTGGTGACCGACCTGAACCTCAGCGTCACGCCGGCGGGCCGGCTCAGGGGTGTCTCCGAGGCCTCACGGCTGTTCCTCGGCGAGTTCCGGATCCCGCTTCCCCAGGCACTCGACGCCAAAGCGTACGCCGAACAGTGGTGGGACCCGGCTGGCGGGGAACACGGCAAACACCGGATCCAGGTGAAAGTCATCCAGCCGCAGATCGGCCTGGTCCTGGTGTACGCGGGCAGCTTCGACTACCGGCTGCGCCCCTACTCCGGCGGCAGCTCCGCCCGGAGCTTCCTGCCCCGCTACGCGCACCCTGAGCGCTGGGAGGCCCGGACCTGACAGGCCGGCCGCCCGTCAGACGCGGGACCTGACCTAGCGCAGCGCCAGCTGGTTCAGGCCGTCGGCCACCTGGGTAAGGCGGGTGAGCACGGCGGTGGCAGACGCCGGGGATTGTCCGGCGAGGCCGGTGGATGGCGTGACCCGCAAGGTGCGCAAGGACGACGCCGGCAGGCCCAGTTGGTGCCACGGCCTCGAAACGGATTCGACGACGTCGGCAACCCTGGGCAGGGTGCCAGGCCTGATGTCCAACGCACCGGCCCAAAGACGTTTGCCATCCTCAACGGCGCCGGCGAGCTGCTCCCACTGGCGCGACGTCAGGGCTTTGAGGGGCACGGCAATGCCATCCGCGCCGGCGGCGAGGATCCGTTCGAACGGGGCCTCAATCTCCGGTACGGCAACAATGATCTCCGCGGCACCGGCCTCCCGAAGGGCAGAAACCACCAGGCCCCACGACTCCGTGGCCTCCTGCCCGGCCACTGCACGCAGGGTGCGGTACCCGCTGGACGTCGGAATGGTGCCGGCCAGCACGGCAGCGATGTCGGGCTCGTCGATCTGGACCACCAGCCGGGCACCGGGCACGGCCGCGGAAACCCGGGACAGGTAGCTTCCCACCCCGGCGGCGAGGGAGGCTGCCACATCGCGGCGGGCACCGTAGTCAAGGAGGGCGCGTTCGCCGTTATGCAGGTGGATGCCTGCTGCGAGCGTCATCGGCCCCACCAGCTGTACCTTCAGCTCACCGGCCGGGGTGTCTTCAGCCCCGGCGACGTCCGCGAGGACATTGATATCCGTCGACAACGCCGAAGCGGCCCGCCGGAAGTCCTTGCCGGGCCGGTCCACCAGCCGCCAGCCGAAGGGCTGGACATCCACGGCCATCTCGACCAGGAGCGACGCAGTCCGGCCCAGCGCATCGGAGCCCACCCCCCGGTCCGGGAGTTCGGCGAGGAACGGCAGGTGCGGGCTGCCGAGTTCCCCACGGATGATACGCGCGGCCTCGGCGGGGTCCTCCCCCGGCCACGCACCCAGCCCGGTAGCGGTGACCTCCAGCGGTCCGGCGTCCGCGGGGTTTGGTTCGGCTTCGTTCGGGTTTGGTTCCTGCCGGCTGGTTACCCTCACGCTACGACGGACGCCTGGGGCCCGGACGGGATACCGGCCTCACGGGAGGCCTGACCTGCCCGGTCTGCTTCCTGGTTTCCGGCGGCCGCCTGGTGGTCCTCTGCGATGGCCTCGTGGTGGCGGATGACTTCGCCGATGATGAAGTTCAGGAACTTCTCCGCGAAGGCCGGATCGAGGTGGGCGTCCTCGGCCAGGCGCCGCAGCCGGGCAATCTGGGCCGTTTCCCGGCCGGGATCACCTGCCGGGAGGCGGTGGGCGGCCTTCAGGAAGCCGACTTTCTGCGTGGCCTTGAAGCGCTCCGCCAGAAGGTAGACCAGGGTGGCATCGATGTTGTCGATGCTGGAGCGGATGGACAGCAGTTCCGCCATCACCGAGTTGTCCACCTGTCCGGCCAGCGAGCTGGCGGCGGCGTCGTAGGATTCGGAATCAGGAACGTCGTGGTTGTGCTGCGTCATGGTCCAAGTCTATGGGCAGGCGCGGAAAACCCTTGCGGTGTTAAGCACCCGCCGCAACCATCCCGCCGTCGGACTTCCGTGCAGCGGACGGTGCCGCGGACGGACACTCCAGCATTCCCCAGGCCGGGTGTCCGTCCGCGTCCGCGGATTATCAGATTCCGAGCAGTGCCCGGTGTTCTTCCCGGCGCCGGGCCTGTTCGTCCGGATCAGGGACCGGGAGGGAGGCGATGAGCCGTTTGGTGTAATCGTGCTGCGGCGCCCCCATGACCTGGCTGCCGATCCCCTGTTCCACGAGTTTGCCCTTGTACAGGACTCCGATCCATTCCGACAGGATGTCCACCACGGCGAGATCGTGGCTGATGAACAGTGCCGCGAAACCGAATTCGGCCTGGATCTCCTTGAAGAGTTCCAGGACCTTGGCCTGCACCGAGACGTCCAGGGCAGACGTCGGTTCATCCGCGATCAGCAGCTTCGGGTTCAGGATGAGCGCCCGCGCAAGGGAGGCCCGCTGGCGTTGCCCGCCGGAGAGCTCGTGCGGGTACCTTGCCGCGTACGACGCCGGCAACTGGACTGACTCGAGCAGCTCACCGACGCGTTTGCGCGCCTGCGCCGGGCTCGGGCTGGTGTGGATCATCATCGGCTCCGCGACGCAGTCCCCGATGGTCAGCTGCGGGTTGAAGGACGCGGCAGGGTCCTGGAAAACGAAGCCGATATCCTTCCGCAGCGGCTTGAACGTACGCTCCTTCAGATTCAGCATTTCGTAGCCCAGCACCTTCAGGCTGCCGCCCGTTGTCCGGTTCAGCCCCGCAATGGCCCGGCCAATGGTGGTTTTTCCGGAACCCGACTCGCCCACAAGCCCGAAAACTTCGCCTTCGGACACGGTGAAGCTGACGCCGTCAACGGCTTTGAAGGAGGGGGTTCCCAGCCGGCCCGGGTACTCGATGGTCAGGTCCTTCGCCTCCACCAGGACCTTCGCCTGTTGATGGGCGCGTACCGTCATGCCTTCCGACGCGGAATTGTGCCCCAGGTGGGGCACAGCGGCCAGCAGCTTTTGGGTGTAGTCCTGCTTTGGCTCGGCGAACAAAACCCGCACCGGCGCCTCTTCAACGACGTCTCCCTGATACATCACCACGACGCGGTCGGCGAGGTCAGCCACCACGCCCATGTTGTGGGTGATCAGCACAATCGAGGTCCCGTACTTGTCCCTGAGGTCCCGCAGCAACTGCAGGATTTCCGCCTGGACAGTGACGTCCAGGGCAGTGGTGGGTTCATCGGCCACAATCAGCCCGGGGTTCAGTGCGAGCGCGGCGGCGATAACAACGCGCTGCTTCTGGCCGCCTGAGAACTGGTGCGGATAGTAGTTGACCCTGTGTTCAGGATCGGGGATCCCCACTTTGCGCAGCGCCTCGATGGCACGGGCCTTCGCCTCTTTGCCGGAGACGCGCTTTCCTCCGTCGCCGCCGGCATGGGCACGGATGCCCTCGGCAATCTGCCAGCCCACCGTAAACACGGGGTTCAGGGCCGTTGAAGGCTCCTGGAACACCATGGCCACATCGCGGCCCCGGATCTGCCGCAGTTTCGCTGCACTGACGCTGATGACGTTGTTTCCGTTGATCAGCACGGCGCCGCCGCTGGTGGCAGTTTCGGGGAGCAGCCCAAGAATGGTTTTGGCGGTCACCGTCTTGCCGGAGCCTGATTCACCCACGATGGCCAGCACTTCGCCGGCCTTCACTTGCAGGCTGACGTCCTTGACGGCGTATACATCGCCGCCGTCCGTGGCGAAGGTGACTTTGAGGTGGTCGATGTCCAGGACCGGGTTGTTTTCCGGCCTGGACTGGTCCGATACAGATCCAAGGTTGATGGTCATGATCCTCTCACTTCGGCTGCGATGGCAGCCTGCGCCCCGGGCGTTGAACCCGGGCCGCCCTTGCCTGCCGCCTTGCGCCCGCGCAGGCGCGGATCGTTCAGGTCGTTGATGCTTTCTCCTACCAGGGTGAGGCCGACCACCGTCAAGACTATGGCCAGGCCAGGGAAGACTCCGGTCCACCAAATGCCGGACGAGGCATCGGACATCGCCTTGTTCAGGTCAAAGCCCCACTCGGAGGCGGAGCTCGGCTCGATACCAAAGCCAAGGAAGCCCAGACCTGCCAAAGTGAGGATGGCCTCAGAGGCGTTGAGCGTGAACATCAGAGGCAGGGTCCGGGTGGCGTTGGAAAGAATGTGCCGGCCGATAATCCTGGCACTGGAGGCACCAACAACCTGGGCTGATTCCACAAACGGTTCAGCCTTGAGCCGGATGGTTTCGGCACGGATCACCCGGAAATACTGCGGCACGAACACTGCCGTGATGGCGAACCCGCAAGCGAAGATTCCGCCCCAGAATCCGGACTGCCCCTTGTTGATCGCAATCGACATGACAATGGCCACGAGGAGCGTCGGGAAGGCGTAGATTGCGTCCGCAATTACGACCAGCACACGGTCCAGCCAGCCACCGAAGTAGCCGCTCACCAGTCCGAGGAACACCCCCAGGAAGATGGACATCAGCACGGCAGCAACAATGACCGCCAGGGCTGTCTGCGATCCCCAGACCACCCGTGACAGGACGTCATAGCCACCCACTGTTGTTCCCAGCAGATGTTTGCCACCGGGTTCGGCCTGCGCCGGGAACGAACCGTCGCCGTCGGAAATCTGGGAGTAGCTGTAAGGTGCCAGCAGTGGCGCGAAGACCGCGGCCAACACAAAAACTCCGCACAGCACAACGCCGATGAGCAGCATCGTCCGCTGCAGGCCAACGCTTTGGCGGATGTGGGACGAGACGGGGAGCCTGTCCAGCAACGACTTCCTGGTCGGTTTGAGTTCTGCTGTGCTCATCAGTACCTCACCCGCGGATCAATGAGGGCCGCAGCAATGTCCACCACAAAATTGGTGATAGCCACGATGACAGCCAGCAGCATCACGATGCCCTGGACGGCCACAAAGTCACGCGCAGTGAGGTATTGCGCCAACTGATAGCCCAGGCCTTTCCACTCGAAGGTCGTTTCAGTCAATACCGCCCCGCCCAGAAGCAGGGCAATCTGCAAGCCCATGACGGTGATGATGGGGATAAGCGCCGGCTTGTAGGCGTGCTTTGTCACGAGCCGGTATTCGCTGACGCCACGGGACCGGCCTGCCTCAACGTAGTCCTTGCCCAGCGTGCCGATCACGTTAGCGCGGACAAGTCGGAGGAACACGCCGGCGGTCAGAAGGCCCAGCGCGACGGCCGGGAGGACTGCGTGGTGGACGATGTCCGAAAAGGCCGCAAGATCACCGCTTCGCAGGGCGTCCAGCCAGTAGATGCCGGTGGGCGCTGCCAACCTCGACATCGCCAATTCGGTTGTGGTGGAAGCGCGGCCGGCTACCGGGAACCAGCCCAGGCCCACGGAAAAAGTCAGCTTCAGCAGCAGGCCTGCAAAGAAGACGGGGGTGGCGTAGCAAAGGATGGCGAACATCCGCAGGAAGGCGTCCGAGACCTTGTCACGTTTGTGGGCGGCGAACATTCCGAGCGGTATTCCTACGAGCAACGCCACCACGACGGCATTGATGCTCAGTTCCAGTGTGGCGGCGCCAAACTTAACGAGCATTTCGGCGACGGACCTGCCGTCGGAGATAGTGCGGCCGAAGTTGCCGGTGGCGATGTTGCCGAGGTACTCGATGTACTGAATGAAGAGGTTCCGGTCGTAGCCGGCCTGGTGCACCAGGGCATCAATCTGCTCCTGCGGAAGCCGTCCTCCCTGGGCCGCGGTGATGGGATCGCCAGTGATCCGCATCAGGAAAAAAACAAGGGTGACGAGGATGAAGATCGTGGGGAAGATCAGCAGGAAGCGAACCAGGATGTACTTCCCGAGGCCACCTCCCGCGGATTTGGATTTGGGGGGCGCAACCGTTGGCGGCGGCGCATCAATTATTGTGGCCATGCTGTCCCTGCTTGGTCTGGATCTAGAAATTGTGTAGCCAACACGTAGGAGGCAGGGCCGGCCGGCCCCACCTCCTCACGCGGGTTTACCGGGTGCTACTTGGAAACCGTGCCGAGCCGGAACTTGAATGACGCATCCAGGGTGGAATCCACGCCCTTCACATTGGTCCGGGACACGGCCACCTGGGCACCTTGGAGCAACGGCAGGGTGGAGATGTCCTTGGCCAGCAGGTTCTGGACGTCCTGGATTGCCTTCTCACGTTCTGACTTGTCCGCGGTGACCAGCTGCTTGGCGATCAACTTATCGACCTCAGCGTTTGCGTAGTGGTTGTTCATGAAGCCGCCCTTGGGGAAGAAGGGGGTCAGGTAGTTGTCCGCGTCGCTGAAATCGGGGAACCAGCCGAGCTGGAAGACGGGGTAGCTGTCCTTCTTCGATGCCGAGTTGTAGGTCACCCATTCAGTGGACTGGAGGTCCACCTTGAATAGGCCGCTCTTTTCCAGCTGGTCCTTGACCATGGCGTACTCGTCACCGGATGACTTGCCGTAGTGGTCAGGGTTGTATTGCAGCTTGATGGTCACCGGGCCGGTGATGCCGGCGTCGGACAGGACCTTCTTGGCCTTGTCCAGGCTGGGCTTGCCTGAGCCGTCCCCATAAGCCTGCTTGAAGGACTCATTGGCGCCGGCAAATCCGGACGGGACGTTGGACCACATGGGCAGGTACGTGCCTTTGTAGACCTGCTCCGAAATGGCCTGGCGGTCGATGAGGTTGGCTGTGGCCTGGCGGACGGCAAGCGCCTTCTTCGGATCCGCTTCCGGGGTCTTGGCGCCGTACGGCATGGTGTCGTAGTTGAAGACGATGTACCGCATCTCGCCGCCGGGTCCGATGTTGACCTTGACGTTCGAGTCCTTCTTCAGGTCATCGATGTCCGTGGCGCTGAGGCTGCGGTTGGCAACGTCGATCTGGCCGCCCTTGATCTCCAGCTTCATGTTGGTCTGGTCGGTGTAGTACTTGATGGTGGCACCGGCGTTGGCGGGCTTGCCGAGCACTCCCTTATAGTCCGGCCAGGCCTTCAGGCTCACCAGAGTGTTCTTGTTGAAGGAGTCGATCGTGTACTGGCCGTAGAAGGCGTTCGCTTTGACAATTTCCTCGTCGGTGAGGAGCTTGTCTGCCGGGAAGACTTCGTCGTCCACGATCGGCGCGGCCGGGCTGGTCAGGATCTGCGCGAATGTTTGGTCGTTGGCCTGCTTGAGCGTGAACACCACGGTGCTGGCGTCAGGCGTGGCAATGGACTCGATGTTGGTCAACAGCGAAGCAGGGCCGTTGGGATCGTTGATCTTAAGCTGGCGGTCAAACGAGAACTTGACGTCCTTGGAATCCAGCACGTGTCCGTTGGCCCATTTGAGGTCGCTCTTCAGCTTGACCGTGAATTCGGTGGGCTTGGTGAACGAAGCCGATTCGGCCAGGTCCGGCACAGGCTCGGCGCCGCCGGGCTTGGAGTTCAGCAAGAACGAGTAAATCTGGTTCATCACCATGAACGAACCGTTGTCGTACGAACCTGCCGGGTCCAGGGACGTGACCTTGTCCGTGGTGCCATACGCAATGACGCTGCTGGCGGTCCCCGAAGTTGTGCTGCTGCCGCCGCCACCTGATGGGCCCGTGCAGGCCGTCAACGCGAAAGCGGAAATGCCTGCGAGCGCGATTGCGCTCCGCAAGGCCTTGGTGCTCTTGGTCATCTGTGAACTTTCTGTTCGATGAGTACGCGCTCGCCGCCCGCTAATGGGTGTATTTGCTTGAGCGGGCAGCGCGCTGTCCTGATGCCTAGATTCAATCAGACCAGAACGCGGTGAATCGATTCACCCTGTGAGTTGAGACACAAAATTTACCTGATTGGGTTGCCGCTCTCACTTTTGTGCCGCAGCCGGAGGAAAGGGCCACACAAAAACAGCGCGAACGTACAGTTGAGGCCCCAACCGACGGGACGGTTTGGGGCCTCAACTGTACGTTCGCGCTGTCTGCAGGCTGCCGGGCGGTCAGAGCTCCGCGCGCTGCAGGGACCGGGCGGCGTCTATGGTGGCCTGGCCAAGCACGCGGCTGCCCTGGTACAGGACAACGGTCTGGCCCGGGGCGACGCCGCGGAGCGGGTCGGTCAGCGTCACCACCAGTTGTCCGGCAGCACCGTCCGCCGACGGGCTTTCCATCCGTGCCGTCGCGGGGACGGGGTCTCCGTGCGCGCGGACCTGGGCGTAGCAGTCGAAGTCTTCACCCGTGGCGATTTCGGCGATGGGAAGGCCAGCCCACGACACCTTGATGCCGCGGATTTCGTCAATGGCCAGCAGGGCCTCCGGACCCACCACCACCTTGTTTTCCTTCGGCCTGATTTCCAGCACAAAGCGGGGCTTTCCGTCAGCCGCCGGGGTGCCCAGCTTCAGGCCCCTGCGCTGTCCCACCGTGAACGCGTTGGCGCCGGGGTGTTCCCCGACCTTGGTGCCGGTCTCGTCGACAATGTCGCCGGTGGTCATGTCGATCTTCTCGGCCAGCCAGCCGGCGGTGTCACCGTCGGGGATGAAGCAGATGTCGTGGCTGTCCGGCTTGTTGGCCACGGACAGCCCGCGCCGTTCGGCTTCCGCCCGGACTTCGGCTTTCGAAGGGGTGTCGGCCAGCGGGAACATGGAGTGCTTGAGCTGTTCGTGGGTGAGGACACCCAGGACGTAGCTCTGGTCCTTGGCCCAGTCCGCGGCGCGGTGAAGTTCGGGGTTGCCCTCGGCGTCTGTGATCACCTTGGCGTAGTGCCCGGTGCAGACTGCGTCAAAGCCAAGCGCGATGGCCTTTTCCAGGAGTGCCGCGAACTTGATGCGCTCGTTGCAGCGCATGCACGGATTCGGTGTGCGGCCGGCAGCATACTCGTCAATGAAGTCCTGGACCACGTCCTCCTTGAAGCGCTCGGAGAAGTCCCAAACGTAGTACGGGATTCCGAGCACGTCGCACGCACGCCAGGCGTCACGGGAGTCTTCGATGGTGCAGCAGCCGCGGCTGCCTGTCCGCAGCGTGCCGGGCATCCGGGACAGCGCCAGGTGGACGCCGACGACGTCGTGTCCTGCCTCGACGGCACGTGCTGCGGCAACGGCGGAATCGACTCCGCCGCTCATGGCTGCTAGAACTCGCATGCTGGCTTTCCGTTGGTTAAAGAGTGGATTGGGGGTTATGGGCCCTATCTATTCTAAAGCCTGCCGCGTTCGGCCATAGTTGAGCTACCGGATCGTCAGGAGGCGCGCGGACCATGGCTGCAGGACACACTCTCGGAAACATCGTCATCGCAGGTGGAGGCCTGGCCGGCGCCACCGCCGCCCGGACGCTCCGGTCCGAGGGCTACACGGGGGCCATCGTCCTCCTTGGCAGCGAACTCCACCACCCCTATCTGCGGCCGCCCCTTTCGAAGGAATACCTGCTCGGCAGGGAGGAAGAGGACAAAGTCCCGGTGGTGCCTCCGGGCTGGTACGCGGAGAACGACGTCGACCTCCGCCTGGGCGCGACGGTCACCAGCATCGGGCCTGCGGAACGAACGGTGCTGTTGAGCGACGGGACGGCGCTGTCCTACACCTCACTGCTGCTGGCCACAGGGGCCGCCCCGCGCACGATTCCGCTGCCAGGCAGCGAGTTGCCGGGTGTATCCACGTTCCGGACCCTGGACGACAGCCGTCGGCTGCGGCGAAAACTGGAGCGCGGCGGGAAGAACGTGGTGATGGTTGGCTCCGGCTGGATCGGCATGGAGCTGGCAGCAGCGGCGGCGACCTACGGAAACAACGTCACCCTGCTCGGCCTCGAGGATATTCCGTTGGCCGGCGCCATCGGGCCGGACCTGGGACGCTTTTTCCGATCGCTCCATGAATCCCACGGCGTGGGCTTCCGGCTGCCCGCGTCCGCCCGTGAAATCGTGGGAAAGGACGGTGCCGTCTCCGGCGTGGTGACCGACAGCGGCGAGCTGATTCCCGCGGACGTCGTGGTGCTCGCCATGGGCGTCCTGCCCAACACCGGTCTCGCACTCACGGCCGGCGTGGAGGTGGACAACGGAATCCTTACCGACGCTTCCCTTCGGACCAGCGAGCCGGGGATCTTCGCCGCGGGCGACGTGGCCAATGCCCTGCACCCATTCACCGGCAAGCACTACCGCAGCGAGCACTGGTCCAACGCCCTAAACGGAGGCAAGGTGGCCGCCAAGGCGATGCTTGGCCAGGACGCCACCCTCAGCACCATCCCCTATTTCTACACCGACCAGTTCGACGTCAGCATGGAGTACTCGGGGTTCCCCGATTTGGCGGCCGGGACGGACCCGGTGATCCGCGGTTCGCTGGAGCGCAAGGAGTTCATTGCCTTCTGGCAGCGTGACTCCCGGGTGGTGGCCGGCATGAGCGTCAACTGGCCGCACCAGGCCCGGCCAGGTGCGCAGAAGGTCATCAAGGCCTTGATCTCCGGCCGCACCCCGGTCAGCGCCGACCGCCTGGCGGACGGGTCAGCCGGGCTCGATCAGCTCCTGCCGGAGGCCTGACGCGCCACCGTCCCGGCGGTCTGGATGGAGGATTCGTGCCCGGCCATCCCGGCAGCGCGTGCCCTGGAATATGCACCAGGGAGGGCAGCGAGGAGGGCGTCGACGTCGGCTTCGGTCGACGTGTGCCCGAGGCTGAACCGCTGGGCACCGCGCGCGGTTTCCTCGTCCAGGCCCATGGCAAGGAGCACGTGCGAGGGCCGTGGCACGCCGGCAGTGCAGGCAGAACCGGTGGAAGATTCAACCCCGGCCAGGTCCAACAGGAACAGCAGGGAGTCGCCTTCGCAGCCGGGAAAGGTGAAGTGCGCGCTGCCGGGGAGGCGTCCTGCTCCGTCGGCACCACGGAGGACGGCCTCCGGGATGAGCTGCCGCACGCCGTCGACGAGCCGGTCCCGGAGGGCTGAGATCCTGGCTGATTCCGCGGGAAGGCTTGCCGTGACTGCCCCGGCCGCCGCGGCAAAGCCGGCGATGGAAGCCGTGTCCAGGGTTCCGGACCGGACGTCCCGTTCCTGGCCGCCGCCGTGCTGGACGGGGGTCAGCTTCACCGCGCGGCCCAGCAGCAGCGCCCCGACTCCCACAGGACCGCCGATCTTGTGTCCGGAAACGCTCATCGCGTCCAGTCCGGAGGCCTTGAAGTTAATGGGCAGCGAGCCAAAGGCCTGGACCGCGTCTGAATGCACCGGCACACCGGCGGCGTGGGCCAGCTGAACAATTTCGGGGATCGGCTGGATGCTGCCCACCTCGTTGTTGGCCCACATCACGCTCACCAGGGCGATGGTTTCCGGGGACCGCGCAAGTTCGGCCTCCAGGACCGCGAGGTCGACGACGCCTTCGCTGTCCACCGGAAGCCAGGTGACGTCTGCACCTTCGTGCCGCTCCAGCCATTCCACGGTGTCCAGCACTGCATGGTGCTCGACGGCGGAGCAGAGGATGCGCCGCCGGGCAGGGTTCCCGGCGGCCCGGGACCAGAACAGGCCCTTCACGGCCAGGTTGTCAGCTTCCGTGCCGCCGGACGTAAAAATGACTTCGGAGGGGTGCGCCCCGGCTGCGGCCGCAATCGTTTCGCGCGCATCCTCCACCGAGCGGCGGGCGCGGCGGCCGGAACTGTGCAGGGACGACGGGTTGCCGGTGCGGACCAGCTCGCGGGTCAGGGCAGCCAGCGCCTCGGCTGAGAGCGGCGTGGTTGCTGCATGATCCAGGTAAACAGGCACCCACCAATTCTAGCCGCCGGCGCTGGTATAGATTCGAGCGGTGAAGGCCTCCCTCTACCTGATGCTGGCCACCCTTTTCTGGTCCGGAAATTTTGTGGTGGGGCAGGCAGCAGTAGGGTCGATGACTCCCGTCGAGCTGACGTTCTGGCGCTGGGCGATCGCGGCGCTGCCGCTGCTGGTCCTGGCCCAGCTGGTGGACCGGCCGGATTGGCGGGCCGTCCTGCGTTGCTGGCGCGCGTTGTTGTTCCTCAGTTTCCTGGGCATGGGTGGCTACACCCTGCTCCTGTACACCGCCCTGCAGCACACATCCGCGCTGAACGCCTCGCTCATCACGGCGGCCAACCCTGCGCTGATTGTTGTCCTCGCAATTGCGATGCTGGGCGACCGGCCGGGCGCCCTCGGCTGGGCGGGCATCGGACTGGGGCTTTCCGGGGTCCTGATCGTCCTCACCGGCGGGGACTTCCAGAGGTTGCTGAGGTTTTCCTTCAACCTGGGCGAACTGCTGATGCTGGCTGCCATTGCCGTCTGGAGTCTTTACACCATCCTCGCCCGCCGCCTGGCAGTCCCTGCCATCACCGCCACGGCGGTTCAGGTTGCCATGGCCACGGTGGTCCTCATTCCGGTAGCGGTGGGCACGGGAGCGCACCTGCCTCAAACAGCCGCGGGCAGTTGGTCGCTGGCCTACATCGTGGCCTTCCCGTCCCTGGGAGCGTACCTGCTGTGGAACCTGGCGCTCAAAACAACCGCACCCGGGACCGCGGGCAATTACCTCAACCTCATGGTGGTCTTTACAGCCGCCATAACCTTCCTGCTGGGGGCTGCGATCAGTGTGCCCCAGATCCTGGGCGGGCTGCTGGTGGTGGGCGGTGTCCTGCTCACCAGCGTGCGCCGGACCGGAAAAACCCCTGGCATCACAGCACAGGAAAGGAGCGGGCTCAGGCCGAGGGCGGAACGATGATCAGGCGCTCAGCCACGTCCTGCCGGGCCGCAGCAAGGGTGGCCGGGTCCGGGCACGAGACAGTGATGTAGATGGACGATGCGGGAACGCTGAACAGGCGGGCCATAACAGCCGTTGACCTGGCTCCCGCAGGGGCAGCCTGTTCCAGTACCAGCACTTCCACACGCGGGCCGGGCTTGTCCGGGCTTCCGCCCCAACGCAGGGTTTCCGTCTTGAGGTATTTGGGGAGGATGCTGGGGTCGAGGTAGGTAAAGAGCCCCACTGTGGAGGCGCGGTCGTCGGCAAGGGCCAGCGGCGTCTGGTTGGTCCGGACTTTGGTGGCCACGAGGCAGCCGTCGGTCTTCACGTACTGGTTCCCGCCCGCCACGTTTTCCTTGACCGGCTTCCAGCCTGGGGCTTCCTTCAGCCCGTCGGAGATACCCACCGGAACTCCCGGCGCAAGTGCGCCCCCGGCAGTGAACGGCAGGTCCTTGGCCGCTACCGCCTCTGCGTCATGGCCGGGCGTGATGGTGGGTGTAGCCAGCCCGGGTGCCGACTGTTCCACAATGGGGGCCGACGGGTCCGGCACGTCGATGCTGCAGCCTGCCAGCAGGCCGGCACCAATCAGCATTCCAGTGAGCAGCGTCCCGGACGTTGCCCCAGTCCCGCGTAGTTTCATTCCACCCCAATGCCTGGCCGGCTGCCCGGCGCCACTGGCCGGGGTTCCGCCCGGCCCATCAAAGAGTCTAGACGCCCCATGCCCGACGGCGGGTCCCAGGCATTGTTCCTACGCCAGGATGCGCAACGCGCCGGGTACAACATCCACGGTGAGCGGCAGCGGCCCGATCCTCTCGCCGTCGGCATACGCCACGACGTTGAGCGCGGACAGCCGCACCTTCCGTACGCGGCGGATCTCAACTGCCGGATGCCCGATATGCCATCCGGAGAACACCTTCGGGAATACGGCCAGGAAGTGGACCCTGGGCAGCGGCCTGAGAACAAAGAGGTCAAGCAGTCCGTCGTCCGGCAGGGCGTCCGGCGTAATCCGCATTCCGCCGCCAATTGACTGCCCGTTTGCTACTGAAATGAGCATTGCCCGCTGATGCCAGGTGTCGCCGTCGTCCGTTTCCGTATAGTCCGTCACCGTGTACTCAATAGCCCGGAACGCCACCAGCTCCCTGAGCATTGCCAGGTTGTAGCGGGCCTTGCCGCGCGGCCAGCGCCACCCGTTCGCGCGGTCGTTGACGGCGGCGTCGAAACCGGCCGACAGCACACCGGCGAACCAGCGGCAGTCACCGTCCAGCGTGATCCGGCCCAGGTCAACGGGACGCCCTCCTGAAGCGATGCCGCCGGTGATCCGCCTGCAGGCGGCGGCTACGTCGTTCAGCGGCAGTCCCAGGGTCCGGGCAAAGTCGTTTCCGGTCCCGTTGGGCACGATTCCCAGCGGGACGGCGGACGCCGACCCACCGGAGCCCGCCAGCGCGTTCACGCCGAGGTGCACCATGCCGTCTCCACCCACCACAACAAGGGCATCCACGCCATCCGCGAGCGCCCGTCCGACGGCTGACGCCAGGAGGGCGAAGCTGGCCTCCCGCAACTCCACTACGTCCGCCCCCGTAGCCCGGAAGTAGTCCACCGTCTGCGCGCCGGCGTGCGTCCGGGAGCCAAAGGACGCACGGGGGTTGATGGCGACGGCGATCCTCATGGGCTGAATTATGCCAGCCGCGGGAACCCCGGCTGCCGGCACGCACGTTGTCAGAATGGGCCGTTAAGCTTGGCCTACCTGGCAAGGGCCCTCCGTGCCGCCGTGGACTGGCCACACCAACCGAAGGACAAGTGTTTGACCGAGAGCAGCAACTCCCATTACCAGGTGCTCCGTGTCGCCGTGACGGCCACCGAGAAGGAGATCAAAGTTGCTTACCGCCGCGCAGCCCGCCAGGCGCACCCTGATCATGGCGGGGACGCGGCCGCATTCCGGCGTGTGACCGCAGCCTATGAGACGCTCATCGATCCCAAGCGCAGAAGCGCCTACGACCGGTCCTACGCCGCAGGCACCGGGGGCGGTGCCGGGAACGGCGATGCCGGTCCGCACTTTGATGCGCCCGCTGCCGGTAGCCACGCGTCCGCCACGGTGCACCGCCCCAACACTCCCCGCAACACCGCCGGCGACCCGCCGGTCTACGTTCCGCCCTATGACCTTGCTGCATTCGAGGCGGCCGGGGTGGTGCCGTTGATCCCGCTTGCGCAGGCCAGCCAACAGGTCCACGGCATGCCCCGGAAACGCGGCATCTTCGGGGCCGAGGCGCGCATCCAGCGCGAAATGCGGACTGTGCAGCTGGTCAGCAGGCAGATCCTGCCAGCCATTCCGGCCGCACGGCTGATCAACGGGCTGCAGTCACCGGCAGACAACAGCCACATCGACCACGCGCTGCTGTCCGGCTACCGCCTGGCCATCATCGGGTCCATGCTCCTGCCCAAGGGCGCCTACGCCTGGGACGGCAGCACGCTCAACCACGGCGGACGCTCCATCCCACCGCCACAATTGGCGCACGTGGTCCGCGCCATGCAGGACATCTTCCCCGAACTCAATGTCACCGGCTGGACGGTAGTGCACAGCCCCGACGGGAACCTGCACGAGCCTGTCATCGACCGGCACCGACGGTCCGCCGGTGCCCACGAAACTGTCCAGGTGGTCAACGCGGCCGGGCTGGTCCGCGGCCTCAAACAGTTCCTGTCCTCGGGCCCGGCACCCAACACCGTCAATGTTTCCGTGCTCGCCCGGCTCCTGCGGGGCATGCACTGACGGCATTTACCAAGGGCGGCAGTGACTAGGATGGGATGGTGTTCCGCATCCTCTTCCACTCCCCCGAAATTCCGGGCAACACCGGCAACGCCATCCGGCTGGCAGCCATAACCGGCGCCGAGCTGCACCTGGTGGAACCTTTGGGCTTCGATTTTTCCGATGCCAAACTCCGGCGGGCAGGCCTCGACTACCACGACCTCGCCGTGGTGACGGTGCATAAAAGCATCGACGACGCCTGGAACGCCCTCAAGCCGGAGCGTGTGTACGCATTCACCTCTGACGGAACCGCCAGCTACACGGACATCGCCTACCAGCCCGGCGATGTCCTGATGTTCGGCCAGGAATCCGTAGGGCTGCCGGAGGAACTCAAGCGGGATCCACACGTCACGTCCACGGTCCGGCTCCCCATGCTCCCGGCCCTGCGGTCCCTGAATCTGGCGAATGCAGCCTCCATCGCAGTTTACGAGGCGTGGCGGCAGCAAGGGTTCGCGGGCGCCAAAACCTGACCCGCCCTTCTTGCCGGCTCCCCGGCGTCCGGGCACGGCCAGGGAGAAATTTCCCATGGCGCCAATCCGCCCGCGCACCTGCACCGAATCACTCCTGAGAACATCCACGGCGGACAAGGAGCGGCAGGTGAGAGCACTGGAGACAGCAAGGCCCGCGGACCGCTCCGGTTCCTCCGCCGCCTGCGACAACCCCGGCAGGGCTGCTCCTGAAGCAACCCGCGGACACCTATGCTTGGTAGTGATGGAAACTCCCAACGCGCCAAACTACGAGGCCCCGGCCGCAGTGACAGATTCACCAGCGGACATCAGCCAACGCCTCGCCGCCCTCCTGGGCCGTATTGCCCAGGGCGACCAGGCTGCTTTCGCGGAGTTCTACCAGCTGACATCCCGCCGTGTATTCGGCATGGCCCGCAGGGTCCTGATCGATCCCGAGCTCAGCGAGGACACCACCCAGGAAGTCTTCCTCCAGGTCTGGCAGATCGCGGCGAAGTTCAACCCGGACGCCGGCAGTCCGCTGTCGTGGCTGATGACCATCTCGCACCGCCGTGCCGTGGACAAGGTAAGGTCCTCGCAGTCGTCCACGGACCGGGAAGCCCGGTACGGGGCGAGCAGCCAGGACATCGACCACGACTCTGTTTCCGATGAAGTGGGCAGCAGGCTTGAGGCCGAGGCGGTGGTCCGGTGCCTGGAAACACTGACGGACACACAGCAGGAATCCGTCCGGCTCGCCTACTATGGCGGCCTCACCTACAGGGAGGTTGCGGAGCGGCTGAACGCTGCAGTGCCAACCATCAAGTCCCGCATCCGCGACGGACTGATCCGCTTGAAGACATGTCTGGGGGTGAGTTGAGATGACAGAGATGAACAATCAGGGAAACAGCCGCCGCGGCACCTTCGGCGACACCGTATCGGTGGACCTTGCCTCGGGCCGTGCAGTGGACCTGGCCGAGCTGTACGCCCTTGATGCTGTGACTGACGCGGAGCGCTCGGCCATTGACCAGTACATCTCCTCCGCCCCGGACGCCGAGCGCGCGACGTTCCACGAACGTGTGCGCCAGGCCAGGGAAACGCTGGCCGTGACGTTCACCGCAGAGGAGGAACCGCCGTCGGACCTCTTTGCACGCATCGTTGCCCAGCTCCCGGCCCAGGGTTCCGGAAGCGCCCACGCGCCAGGCGCCGCTCCGGCGGCGCCACTCCATCAGCCAGCCCCTGGGGCGGGCGGTGACGAGCTCGCCGCAGCCCGGCAGCGCCGGGAAGACCGACGCCGGCCCGGCGGTGCGCGCCGGTGGCTCGCCGGTGTCGCCGCGGCGGCCGTGATCGCGCTCGGCGGAGTGGGCGTCGGCGCCTATGTCGCGGACCAGAACGATCCGTTGAACCAGGTGATCCGGGCCGGTGACGTCCGCGAGGCCTCAGTGCCTGTGTCCGCCGGCGGAACCGCAACGGTCCTGATTTCGTCCTCCAGGGACGCAGTGGTGGTCAAGATGAATGGTGTGCCCGCACCGCCGGCCGGCAAGGTGTACCAGATGTGGCTGATCCCGAAGGACGGTTCGGCGCCCGTTTCCCAGGGCCTGATGGACGAAGCAGCGCTGTCAAAGCCTGCCGTGGTGAAGGGCATCGCTTCCGCTGCTGCCCTCGGCATCACAGTGGAGCCTGTGGGTGGCTCGGCTTCCCCGACCTTCCCCACAGTCGCCGCCGCGCCGCTCAGCACCTAAGCGGCCCCTGGCTTCGGCTCGCTGAAGGCAAAGAAGCCCGCGGCGCCCTCCCAGGAGGGCGCCGCGGGCTTTTTGTGACAGAAATTGCCGGAGCAGGTCAGTTCCGCGTCAGGTGCTAAAAGCCGGCGATTGTTCCCGGTCCGTTGACCGCGACAACGTGGAACGCCTCGGCACTGCGGTCCCCCGGCAGTCCGGCCCGCCGGGCATTGATGTGCATCCCGTTGCGCACGGCCGCCTCCATCGCCTCAACATCCGGATGCTGGCTGACGTGGACGTTGATGGCCTTCAGTTTGCTGTCCACGTGGTCCGTGACGTCCACGAAGTGGTTCTCCCGCTCTTCCGGACCGGCGTAGAGCCAGAGCCAGGGAAGCTTATAGGCTTCCAGCCCGGCCTCGGCAAGCTCCGGATAGGCAAACGGATTCTCCACGGCAGGGTAGACGGCGCGGGTGACGGCCTCGCCGACGGCCAGGTGGTCCGGGTGGCTCTTCTGGATCCGCTTCCAGTTGCGCTCCGGATGCATGGCGAGCACCACATCGGGCCGCAGCGCCCTGATGAGCCTGACCACGCCCTTCATCACTTCGTGCGACGGTTCCAGGTAGCCGTCCCGCTCGTGCAGATAGTGGATATCCGAAACGCCGACGAGTTCTGCCGCCCGGAGCTGTTCCGCCGCACGCAGGGCGATGATTTCGGACCGGTCGGCGGGATCGAAGCCGCCGGCATCGCCGTCGGTCATGATGCAGTAGCTGACCTGCACCCCCGCCACCGTCCAGGCAGCGATGGTGCCGGCCGCACCGAAGTCAATGTCGTCAGGATGGGCTGCGAAACAGAGGACCCGCCCAACCCGGTGCTTTGCCGGGTTGAACGGGCTCTGTGCTGAAACAGCAGGAGTGGTCAAGGGTCAGCCTTTTCGCTTCTTGATTTCTTCCGTGGCCTGCGGCAGGACGTCGAAGAGGTCGCCGATGATGCCGAAGTCGGCGATCTCGAAGACCGGGGACTCTGCATCCTTGTTGACGGCAACAATGACCTTGGCCGTCTGCATGCCGGCCTTCTGCTGGATGGCGCCGGAAATTCCCGCTGAAATGTACAGCTGCGGGGATACCGTCTTGCCGGTCTGGCCCACCTGGGCGTCATGGCTGATCCAGCCGGCGTCCGTGGCGGCGCGGGAGGCGCCCACGGCCGCACCGAGGGCGTCAGCCAACTGCTCAACCGGACCGAAATCGCCGTCGACGCCGCGTCCGCCGGCCACCACGATGCGCGCATCGGTGAGGTCGGGGCGGCCGCTGGCCACCTTCTGCTCGCGGGCGGTGACGCGCGCGGCGGTGGCGGTGCCGTCAGCGGGCACGTCAACCGTGGCAACCGCCGGGGCGCTGGGGCCGGCCGCTGGTTCGGGGGTGACGTTGTTGGCCTTGACGGTCAGCACCGAGACGGGCGTGGTGGTCTTCGCGGCTGTGGTGTACGAACCGGCGAGCACGGACTTGTGCGCTGTGCCGTCCGGGTCCACGGCCACAACATCGGTAACGACGCCAGCGGAAAGCCGGATACCAACTCGCGCGGCAATTTCCTTGCCTTCCGGCGAGTTGTCCAGGAGCACCGTGGTGGCGCCGGCAGCCTGCACCGCGGCCGCAACGTAGGCGGCCTTCGCTGCGACGAGGTAGTCGTCAAGGTCATTGGCTGACGGGCGGTAGACGCCGCTGACGCCGTACTCGGCGAAGGCCGCCGAAACGCCGTCGCTGAGGTCGCCGTTCACTGCCACAGCTGTTTCGCCGAGGGAACGGCCCAGGGTCAGCAGTTCGAGGCTGCTTTTCTTCAGGGCCGCGCCAGGGTTGTCAATGAAAATAAGTACGTTTGCCATGTCTGTGATCCCTCTTAGAGCAGCTTCTGGGCGGCCAGGAAGTCCACCAGCTTGATGCCGGCGTCGCCTTCGTCGGTGATGATGGTGCCGGCGGTGCGCGGCGGACGCTCTTCTGCCGACGTCACCGTGGTCCAGGATCCCGCGTGGCCCACCTGCGCGGGGTCAACCCCAATGTCGGAGAGTGACAGCGTGGTGATGCTCTTGCGCTTGGCCGCGATGATGCCCTTGAAGTTGGGGTAGCGGGGCTCGTTGATCTGGTCCGTCACGGAAACTACGGCCGGCAGGGACGCTTCCACGGTCTCGGAGTACGTGTCGGCGTCGCGGCGCGCGGTGAGCCGTGCGCCGTCGACTTCGAGTGTCGACGCGAACGTGATTTGCGGCAGTCCCAGGCGTTCGGCCAGCTGCGCCGGCACCAGGGACGTTTCGCCGTCGGTGGAGGCCATGCCGGTGAGCACGAGGTCCACGGGGGCGCCTGCGCCGAGGTGGCGGATGGCGGCGGCCAGGGCCAGCGAGGTGGCGGCGGCATCCGAGCCGGACAGGGCGCCGTCAGTGAGGTGGACACCTTCGGTGGCGCCCATCTGCAGCGACTTCTTGACGGCGTTCACCGCACCGGCGGGACCCATGCTGAGCGCGATGACCTGGTTTCCGGCTTTGCTGCCGCCACGGGCTTCAGCGAGCTGCAGCGCCGCTTCGAGCGCGTATTCGTCCAGCTCGGACAGGATGCTTTCGCCGCGGTCCGTGGTGTAGCCCTCCCCGTTGAGGTGACGGTCGAACTGCGCGTCCGGCACATGCTTGACCAGGACGATGATCTTCAATGTCTCTTCCACTGTATTTACAGCAGCCTTCCATGCTTGTGGATAGCCAGCCGGGTGAGGTCATGGCCGCGGAACGCCCGGGGTACGGGTAGATCCTAGCTAACCATATAGAAGTACCCGGGTGACGTCGCGTTAACGCCTGTGTCAGCCGGCTTGCCCGTGGCGTGGAAATGACGACGGCGGGGCCCCCTTCCGGGGGACTCCCGCCGTCGTCCGGACTTCTTTTGGCAGAACAGGTCCGGTGCTTACTGCTCCGCTGCGGCACCGAGCGTGACATCCAGGGTCTGTTCCTGGCCGTTCCGCTTAACCGTGATCTTGACCTTCGCACCGGCAGCCTGTTCGCGGACAGCCGCCGTCAGCTGGTTCGGTTCGCTGATGGTCAGGTCGTTGAAGCGGGTGATCACGTCGCCCACCTTGATGCCTGCGTTTGCGGCAGCCGACCCTGATTCGACCGTGGCGACGTCGGCACCGACGGAGAAGCTGGAGGAAGCGCTGGTGGAGGACTTGTCCTTGACGCTGACGCCCAGCTGGCCGTGGGAGACCTTGCCGGTGTCGATGATCTCCTGGGCGACGCGCTTGGCGTGGTTGATCGGGATGCTGAAGCCCACGCCGATGTTGCCGCTTGACGAGCTGGACGAGGAGTCGGAGCCGGCTGAGGCGATGGCAACGTTGACGCCGATGATCTCACCTTTGCTGTTGACCAGCGCGCCGCCGGAGTTTCCTGGGTTGATGGCCGCGTCGGTCTGGATTACGTTGATGGAGATGGAGCCCTGGTCCGTTGTCTGCTGGCTCTGGCCGCCACCCGGAGGCGCGAACTGGAAGCCCTGATCGCCGCCCTGGGAAGTGTCGCCTTCCTTGGGTGCTGCCGAGGATGCCACGCTGATGGTCCGGTTCAGGGTGGAGACGATGCCGTCAGTGACGGTTCCGGTGAGGCCCAGCGGGGAGCCGATGGCGATGGCCGTGTCCCCCACGTTGAGCTTGCCGGAGTCACCGAGGGTGGCGGCGGTGAGGCCGGAGGCGTCGTCCACCTTGATGACGGCAAGGTCGGAGAGCGGGTCAGTGCCCACGAGCTTGGCGGTGAGGACGCGGCCGTCGCTGGTGCGGATTTCAAGCGCCGCGTTTGCCGTCGCTCCGTCCAGGGTCACGACGTGCGTGTTGGTGAGGATGTGGCCTTCGTCGTCGAGGATGATGCCGGACCCGGTGCCGCCTGAGCTGCCGCTGGTGGCGCTGATGGTCACCACGCTCGGGGACGCCTTCAATGCTGCTGCGGTGATGGCATTGACGTCGTCCTTGTTGTTGACGATGACCGTTTCAGGCTGGCTGCTGCTGACGGCGCCGGAATTCCCGCCGTCGAAGAGGTTCCCTGAGCCCACGGTGGCCACGCCGCCGCCTACCAGGCCGGCGGCGAGGATGCTGGCCACGAGGGTTCCGACGCCGAAGCTGGGCTTGCGGCGGGGAGCGTCGGCGGGGTTGTGAGCCAAGGCCACTCCCCCTGGAGCTGCCGCGTGCGCGCCGTGTTGCCCGTATTGCGGCTGGCCGTACTGCTGCTGGCTCTGGCTGTATGGACCGCCGGAGTTTTGGCCGGGCTGGTGGTTCTGCTGGCCGTAAAAAGGCTCACGTGGCGGGTAGACCGGGCGGGGGGCTCCCGGGAGCTGCTCGGTGGGGTTCGCACCGGCGCCGGAGTCCACGTGCAGGGCTTCGGTTGCCTGCTGGTCCCCCTGCGCCGCAGCCGCGGGATCGTGCAGCGGCGCTGGAGTGCGCCCGGCCGGCGGTGCCGGCTGCGACGCGTCCGGATGCCGCGGATCCCGGGGTTCCGGTGCTGCACCTGGCGTTGGGTTCTCAGTCATTGGACTTCCTTTCATCCTCGTCTGCCATTAACTATGAACCCCCTGGCTGGAACAAATGCGGACGTTGGCTGGGAGCTTCCTGAATGCCTGTGCCTGGCCCTTCACAAGCCCCGAAGTTCGTTTCGCTGGTGGCATATTCGTCCTTGTGGACGCACTTATAGGTGCACCATAGAATCAAGAGGAATTGCCACAGCGACCTGCGGCTTTACACCACGCGTGGGGGCGCTGCTGCATTCTGAGACGACTGATTCGTCCCGAATCGGTGTCAGGCGTGCTGAAGGGTTGCACATGCGGTCAAAGTTCAAACGTATCCTCGCCGTGATTGGCCTGACGGGCTTGTTGGCGGTTCCCGCCGGCGCGGCCTGGGCCGAAGATCCGGTGACGCTGGATCCGGCAACAAAAGTCGTGGACGAGGCCGGAGTTTTGGGTGCCAACAAAGCCGACGTTGAGGCTGCCATCAAGAAGCTTGGCACAGACCACGCCATGGTTTTGCACGTCGTGACTGTCAAGAAATTCGAAAACCCGACGGATCGGGAAGCCTGGTCAGACAAGGTGGCCGAAAAAGCCAGCCTTGGTTCCAATGCCCTGATTTTTGCGGTGGCCACCGAGACCAGGCAGTACGTCCTGAATAAGGGCGGCAGCAAAATCACCAACGCCCAAATCGAAAACATCAAGAGCAAGGCCATCGGCCCGCAGCTGGCGAATAACGATTACGCCAAAGCGGCCATCAATGCCGCCGCCGCCATCGGCGACGCGGCCGGCGGCGGGAGTGGCAATGTCCCGTCCGAAAATGGCGCAGGCACCGCAATCCTCGTTGGTACCGGCGTGGTAGCCGCAGGAGGTGCCGGCGCCTACCTCTACTTCCGCAACAAGCGGAAGAAGGCAGGCCAGGCATCCAGCGCCAGCTACGGTCCGCAGGGTGCCGAACTCGATCCGCTGGCCTCGCTCAGCGTGGAGGAGCTCCGCCGCAAGAGCGGATCGCTGCTCATCGAAGCCGATGACGCGATCAAGTCCAGCGAGCAGGAGCTGATGTTCGCCCAGGCCCAGTATGGCGATTCCGCCGTCGGCAACTTCACCAAGGCGCTGCAGGAAGCCAAGGGACACATGTCCGAGTCCTTCAAGCTGCAACAGCAACTGGACGACCACATTCCCGATACCGAAGAACAGCAGCGCAGCTGGCTGGGCGAGATCATCCGCCGTTCAGAGGCCGCCCTCGCTTCACTGCAGGAGCAGAAGGCCGACTTCGATTCACTGCGCGAGCTGGAAAAAAACGCGCCTCAGGCACTCGCCACGGTCAAGGCGGGGGCACAGGAAGCCGATACAAAGATCGCCAGCGCTGAACAGTCGCTGACCACCCTCCGCGGCAAATACGCCGACAGCGCCCTGGTCCAGGTTTCCGACAACATCACGCAGGCCAAGGAGCGGCTGGCCTTCGTCCAGAACGCCACGGCTACTGCTGAGCAGAAGCTGGCTGAGGGTGAAGGCAGCCTCGCCGCCGTGGCTGTCCGCGCATCCGAAGAGAGCCTGCATCAGACCAACGTTCTCCTCGACGCGATCTCCAAGGTCTCCACCAGCCTGGATGAGGCCCGCAACGGCCTGGAGGCGGCCGTCGTGGATACCTCCCAGGACCTTGCACAGGCACGGGCCATGATCCAGTCCGGGGCCCACCCCGAACTGGCCGGACCGGTAGCGGGCGTCGAATCCGCACTCGGCCAGGTCAAGGCTGAGATCCAGGGCGGGAAGATTGACCCTATTGCCACGCTGCAGCGTGTGGAGACGGCCCACCAGTCCCTGGACCAGGCGCTCACCGGGATCCGCGACCAGCAGGAACAGGCCCGCCGGGCCCAGGCTTCGCTGCAGCAGACCATCATGTCTGCCCAGGCACAGATCAGCGCCACGTCGGACTACATCACAGCCCGCCGCGGCGGAGTAGGCACCGAAGCCCGCACCCGCCTGGCTGAGTCGCAGCGCAACCTGGACTATGCGCTCTCCATCTCCCGCAACGATCCGGTCACTGCGCTCACCTACGCGCAGCAGGCGCATGCCCTCGCAGCCCAGGCGGCCCAGCTTGCCCAGGCTGACGTCGACCACTTCGACGGCTATGCCAACCAGGGCTACGGCCGGGGCGGCATGTTCGGCGGCGGCGGAGGCGGAGGCGGCCTCGGCGGCGCAATTCTTGGCGGCATCCTCATCAACTCCATCCTCAACGGCGGCAGCGGCGGCGGCTGGGGTGGCGGGCACAGCGACGGCGGCGGCTGGGGAGGCGACGGCGGCGGCTTCGGCGGAGGCGACTCCGGCGGCGGCTGGGGCGGCGATTCCGGCGGCGGCGGAGACTTCTGAGCCCGAAAGACTAGGCACCGGGTGGAACGAGCCGCCCGGCGTATAGATAGCGGTACAACAACTGTTCACTGATTTCAGTGGCCACCACTGAGCAGGACGAAAGGTAACACCATGGTTAAGCAGTCCATTTTCGGCCGCATCGCGCAGCTTGCAAAGGCAAACATCAACTCCTTGCTGGACAACGCTGAGGATCCGCAGAAGATGCTGGACCAGATGGTCCGGGACTACACCAACAACATCGCCGAAGCCGAATCGGCTGTGGCGCAGACCATCGGCAACCTGCGCATGCTCGAGGACGACTACAACGAAGACGTGAAGAACGCCCGCGACTGGGGCAACAAAGCCCTCGCGGCGTCGCGCAAGGCCGACGAGTACCGCGGCAGCGGGCACGCCGCAGACGCCGAAAAGTTCGACAACCTGGCCAAGGTGGCCCTGCAGCGCCAGATGTCAGCCGAGAACGAGGCCAAGGGCGCAGAGCCCAGCATCGCCTCACAGCGGGAAGTGGTGGACAAGCTCAAGACCGGCCTTGGCCAGATGAAAGGCAAGCTCAACGAGCTCACCAGCAAGCGCAATGAACTCGTGGCCCGCTCCAAGACAGCGGCAGCCCAGTCACAGGTCCACGACGCCATCAAGAGCATCGACTTCATGGACCCCACCTCCGAGGTGGGCCGGTTCGAGGAAAAGATCCGCCGGGAAGAGGCGAAGGTCAGGGGCCAGCAGGAACTTGCCGAGTCCAGCCTGGACGCACAGTTCAACCAGCTTGAGGACCTCGGCGAACAGGTCGAAATCGAAGCACGCCTTGCTGCGCTGAAGTCCGGCGGCGCCGCCAAGCCCGCCATCGGCGCCTCGGCTGCCGGAGCCGGTGCCGAGTCCACGGTGGACGAAGCCGACTTCGACAAGCTGTAAGTACCACGTGCCCGGACTCGCCGGGCAGGCTCAAGGCCGGGGTTCAGGATGAACCCCGGCCTTCGCCGTCCGCGAAAACCCGGCCAACCCGCCCACGCGGCTCCGGGTGGATGTGTGTAGCGTGGAAGCCATGTCCTCCCCTGCCGCTTCGTCCATTGTCTGGCTCCGTGATGATCTTCGCCTGGATGACAATCCGGCGCTGGCCCGGGCCGCAGAACTCGGCCTGCCCCTGACAGTCGTGTACATCCTCGACGAGGAATCGGACGGCATCCGGCCCCTCGGCGGCGCAGTCCGCTGGTGGCTCCACCATTCCTTGGCATCCCTTGCCGCCGACCTGGAGGATGCCGGATCCGCCCTGGTCCTCCGGCGGGGACCAGCAGCCAGGATCATCCGGGATTTGGTCCACGAAACCGGCGCGTCCCATGTCCTCTGGAACCGCCGTTACGGTGGTCCGGAGCGGGCTGTGGATGCAGGCATCAAGGAATGGGCCGTCGGTGCAGGCATCGAGGCCGCCAGCTTCCAGGCAAGCCTGCTCTTCGAGCCGTGGACCGTCACCACTGGCAGCGGCGGCCCCTACAAGGTCTTCACGCCCTTCTGGCGCGCCTGCCTCGCCTCGGGCGAACCCCGGTTGCCATTCGATGCGCCGGCCACACTGCCCTCCCCTGCCTCGGCGGGCCGGAAAAAGCATGCCGACAGTGAACCGCTGGAGTCCTGGTCCCTGCTGCCGGCTTCGCCCGACTGGAGCGGCGGCATGGCAGAAACCTGGGAGCCGGGCGAAGCCGGCGCACACGGCCGCCTGGAGGACTTCCTGGATGGTCCCGTGGCCGACTACGGAACCGGCAGGGACGTGCCCGGCGTCGAGGGAACCAGCAGGCTGTCCCCGCACCTTCGCTTCGGCGAAATCAGCCCGTTCCGCGTGTGGCATGCGCTCCGGCAGCGGTTTCCGCGCCAGGCGCCTGCCGACGTCGGAATTTTCCGGTCCGAGATTGGCTGGCGGGAATTCTGCTGGCAACTGCTCTACGTCAATCCGCAGCTGGCAACACGCAACTACCGCCCGGAGTTCGACGCCTTTGCCTGGGAGGAGCCATCCCAGGCCGAGCTAGGCGCCTGGCAGCAAGGGAAGACAGGTTACCCCCTGGTCGACGCCGGCATGCGGCAGCTCTGGCGTACTGGCTGGATGCACAACCGGGTCCGGATGGCTGCCGCGTCGTTCCTGGTCAAGAACATGCTGGCAGACTGGCGCCTGGGCGAGGAATGGTTCTGGGACACCCTGGTGGACGCCGATGCTGCCAGTAATCCGGCGAACTGGCAGTGGGTGGCCGGGTCGGGGGCGGATGCCTCCCCGTATTTCCGGATCTTCAATCCGGTCACGCAGAGCAAGAAGTTCGACGCCGGCGGAGGCTACCTGAGGCAGTATGTCCCCGAGATTGCCGGCCTGAGCGACAAGGCCATCCACGAACCGTGGAAGAGCGGCGGGGCGGCAGGAGCCTATCCGCCTCCCCTGGTGTCCCTGCCGGAGTCCCGGGAGCGGGCGCTGGAGACCTACCAGAGGCTCAAGGACGGCCAGTAGCCCGCGCCTGAGGGCTGGCGGGCCCCCGGCTGCGTGGCCGGGCTTAGCGGCTGACCTTGCCCATCAGGGAGGCAATGGGGCGCAGGAAGATGGGCCGGGCAAGGAACCATGCCGCCACCATCACGGCCACGGACACGAGGAAGATCCAGAAGCCGAGCCAGCCGTCGCCGTCGGACACGGCGTACATATGGTTCAGGTTCCGCAGGGCTCCGGTGGTCAGCACCAGGAACACATGCACCACGATGAAGGCCACGAAGTAGATCATGACCGGGAAATGGATGGCCCGCGCCAGCTCGATCGGGTACGCCTTGTTCAGCGCGGCAGCCTTCTTGGGCCACGCGGAGGACGTCCGGATGCCCGAGATGAAGGCAAGGGGCGCGGCGATGAAGACGGTGAGGAAGTAAGTCAGCAGTTGCAGGGCGTTGTAGTTGATCCAGCCGTTTTCGGTGGGCCAGTTCAATGATGCGTACTGCAGGGCTGCAGACAGCGCGTTCGGAAAAACATCCCAGCTGGTGGGGACGATCCTCGTCCACTGTCCTGTGGCGAACAGGAGGACGGCAAACACCAGTCCGTTGATGATCCACAAGGCGTCCAGCGTGAGGTGGAACCAGAGCTCAAGCGTGATCTTGGTGGGCGGTGTCTTGGTTTTGATGAGGCCTTTGTTGTTGCGGGTCCAGTGACCGCTCGGCCGGGTGGTGGTCCGCACCTGCCATCCGGTCCGGATGATCAGCAGCAGGAAGAACCCGTTCAGGAAATGCTGCCAGGCAAGCCAGGCAGGGAATCCTACGGGGGCGCCGTCGGGGAGGTCTGAATGGCCCGGGTAGTCCGTGAGGAAGGATGAGACCGCCGGCAGCTCCCTCAGCCACCTGGCGAGCAGCACCACCAGCACCAGCGCCACAAGGGCAGCAGGAACACCCCAGTAGAGTCTGTTCCGCTTGCCCGTCGCAGTACCGGACTTTTTGGTGGGTGTGGACATCGAAGAACATTCCTCTCAAGAATGACTGGCCTGTGGTTCAAATACCTGAGGCCCTGCGAAAGAGAATACTAGGAACTACCAGCAATCAAAGAAAAAAGAAGACCCCGGGCGGCATATCTGCCGGCCGGGGCCTTCACTTGGTTGCGGGGACAGGATTTGAACCTGTGACCTCTGGGTTATGAGCCCAGCGAGCTACCGAACTGCTCCACCCCGCGTCGCTTGATCAACACTACCCTAGTTTCGCCGGCGCAAAATCCACACCCAATATCCGGCCCTTTTTTGCCCCGTCATCCGTCGCCCGGCAACCTCCGACCCAGGCGGCACTTAAACCAGAAAGTCCGGAACCGTTTCAAGTTCCGGACTTTCCGTCAGTTGCGGGGACAGGATTTGAACCTGTGACCTCTGGGTTATGAGCCCAGCGAGCTACCGAACTGCTCCACCCCGCGTCGCAAGAACAACTCTACCGCCGGGTGAACAGGAGGCCAAATCGAGATGGCGTGATCTGCGTCTCGCCCCCCTCCCGCCCCTTGCGGACGCCGCCGGGATGACGCCCCGGGCCGTTAACGCCGCCGGCCCGGCCACCCTCCCTGCGGAGTGCGGCCGGGCCGGCGGATCCAGTCAGGTGCCCGTCAGTTGCTTGACGAGGGTGACGGCGTGGGGCTGCCCGACGGGGTGGCCGTGGGCGACGGCACCGGCTCAGGCGCTGTCACCGGAATCTTGGCCTCCGCATCGACGGCCTTCTGGAGGGCTGCAGCCATCTTCTTCTGCTGCTCGCCGTAGGCCGCGAAGTCGCCGGCTGCCAGGGCTGCCTGGCCCGCCTGGATGGCGGCCCTTGCCTCATCCAGGGCCGCCTTGAGCTCTGCCTTCGCGTCAGCACCGGCGGGGGGCGTGGTGCCTGGTGTCGGAGCCGTCTGGCCGTTGTTGTCGGAGTCGCCGGCGGAAGCACCGGAGTCCCCGCCGAACAGCTGCTTGAGCGCCGCGTCCAGCGTCGGCGCGAACCCGACCTTGTCACCGAAGGCCACCAGCACGCGCTGCAGCGTGGGATACGACGTTTCACCCGTGGACTTCAGGTAGACAGGCTGGACGTACAGGATTCCGCCGCCCACCGGGAGCGTCAGGAGGTTGCCGTTGAGCACATCCGAGGCGCCCTGGCGCAGCAGGTTCAGCGCCTGCGAGACCGTGGGGTCCGAGTTGAACTTGTTCTGCGCCTGGCCCGGGCCGGGGACCTGCGTCTCCGGCGGGATCTGGAGCAGCCGCAGCTGGCCGTAACTGTCAGCCTTGACCCCGGCCTGGTTGCCGGCGTCGGAATCCGCCGCCAGGAAGCCGTAGAGGACGTTACGGGCATTTCCGTTGACGATCTGCGGGATAAAGGAGGACGTCAGCTGGAACGCCGGTTTGTCCTGGTCCGGCATCTGCAGCGACATGTAGAACGGCGGCTGCTTGACGTCCGTGTCCACGGTCGGGTCGGCCGGCACGCTCCAGGCGTCGTTGGTCTTGTAGAAGCTGGACGGATCCGTCACGTGGTACTTGCCCAGCAGCTGGCGCTGGACCTTGAAAAGGTCCTCGGGGTAGCGGACGTGGCTCATGACGTCGCCGGACATCTCCGAGAACGGCTTCAACGACGTCGGGAAAACCTTCTGCCAGGACTTCAGCAGCGGGTCCTGGTCATCCCAGGCGTACAGGGTCACCGACCCGTCATAGGCGTCCACGGTGGCTTTGACCGAGTTCCGGATGTAGTTGACGGTGCTGTTGGGCAGTGCGACGGCACGGCCCGACGTGGTCTGCGTGTCAGCGGTGGCGTCCGAGAGCTGCTCCTGCTGCGAGTACGGGTAGTACTGGCTGGTGGTGTAGCCGTCCACGATCCACTTGACGCGGCCATCCACCACTGCCGGATAGGCGTTCCCGTCCACGGTCAGGTAGGGGGCCACCTTCTCCACCCGTTCGCGCGGACTGCGGTCGTAAAGGATCTGCGATTCCGCGTTCACGCCGTCCGAGAGCAGCAGGTCCGAGGACTGGAACTTGATGGAGTACAGCACCTTGTTGAAGAAGCTGCCCACGTTGGGACCGCCGTTGCCCTGGAATGTGTACTGGGTTTCACCGTCCCCCTCGCGACCGGACGGCCTGTCCTGTTCACGGTTCGGGGAGCCGTCAGGAGCACCCACAATGGAGTACTCGGGCGAGCTTTCGCCGAAGTAGATGCGCGGCTCGTAGGTGGAGTCGTTGCCGAGGACGCCCGTGGACGGAATACCCGACTGAAGGAATTCGGGCTTGCCGTCAACGGTGAACTTGTTGCCCTTCGCTGCAACGACGCCGTAGCCGTGGGTGTACACAACGTGCTGGTTCAGCCAGCTCTGCTGGTTCTCAGCCACGTTCTGCGGATTCAGTTCGCGGACCGCGATGACGGTGTCTTGGACCTTGCCGTCCACTTCGTAGCGGTCGACGTTCAGGGCCTCGGGGAACTGGTAGTACGGGCGGTACTGTTCCAGCTGGGAGAAGGCGTCCGAGATCAGGTTGGGATCGAGGAGCCTGATGTTGGCCGTGGTCTGCGCGTCCGGCGCGAGTGCCCCGGTGGTGGCGGTGTTCGTGGCGTCGTACCGGTCCACCTGGATCTTGTCCAGGCCGTAGGCGGCGCGCGTGTTGTCGATGTTGCGCTGGATGAATTCCTTCTCCAGCGTCTCTTCCGAGGGCCGGACCTGGAACTGCTGGATCACCCAGGGGTACACGCCGCCGGCCAGGATGGAGGTGATGATCAGCATTGCGGTGCCAATCACCGGCAGGCGCCAGCGGCCAATGACCGCGGCGACGATGAAGAGGATGGCGACCAGCGCGGCTGCCACCGCAAGAATGGCCTTGGTGGGAATGACGGCACTGACGTCGGTGTACAGCGCACCGGCCCACCGTCCTCCGTTGCTCTGCAGTGCGGCGAACCTGTCCAGCCAGAAGTTGGTTCCCAGCAGCAGGAGGAAGGCAGCGCCGGTGACGGCGAGGTGGATCTGCGCCGCGCGGCTGGTGAAAACGCCGCGCTCCATCAGGCGGATGCTTCCATACAGGTAGTGGGTGAGGATCCCGGCGATGCCGGCCACCACAACCACGCTGATCAGGAACCCGGTGACGAATCCCAGGAACGGGAGGGTCATCAGGTAGAAGCTGAGGTCCATGTCGAATTCCGGATCCCGCTGGCCGAAAGGTTCCTGGTTGAAGAACAGCAGGACCTTCTGCCACTGGCTGGCCGCGGCGCTGCCGGCAAAAAGGCCAAAGAGGATGGGAAGCCCGAGCATGACCACGCGGCGGACCGGTTCAAGCTGGGCCTGGTAGCGGTTCAGGTTGTCACGGATCTCGGAGTCTGGCGCATAGACCGGCCGCGCGTGGTAGGCGATCCGGATGGCGAAGAACACGGCGGCGAACATGATGGCGAAACCGGCGACAAAGATACCGATCCGCGCCAGGTTCTCCGTCAGGAACACTTCGAAGAAGCCAAGCTGCCGGTACCACAAAACATCAGTCCACACATTGGCGAAGAAAATGAAACCCACCACCACGAGGGCGACAACAACGAGCGTGGGTGTCAGGGCACCTCGTCTTGAGGGGGGTCTTCCGGGCGGGATGGGGCTGGCAGGACGGGACAAACTCGGTACCTCATAGCTGGTCGTCAGATTAACATTCGAAGCGTGCGTGCGAACGACGTCCGGTACCGGTCAAACGAATGGCAACGTCCGTCATATCTGCCACGAGTGGCAGTAAAGCTTAGTTCCTGCCTCAGTCTAGTTGCTGGTACAGGCCGCAAGACCGGAGGTGTCCTGCCCTGACGCGGCGAGTTCGACGGCGTCACGCGCCTCGGCGAGATTCTCCACCTTTACTACCTGCAAACCGTCGGGAATGTGCCCGGTTACGTCGTCGCAGTTGGCGGCGGGCGCCAGGAACAGGGTGGCCCCGGCCGACCTTGCGCCCTGCATCTTCTGGGCGATTCCACCGATGGGTCCCACCTTGCCGTCCGGAGTGATCTCGCCGGTGCCGGCCACGTGCCTGCCGCCCGTGAGGTCCCCGGGCGTCAGCTTGTCGATAATGCCGAGGGAGAACATCATGCCCGCGCTCGGGCCGCCCACCTTGTCAAGGGAAATCTTCACGTCAAGGGGGAAAGTGAATTTGTACTTGAGCATCACGCCCAGGATGTAGCGGCCCTCGCCGTTGTCCATCGGCGAGATGGTCTGGGTCACGGGCTGCCCTCCCCTGTCCAGGACCACGGTGACGGGTGCGCCTTTGCCGGCGGCAAGTTCGTCCTGGATGACGGAGAGCGCGGTGATGGGCTTTCCGTTGATGGACCGGAAGACGTCTCCTTGCTCGATCTTTCCTTCGGACGGGGAACCGTTGGAAAGTCCCGCCGCCTGAAGTTCCTGGCTGAAGGGAATATCCAGCTCGTTGAGCGCCGATGCAACAGCGTTCTCCTGGGACGTGGTCATGGCCACGGAGCTCTGCTCCTCGGCCTGCTCCCTGGTGGTGCCGACGGGGTAGATCAGTTCCTGCGGATACACCGACCTGGACGGGTCCAGCCACGCTGCAAACGCACCGAAGATGCTGACCGGGCCGTTAGGGCCGCCGTCAACGTAAACGGTGGTCAGGTCCAGGTTCCCGGCGGCCGGATAGGTTTCGCGTCCCGTAACGCTGATGACCGGTGCGCCATGGGACTCGCCCAGCGTGTTGAACGTGGGGCCGGGTTTTTCCACAACATACGGAACGGGCAGCGTCCCGGCGGCGAGGCCAAGGCCCAGGGCCGCCACGCCGGAGACCATCATCAGGGAAACCTTCTTGCCGCGGCGCCTTGGACGGAGCGAAACCATGGAGTCGTAAGGTTCGGGGCCGTGCGAAGCCGGGCTGTCCACGCGCGATGTGCCCGGCGCTTGGTCGGCAGGCCACGTGCCGGCGTCGGGCTCGGTTGCACGGTCCTCGGGAGGATGGTCGCCACGGGTCGTAGTCACCCATCCAACATTACGCGTCCCGGCAGCAGGCAAGCTCTTTGCCTACAGCGAACGTCGCCGCTGCGCGGCAGACAGCCGCCGCTGCCCGGGGTACCGTGAAGTTGATCAACAGTCACACCGACGATCGGCGTAATCATGACCTCCAACCCACTCAATCCGTCCAACGGCGATGACGCTCCCAAGGATCCGCTGGCAGAAATGCTGCAGAACCTTATGGGCGGCAAGGGCATGGAAAACATCGACCCCGCCGAACTCGCGAAGGCCGCCGGCCTGCCTGACGACCCCAACCTTTTGGCCCAGATGTTCTCCCAGGTCCAGGCCATGATGAGCGCGCCCTCCGAGGGACCCGTCAACTGGCAGCTGGCCCATGAGAACGCCCGCCGGGTCGCTGCCAGCAGCGCGGACCCGTCTGTGACATCGCTGCAGTCCCGTGAAGTGGACGAGGCCCTGCGCCTCGCCGAGCTCTGGCTCGACCCGGTGACGGATCTCCCTGCTACCGGCCTGATCGGCCGGGCATGGTCGCGCGCCGAATGGGTGGAGGCAACCCTGGGTACCTGGAAGCGGCTCACGGAGCCTGTCGCCAACAGCATCGCCAATGCCCTGTCCAATGCCATGACCGAACAGATGCCGGAGGAGATGAAGTCCATGATGGGCGGCGCCTCCTCCATGCTGCAGAACATGGGCGGTGCGATTTTCGGCATGCAGTTGGGGCAGGCCATCGGCGCACTTTCCGCTGAAGTGGTCAGCTCCACCGACATCGGGGTCCCTCTTGCGGACCTGGAAATGGCCCTGCTTCCGGCCAACGTGGCCAAGTTCGGCGAAGGCCTGAGCCTGCCGGAGAACGACATCCGGCTGTTCCTGGCCGTCCGTGAGGCAGCCCACGCGCGCCTCTTCGTGCAGGTTCCCTGGCTGCGCGGCCACCTGCTGGGCGCGATCGAGGCCTACGCCCGCGGCATCCACATCGACACGTCAAGGATTGAAGAGCTGGCACGGGACCTGGACCCCAGCAACCCCGAAGGCATCCAGGAGGCACTCTCCCAGGGCGTGTTCATGCCCCAGCGGACGCCCGCACAGGAGCAGGCCCTGGAAAAGCTTGAGACCGCACTCGCGTTGGTTGAAGGCTGGGTGGATGAACTTACCGCCGCCGCCACGGAGAAGCTCCTGCCGTCAGCGGGCGCCCTGCGGGAAACCGTCCGCCGGCGCCGCGCCACCGGTGGCCCTGCCGAGCATGCGTTCTCGTCCCTGGTGGGCCTGGAACTGCGCCCGCGCCGGCTGCGCGAAGCCGCCACCCTGTGGGCGGCCCTTAAGAAGGAACGCGGCATCGAAGGACGGGACGCCATCTGGCAGCATCCCGATCTCCTTCCCACTGCCGAGGACCTGGACGATCCCTTGGGATTCAGCGGCCGCCGGAAGCTGGCGGAGGCCAGCGACAGCGAAGTCGACGACGCCCTGCAGAAGCTGCTCAGCGGAGGCTTCGACACCGCACCGGGACAGGGCACGGATGAGGCCGGAAGCACAGACACCGACGACTCCGGCTCCACCGGCACGGACGGCAGCCCCGACGGCGGAACCGACGGGGACCAGCCGAAGAGCTAAGCAGCCCGGTCCAGGGTGACCTTGGGCGGCCGGATCTAGTCGGCGTCTCCCGGCCACAGTGCGGGCTGGCCTGGAGCGCCGCCATTTGTTGTGTCCGGACCGGCGGCCAGGCCGCGGGACGTTGCGAACGAGACGCCCTCAAGGAATGCCTTGGCCCGCGCCGTGTCCGGATACGCCTCCAGCAGCTTCCAGAACGCGGCATTGTGCCCGGCCACCAGCAGGTGGGCCAGCTCATGAAGCAGGACGTAGTCGATGACCCACTGGGGCATGGGCCGGAGCTTGTCGGAGAGCCGGATGGTGCCTTCGGACGGTGTCGCCGACCCCCACCGCGAGTTCTGGTTGCTGACCCAGCGGACCGACGTCGGCACTGCCCTGCCGCCGAAGTAGCGGGCGGACAGGTCTGCGGCGTGGGCGGCGAGCCCGGCGTCTGTGGCCGGCTGCTGCCGGCGTTTTTGCGCGCGGCGGCTGCCCTGGCGATGAAGCTTCTCCAGCATGCGGTGCACCCACTCGGATTCCTGGGCCGCCGTGAACCGGGCCGGGATCGCCACAACCGCCGTGCCGTTCTCCCAGAAGGCCGCCACTGTCCGTGTGCGGCGGGCAGACCGCCTCACCTCCACCGGGGCGCCGTCGGCCGTGGTCAGCGGGGGCGCTGTCCGCCCTTCGGCCCGGGGAGTCACAGCGTAGTGCTTTCGACGAGGACCCGGAGGACGTCCTCGCCGTAGCGTTCGAGTTTGGACGGCCCCACTCCGGCGAGCGTGGCGAGCTCCTCCAGCGACGACGGCCGGGCCTCGGCAATGGCGGTCAGGGTGGCGTCGGTGAACACCACAAAGGCGGGGACCTCGGCGGAAAGCGCAACTTCCTTGCGCCAGGTGCGGAGCGCGTCGAAGGTCTGTTCCTCGTAGCCGGGCGGGCAATCGTTGCAGCGGCCCACCTTGCGTTCGGCGCCGCTGGCCAGCATGGTGCCGCAGACCCTGCACGTGGCAGGTTTGGCAGCTTTGCGGCGGGGCGCCGGTCCTTTGCCGCGGGCAGTGGAGCTGGCCACCGAGTCCGGCCGCAGGCCGTCAAGGAAGCGTGAGGGCTTGCGGTTTGCCCGGCCGCCGGGGGTCCGGGCCGTGGACCAGGACAGTGAAAGGTGCTCGCGGGCGCGGGTGATCCCCACGTACAGGAGCCGCCGCTCCTCGTCCACCGACTCTGGGGTATCGGCAAAGGAGATCGGCATCAGCCCTTCGCTGAGGCCCACAAGGAACACTGCGTCCCATTCGAGGCCCTTGGCCGCGTGCAACGAGGCGAGGGTTACGCCCTGGACCGTGGGGGCATGCTGCGCCAGGGATCGTTCCTGAAGCTCATTGACGAAGTCCGCGAGGCTGAACTGGTCCCCGCGTACCTGGACCAGTTCGTCGGCGAGGGCAACCAGTGCTGCAAGCGATTCCCAGCGTTCCCGCAGGGCACCTCCGTTGTGCGGCGGTGAGTCGGTGTAGCCCAGCGATGCCACGATGTCCCGGACCAGCTGCCCGAGCGGTTCCGGCGTGGCAGTCTCCGCCACTGCCCGGGTGGCGGCGCGGAGCTGAAGGATGGCGTCCCGGACTTCCTTGCGGGCGAAAAACCGCTCACCGCCGCGCAGCTGGTAGCCAATGCCGGCGGCGGCCAGGGCTTGCTCGTAGGCTTCGGACTGGCCGTTGGTGCGGAAGAGGACGGCTACCTGGCTTGCCGGCGTGCCGCCGTCGAGCAGTCCTTGGATCTTGAGCGCCACGGTGGCCGCTTCCGCCTCGTCGTCGGAACACTCCGTGAACTGGGGAACCGGTCCTGCCGGACGCTGGGCCACCAGTTGCAGGGGTGCCGCCCACGCGGCGTCCGCCACGGGTCCGCCGCTTCGGCGCCCGCCGAGGAGGTCGTTGGCAAGCTTGACCACCTGGGGAGTGGAGCGGTAATCCCGTATCAGCTTCACCACGTTGGCTTCGGGATACCTGGCCTTGAAGCCCAGCAGGTGTTTCGGGGACGCGCCGGTGAACGAATAGATGGTCTGGCTGGCGTCACCCACCACGCACAGTTCGTCGCGGCCGCCGAGCCAGAGTTCAAGGAGCCGTTGCTGCAGCGGGGAAACGTCCTGGTATTCGTCGACCACAAAGTGGCGGTACTGTTCGCGCACCGTGGCTGCCACTTTCTGGTCTTCCTGCAGGATGCCCACTGTGATCAGGAGGACGTCTTCGAAGTCGATGACGTTGCGGTCGGTTTTGACGTCCTCGTACGACTGGAAGACCCGGGCCACGGCGGTGAGGTCGAAGCCGCCGGGCGTGCCCCGGTCATGGGCATTTTCCAGGTAGTTGGCCGGGGTCAGCATGGAGACCTTTGCCCACTCGATTTCCGAGGCAAGGTCCCGGATGGAGGCCCGGTCCGTGCTGAGCCGCAGGCGGCGGGCTGCCTCGGCAATCATCTGGGCCTTGTGGTCCAGGAGGTTGGGCAGGGTGCCGCCGACGGCCTGGGGCCAGAAAAACTGGAGCTGGCGCAGGGCGGCAGCGTGGAATGTGCGGGCCTGGACGTTGCCCACGCCGAGGTCACGCAGCCTGCTGCGCATTTCCGCTGCGGCCCGGGCGGTGAAGGTCACGGCGAGGAGCCGTTGCGGGCTGTAGACCCCCGAATGCACGCCATAGGCGATCCGGTGCGTGATGGCACGTGTTTTGCCGGTGCCGGCGCCGGCCAGCACGCACAGCGGGCCGTTCAGGGTGCTCGCAACTTCCCGCTGTTCGGCGTCCAGGCCGCCAAGAATGCGGTCCTCCAGGGACACTGCACTGTCAAAATTCTCTGTAGTCACTCTGCTGCTCTGTTGTCTCGACTACCTGGTGCTGGAGTCTGGTCGGTGATGATGCCTGAGGTTCAGGTGTCGGTGCGGTCCAGGATTCGTCCGCCGTACCAGTGCTCAATCAACGAGCGGGCAATGGACAGCCGGCTGGAGATGGTGATCTCCCCGGTGAGCACTGCCTCCTGGAGTTCCTCCCGGCTGAACCAGCGCGCCCTGGTGACTTCCACGCCGTCGGGCGTTGCCTCGGTGTCCGCGGTGATGGCCGTAAATCCAAGCATAAGGGAGGCAGGGAACGGCCAGGGCTGCGAACCCAGGTACTGGCACCCGGAAACACGGACGCCGACTTCCTCATGGATTTCCCTGACCACGGCCTGCTCAAGTGATTCCCCCGGTTCAACGAACCCTGCGAGGGTGGAATAGTTCCTGGCGTCGACTGGTCCTCCGCCGCCGAGCAGCAGCCTGCCGTCCGGGCCCACCACGGTGACGATGATTGCCGGATCCGTGCGCGGATAGTGTTCGGAGTTGTCCTGCGGGCAGCGGCGCACCCATCCCCCGGACTCCACAATTGTGGGAGCGCCGCACCGGGGACAGTGCGTGTGCCCGGCGTGCCAGTTGGTGATGGCGCTTGCCTCGACGAACAGCGCGGTGTCCGTGGGGTTAAGGACCCCGGCGATGTCCCGGAAGCCCGTCCAGATGGCGTCACCGGGTATGCCCGCCGTGCCCGGTTTTAGGGCATCCGGCAGCACCAGAAGGAGGAGCTCCGTGCCCGCGGGGAGGTCTGAACCCTCCAGTGCGGTCCCGAGGTAGATCACCTGCTCGGGAGTGGTTCCAACGCCCTGGAGGCTTTCGACAAAACGTGCAGCGCCGGTCAGGAAAAGGCTGTTTCCGGTCACGAGGGCCTGCCGCCCCGACAGGACCACTGCAACGGTGGCGTCGCGTCCCAGCAGTTCGTCCACCATGCCCGGGCGTGTGCGGACGGCAGAGCCGCGGTCCACCAGCGCGGGACGCACGGGAAGCACGGTATCGAACAAGTGGTTGGCCGGCAGCTGGACTGCCTGCGTCCGGTAGGCCGGTGTTGCGGACTCCGCATGACTCATGTGTCCACCGTACTGACTCGGACCGACAATTGACATTTTGGGCGTCCAAGCACGGGGTGCCGTGGCGACAGGCCGAGATTTGCCGCATATCTGGAGACTCGCCGCCGCCGCACCGTTGTCTTGGCCGCCAGTCAATCTACCGTGGAACGGTGAGAAGAAAACCGATCGAACTGGCAGCCGTTGCAACCGCGGCAGTCCCCGGGCTGACCCCCACCGCAGTCAGCTCCGCCCCGGATGATGCCGCCGACTTCGACAGCGCGCTGCTCCTCGATTCGGAAGGAAAGCGCTGGAGGGTCCGATCGCCCCGGCACGCCGAAGCCAGCGCCCGGCTGGAGACGGAATTCCTGGTCCTGCGCGCGTTCGCTCCCGGCATCAGGGCCGAGTTGCCCTTCCTGATGCCCACGGTGGCCGGCAGTGTCCGCCTGGGCGCGCTCAGCACGTTCGTGTACTCCCATCTGGCGGGAACCACCCGCAGCGTCGAGGAACTGACCGCCGGCCCGGACCAGCTCGCCCGTGAAATCGGTGTGGCCCTGGCAGCGATCCACGATCTGCCCCATGCGCTGGTCAGCAACGCCGACCTCCCCAGCTACACACCGAACGAATTCCGTCAGCGCCGCCTGAACGAGCTGGACCAGGCCGCTACTACCGGCAAAATTCCGCCGTCCCTCCTTCGCCGCTGGGAGCACGCGCTCGAAGACGTGTCACTGTGGCGGTTCAACCCCTGCGTGGTCCACGGCGACCTGCACGAAGACAACCTGCTGGTCGACGGCCACCGCGTGACAGCCGTGACCGGTTGGACGGACCTGCGGATCGGTGACCCCGCCGACGACTTCGCCTGGCTGGTGGCCTCCAACGAGCAGGACTTTGTGGACACTGTCCTGAGCAGCTACACGGAAAGCCGCCGGGACGCACCGGACAAGCATCTGCTCCGCAGGGCCGCCCTGTCCGCCGAATTCGCCCTGGCGCAGTACCTCGTCAAAGGCATTGCAGCCGGCGATGACGGGATGACCACCGAGGCGGAGGGCATGCTGGAAACCCTTGCCAGCGACATCGCCGAGCACGGCGGGCAGGCCATCAGCGTTGAACCGCTGCCTCCCGCGGCGGCTCCTGCCGGCACCGCCTCGGCAGGGCAACAGGCGGACGACGGCGGCGCGGGGCACAGTGCGGCGGCTCCTGGCAGCGAACAGGGCTCCGCGGCCGGTGACTCGGGAATTGCCGGCGTGACGCCCCTGGTTGTCCAGCCCGTGACAGTAGTCCCGATTCCGGCGCCCGTCCTGCCTGCAGTCCAGGTGACGCCGATCCCGGTCGACGAACCTGCGCCGGAAGGCGGGCCCGCCGGGGCTGACCCGCCGTCGGATGTTCCATCGGCTGACGACACCTCCACCGCCGCCATCACCATCATCGACGTCAAGAACTGACCGAGTAGGACTCCGACACCAACTCCTCCAGCTCTGCGGCCGAAGCGAGGTCGTGCGGACGGACCACCTGGTTGTCAGCCACATAGAAGAACGCTGCCCGCACGTCCTCCACGGCAATGCCTTTGAGCCGGGCCCAGGCAAGGCGGTACGCGGCAAGCTGCACCGCCCTGGCCTTCAGCCGGCGGGCCTCGGGGCGGCGGCCCGTTTTCCAGTCCACCAGGTCCCAGCGGCCGTCGGCATCACGGAAAACCGCGTCGATCCGTCCGCGGACCACCACGTCACCCACCCGGGTCTCTACCGGAACCTCAATGAACGCCGGGGAGCGGTGGGCCCACTCCGACGCCCGGAACGTAGCGACCATGTCCTCGAGGTCGTACGCGGCATCGATGTGACCGTCCGCTCCCGGCGCTTCGCCGAGGTCGAGCATTCCGGCGGCTCCGAAGTATTCCTCCACCCAGGAATGGAAGGCGGTTCCCTTCCGGGCAGACATGCCCGGTTCCCGGGGAACGGGCCTCCGAAGGCGTGCCAGCACAGCTGCCGGGTCCTCGCCCAGATCAACCAGGGTGGACGCCGAGATGTGGCCGGGCAGGTGGACGTCCTGGCCGCGAGCCCTGGTGGAGCGCCGTTCCAGCAGCAGGGAGGCCTCCTCAGCCCACCGTGCCGCAGGACCGCGAAGCCCGCGGCCGTCGTTGTAAGTGCCGGCGGGGTCAGGTCCGCCGGCACGGATTTCGTCACCGGCAGGAACGGCTCCATTGCCTGGAACTCCGTTGCTGGTCCTTTGGTCAAGCGTGGCCAGCACCTGCGCGGCGGCCCTTTCCATTGCCGCGCGCCGGCCCGGGAAGAGTCGAAGGCGCTGGCCTGTCCGGGGATCCACTGGCCCTTCCAGGGGGTCGTAGGGCCACTCGGCCACCTCCGTCTCCAGGGTCAGCGGACTCTTCTCCGGAAGGGAAGCTTCGTCCACCGAGGCAGGGTGGACAAGGGCAGCGTTGCCGTCCGCTCCGGCCGCGGGCCGGGCTGCCAGGGGCTCGAGTTCGGCCAGGAACGGGGACATCTCCGCCCGGCCTGCCCGCGAACCCACCCAGGCCGCACTTGACACCCACAGCACATGCTTGGCACGCGTGTAGGCAACGTAGGCCAGGCGCCGTTCCTCCGACTCGCCGTGGGCCTGCACTGCGGACTTGAATTCCTTCTCCGCATCAAGCCAGCCCTTCTGGTCGGGCTGGTCGGTGTCCCACTGGGGCAGGTCCGCCCGGTCACCCCTCAGCGGCCAGGGCAATGCCGCAGCCCCGCTGCTCCACCGTGAATCACGGCTGCTGGGGAACGCGCCGGCGTTCAGGCCCGGCACAAAAACCACGTCCCATTCCAGTCCCTTGGATGCATGGACCGTCAGGAGCTGCACGGCTTCGCGGTTTACATCCGGAGCAGGCGCGTCGAGGCCGTTTTCCTCAGCCGCAGCAGCCTCCAGCCACGCCAGGAAAGCCAGGATGTCCACCCGCTGGGATGTCCTCAGGAAGCCGGCAGCGGCATCCTGGAAGGCATCAAGGTTGCGGCGGGCCTGGTGGATGCTGACACCAGGGCGCGCGGCCACCTCTATGTCCAGCAGCATGGCGCGTTCCACTTCGCCAAGGAGCGTGGTCAGGTCGTCGCCGAGATAGCCGCGGAGCTGCCTGAGCTCGACGGACAGCCGGCGGAGCCGCTCCCCTGCTTCCGCGCTCAGGGATCGCCCGTGGGACGACGTCCAGCCTTCGCGCGGGAGCCAGTCCAGGGCCTCCACCAGGCTGGAGCCGTCCGTGAGGTCGCTCTCAACCACGGGCGCGTCGTCGGGCCGTGCGGCGTCCCCGGTCCCGGGTTCCGGGTCATTCCCGGCGGCAGCCTGCCCGCGCCTGCGGGCCAACTGGCTGGACCAGTCACGGAAGGCCATCAGGTCCGCCGGGCCGATGCGCCACCGGGCGCCGGCAAGCAGGCGCATCAGGGAATCGGACCGCCCCGGATCGGCCAGCACCCTCAGGGTGGAAACAAGGTCGATGATTTCGGGGGTGTCCAGCAGGCCTCCGAGGCCCACGATCTCGTAGGGAATCCCCCGCGCGTCCAGCTGGCGGCTGATGGTTTCCATTTGGGCACGACGGCGGCACAGGACCGCGAGCGCAGGCGGCACCGGGGTGCCGTCAGCTTTGCGCTCAAAGTCAGTGACCCGGTATTTCAGTATGTCTTCGGCCAGTGCCGAGGCTTCCTCGACGTCGGTTCCGAACCTGCCAAGCACCACGCGTCCGTCCGACGCGTAGGGGCTCGGCTGGAGCGGCGGCACGTTCGTGGCAGGTTCCCCGTGGGCGCCGGCCGGTTCGCGGTGCGCGGCCGCCCTGCCCAGTGATTCTGACATCACGTTGGCGGCCTCAAGGATGGACCGGCCGTTACGCCACGCAGTGGTCAGGTAGGAAGTGGGGGCAGGGCTGAACTTCTCCCCCGCCTGCGGGCCGGGAGTCCGGACGGGGAATTCCCGGACGAAGTGGAACAGCTGCCCCGCGGACGCCCCGCGGAAACCATAGATGGACTGGTTGGGGTCTCCCACCGCGGTGACAGCATGGCCGCCGCCGAAGAGGCGCGAAAAGAGGACCAGCTGGGCGTAGGAGGTGTCCTGGAATTCGTCCAGGAGCACCACTTTGTAGCGTTGGCGTTCCATCTCAGCAGCAAGCGGGACCTCCTGCGCCACCCGGGCGGCCAGTGCCACCAGGTCACCGAAATCGAGGGCTCCGCGGGCGCGTTTCGCCGCTGAATAGCGGCCCACCATGTCCGCGACGCTGGCCCTGGTCCTCAGCATGGCGGCGAGTTCCGCTGCTGCCTGGGTGGGATTCTTCTTGCCGTCAGCCACATAGGGCAGGGCCTCAAACTCTGCGATCCGCGCCATCAGCCAGGATTCGACATCCACAGGTTCCTGGAGGTGTTCCGCGCATTCCCCGGCAAGCTGGATGACCGCCTTCACCAGTGTGGACTTCGCCGCGCTGAAGTGGCCGTACTCGCCGTCGAATGCCTCCACCACCTCGCTGGCGAGCTGCCAGGCCTGGGCGCCGCCCAGCAGCACGACGTCGCGTTCAACGCCCAGCCTCAGCCCGTAGTCGGACACGATGCCGCTGGCGAAGGAGTGGTACGTGGAGACCTTCGGTTCGAGGGCGTCGCTGCTGAGGAGGCCTTCGGGGAACACTGTGTGCGCCGTGTCCTGCGCCGCCATGCGCTGCAGCACCGCCAGTTTGGCCCTGATCCGGGTGGCGAGCTCGCCGGCGGCCTTCCTCGTGAACGTGACGCCGAGGACTTCCTCGGGTCTGACCCACCCGTTGGCGACCAGCCACACCACACGGTCGGCCATCGTGGCTGTTTTGCCCGATCCGGCGCCGGCAATAACCAGCCTGGGCGTCAGGGGCGAGGAGATGATGGCGGACTGCTCGGCCGTGGGCAGGTTCTTCTCCCCCAGCAGCCCGGACAGCTGTTCGGGGGTAAACCGGGGCTCGGGGAGTCCTGGCTCGGTCATTCTGTTACCTGCTTTCCACGGACACAGAGGGGGCAAACTTCGGGAAGCCTGCAGCCGTGACCGCCGTGGCCGCCCTTCGCGGGGTCGTGCCTGGCCTCGAAGACGCTTCCTGCCATGAGGGCCGCCGCGCCGTTCACCATCTCCAAGGCCCAGTTGTCCTGCGGATCGAGGGAGTCCTGCTGCTGGACGCCCGGGCCTTTGGTTCCCGTGCCCAGCTGGGCGAGCACGGCCCCGCCAGGGGTGGCCTCTGCGGGCCGGCCGGGGGCGTCCCCGAAGCCGCCCGCCAGGACGGCGGCCTGATAGGCGCCAAGCTGGGGATGCCGGGAAAGCTCGGTCTTGCCGGGCTGCCTTTTCCCGGTCTTCAGGTCCACGACCACCAGCCTGCCTTCGGAATCGATCTCAAGCCGGTCAACCTGGCCGCGAAGGACAGCCGAGCGGACGGGGATCTCCAGTCCGGCGCCGTCCGTGCCTGCCGCGGGAGTGAGGTCCGGAAGCTGGACAGCAAAATCCTGCTCCACCCCCACCAGGCTGCGGCCTTCGCTCCGCATCACCAATACGTACTGAGCGAGTTTGCGGACCATGGCTTCGGCGCGCTGGAAATCGAGCCTGCCTTCCCAGTTGTCCTTCATACCGAGGGCCGGCCAACGCCTGACCAGTTCCGCGACGTATTCTCCGCCTGAGGCCTCCGGCAGGTCCTGCGCGATGGCGTGGACCAGGGTGCCCAGGCTTCGGGCGAAGTCGGTGGCGGCCTCGCCGCCCGCTGCCTGCACAAACCAGTCCAGGGGCGATTTCTGGACGGCTTCGACCTTTGACGGCGAAACATAGACCGTTCCACCGGGAGGCACCACAGCGTCCGTGGTGGTCAGCGCAGGCAAGCCCCACCAGCTGCCCGGATGGGCACCGGGCACGGGGGGCTCGGCATCGGCCAAGTGTGTCAGGACGCTGACGGCTTCCGCGGCCTCAGGGGCGTATCTGCCGTCCAGTTGGGCGTACTGCCTGAGTTCCGCCACGAGGGCGCGGAGGGTCATGGGCCGCTCCACGGGGGTGAAGCCGCGGCCTTCCTGGCCGGGCCCCAGCGGTGCCACGTAGTCCAGGAACGAGGAGGGCTGGTCATCCTCGGAGGAGACTGCAGTGCAGATCAGCAGGTCCCGTGCTCTGGAGACTGCGGTGGAGAAGCTTCTGAGTTCGTCATAGCGGATGTCCCGCAGGCGGCTCAGAGGATCAAGCTGCAGCGCGTATTCCACACCGTGCTCCACGGCGTCGGCATACAGGGTGCTGCCCAGCAGCTCGCCCCGGAGCCGGGTGTTGGGCCACACTCCTTCCTGGAGCCCCGAAACGATCACCACGGGCCATTCCCTGCCGGCGGCGCTGGCAGGGGTCATCAGTTCGACGGCGTCGTCCACCTGGGCCCTGGCGGCCAGCGTGTCCATGGGGAGTTCCTGGTTCAGGAGGTACTCCAGGAACTGTTCAGGACCGGCACCGGGCATCTGGTCCACGTAGCGCTCGGCGGTGTGGAAGAGGGCCATCATGGCATCGAGGTCCCGGTCGGCGCGGGCGCCGTGGGGACCTCCGGCCAGCGCAGTTTCTGTCCAGGCGTTCGCCAGCCCCGTGGAGTGCCACAAGGCCCAGAGCACGGACTCAGCGTTGGCTCCGGGTTCGACGGCAGCAGCGCGTCCTGCCTGGATCATGCGGGCGGTGCGCCGCGCCGCCCGGCCTTCCAAACCCAACGTTGCCAGCGCACCGGGCTCCAGCAGCGCCTCGACCAGCAAGGCGTCGCTGGTCCGCCCGCCGCCGCCCAGAAGTTCTTCACGCCGAAGCGACTGCCTGAGCCTGCGCAGCTCAATCGACGTCGCGCCGCCGATCCGCGATGTGAGCAGGGCAACAGCAGACTCAGGCGTCAGTAGCGCCGGGTCCAGGGCAACCGCGTAGGCGTCCAGAAGCGGGCGGACGGCAACTTCATCGCGGACCGCGGATTCGGCCACCGGAACGCGGACGGGGATTCCCTGGCCGGAGAGGTAGCGCTGGAGCTCGCTGAGCTGCCCACCGTTCCGGACAATGACGGCGATGTCGGCGAGGTCACGGCTGTGGTTGATGTGCTGGTCCAGGATCCGCTGGGCAACATAGCGCAGTTCATGGACCGGCGAAGGTACAAGGTGGGCTTCGACGGCGCCGCAATGCTGTGCGGGGACGGTTTCGGGATCGTGCTGCTCCAGGCGGCGTGCCAGCTGGCCGCCGGCACGCTGCGAGATCCGGCCGGCAACCCCGAGCCAGGCCTCCGCGACGGCGGGCGCGTGGCGGTGGGTATGCCACAGGGGCCGTTCCAGGACGGCTGCGCCGGCAGAAAGCAGCCGTGGAAGTTCGGCAACGAGATCCGGCCTGGCGCCGCGGAAGCCCTGGACGACGGTGTCCGGAGAGGATGTCACGTAGCAGTCCTTGCCCGCCGCAAGGTCGGCAAGGAGTTCAAAAACGGCAGGGTTTGCTTCCTGGATGTCATCCACCAGGAGAAGCTGCAGACGCTCCCGTTCGGCGGCCAGGAAGTCGGGCGCGTCCTGGAAGATTTGCCGGGCAGCGGTGATGATTCCCGCGGGGTCGAAGGCCTCGGGCATGCGGAGGTCCAACACGTCCCTGTATTCGGCATAGAGCGCTGCGGCGGCGATCCAGTCCTCCCTGCCGCAGCGGCGGCCAAGGTCTTCAAGGTCTTCGGCCGTCCGGCCCGATTCGATGATCCGGTCGAACAGCTGGCGGACTTCGTGCCGGAATCCCCTGGTCTCCAGCGCGGCGCCCAGATCAGCGGGCCATGGCAGCTGCAGGCCGGGAAGTGCATGGCCCTCGAGCAATTCCTTGATGATGAGGTCCTGCTCGGGTCCGGAAAGGAGGCGCGGCGGCCGTGGAAGCGGCAGGATGCCTTCAGCCTTGGCCCGCCGGATCAGGTCGAAGGCATAGGAGGCCCAGGTCCTTGCCGGGGTAGTGCTCAGGCTCCTGTCCAGCCTGGCCGTGAAGCGGTCCCGAAGCGAGTCGGCCGCCAGCCGGCCCGGGGCAAGGATCAGGATCCGCTCCGGGTCCACGCCGTCGTGGAAGGCCCGGCGCACGGCGGCTTCGATCAGGACGGTGGACTTGCCGGTCCCGGGCGCACCTGGAACCAGGACCGGTCCGGAACCATGCGGGACCTCCACGGCCTCCCGCTGGTCGGCTGAGAGCACGGGGACGGAGTCCTGCAGGCGGCGGGGCGGCAGCAGCCGAAGGCCGGTCCCGCTGGCACGCCGGCCGCGTGCACCGGCGTCGCCCGCCAAGGCATGCGCGTCATCAAGGTCGTCGAGAGGGGGGTCGGGCAGGAGGTCCGTCTGGAGGCTTGTTAACGTCACACGGACATTTCATCATCGGCCACGGACAATTTATGAAGCCCACGCTCCAGCCGGTCCGCAATTGCGTCCAGCTGGTCGAATTCAGCGTCTGTCGGCGTCCACCGGGCCGCAGCCAGGTCCACGCGCCAGCGGCCGTCGCCCGTGCGAAGGAATTCTTCAGGACTGCCCAGGAGCGCCGTGCCCTCGTCCAGGTAGTGGCGCAGGGCTTCGGCGGCGTGGCCTTCGGGCGCCTGCCCGCTGGCCTTGAGGATCCGCCACCACGGCACATCACTGCCGTAGTGGCTCATGACCGAACCGACCTGCCGCGGTCCGCCGGCTCCAAGGAGTTCGGCGACATCGCCATAGGCGACGGCAGCACCCGGGGGCACCAGCTCCACCACGGACAGCACCGCCTCGACATACTCCTTCCGCATGGGTCCAGCGTAGCCGGTGTCGGCGCACCTCCCGATACTCCGGGAAGGAAGAATTCTGACCCGCCGACCGTGCTGCCGGAGACTGTCGGTGCCTCCCGGTAGCGTGGAAACATGACCACTTGGAACACCCTCCCCCGCGCAGCGTTCGACCTCGAGACCACTGGCCGGAACTCCCGCGCGGCCCGTATTGTCACGGCGTCGGTGACTGTGGTTGACCATCAGGGGGATGTCATCACGGAACATGAATGGCTGGCCGATCCTGGTGTCGAGATTCCCACGGAAGCAAGCGATATCCACGGCGTCACCACCGAGCAGGCCAGGCGTGAGGGCCGCCCCGCCCATGAGGTGACGCGGGAGCTTGCCGCCGTCCTGCAGGAACTCTTTGATGCCGGCGTTCCCGTGATTGCGTTCAACGCCAGCTACGATTTCACCGTGCTGGCCGCGGAATCGGCGCGGTACGGCGTGAAGCAGCTGAGCCGGTTTCCGGTGTTGGATCCGTACATCATGAACAAGCAGGTGGACCGGTACCGGAAGGGCAAGCGAACGCTTACTGCCCTGTGCGAGGAATACGGCGTCAGCCTGGACAACGCCCACACCTCGGCTGCGGACGCCCTTGCCACGGTACGGGTCCTGGACGCGATGGCGGGCAAGTTTCCCAAGCTCAGGATGCCGGCCAGCCAGCTTCACCAGCTCCAGGTGGACTGGGCCGTCAGCCAGGCGGCCGATTTCCAGGGCTACCTGAGGAAGACCAAGCCTGCTGCGGTTATCGAAGGCGACTGGCCGGTCCTGCCGCCCGAAGACGCAAGCCGCGGCGACTTCTAGCTGCGAGCTAACTCACACTTATTCGGCCGCCCCTCGCGCGTGGCCTGAGCATGCGCCGATTCGGCAATAGGGACGCCGTCAGGCCGGGCCGGAGCGGCCCCATGGCCTGAGCCGAGCAATATTCGGCCTACACCCCAATTGGCTGCCACCTTCTTCGTCTATCCGCGGGAATAGGCCTTAGTGAGATGATTAAGTTTTGCGGTCCCCTGTCCTGAACGTCAGTTCCCATGGTGTGGCAGGCCCCCGGCGCCACGTATGCAGCATTACGGCCGGGATGAACTTATGACTCAGATGAAAGTGACTACCTGATGAAATCGAAAGCCATGAAGTGGCTGACCAGCGTTCCTGTGGCTATTGCCCTGGCCGCCTCCCTCGCAGCCTGCGGCGGGGCTTCCCAGCCCACCGGCACGCCGACGGACGCCCTGGCCGGCAGCGATCAGCAGACGCTGGACAAGTACACCACCGCTGAGGTCACCCCGATCGACAAGATCGACAAGTCCAAGCTGGGCCTGATCACGGATGGCACCCTGCGCGTCGGCACCCTGTCCGATGCCCCGCCGAATATCTTCATCGATCCTTCCGGCAAGTTCACCGGCTACGACAACGAACTCCTGCGAGCCATCGGTGACAAGCTGGGGCTGAAGGTCGAATTCGCCTCCACCGACTTCTCCGCCCTGCTCTCCCAGGTCTCGAACAAGCAGTTCGACGTCGGATCCTCCTCGATCTCGACCACCGACGCCCGCCGCAAGACCGTCGGCTTCACCAACGGCTACGACTTTGGCTACATGGCTGTCGTGACCAAGAACGACGCCAAGGTCACCGGCTTTGCCGACCTCAAGGAGGGCGTCCGCATCGGCGTCGTCCAGGGGACCGTCCAGGATGACTACGTCACCAACACCTTGAAGCTCGAGCCCGTCCGTTTTCCTGACTACAACACTGTCTACGGCAATGTGAAAAACGGTCAGATCGACGCCTGGGTCGCACCGTCACAGCAGGCCTCCGGCCAGGTGAAGGAAGGCGACAACACGAAGATCGCCGAGAAGGTTGTCAACACGCAGAACTTCACCGCATACGCCGTGAACAAGGACAACCAGCCCCTGCTCGATGCCCTGAACGCAGGCCTGGACGCCGTTATTGCTGACGGCACCTGGACCAAGCTCACGTCGGAGTGGTACACCGACCGCACCACCGCGGCGGAGCAGACCCCGCAGGGTTGGAAGCCGGGCAGCAAGGCCGTCCAGATCCCCGCAAAGTAACCCGGCGTTCCATGGATATCCTCAAGCAGCTCTCTGACACCTTCCTTGATTGGGAGGCTATGGGCCAGGTCATTCCCAAAATGTTCGCCGTCGGCCTGCCGAACACGCTCGTCCTCGCGGTCATTTCAGGCATCATCGGCACAGTGCTCGGGATGGCCCTGGCCCTGATGGGGATCTCCCGGAACGCCGCCGCCCGCTGGATTGCCCGCATCTACACGGACATTCTCCGCGGGCTCCCGCCGGTTCTGACCATCCTGGTCATCGGATTCGGGTTCGGCCCCATCATCCGTGAGCTGACCGGCTCCACAAGTCCCTACCCCATGGCCATCGCCGCGCTGTCCCTGATGTCGGGTGCCTACATTGGCGAAATCTTCCGCTCGGGGATCCAGAGCGTGGACAAGGGACAACTCGAGGCATCCCGTGCCCTGGGCTTCGGCTACGGCCCTTCCATGCGCCTGGTAGTTGTTCCCCAGGGCATCCGCCGGGTCCTGCCCGCGCTGGTCAACCAGTTCATCGCACTGATCAAGGAATCCTCGCTCGTCTTCCTCCTGGGCCTGCTGGCCACGGAGCGCGAGATCTTCCAGATCGGCAAGGACGCTGCTGCAACCAGCGGCAACCTCTCACCTTATGTAGCCGCGGCGATCTTCTACCTGGTGCTGACCATCCCGCTCACGCATTTCGTGAACTGGATTGACGCCCGGCTTCGTTCTGGCCGGCCGGAAAAGAAAGAACCGGACGAGGCCGCAGCTGTCGTCGGAAAGGGAGCACAGGCATGAGTGAATTCGCATCCGGAACGCTGACGGCGAAGAACATCCACTTGTCCTTTGGCAGCAACCACGTCCTGCGGGGCATCGACCTGCACGTCGAGAAGGGCACCACGGCTTCCGTGATCGGCCCTTCAGGCTCAGGTAAGTCGACGCTGCTGCGCGTGATGAACCGCCTCATCGAGCCGGACCAGGGCGACATCCTGCTGGATGGACGTTCTGTCCTGAAAGACAACCCTGACGAGCTGCGCCGGCGGATCGGCATGGTGTTCCAGCAGTTCAATCTGTTCCCACACAAGACGGTGGCGGAAAACATCTCGCTGGCACTGCGCAAGCTCCGGAAGCTGCCGAAGGACCAGGCACACGCCGAGGCCCTGGAGCAGCTGGACCTGGTGGGCCTGAAGCACAAGGCTGATGCCCGTCCGGCCAACCTTTCCGGCGGCCAGCAGCAGCGTGTGGCAATCGCCCGTGCGCTGGCGATGAAGCCTGAAGTGATGTTCTTCGACGAGGCAACGTCGGCCCTGGACCCCGAGCTCGTCAAGGGTGTCCTGTCGCTGATGGCGGACCTTGCCAAGGGCGGCATGACCATGGTGGTGGTGACCCACGAAATGGGGTTCTCCCGCAACGTCTCGGACACCGTGACGTTTATGGACGCCGGCGTGGTGGTGGAGTCGGGTCCGCCCGAGCAGATCTTCACTTCGCCGGCCACGGACCGGCTGAAGGGCTTCCTTTCGGACGTCCTCTAGCGCCAACAGAAAATCCCCGCCTCCCGGACATTTCCCCCCTGCATTCAGAGGGGATTCGTCCGGGAGGCGGGGATTTCCCGTTTAGGAACGACGCCGCCGCTAGGCTTGCGCTGCGGCTGCCGCCTTCGCTGCTGCCGGGAGGGCGTCGAAAATCCGGTTCATGGCGGCGTCGTCGTGGGCGGCGGACAGGAACCAGGCCTCGAAAACGGACGGCGGCAGGTAAACCCCGGCTTCCAGCATCGAGTGGAAGAACGGCGCATACCGGAAGGTTTCCTGGGCCTGGGCATCCGCGTAGTTGTGGACGCCGTTGGAAGATGTTCCGAACGCAACCGAGAACAGGTTTCCGGCGAACTGGATGGAGTGGTCCACACCGGCTGAGTCCAGCGCCGCGGACAGCGCCGACGAGAGTTCCAGCGACCGGGCATCGATGAATGAGTAGACGTCCCGCGTCGCGTGGGTCAGCGTGGCCACGCCGGCGGCCATGGCCACGGGGTTCCCGGACAGCGTGCCGGCCTGGTAGACCGGGCCAAGGGGCGCGAGGTAGTCCATGACGTCGGCACGCCCGCCGAGGGCCGCCGTCGGCATTCCGCCGCCGATCACCTTTCCAAAGGTGAGCAGGTCCGGGGTCCACGGGTCCGCTGCGTCGGGCGCGCCGCCGGTGAGGCCCCAATAGCCGGAGTAGCCCGTGCGGAATCCTGTCAGCACCTCATCAACGATCAGCAGTGCGCCGTGTTCGCTGGTGATGCGGGACAGTCCGAGGTTGAACCCCTCGGCGGGGGTTACTACGCCCATGTTGGCCGGCGCGGCTTCGGTGATGACGGCCGCGATGTTGGCGCCGTGGGCGGCGAAGGCGGCTTCGACTGCAGCGAGGTCGTTGTACGGCAGGACAAGCGTTTCGGCGGCAGTGGCTTCCGTGACACCGGCCGAGCCGGGCAGGGCCAGGGTGGCGACGCCGGAACCGGCTGCGGCCAGGAGCCCGTCCAGATGGCCGTGGTAGCAGCCCGCGAACTTGATGATCAGGTTGCGTCCGGTGAATCCGCGGGCCAGCCGGACGGCCGTCATCGTGGCCTCGGTGCCGGTGGACACCATCCGGACGCGCTCCGCGGCCGGGACGCGTTCCTGCACGATGGCTGCCAGGTTTGCCTCATCGGGCGTGGACGCGCCGAACGACAGGCCACGGTCCACGGCCGCGTGGACGGCTTCCAGGACGGCGGGATGGGCGTGGCCCAGCAGGGCAGGGCCCCAGGAGCAGACCAGGTCGACGTATTCCTTCCCGTCGGCATCCGTGAGGTACGGTCCCTTGGCGGACACCATAAAACGGGGCGTTCCACCCACGGAGCCGAAGGCCCGGACAGGAGAGTTCACGCCGCCGGGCATCAGCCGGCGGGCGCGGTCGAAGAGTTCCTCGTTGCGAGGGTTGCTGGAAGTCATGGTTCCTATTCTTTCAGTTGGCCGGAACGTCAGTTACCGAGCAGTTCAGACACCTTGGGCGCCACCGCCGTGCCCATCAGCTCGATGGAGCGCATCATGGCCGCGTGCGGCAACGGGCCGCTGCTGTATTTGAGGTCAAAACGGTCCACGCCCAGGTCCGCCTTGAGCCGGGCGATCTTCCGGGCCACGGTATCCGGGGAACCGACATAAAGGGCGCCATCCGGGGCGCAGAGGGCATCGAACTCCGGCCGCCCGGCCGGTCCCCAGCCGCGTTCGGCGCCGATCCTGTTCCGCAGCTTGAGCCAGTGCGGGAAGAACTCCTCGCGGGCCTGTTCATCGGTGGCGGCCACGTGCCCGGGCGAATGGGTTGCGACCTGCTGCATGGGATGCCCGTACTGGGACATGGCTTCCCGGTAGAGGTCTGCCAGCGGCCCGAAGGCACGCGGCTGCCCGCCGATGATGGCAAAGATGATGGGGTACCCGTACTGCGCGCAGCGGAGGACCGATTCCGTGGTCCCGCCCACGCCGATCCAGGCGGGCAGCAGGTGGTGTTCCAGCGGCGGGTAGACGCTCAGGCCGTGCAGCGCGGGCCGGGTGCGGCCTTCCCAGTGCACGGGCTTCTGCGACCGGACCTTGTCGAACAGCTCGAGCTTCTCTTCGAACAGGACCTCGTAGTCGGCCAGGTCCAGCCCGAACAGCGGGAATGACTCAACAAAGGATCCACGGCCGAGCATGACTTCCGCCCGGCCGTTGGAGAGGGCGTCCACGGTGGCGAAGCGCTGGAACACCCTGATGGGATCATCCGAGCTCAGCACGGTGACGGCCGAGCCGAGCCGGATCTGCCGGGTGCGGGCCGCGGCGGCGGCGAGGAAAACCTCCGGGGCGGAGACTGCGAAGTCCTTGCGGTGGTGCTCCCCCACGCCAAACGCGTGGAGTCCGACGGCGTCGGCCAGTTCCGCCTGTTCGAGCAGCTGGCGGAGCACCTGGGCGTGCGGCTGCGGGCTTCCGTCCGGGTTCTCACCGACGTCGCCGAAGGTGTTCAGGCCCAGCAGGATTCGGTCCGCGGCTACCGGCGCAGTGGGCCCTGCGGAGGCCGCAGGCTCCGAAGCCGGCTGCGGGGTCATCGGGATTCCCTCAGCCAGCCGGCGAGCTCGGCCGCCCAGTACGTCAGCACCATGTCGGCACCGGCGCGGCGGATGCCCAGTACGGACTCGGTGATGGCGGCGCGGCGGTCGATCCAGCCGTTGGCTGCCGCCGCCTCGATCATCGCGTACTCACCGGAGATCTGGTAGGCGGCAACGGGGACCGGGCTCATGGCGGCGACATCCGCCACGATGTCCAGGTAGCTCATGGCCGGCTTCACCATCACGATGTCAGCACCTTCGGCGAGGTCCAGTTCCACTTCACGGATGGCTTCGCGTCGGTTTCCGGCGTCCATCTGGTAGGTCCGCCGGTCGCCTTTCAGCTGGGAGTCCACGGCTTCGCGGAACGGGCCGTAGAAGGCCGAGGCGTACTTGGCGGCATAGGCAACCACCGAGGTGGTGGCGTGACCGGCTTCGTCCAGGGCTTTGCGGATGGCGGCGATCTGGCCGTCCATCATGCCGGACGGGCCCAGCATGTGGGCGCCGGCGTCGGCCTGGGCCACGGCCATCCTGGCGTAGATCTCCACGGTGCGGTCGTTGTCCACGTACCCGTAGGCGTCGAGCACGCCGCAGTGCCCGTGGTCGGTGAACTCGTCCAGGCAAACGTCGCTCATGATGACCAGGTCATCGCCCACTTCGGCGCGGACGTCGCGGATGGCCTTGTTGAGCACGCCGTCCGGATCCAGGGACGCCGTTCCTTCAGCGTCCCGGACCGCCGGGATGCCAAAGAGCATGATCCCGCCGATGCCCAGTTCAACGGCCTCGGCGGCGGCGCGCTTGAGCGTGTCGGTGGTGTGCTGGAGGACGCCCGGCATCGAGGTGATGGGGTTGGGCTCGGTGAGCCCTTCCCGGATGAAGGCCGGCAGGATGAGCTCGGCCGGGGCCAGCCGCGTTTCGGCCGTGAGCCTGCGCATCGCCGGGGTGGTGCGCAGGCGGCGGGGACGTTGGTTGGGGAAACTCATGGTGTGTCCTTCACGGGTGGTCCGGGTGGGGTCGGGGAATCCAGGGCTTCACGCACCGCGGCCACGAGCCCGGCGGGGGTGGGCTCAGCCGCGACCGCAGCTACGTCAAGGCTGAGCGCGGCGGCCTCGTCCGCCGTCGAACGTCCGATCGCGACGAGCCTGCAGTCTGCCAAGGGGGTCAGCAGGGCGCTGATGCGCCGTACGGCGCTGGGTGATGCGGCCACGACGGCGTGCAGCCGGCCGGCGTCGATCTCGGCCCGGGCGCCTTCCGCGGTCAGCAGCGCGTACGACGGCGGCACAGCCACGGGTGAAACGGTGCTGTTTTTCCCCGGGCCGGCAGCCAGCGGTTCGACGGCGAGCCTGCGCTCCGCATCGGCCGGAAAGTCGACAGTCCGGTAGGCGGTGACGACAGTGACGGAGGCCCCGGACGCCGTCAGCCCTTCCGCCAGCAGCGGTGCGGCGATGTCGGCCTGCGGCAGGAGCACCCGGCCCCCGCCTGCAGGCCAGGCGTCAAGAAGCCCGGCAGCCGACTGAGCGGTCCCGGGCGTGAGCGCCACGGGAACTCCCGCGGATTCGAGCATCCCCCTCGAAGCCTGGCCGATGGCGGCCACCCGGGTCGTGGCGGGCAGCCAGTCGCCCAGGGCCTGGCCACGCTCGGCCGCCTTGTCGCTCAGGACGTGGACGGTGGTGGCGCTGCTGACCACCAGCCAGTCGAACGCCCCGGCCGCCAGGGCATCGCAGGCCACGTCGAGGGAGTGCTGGTCCGCGGCCCGCTCAAAATCGATCAGCGGCAGCAGCAGTGCCTGCGCACCGGCCTGCTCCAGCGCTGAGATAAGGGACAGCGACCGCTCCGGACTGCGCGTGATCAGGACACGCGTTCGTGCGAGCGGCCGCGTGTCCTGCTGGAAGCTGTTGTCCTGGCCCGCCATGTCAGGACGCCCCGGGGCGCGTGTCCACGGACCCGGTCAGGATGCCTGAAGGTCTGCGATGTCGGCGGCGCCGCCGGCAAGGAGGACCTCGGCCAGTTCGATGCCCAGGAGCGTGGCCCCGACCTCGGTCAGCCCGTCGGTGGCGCGTTTGTCACGGACGGATGCTGTTCCGTCCACGGCACAGACCACGGCTTCAAGGTGCAGCATGCTGCCCTTGCGGTAGGCGTAGGCGCCCACGGGGGCTGCGCAGCCGGCCTCAAGCCTGGCCAGCAGGGCCCGTTCGGCGGTCACGGCGAGCCTCGTGTCAGGATCGTCGAGTGCTGCCAGGGCCTGGGCCAGGACGCCTTGGGAGCCTTCCGTTGATCCGGCCTTGCGGGGAGCGTCGGCGGTGCGGCATTCGATCGCCAGCGACCCCTGCCCGGCTGCAGGGAGCATCACGTCGGTTTCGAGGAACTCGGTGACGGCGTCGAGCCTGCTGATCCGCTCGAGGCCGGCGGCGGCGAGGACCACGGCGTCGAGGTCGCAGGACTTGCCCGGCACCACCTGGTCCGTCACGTTGCCCGGCAGCCCCGGCACGCGGCCAAGGCGGGTGTCCACGTTGCCGCGGATGTCCAGGATCTGCAGGTCCGGCCGTGCGGCGCGGAGCTGGGCAGCGCGCCGCGGTGAGCCGGTGCCGACGGTGGCGCCCTGCGGCAGGTCGGCCAGTTTCAGGCCGTCGCGGGCGCAGAGGACGTCGCGGACGTCAACGCGGCGGGGGGTTGCCGCCAGCGTCAGCCCAACGGCCGCGCCGGTGGGCAGGTCCTTCAGCGAATGCACAGCGACGTCGCACTCGTTGCGCAGGAGTGCTTCGCGGAGGGCAACAACAAAAACGCCGGTGCCGCCCATCTGGGACAACGAGCCGGTAAGGACATCGCCGTCGGTCCTGATGTGCACCAGTTCCACGGGAAATCCGCCGACGGCGGCAAGCTGGTCCGCGGTCTGCTGCGTCTGGGTCAGGGCGAGCTTGCTGGCCCTGGTTCCGATCCGGACGGTCACTGGGCGCCTTCTCCCCCGGCCGGCACTGCGGTCGCGTCAGGGTACGGGTCGTGCCCGGTTCCAACCGTGGTGTCCGAGCCGGCGATGGTGGGCTTTTCGCCGCGGAAGTTGGCGCAGCAGCCGGGCCGGCAGACGTCGTACCAGGGCCCGAGGCCGGTCACGGCAGGACGGTCGGCGATGTTGTTGGCGCGGGTCCGCTCGGAGATGAGGTCCACGAGCCCGTTGACGAACATGCGGTGCGTGCCGGGTGTGGGCACCCGGGTGGCGGCCAGGCCCAGGTTGCGGCAGGTCTCCAGCGCTTCGGTGTCCAGGTCCCAGACGACCTCCATGTGGTCGCTGACGAAGCCCAGCGGAACAATCACGATGCCCTTGATGCCCTGGCCGGCCAGTTCCTCGATGGCGTCGTTGATGTCCGGTTCCAGCCACGGGACGTGCGGGGCACCCGAACGTGACTGGTAGACGAGGGACCAGGGTGCGGTGAGGCCCGATTCGGCTTCAACGCGGCTGATCACGGCGGCGCCGGTGGCGAGGTGCTGTGCCACGTACGCGGAGCCTTCTTCGAAGTCGCGCGGCTCGGCGTCGGACCGTCCTGCTGCGTCGGCGTCGCGGGTGGGAATGGAGTGCGTGGCGAACAGGATGTGCACGGGTGCGTCGGGGGTGCCGGCCGCAGCGAGCTGGGCGCGGACGTCGGCCAGGCCGGCGGCGGTCCCTTCAACAAAGGGCTCGACGAAGCCCGGGTGGTCGAAGTACTGGCGCACCTTGTCCACCTCGAGCCGGCCGTCCAGGCCGGTCTCGGTCAGTGCCATGCCGATGTCCTCGCGGTACTGGCGGCAGCTGGAGTAACAGGAGTAGGCACTTGTGGTGATCATCAGCAGCTTGCGGTGGCCGGCGTCGTACGCGTCCTGCAGCGTCTGCGGGATGTAAGGGTCCCAGTTGCGGTTGCCCCACAGCACCGGCAGCCCGATGCCGCGGGCGGCGAGCTCGGCTTCCAGCGCAGCCTTGAGCTCGCGGTTCTGCTGGTTGATGGGGCTGATGCCGCCGTTGGCCCGGTAGTGGTGGGAGACCTCTTCGAGCCGCTCGTCCGGGATGCCGCGGCCGCGGGTGACGTTGCGCAGGAACGGGAGGACGTCGTCCTGGCCCTCGGGCCCGCCGAAGGAGGCGAGCAGCACGGCGTCGTAGTCCTTGGGCGCCATCCGTCCGGCCTCGGTGACGGGGTTGACCGCGGTCAGCGTGGAGCCCGGCTGGGGATCCGACGGGTTCATGCGAGGACCTCTGCGATCTCCGCCGCACTGATCCGGCGTCCGGTGTAGAACGGGATCTCTTCGCGGACGTGGTTGCGTGCTTCAGTGGCGCGCAGGTGCCGCATCAGGTCCACGAGGTCGACCAGCTCCGGCGCTTCCAGGCCCAGGATCCATTCCCAGTCACCCAGGGCGAAGGAAGACACCGTGTTGGAGATGACCTGCGGGAAGTCGCGGCCCAGCATGCCGTGATCGCGCAGCATCTTGCCGCGCTCGGCCTCGGGCAGGATGTACCACTCGTAGGAGCGCACGAACGGGTAAACGCACAGCCACTCTGCCGGCGCAACGCCGCGCGAGTAGGCAGGCGTGTGGTTTTTGGCGAATTCAGCCTCACGGTGCACACCCATGGCGGACCAGACAATCTCCGTTCCGGCGAAAAGCTTGCTGCGCCGGATATCGCGGATCGCCCGCTGCAGCTCTTCGGGCCTGGGGCCATGGAGCCACACCATCACGTCGGCGTCGGCGCGCATGGCGGAAACATCGTAGTTTCCGCGGTGGGTCACCCCGGCCTCGCCCAGGCGGGACAGCAGCGCATCGAAGTCCTCGGCAGCGTCAGCGCTGCGCAGGACGTCCGCTGACCGCTTGAAGACAGTCCAGAGGGTAAAAAACTGCTCGGCTGATTCTTCGGTTTTAGTGACAGATTCGGCAGAAGTGTGGCTCATGGTTACCAGTTTGCCCCTTCCCCTTCGCCAAGTCGAAACCGAAGAGTTCTACAAGCCGTAGAAGTGTTGAATGTCACATCAGGCGCAACGGGCATGGCGCGCCGGGGCTGCTGCCGGCACTAGAACCGGCGGATCCGGGTGAAGACCAGTCCGGCTGCCCCCGCTGACCCGACAAGCCCGACGCCGAGCCACACCTTGGCGGTCTCGGCCGTCGGTTCCGTCTGGGCAGTCATCTCGTGGCGGCTTTCGGCGGCGCCGCCGACTGCCTGGGGAACCCCGGTGCGCGTTGTGGCCGTCGGGCCCGGCGCGCTGCCGGTTGGCTCTGACGTGGCGGATGCTGCCGCATTGTCCTCGGCGGCAGGCTGGTCGGCGGCTGGAGTGCCCGCTTCGCTACCGGCCACCCCTGGCGCGGCCCCTGCTGCCGTGGACGCCGGGTCCGGCTGGCCGGCCGCAGGCTGCGGGAGTGTCCCGGCGGTCCCGCCCTGAGGAGAAGGGGCGGGCACGGGCGCTGCAGTACCCGTTGCCGAAGCGCTGGTGCTGGGCGACGGCGAAGCCGTGGTGGGCGCGGGGACCGGCGACGGGGAAACGGTGGTCGCTTCGGGGACCGGAGTGGGCTTGGGTGAGGCAGTGGCGGAGCCGAGGACGCCGTTCAGGAGTCCCCCGACCAGCGGCAACTGCGCGCTGCCGCTGACCTGCACCTCGGGCTCGTCAGCGCCGGAACCCCCGTCTGCCTGGGACGCGGGAACACCCGCAGTGAGGACCAGTACCGCCCCGATTGCGGCAGCTGCGCTGCCCATTCGGAATCCCCCATGGATACCGGTCCGGGAACGTGAAAATTCGGACCTGTAGCTAACCATAGTCATCCACCCTAGCCACCGTGGCGGGTCAATTGAAAGTCAGCAAGAGCACTTGACTGGCCGTGCAGGCGGGCTGGCAACGGGCTGAACTGGGGCGATGGTCAGCTCAGGAAGCTTCGAATCTGTTCCCTGGTATCTGCCACGACAGCAGCCAGCCCGTTGCCAGCAACCCAGCCTCCGACGACCGCGAGGCCTTCCTGCTGCGCACAGATCTGCCTGATGTCCGCAACGCGTGCCTTGTGTCCGACAGCGGCGAACGGCAGCGCCCCCTGCCACCGGACAACGTCCCAGCCGATGATGTCCTCCTGCCGGATGGGCACATCGAGCAGGGCTGACGCGTCACGCAGGGACGAGGCCAGGAGGTCGTTGTCGGTTGCGGGACCGCCTCCTCCGGCTGCCGATCCGTCGATGCGCCCATAGGACAACCGCAGGACGTGGGTTCCTGGGCCTGCAGCGGCCGCCAGCCAGTCCCATTTCGCCGTCGCATGCGTCAGTGCCTTGGCTTCAATGCCCGCGGTCTGCGGCGCCACCAGGATGCCCGTCCCCCGCGGCCGCCGATCCAGTTCGGGGACGTCCACCACCAGGCTGACAAGCCGGACATCGGGACCGCCGTCAGGCTGTTTGCCGGCCAGGCCGGGGACCGCTGTTTCCAGAAGCCCGACGGCGGCCGGACCGTCGAGTGCCACCACCAGGAGTCCGGCGTCGTAAGCGGTTGGCCCTGCGGTGACCCTCCAGCCGTCCGGCGTCCTGGCGGCGCTGTCCGCGCGGGCGTTGTGCACCAGCGCCACGCCGCGGGCCCGGAGGTCCGACAGCAGCGCCGTGACGAGGGTGTGCATGCCACCCTCCAGTCCGGCAACAGCGGAACCCGCCTTGGCAACGGGCTGAGGCCCGGAGCCCGGCACTTCAGACGGTCCGGGGCCGGACGCCGCGGGGCCAGGGCCGCGCCGCTGCGCGGACACGGCAGCCGCGAGTGAACCGTGCCGGCGAAGCCCAGCACGCAGTCCGGGCGCCACCATATCAACGTCAAGCAGGCCCGGGTCGGCGGAGTGCACACCGCCCACAACCGGGGCGACCAGGCGGTCAAGGACGCGGCGGCCCATCCGGGCACGCACCAGCGAGGACACGCTCGTTACCTTGGCCGAGGCGCCGACGGACGCCGGCAGGAACCTGTCCAGCGAGGCGCGCAGCGAGCCCAGGAAGCCGAGCGAGCGCCGGACCTCCGGGTCCCAGGGGCTGGCGGGGATGCCCAGGACACCGGTCTTGGGGAGTTCCCGCGGCCCGTCGGGCAGTTGCACCCACGCCCCACCCGGGCGGGGCGCGACGATTTTTCCGGCTAGCCCAAGTTCGCCGGCGAGGTCGGCCACGGCGGTGGAACGCGTGGCGAAGGACTCGGCACCGCTGTCGAGCAGGAGTCCCGCCACGACGTGGCTGCCCACGCACCCGCCCCAGCGGTCCGTGGCTTCCAGGACAGTGACGGCGCGGCCGGCCGCTGCCAGTTCCCGGGCGGCCAGTAGGCCGGAGATCCCGCCGCCCACCACCAGCGCCGGAGCCCGGACTGCCTCGGACGGGACGTCGGGCTGCTGTCCGGGATCCGCTGCCTTGCCCACGGACCTACTCCGGAGAGATGGAGTGGATGAGCTCAACAACCCGGGTCAGCACGGCGGGATCGGTCTCGGGAGGCACACCGTGGCCGAGGTTCAGCACGTGCCCTGGCGCTGCCGAGCCGGCCCGGATGACTTCGCGCACGTGGGCTTCCAGCACCTCCCAGGGAGCGGACAGGAGTGCGGGATCGATGTTCCCCTGCAGGGGCACCGTGCCGCCCAGCCTCCGGTTGGCCTCGTCCAGTGGAAGGCGGTAGTCGACGCCGACCACATCCACGCCGACGTCGCGCATGGCGGCGAGCAGTTCCGAGGTGCCGGTACCGAAGTGGATCAGCGGCGCGCCGAGGTGCCGGACGTGGTCCAGCGCCCGGGCGGAGGCCGGTGCCACGTACTTGGTGTAATCGGCCAGGCCCAGCGACCCGGCCCAGGAATCGAACAGCTGTCCGGCGGAGGCGCCGGCTTCAAGCTGGGCGCGGAGGAACATCCCAGAGGCATCCGCGGCCCAGTTGGCCAGTGCAGTCCAGGTCTCCGGATCGGCGTGCATCATGGTGCGCGGGCCGAGGTGGTCGCGGGAGGGCTTGCCTTCAACCATGTAGGCGGCGAGGGTAAACGGTGCGCCGGCGAAACCGATCAGCGGAGTTTTGCCCAGCTCAGCGACGGTCAGCCGCACGGCTTCCCGGATTGGTTCCAGGGCTTCCCAGGTCAGCTGGGGCAAGGCCGCAACGTCTTCAGCCGTTCGCACCGGCTTGTCCAGCACCGGGCCCACGCCGGGAACGATGTCCACGCCGACGCCTGCAAGCTTAAGCGGAATCACAATGTCGGAGAAGAAGATGGCTGCGTCGACGTCGTGCCGGCGCACCGGCTGCAGGGTGATCTCGGACGCCAGCTCCGGCCGGAGGCAGGAGTCAAGCATGGCCACGCCTTCGCGGACTTTCATGTACTCCGGCAGCGACCGGCCGGCCTGCCGCATGAACCACACGGGCCTGCGCGACGGCTTGCCGCCCCGGTAAGCCGTGATGAGCGGAGAATCTGCGGTGCGGCCGTCCATCAGCGGATGGCCGGCAGCGAGAGCGCTGTCGTTGGAGACGGCATTGGACACGGCGGAGCTGGAAGTCATGCCTCGATTGTCCCCAAAATCGGGCACAAAAGATAACGACAGCCTGTCACCCATCGCGGCCGCAAAGGCGCCGTGGCAGGAATCACGGCCCCGTGCCGGCCGTTCCTGCCCTGCGGGTTGTTCTACCGGGGCACGAAAAAGCTATGATTGATCTGCTGTGGTTCTTTTTTCATTGGTGGCTACACACGCCGACATCGACCTTGAGACCGTTGCTCAGTTGAGCAACGGTGCCTCCGGTATCGCAACATCCGCACTCTCCGGATCGCCGGCAGTGACGGGTGCGGTGGTGCTTGCCACCTGCAACCGCTACGAAATCTACGGTGAAGCACCCCACGCCGACGACGTGGAGGCCGCCCGCGCGGCCCTGGTGTCCCAGATCAGCGGGCTCAGCGGCCTCAACGAACAGCTCGTCTCCCGCTCCTTCAGCACCCGGACGGGCCCCGAGGTCAGCCAGCACCTTTTCGCGGTCAGCGCCGGGCTCGATTCAGCTGTAGTGGGCGAGCGTGAAATCGCCGGGCAGGTCCGCCGCGCTCTGATCACCGCCCAGCACGAGGGCACGGCAAGCCCCGGCCTCGTCCGGCTGTTCCAGGCCGCTTCCAAGACGGCCAAGGACGTGGGTGCGCAGACCGCCCTCGGCTCCCGGGGCCTGTCGATCGTCTCCGTGGCCCTGGACCTGGCCACCGACCTCTCCGAAAACCCCGACTGGTCAGCCAAGAAGGTCGTGGTGTTCGGCACCGGCGCCTACGCCGGCGCCACCATGGCGCTGCTCCGCGAGCGGGGCTGCACCCACATCTCTGTGTTCTCCTCCTCCGGCCGGGCCGAAGGCTTCGTGGCCACCCGCGGCGGTACGGCGCTGGACAGCGAATCCCTGCCCGCTGCCGTAGCGGCAGCCGATGTCATGATCGGCTGCAGCGGCTCGGACACCCGCGTCGAGGCGGACGAACTTGCGCAGGTCCGCGCTGGATCCACCCAGCCGCTGATCGCCATCGACCTCGCCCTCACCCATGATTTTGACCCCGAAGTCGGCGAGCTCGACAGCGTCGAACTGCTGACCCTGGAGTCCGTGCGCCTCGCCGCGCCACAGGAACAGGCCGAGTCCCTCACCCAGGCCAGCGGCATTGTGTCCGGCGCGGCCAAGGCTTTCGAACAGGAGCGGGAAGCACGCTCAGTAGACACCGCGATCGTGGCATTGCGCAGGCACACCATGAACGTCCTGGACGCCGAAATGGAGAAGGTCCGTGCCCGGCACGGCTGCACCGCGGCGGCGGAGGAAGTGGAGTTCGCCCTCCGCCGGATGGTCAAGCAGCTGCTGCATGTCCCCACTGTCCGAGCCCGCGAGCTGGCGGCGAACGGCCAGCAGGACGACTACGTGACGGCGCTCGAAACCCTCTACGGCATCACCGTGGAGCAGCCTGCCGCCGCGGCGCAGGCCGAATGCCCGGTGGACCACCAGGGCCTCGAAAGCGCCTGATCCGCCCCACGACGCTCTCTCACTTCCTGCAGGTTTCCCCACGACGCTCTCTCACTTCGTTCAAGAGAGTGAGAGAGCGTCGTTGAAAAACGGGCAAAAAGTGAGAGCGTCGTGGTAGGGGGCGTCAGTAGACGGGCTTCTGCGGCTCCACGTCGCGCACCCAGGCCAGGATTCCGCCGTCGAGATGGCTGACCCGCTGGTAGCCGGCCTTCCGGGCTGCTTCCAGGACGTTCGCCGACCGGGTCCCCGCCTTGCAGTGGAACACAATGTCCTTGTCCTGCGGCAGCTCCGCCCACGCTTCGCCGGCGAGGATCCGCCCCTGCGGGATCAGCACAGACCCGTCGATGCTGACGATGTCGTGCTCTCCGGTTTCGCGGACGTCCACCAGGTCAAAGTCCTTCAAACCTGCCTTCCTGGACGCCAGCATGGTGGCCAGCTGGGTGGCCGTGATGGTGTGCTCCGTGTCGGCTGAGGCAGCCGGGGTGATGCCGCAGAAGGCCTCGTAGTCCGTCAGTTCGGTAATCGGTTCCGCCGCGGGGTCCTTGGAGACGCGGATCTCGCGCCAGCTGCCGCCGAGCGCGTCGAACAGTGCCACGCGGCCCAGCAGTGAACGCCCGACGCCGGTGATCAGCTTCACTGCCTCCGTGACCATCAGCGAGCCGACGGCAGCGCAGAGCATGCCGAACACGCCGCCCTCCCCGCAGGACGGCACGGACCCCGCAGGCGGCGCCTCCGGGTAAAGGTCACGGTAGGTGGGGCCGTGCTTTTCCCAGAACACGCTCACCTGGCCGTCGAAACGGAAGATCGACCCCCACACGTAGGGCTTGCCCAGGATGGCGGCGGCGTCGTTCACGAGGTACCGGGTGGCGAAGTTGTCCGCTCCGTCCAGGATCAGGTCATAGTCCGCGAAGAGCTCCAGCGCGTTGGAGGCGTCCAGCCGGACGTTGTGCAGCCGGACGTCCACCAGCGGGTTCAGGGCGGCGATTGCGTCGCGGGCGGATTCGATCTTGGGCCGTCCCACGTCGGCCACGCCGTGGATTACCTGGCGCTGCAGGTTGCTGAGGTCAACGTCGTCGTCGTCGATGATACCCAGGGTCCCCACGCCCGCCGCTGCGAGATACAGGAGGGCCGGCGAACCCAGTCCCCCGGCGCCAATGACCAGCACCTTGGCATTCTTGAGCCGCCGCTGTCCCATGGCCCCAATCTCGGGAATGATGAGGTGCCGGGAATAACGCTCCACTTCGGCGGGAGTCAAATCCCCTGCGGGCTCCACCAGGGGTTCAAGGGAAACAGAGGAAACATTTGTGGTGAATGTCGAAGCCATACTTCAATGTATGCCCCGAGATACCGCGAGGTCATATTACCCCGCAGTAAAGTGGAGGTAACTGCAATGGAAAGTAGGGCAACTGTGGTCCACGAAGCACGGGCTGACCGGGCGTCCGAAGGCGAACCGCCTGCACCTCAACGCGCCGCAGGCCAGCGGTCCGCCCGACTTCCCCGGGACGAGCGCCGGGCCCAGCTCCTCGCTGCGGCCCAGGAGGTCTTTGTCGCCAACGGATACCATGGCGCCGCGATGGACGAGATCGCCGAGACGGCGCATGTGAGCAAACCGGTGCTTTACCAGCATTTTCCGTCCAAGCGCGAACTGTACCTGGCCCTGCTGGACAGCCACTTGAGCTCCCTGACCGACCTGATGCTCGGCGCCCTCAGTTCCACGATCGACAATAAAGAACGTGTCCAGGCCGTGATGCGGGCGTACTACCGCTTCATCGCCAGCGACGACCAGGCCCACCGCCTGGTCTTCGAATCGGACCTGATCAACGATCCGGACGTCAGTTCACGCCTTGAGACATTCAACAAAACATTCGCCGACGCCGTCGCCCGGGTCATTGCCGAGGACACCAAGCTGCCCCATCTGGAGGCACAGCTGCTGGGGCGCGGGCTTGCGGGAATGGCCCAGGTCAGCGCCCGGTACTGGCTCGAAACCGACGGAAACCTCGACCTCGATGTGGCCAGCGACCTCATCTATCGTTTAGCTTGGCGCGGAATCTCTCGCTTCCCCAAAGAGTCCTAGACTACAAATGAGAGAACCCAAGAAACTTTGATTGGCTGGGAGGCCCCCTTTTGGAAATTAAGATTGGCATTCAGAATATTGGCCGCGAAATCGTGCTGGAATCAGCGCAGGACGCTGACGCCGTGGCTACGGTCGTTGAAGAAGCCATCACCAAGGGCACCGAGCTCCGCCTGAAGGACGACAAGGGCCGTATCATCATCGTTCCCGGCAATGCCCTGGGCTACGTCGAAATCGGCGCGGAAGAGGCCCGCAAGGTCGGCTTCGGCCAGTTCTAGCAGGCCGCCGGCCAACCCGCCCTCCGAGGGCAGGCATCCGTTGCGTTTTTGAGGAGATTCAATGCTTTCGCTGACGATTGTTGTGCTCGTGACCGTGGCCGCAGGCTTCATTGTCTGGGCTAACGACAAACGGCACGCCAAATACGGCATGGGGCTGCCCGCCGGGGTCGCCACTGCCGTCGGCGCATTGAGCTGGATCATCTTTATGGCCGCGGGCTTCGGCTACCAGCCGGGCCTGACCTGGATACCGTGGGTCCTGCCCATGGTGCTGGGGACCGTGGCTGCCGCGGGCGCTGCCATCTACCTCGGACGCACCAGGGCGCACTATGACACCCTCCGGCTGACGGCGGCGCTCAAGCTGTAGCCGGCTCAATCCGCCGGCTGATGTCCTGCCTCCGTGCACAGGCAGAGCCTGTTCCCTTGTGAATCCGTGACCACCACCCAGTCGGGTGCGTGGTCACGGTTCACTAAGGCGCCAGCGGCCGCGGACTTTTCGAGAACGGCCGCAGACTCGCCCCGGCTTCGATGGATGTCGAGGTGGATGCGGCTGCTGTGGGGCGTGGGTGTCTCCTGGAACCACACGGAAGGGCCCCGGCCGTACGGATCCGCGAGGGCCGTGCCGGGGCCTTTCCTGTAGCCGAGGGCAACGCGCCAGACTTCGGAGATTTCGGCGGCGTCCGTGGTGTCAACGCCCACCTCGACGGTGCGGTGCAGTCCCGGTTCCGCTGTTGCTCCGACGTCGGCTGCGGCCGCGCTTGCCGCGGCGGCTGCCGCCACGTCCCGGGAGGTGACCTCACCGCCGGCGTCATGGGAGGTGTACCGCAGGAAGACGCGGTTATACCGCCAGTCGAGGTCCGGGTGGTGGTTTTGTTCTTCGGCGAGGCGTCCGACGGCGGCCATCAGCTGCAGCGCTGCCGCCGCCGTCGGCGTTTTGTAGACCGTCACGAGTCCGCCGAGGCGGTACCGCCAGTCCGGAAGGCCGTCCAGCGCCTCGTCGATGCCGGACCTGGTGAGTATCTCTTGCTTGCCGCCCACAGCTGTCTCCCTCGGGTCGTCGTGCGGGAGCGGCGCCGGTGGGCGGCGGCGGGGAGATGGTCAGAGGAACTCTGCCCGGCCTTCCATGGCCGACGACGCCAGGGCGTGCTCACGGCGCGGTATCCGCCCGGCCGCTTTCGCCAGCCTACCGGCGATGACTGCGTGCTTGAAGGCCTCCCCCATGACCGCCGGGTTCTGGGCACGGGTAACCGCTGTGGCCAGCAGGACGGCGTCGCAGCCCAGTTCCATGGCGAGCGCAGCGTCCGAGGCCGTGCCGATCCCGGCGTCCAGCACTACGGGCACCGAGGCGCGGGACACGATGAGCTCGATGTTGTGCGGGTTGAGGATGCCCAGTCCGGTACCGATGGGCGAGCCCAGCGGCATGACCGCCGTCGCGCCAAGGTTTTCGAGCCGCAGGGCCAGCACAGGATCGTCATTGGTGTAGGCAAACACCTTGAAGCCCCGGTTCACGAGCTGTTCGGTGGCGTCCACCAGCTCAACGGCATCGGGCAAAAGAGTATGCTCGTCGGCGATCACCTCCAGCTTGACCCAGTCCGTTTCCAGCGCTTCGCGGGCCAGTTCGGCCGTCATGACGGCGTCGCGGGCCGTGAAGCAGCCCGCCGTGTTGGGCAGGACCCGGATTCCGTGGTCCACCAGCAGCTGGAACAGCGAGCCTGTCTCGGCCGGCGAGAACCGCCGCATGGCCACGGTGGTCAGTTCCGTCCCGGAGGCCAGCAGGGCCGCGCCAAGTCCGTCCAGGCTCGGGGCTCCGCCGGTGCCCATGATCAGGCGCGACCCGAGTTCCACACCGTCGATGATCAGCGGGTCCGGGTGCCCGGCCCGGTTGGTGGCGTTGATGGTTTCGGTCATGCTTCAGCCTCCCTGGACTGCGGTGACCAGTTCGACGTCGTCACCGTCGGCGAGCGCCGTGACGTACCACTGGCTTCGGGGTACTACTTCGGAGTTGTGTGCGACGGCGACACCCAGTTTCCGGCCGTCCGTCGCCTGTCCGTTGGCGGCAAGGGGCCGGCCGGTGATCTGGCTGACCAGCGTGGTGATGGAGGCGCCGTCGGACACGGCGTGCTGTGTACCGTTGAGGGTGATGTTCATGCATGTTCCTTGATGGGTTGAACGGTGGAAGGGCGGCCGGAGAACCTGGCCGGGCTGAACGGGTGCCAACGCGGATCCGTCCGCCCGTCCATGAGATCCCGGCAGATGGTGGCCGCTGCGGGCGTCAGCAGCACCCCGTGGCGGAAGAAGCCGGTGGCCACGATGAGGCCGGGCACGTGTCCGCGGCTTTCAGGGAAGTTGACCCGGCCCAGCAGCGGCGCGTTGTCCGGCGTGGCGGGGCGGGCCCTGGCCGTGCTTTCCAGCAGCTCCAGCTCGGCGACGGCCGGCACCAGCACCTGGGCGTCGCGGAGCAGCTGGTAGACGCCGCCCGCCGAAACGCCGGCGGCGCCTCCGCCGCGCTCCGGGCCGGAAGCAGCCAGGGCGTCCTCGCGCTGGGTGGCCCCGATCACCACTGTGCCGTCACACCGCGGAACGATATACACCGGCACACCCCGGACCAGGCCACGGACGGTGGCAGTGACAAGCGGGCGGAGGTGGTCCGGGACGCGCAGCCGGAGGATATCCCCGTGCACCGGACGCAGCGGCAACCGGAGCCCGGCAGGCAATCCGTCCAGGGAGGCCGCGTGCAGCCCGTTGGCCACCACGGTTTCCCCGGCGGTCACCAGTCCCCCGCCCGCCAGCCTGGCGCCGGTGACCCGGCCGTCCTCCCACATCAGGGACGACGCGCGGTCGACGACGGCGAAAGCGTCGAGCGCTCCGGTGACGGCGGAACGTGGATCTTCCCCGTGGCTGGCCAACGCCTGACGCAGGCACGCCACAAGCTTGCGCGGGTCCACCTGGTGGTCGGCGGGAATGTCCAGGGCGCAGGAGATGGCAGGGCTCAGAAGCGGCTCGCGGCTCCTGGCTTCACGGACCGTCAGCGGTTCAACGTCCAGCCCGTGGGCCTGCTGTACGGCCCGCAGGTCCATCAGGGCCCGGCGGTCGGCGGCGTCCGCGCCGATGGCGAGCGTGGGTGTGGCCAGGTAGCCGGCGTCAGCCGCGGCGTCGCGGGCCAGGTCCGCGGCGAATGCCGGCCACAGCGCCGAGGATTCAAGCATCAGCTCCAGGAGGTCCTCCTCCTGGTAGTGCAGCTCGCTCACCGGGGCGAGCATGCCGGCCGCAGCCCAGCTGGCGCCGGAACCGGGGGCGTCATCAATGACCACCACCGAACGGCCCGAGCGTCTGGCCTCCCAGGCGATGCCGTGGCCGATCACGCCTCCACCGATAACGGCGACATCGGCTTGCAGCTCAGCGGGAGCCGCAGCGGACGGACTTCCGGTTGGGGGGAGCATCTGTTTCCTTCCCTACGCCGGTACTAGCCGGATCAGGTCAAGCGGTCGGCTCTGACGCCCTCTCAGCCCGGCCGCTTTATGACAGCTGCCACGGGCTCCCGCAGTACCTGCCCAGTTTAGAGGAACTAGTCTGGTTTCCATGAACCACGCCCTTTCCAACAGCACCGCCTTTTCCAACACCGCACTCCGGTCCGACGCCCTCAGCAGCGCCCGGCTGTACTTGTGCACGGATGCGCGAAAGGACCGCGGCGACTTCGCCGGGTTTGTGGATGCGGCCTTCGCCGGCGGGGTGGACATCATCCAGCTCCGCGACAAGACCATCGAGGCGGCCGAGGAACTTGAGCTGCTGGCAGTGCTGAAAGAGGCGGCCGAGCGCCACAGGCGGCTGTGGGCCGTGAACGACCGCGCCGACGTCGCGGTGCTGTCGGGGGCGCCGGTCTTCCATGTGGGCCAAAAGGACCTTCCGCTTGCTGCGGCACGTTCGCTCGTCCAGGACGCCGGCGTCATCGGGCTGTCCACCCACACCACCGCGCAGATCGACGGCGCCATCACCGCCTCCGCGGCCGCCGCCGGCGGACTCGACTATTTCTGTGTTGGACCGGTCTGGGCCACACCCACCAAACCCGGCCGGGCCGCCGTCGGGCTTGATCTTGTGAAGTATGCGGCGGAAGCGGTGAAGCGGGCCGGGTCCGCTTCCGGCGGGGCAACCGTGCCCTGGTTTGCCATCGGGGGCGTTGACCTGGGCAACGTGGAGCAGGTGGTGGAAGCGGGTGCCAGCAGGGTAGTGGTGGTCCGGGCCATCACCGAAGCCGCGGACCCTGCCGCGGCCGCGTCGGCGCTCCTGGCGGCCCTGGACGCCGCCGACTCCTAGGACTGCGGGCCGGGGGACCGATTGCGTGCATTATCGGCGAAAATCGGGCTACCCTGATTTTCGTGTCACATCATCGGTTGGCCCCTAACGTCCACGAGCACAACAATGCCCTCGAGGAGGCACTGGGCGCGCTGCGGACCGAACTGGAACTGCCGGGCGCCTATCCGGCAGACGCGGTCCGTGATGCCGAGGCAGCCGTCGCAGCCCGGCAGCTTCCGGACGCCGACCTGACCGGCGTTGACTTCCTCACCATCGATCCGGAGTCGTCCACCGATCTTGACCAGGCACTGTTCATTGAGCCGGCCGGAAGCGGTTACCGGGTTCTGTACGCCATCGCCGACGTTCCCGCTTTCGTAGCGCCCGGCGGTCCGCTGGACGCCGAGACCCGCCGCCGGGGACAGACGTTCTACGCGCCGGAAGGCCGAATCCCGCTGCATCCGGAGGTCATCAGCGAGGGGGCCGGAAGCCTCCTGGCAGGCCAGCTCTGCTCTGCCTTCGTCTGGGACTTCCAACTGGACCCGGCTGCCCAGGTGACCGCCGTGGCCGTCCAGAGGGCGCGTGTCCGCAGCCGGGCCAAACTCAGCTACAAGGGGGCGCAGGCCGAACTCGACGCCGGAACAGCTTCACCGGTGCTTCAGCTGCTGAAGGAAGTGGGCCTCAAACGCGTTGAGCTGGAACGGGAACGCGACGGCGCCAGCCTGAACATGCCCGAGCAGGAGATCGTCCAGCTTCCCGACGGCGGCTACCGGATCGCCGCGGCTCCGCAGCTCCCCGTGGAGGACTGGAACGCCCAGATCTCGCTGATGACCGGGATGGCCGCCGCCACGCTGATGCTCGAAGGCAAAGTCGGCATCCTGCGGACCATGCCGGCACCTGACGAACGGTCCCTGCGGCACTTCCGGCTGCAGACCGAGGCGCTGGGCAAACCCTGGGACGGAAAGGCCGGCTACGGGGAGTACCTCCGCACCCTCGACCCCACCGACCCCCGGCAACTGGCCATCATGCACTCGGCCGGAATGCTCTTCCGCGGTGCCAGCTACACGGCGTTCGACGGCGGGATCCCGGACGACGCCATCCAGTCCGCGATCGGGGCAGCCTACGCCCACACCACAGCCCCGCTCCGCCGCCTCGTGGACCGTTTTGTGCTGGTGATCTGCGACGCCCTCAGTAACGGCAGGGCCGTCCCGGGCTGGGCACGCGAGGCCCTGCCCTCCCTGCCCGGGATCATGGCCGGCTCCGACCAGCTGGCCGCCCGGATGGAGCGGCTGGCCCTGGACACCGTCGAAGCTGCCCTGCTGGTCAACCACGTCGGACAGGAATTCGACGCGATCGTCATTTCCGGGTCCAAGCCGCAGAAGGACGGGAATGAAAAGAGCGGCGGCAACGGCTCCAACGGAAATGGCAACGGCAATGGAAGGAACGGTAACGGCCCGTCCGGGATCATCCAGATAGCCGAACCCGCAGTCACCGCGCGCTGCGCCGGAGACCTCGAATCAGGCACGAAGGTCCGGGTCCGGCTTCTCTCCTCGGACATCGCCACGCGGGAAGTCCATTTCGAGCTGGTCAGTTAGCCGCAGGGCTGCCGAAGGGGCAAAGCCGGGATTAGGAGTCCTTGCCGGTAGACTGAAGAAGTAGATATGGATGCCCGGTCGTTGATTTCCTTGATTTTGAATTCAACAAGCCCGCCCCTACGCGATCTTGAGATACACCCGCTGGTCACCAGTGCCAGCATTAGATAGCCCGCGATCGGCTTCCACTGGATTTGCTTGCGCGCTTCGAGCGTGCTCCGGAACGGCCACGTTGGCCGGCCCGTTGAGCAGGCAGCGCCAATGCCCAAATGAATAAGGAAACTCCCCTGTGAGTGAATTGCATACCCACCAGCTCCTGATTGACGATTCCGGCACCGAGACCCTCGAGCCGGAAGAAACCATTATCTCGGATGAAAAGCCGCACGAGATCGAGGAGAAGTCCTTCGCCGACTTCAACGTCCGCGCCGATATCGTGGAGTCCCTGGCCGACGCCGGGATCACCCACCCGTTCCCGATCCAGGCCATGACCCTGCCGGTGGCGCTCTCGGGCCATGACATCATCGGACAGGCCAAAACCGGTACCGGCAAAACCCTGGGCTTCGGCATCCCCGCGCTCCAGCGCGTGGTGGGCCGCGATGACCCCGGTTTCGACAAGCTCGCAGTGCCGGGCGCCCCGCAGGCCCTGGTAATTGTTCCTACCCGCGAACTTGCCGTGCAGGTGGCCAACGACCTCCAAACCGCCTCCCGCAAGCGCAATGCCCGCATCGCCACCATCTACGGCGGCCGCGCGTACGAGCCCCAGGTGGAGGCCCTGCAGAACGGCGTCGAAGTGGTCGTCGGCACCCCCGGCCGCCTGATCGACCTCTACAAGCAGAAGCACCTGAGCCTGAAGAACGTCAAGATCGTCATCCTGGACGAAGCCGACGAGATGCTGGACCTCGGCTTCCTGCCGGACGTCGAGACCCTGATCGCCGGTACTCCTGCGGTACGCCAGACGCTCCTGTTCTCCGCCACCATGCCCGGCCCGGTCATCGCCATGGCCCGCCGCTACATGACCCAGCCCACCCACATCCGTGCGGCCGACCCCGACGACGAGGGCCTGACCAAGCGCGACATCCGCCAGCTCATCTACCGCGCCCACAGCATGGACAAGATCGAGGTAGTTGCCCGCATCCTGCAGGCCAGGGGCCGTGGCCGGACCATCATCTTCACCAAGACCAAGCGGACCGCCGCGAAGGTGGCCGAGGAACTGGTGGACCGCGGCTTCGCGGCCGCCGCCATCCACGGCGACCTGGGCCAGGGCGCACGCGAGCAGGCGCTCCGGGCTTTCCGCAACAACAAGGTCGACGTCCTGGTGGCCACCGACGTCGCCGCCCGCGGCATCGACGTCGACGACGTCACCCACGTCATCAACTACCAGTGCGTCGAAGACGAAAAGATCTACCTGCACCGCGTGGGCCGCACCGGCCGCGCCGGCAACAAGGGCACCGCCGTCACGTTTGTGGACTGGGACGACATGCCCCGCTGGGGCCTCATCAACAAGGCACTGGGCCTGAGCGTCCCCGAGCCGGTCGAGACGTACTCCTCCTCACCGCACCTCTACGAAGAGCTCGACATCCCGGAGGGAACCAAGGGCCGCCTGCCCCGCAACAAGCGGACCCTCGCCGGCGTTGACGCCGAAGTCCTTGAGGACCTGGGCGAAACGGGCAAGAAGAACTCCCGCTCCGGCGGACGCGACGGCGCAAAAGACAGCGGACGCGACGCCGGACGTGACGGCAGCCGCGACCGCGCACGGTCATCCAGCCGCCGCGCCGGGTCGGAAACGGCAGGCCGCTCGGGCGAGCGCCGCCGTCGTACCTCCGACGCGGCGACCGCCGGCACCGGTCCCGCCGCGGAACCGGCAGCATCAGCCCCGGCCGACGGCGACCAGTCACGGACGCGCCGCAGCCGGACCCGCACCCGCCGCCGCAACGGCGAAGTGGTGGCCGGCGGCGACAACGGCACGCAGCCGGGCAGCGCCGAGGCCTAAAAGCCTCAATGACTGAATCTGTCTGGGCGCCGGACGGCAGCAACCTGGTGGTACACGCGGACAACGCGGAATTCCTCCCCACGCTGCCGGACGGCGCCTTCACACTCATTTACGTGGACCCGCCGTTCAACACCGGACGGGCCCAGCAGCGCCAGGAAACGCGGATGGTGGTCAACGCCGAAGGCTCGGGCGACCGCGTGGGCTTCAAGGGGCGGTCCTACGACACCATCAAGGGCGCCCTGCACCGGTACGACGACGCGTTCAGCGATTACTGGTCGTTCCTGGAGCCCCGGCTGGTGGAGGCCTGGCGCCTGCTGGCGGACGACGGCACCCTCTACCTCCACCTGGACTACCGGGAAGTCCACTACGCCAAGGTGATGCTGGACGCCATCTTCGGCCGGGAATGTTTCCTGAACGAGATCATCTGGGCGTATGACTACGGCGCCCGGGCCAAGTACCGCTGGCCCACCAAACACGACAACATCCTCGTGTACGTCAAAAACCCGGCGAAGTACCATTTCGACAGCGCCGAGGTGGACCGCGAGCCGTACATGGCCCCCGGCCTTGTTACGCCTGCCAAACGGGAACTCGGAAAACTGCCTACCGATGTCTGGTGGCACACCATCGTCTCCCCCACGGGCAAGGAAAAGACGGGCTACCCCACGCAGAAGCCCGAGGGCCTCGTCCGTCGCGTGGTGGCCGCTTCAAGTCGTCCCGGGGACTGGTGCCTGGACTTCTTCGCGGGCTCGGGAACGCTCGGCGCCGTGGCGGCCAAGCTGGACCGGAAGTTCGTGTGCGTGGACCAGAACCAGCCGGCAATCGATGTGATGGCGAAGCGGCTGGGTGCCAAGGCAACATTCACCTCGTACCCGCCCACTGAGTCGCAGTAAGTGTCGTTTTGAGCGCCCAAAACGACACTTAGTGCGACTTACTTTCGTCAGTGAGCTGCCTCGCAGGCGTCTTCCATCAGTTGGATTCCATGCTCGACCTGCCGATGCACCAGGACCTTCCCCTCCGAATCGCAAATGGCATTGACTAGCAGGGCGACGCCATCGCCACTCTGAAAATTCCCGTCTTCGCCAGGCAGACCAAAGCCCTGGACCGTTCCTGGCGGAACAAAGACCCAGGCCTCAGGGGCGCCCGGGAAGACACTGGGAAGCCAAGCCCAGTTGCCGACCAAGATCGGACCGTCTGTGCAGACGGCCCCGCAAGCAGCCGGCGGCCGGCTCACGTTCTCGCAGTGCAGGGCCTGCGCTGCTGCGGCGGGAACAAACATAAAAGCTGCGGCAAGGCCAGCCGCGGCGAGTGACTTCCTAAACATGGTTTCTCTCCGTCTACCGTAAAAAATGTTGCATGGCGACGAGACCTTTTTTGGGTTCCAAACCACCCTCAGTACGCGCAACATTACTCAGCCGGGACTGCCCGTCAAGACGCTGTAGCTGCTCCGCGAACCACCGGCGTCCCGGTGGCAAGCTCCTCGATCCGGGCCAGCACTTCCGGCGCCGTCAGGTTCTCCCCCAGCAGGTTTGGTTTGCCTGTGCCGTGGTAGTCGGACGAACCCGTAACCAGCAGTCCATGCTTGGCAGCAAGGCTCCGGAGGAACGTCCGGCCTTCCTCCGGATTGTCCCGGTGGTCGATCTCCAGGCCAACCAGGCCGGCGTCGATCATCTCCCGGTACGTGCGCTCCCCCACGATCCGGCCCCGCGCGGAAGCGACCGGGTGGGCAAACACCGGGACACCACCTGCGGCACGGACCAGTTCGACGGCGGTGGCCGGATCAGGTGCGTAATGCTGGACGAAGTACCGTGAATGCGATGTCAGGATGGACGTGAATGCCTCGGAACGGTCCGCCACGACACCGGCCGCCACCAGGGCATCCGCGATGTGGGGCCGCCCCAGGGTTGCGCCGGGCGCCACATGGTGGATCACGTCGTCCCACGTCAGCGGGTAGTCCTCCGCGAGCAGGGTGACCATACGCTCGGCGCGGGTGAGGCGGGCGTCCTTGGCCTTGGTGATCTCCTCCAGCAGCCCCGGGTGGTCCGGATCGTGCAGGTAGCTCAGCAGGTGCACGCTGATCCCCTGCCCAGTCCGGCAGGAAACCTCCATGCCGGGAACAAACGCGACGCCGGCTTGCACGGCGGCCAGCGACGCTTCGGCCCAGCCGTCCGTGGAGTCATGGTCGGTCAGCGCGACGACGTCCAGCCCCGCACGGGCGGCGGAGGCCATCACATCGGCGGGGGTTTCCGTGCCGTCGGAAACATTGGAGTGGGCATGCAGGTCGATCCTCACCTGCCCAGCCTAGTTGACCGCGTTCGCGCCGGTATTACCCCCCTCAGTCCCGGGCAACCTGACCACGCCGAGCTGCTGCATTAAGCCCAGGTCATCCCTGCTGGACCAATGCTCAACGATTCGCCCATTCTCGATGCGATGAATCGCCACGGCACTCTCCCGCAGATTCGCACCGGTGGCAGGGAGCGGACCGGGAAGGTCGCCGGTGTGGGTTCCGAATGCAGTCAGACGGGTTACGACGCGGTCCCCCTCAGCGACCTGGTCCTCTATCTCGTGCCGTCCAGGGGTGGCTGTCCAAAAGATGCCGAAGGCCACCTTGAGTCCTTCGCGTCCGCCGGGCAACCCGGGAAACGGCGGGTTATGGTCAAGGTAGTCTTCAGCGACCAAATCATCCATCGCATCAATATTGCCCGCATCGATCTCTGCGTAGAACCGCCGAACCAGAGCCTTGTTGTCATTCGATTCCATGGCCGTCTTCCCGTTGCACGGAAGCCTGCGATGCGCATGGCATTCGCCGTGAAGTGCAATCGTAAACCCGCGCGGCTGTCGTGGGCGATGGGCGCCGGCCGCGAGCCCACGCCCCTTGTCGCCCGTGCATGTCCGCTGATGAGACGATGGTGCGGTGAACGATGCCGAAAACACCCTGAACTCTGCTTCCCAGCCCCTCGACGAGCGCGTCAACAACCGCTCGCAGCGGCCCAGTTCCGATGCCTTCAAGGCCTTTATGGCCAGCAACTGGGCGCCATCCAGCCAGGAACTGCCAACCCGCGACGCAGTCGCCAGCTTCGCCGCGATCCGGCGAAGGGCCATCTCTGACCAGTTCAAAGGCGAACGCCTGGTCATTCCCGCGGGCCCGCTGAAGGTCCGCTCCAACGACTGCGACTACCGCTTCCGTCCGCACTCCGGATTCGCGCACCTCACCGGTCTGGGCCTGGACCATGAGCCGGACGCCGTGCTCATCCTGGAACCGGCCGGCGAAGGAAAGGGCGACGACGGCGGGAACCACCACGCCACGCTGTACTTCCGCCCCCTGGCCGGCCGGGACACCGAGCAGTTCTACGCAGACTCGCGCTCCGGCGAGTTCTGGATCGGGGCCCGCCCTACCCTCGCCGAGTTTGAAGCCCGTCTGGGCCTGCCCACCGCGCACATCGACGCGCTCGAAACCGCGATCACCAAGAACGTGGGGGCCCCCGAGATCGGCGGCATCTCCATCCGCCTGGTCCGCAAGGTGGACGAGAACATCGACGCCCTGGTGGACACAGCCCGTTACAACACGGCCAAGGACCCGGACAACCTGGACCTCGTCGTCCTCGACGCGCTGGATGAAAAACTGTCCGAAGCCCTGTCCGAGCTCCGCCTCCTGAAGGACGAGTGGGAGGTTGAGCAGATGAAGATTGCCGTCGCAGCGACGGTCGAAGGCTTTGTCGAGGTGGTCAAATCACTCCCCCGCGCCCTGACCCATGCCCGCGGCGAGCGGGTTGTGGAAGGCGCCTTCTTCGCCCGTGCCCGCGAAGTGGGCAACGAACTGGGCTACGACACCATTGCCGCTTCGGGCAACAACGCCACCGTGCTGCACTGGACCCGCAACACCGGCAGCATCAGCGCCGGTGAGCTGCTGCTCCTCGACGCCGGTGTGGAGGCCGACTCCCTGTACACCGCCGACGTCACCAGGACCCTGCCGGCCAACGGCACGTTCACCGACGTCCAGCGGAAGGTCTACGAAGCGGTCCTCGACGCCGCCGACGCGGGATTCGCCGCGGCCCGGCCCGGAACCAAGTTCCGGGACATCCACACGGCGGCCACCACGGTGCTGGCCGAACGCCTGGCAGAGTGGGGCCTGCTCCCGGTGAGCGTGGAGGAAGCCGTCAGCCATGAGGGCCAGCAGCACCGCCGCTGGATGCCGCACGGCACCAGCCACCACCTTGGGCTGGATGTGCACGACTGCGCCCAGGCCAAGCGGGAGCTGTACCTTGATGGCGTCCTCACCGAAGGCATGGTCTTCACCATCGAACCGGGCCTGTACTTCAAGAACGAGGACCTGCACATTCCGGCGGAATACCGCGGCATCGGCGTCCGGATCGAGGACGACATCCTGATGACTGCCGACGGCCCCGTCAACCTGAGCGCCGCGCTGCCCCGCAAGGCAGACGACGTCGAGTCCTGGATGGCGGGCATCTACCGGGAAGCAGACGGCGAAGGCAGCCAGCACTCCCCCGCATAACCGCACAATCCGGATAAGCGCGAACGGACACTTAAGCCCCGGGGCTTAAGTGTCCGTTCGCGCTTAAGGGTTCGCGCTGAGTGGAGCGGGGCGGCTATGAGCCCGCTTCGTCCCGGCTACGCTCAGGTGCCGCTCCGGGCTGTCCGGCGTCCTGGCGTTCGTCACCAGGAGCTGCATTGTTGCCGGCGGGGGCGGGCGCAGGGTTATCGCTGACGCGGACGCCGTACTGTGGCCGGCCGTCCGGGAGGTCAGGGTAACGGACCGCTGCCGCGGGTGCCGGAGCCGGCTGCGCCGGGGTTTCGGCGGGCTGGCCGGGCTGCGCGGCCGCAGCCGGGGTGCCCTGCGTGCCGGGACCCTGCTGGCCGTAGGGATCGTTCCAACTGGCTGGCCGCACCGGGGGCTGGCCCTGCTGCGGGCCCGGCTGCTGCCCGGGCTGCTGGTACGGCTGGTTGTAGTAGTCGGCCTGCGTGTGGGGCCTGGGGCCGGCAGCCGCATCGGACCGCGTCATGGGCAACTGCTGGAGCAGGCGCCGGGCCTCGTGGGCTGCCTCGACCGACACCACGACGTCATAGTTGGTGGCCACGACCTGGCTGGTCGAGGTGAAGTCGCGCTTTCCCCGCTGCATGGCATAGGTGACGATGCCGAACAGCATAAAGAACGCCGCACCCATCAGCACGGAGGTCAGGATGGAGAAGTATCCGGGCGAAGGAGCGAAGAAGGACAGCATCACGCCCACAAACAAACCGAACCACATGCCGCTAAGAGCCCCGGACAACGCAACGCGGGGGTAGCTGAGGCGTCCCGTGACACGCTCCACCATCTTGAGCTCGTTGCCCACGATGGACACCATCTGGACCGGGAACTGCTGGTCAGCGAGGTAGTCCACAGCCTTTTGGGCATCCAGGTAGGACGTGTAGGAACCGACGGTGTCACCAGTGGGGACGGTGCGGGACTCGTCCACGCCGTTGGGCCCGCCGGCCTTGGGAGCACCAAAAATGTTTGACATACCTCCATTCTTGCCCATCAGCATGTGTGCGGCCTGTAAATTCAGCTAAAAGAGAGCAGACTCGGTAGCCTGTAGACGTGAGCACAAATCTTTCGCGCGTCTTTGTGGCGCGCCTTCTGGGTCTTGACGTCTTCGACCCGCTGGGCGACCGTCTGGGCAGGTTGCGCGATGTTGTGGTGCTCTCGCGTGGAAGCCGGGGTGCCCCCCACGTGGTGGGTATCGTCGTCGAAGTTCCGGGAAAGAAGCGCGTTTTTGTGCCGATGACGCGCATTACGTCAATCGACCAGACCCAGATCATCTGCACCGGCCTGGTCAACCTCCGGCGCTTTGAGCAGCGTGGTGCCGAGACGCTGGTGGTCGCTGAGATGTTTGACCGTCGGGTGACCCTCCGGGATGGCAGCGGAGACGCCACCATCGAGGACATCGCCATGGACCAGCACCGTTCCCGGGACTGGTTCGTCAGCAAGCTGTTCGTCCGCCGCGGCCATTCGCTCTCGCCGCTCAGCCGGCTGCGCCGCAACGAAACCATGATCATTGACTGGGCGGACGCCCTGCAGGGAGCCCGCACGGAGCCGCAGGCCGCCACCCAGTTCGTCGCCAACCACGAGGACCTGAAACCGGCCGACTTCGCCGAGGCCCTGCAGGAAATGAGCGACAAGCGCCGCTTCGAGGTGGCCAGCGAGCTCCAGGATGAACGGCTCGCCGACGTCCTGCAGGAGCTCCCCGAGGATGACCAGGTGGAAATCCTCTCGGCCCTGGACGTCCAGCGAGCCGCCGACGTCCTGGAAGAGATGGACCCGGACGACGCCGCCGACCTCCTGGGCGAACTGCCCACCGCGCAGGCCGAAGAACTGCTGCAGCTCATGGAGCCCGAAGGCGCCGAAGACGTCCGACGCCTGCTCGAATATGACGAGGACACCGCCGGCGGCCTGATGACGCCGGTTCCGGTGATCCTGCCCCCTGAAGCGACGGTGGCCGAGGCACTGGCCCACGTCCGGCGCGAGGAACTCTCCCCTGCCCTCGCATCTTCCATCTTCATCGCCAGGCCCCCGCTCGAGACCCCCACCGGCCGCTTCCTGGGCGTGGTGCACATCCAGCAGCTCCTGCGCTTCCCGCCGTTCGAGCCCCTGGGCAACCTGGTGGACAAGAATCTTGAGCCGTTGTCGGACCAGGCCCACATCAGCGAGGTGGCCAGGACCCTGGCTACCTATAACCTGAACTCCCTCCCTGTCGTGAATGACGACGGCCGGCTTGTGGGGGCGGTGACTGTTGATGACGTATTGGATCATCTGTTACCGGATGATTGGCGCGCCCATGATGGCGAAGCCCCGATAAGAAGGCTCGGTGGCCGCATTGGCTGACAACAGCGCTCCCAAGAATCCCGGCCAGCGCGGCACGGGCAAGACGGCAACCAAAGGAAGCCTCGACACACCCCTGAGCGGCCGCAAGCGGATCCTGCCCAAATTCTCCCCGGACCCGGACGCCTTCGGCCACGCCACCGAGGGTTTTGCCCGGTTCATGGGCACGCCGCAGTTCCTGGTGTATATGACAATTTTCGTTGTCATCTGGCTGGTCTGGAACACGTGGGCACCCCTTGAGTGGCAGTTCGACTCCCGCGCCCTCGGCTACACGCTGCTGACCCTGATGCTCTCGCTGCAGGCGTCCTATGCCGCGCCGCTGCTGCTGCTCGCCCAGAACCGCCAGGATGACCGCGACCGCGTCTCGCTGCAGCAGGACCGCCAACGTGCAGAACGGAACCTGTCCGACACCGAATACCTGACCCGTGAGCTTGCTTCGCTGCGGATTGCGCTCCGCGAAGTGGCCACCCGCGATTATGTCCGGGCCGAGCTGCGCTCCCTGCTGGAGGACATGCTGGAGGCGCAGGAGGAACTGCGCACCCACGACCCCTCGGGAACCGGCAGCCACGAATCGCCGCGCGACAAGGTCAAGGAGAAGCTGAAGGAGAAGAGGGACCGGCAGCGGAATCCCCGCACGCAGCAGATCCCCAGGGTCAAGCCCAGCCACGTTGCCCCGAACCCCGGCGTGCCGCCACAGCCCGCACCCCCCGAAAGCCGCCCAACCCCGGAAGCCGAGTAACGCCTGCATGACTGAAACCCTCACCCAGGCGGTCAACGCTGCCTTGGCCACCGTCATCGATCCTGAGCTCCGCCGCCCCATCACGGAGCTGGGCATGGTGGAATCGGTGGAGATTTCCGACGACGGCCGCGTCCGCCTGGCTGTACTGCTCACCATCGCCGGTTGTCCCCTGCGGGACACGATTACGGCCGACTCGGAAAAGGCGCTGTCCTCGGTTCCCGGCGTCACCGCCGTCGACGTTGAGCTGAAGGTCATGAGCCAGGCCCAGCGGGACGCCCTGAAGGAGCAGCTCCGCGGCGCAGGTGGCCAGCGCGGAATTCCTTTCAACCAGCCCGGTTCGCTGACCAAGGTTTTTGCCGTGGCCAGCGGCAAGGGCGGCGTGGGGAAGTCGTCCGTCACCGTCAACCTTGCCTGCGCCCTCGCCGCGCAGGGACTTAGGGTGGGGATCGTCGATGCCGACGTCTACGGTTTCTCGGTTCCCGCCCTGATGGGCATCACCCAGGCTCCCACGAGGGTGGACGACATGATCCTGCCCCCGGTGGCCTACGGCGTCAAAGTCATTTCCATCGGAATGTTCGTCACGGGGAACCAGCCGGTCGCCTGGCGCGGTCCCATGCTCCACCGCGCGCTGGAGCAGTTCCTCACCGACGTCTACTTCGGTGACCTGGACGCGCTCTTCCTTGACCTTCCGCCCGGCACCGGTGATATCGCCATCTCAGTGGCCCAGCTGCTGCCGAAGGCGGAAATCCTGGTGGTCACGACGCCCCAGGCCGCCGCCGCAGACGTTGCCGAGCGCGCCGGCGCCATCGCCACCCAGACGGGTCAGTCAGTCGCCGGAGTGATCGAGAATATGTCGTACCTGGAAATGCCCGACGGCGGCAGGATGGACCTGTTCGGAAGCGGCGGCGGGGCGGTCCTCGCCGAGCGGCTGACGGCAACGGTGGGTTCGGACGTGCCGCTGCTGGGCCAGATACCGCTGGACATCCTCCTGCGCCAGGGAGGCGACGCCGGCTCACCGATCGTCCTGGGCCAGCCGGAGACGCCGGCGGCTGTGGCGCTCGTTGACATTGCCGGCAAGCTGGCGGCAAAGCCGCGTGGACTGACCGGGATGAAACTGGGGCTGCGGCCGCGCTGACAGCCGTGGTGTGTTCCTAGGTGGCCTCAGTGTCGAAAGGCGCGGCTTCGCCGGCAGGCAGCTGCTGGACTACACGCTCCGGGCGGGATGAGGGCTTTGAGGTGCCGGCAGCGACGGCTGCGGTTCCGGCTACGGCTGCCACAGCGGGTGCCCCTGCACTGACCGGCTTGGTGTCGTCGTCGAGCAGCGCTTCCTTGATGATGCGGCGTGGATCGTATTGGCGGGGGTCGTACTTCTTCCAGTCGACCTCGTCGATGTCGATCCCCACCTCCTCCTTGATCTGCTCGCGCGCGCCGGAGGCCATGCGGCGGACTTCCTTCACCAGGTTCGCAAGTTTTTGGGTGTATTCGGGCAGCCGTTTGGGGCCGATCACCAGGATGCCGATGATCAGCAGAAGGAAGAACTCCGGGCCGTTGATTCCAAACACTTTAGGAAGATTACCCTCTCCGGGGTCGTGCTGACGATTCCCGCAGGCGGGGGGCCGTTACAGCCAGGTTTAAGGCGTCAGAATCCGGGCAATTTTCTCCAGGCCCCGCTGCAGCCGTTCACTGAACGGCTCCGAGGGTCCGCTGCCGGCCGCCGGCGGCTCCGGCGCCGCTCCCGCCCTGATCCCGGCATTGGCCAGCGCGCTGAGCCGTTGCAGGACAGGGACGGCGTCATCGGCGCGGTCTGCCGGAAGGTCGGACTCGTAGGTGATGGTGCTGCCGAGGGACCGGACGACTGCTGTCCAGGGGGCAGAGCTCCTGACCGACACGCCGCCGTCGGTGGTGGCCGCTCCGCCGTGCTGTTCGAGGACTTTGGCGTAGTGCTCGCCGTCCGACAGCTTCATCTCAACAGCGGGAACGCCGTCGAGGGTTGTCGCCCTGGCCGAGAGGATGTGGAACCCCATGGACTCCAGCCCAGGACACACCCATCCCTCCGTGCGCAGCCCTGCCAGCTGCTCGGCGCTCAGCTCGCGCCCGTCGGCCGGCACGTTGGCGGACTGCTGGACGAAAGAGCCCGCTGCAGCATTGGCAGCCATCGGCAGCGGGTCGCCGGCCAGTGCGAAGGCGCCAGCGGCAAGGACCCCGACAGCCGCCGCTGTCCCGCCGGCGGCCAGGGCAACGATCTTTGCTCCCCGGTGTGGACTTCGTGACGGCTCGCAGGGGGCCATGGCCAGCGCATGGGTCTGCTGCAGGAGGCGGGCGGTCAGCTCCTGGCTGGCAGGCGGGATGGCCGCCTCACGGAGCCGTTCTATGTACTGCCGCTCGCGGTGCACCGCGGAGGCGCATTCCGGGCAGCTCCTGACATGGCTGTCGTTCCGGGGATGCCTTCGGAATAGCGGGTTGTCGGAAGTCATGGGGCCGATCAGAGAATGCTGGCGATGCGGGGCAGCGAAAGCTTCGGCTTGCGCGAGTGCTGCGGGCGGGGATCCCGGTGCGCGAGCTTCTCACGCAGCATGGTCCGGCCGCGGTGGATGCGTGAACGCACAGTACCCAGCTTGACGCCGAGTGCCGCTGCCACTTCGTCGTAGGACAGGCCCTCGAGGTCGCAGAGCACCACTGCGGCGCGGAAGTCCGGCGGGAGTTCCTCCAGCGCTGCCTGCACATCGAGGTCGAGGTTGTTCAGTTCGAAGCTCTGTTCGGGCCCGGGTTCGCGGCCCGGGATGCGGGACTCCGCGTCCTCGGCCAGCGCGTCGAAACGGATGCGGGTCTTGCGCCGTGCCTGGTCCAGGAACAGGTTGGTGGTGATCCGGTGCAGCCAGCCGTCCAGCGTACCGGGCTTGAAGTTCTCCAGTGACCTAAAGACCCGGACAAAGACTTCCTGGGTCAGGTCCTCGGCGTCGAACTTGTTACCGGTCAGGCGGTAGGCCAGCCGGTAGACCTTCGCGGAATGGTTGGCAACCACTTCTTCCCAGGTGGGCCGGACCCATTCAACCGCGGAATCTTGTGACGCAGGGACAGGTGCCACAACTGATGCTGACATCGTCCACTCCCCTCGTGGATAAGCTAACGCCCGGATACTGCTGACATCTCTGGTTCGGCGCCGATCACCATATGGATGAGCGGATCTCCATCATTTCAAAGTTGGCTGGGAATTTCCTGATTGGCCGGCCTCTTCTGCCAAAGGCGCAACCCCGGCATCCGGCAGCGGCGCCTCCGGACACAGTAGGCTGTATTCAACACTCCCCTGCCGCCCAGAAAGCGAAAATCATCCATGAGCGCCGACAAGTCCACGAGCTGGTCCTATGCAGAAGATCTGCCCGCAGAGGATGAAGTCATGCTTCGTGCACGCGAGCGCTCCTTTGAGCTGGGAGTAACCCCGATCGGACGCGGCGTGGGAGCTGTACTGACGGTGCTGGCGGCATCGTCCAAGGCGCAGACCGCCGTCGAAATTGGTACCGGCGCCGGCGTCTCCGGCGTCTGCCTCCTGCGCGGCCTGGGACCCCAGTCCGTCCTGACCACCATCGACGTCGACGTTGAGCACCTGAAAGCGGCCCGCGAGGCCTTCGCCGAAGCGGGCAGCCCCGCCAACCGGACGCGCACCATTTCCGGCCGGGCCGGCGATGTCCTGCCGCGGCTGACCGACGCCGCCTACGACCTCGTCTTCATCGACGCTGACAAGCCGGGGCTGCCGGGTTATGTGGACCAGGCCATCCGCCTGCTGAAGTCCCGCGGGCTGCTGATTATCAACGACGCCCTGGACAAAGACCGCGTGGCCAACCCCGCGAACAGGGATGCCACCACCGTGGTGCTCCGCCAGGTGGGAAAAACCATCCGTGACGACGAGCGGCTCGCCGCCACCATGCTTCCCACGGGCGACGGCCTGCTGGTCGCGGTCAAGAAATAGACGCCGCCGGGAAATAGGCCCGGCCTTCAAAAAGGCCAGGGCCCGCAGCCCGGAGGCTGCGGACCCTGGCCCGGCGCAATTATTCGGTAACGCCGACGAGGCATTCCTTGAGGTTTGCCGCTTCCGCTGCATTGAGTTCAACAACAAGCCGTCCGCCGCCTTCGAGCGGCACACGCATAATCAGGCTGCGGCCCTCCTTGGTGACTTCCATAGGGCCGTCGCCGGTGCGTGGTTTCATAGCCGCCATGAGGAATTTCCCCTCCAATTAGTCCCAGGACTTACCAGCCCGGACGGGCTGTGTCCGCATGGTCAATCAAGCCGCTATGGCGGCACGTATGGGCACCGCCATGGCTGAACATCTTCTGAATGCTTTTGTCCTTGCTTACTTACTATTATCCCGTAATTACCCGCACGTAGCTAATCGATGGACATTTACCGCCGCGTCGCTTTCCTGCACTTCGCTGCCCGGGGCCGCAGGAAATCACGGCGGATAGTCGCCTCCGCCAGGCAGCTGCGCCCACGCCCACAGCCAGACAATCCAGACGATCTGCAAAAGAATAAACATTACAATTACCGCGCCGCGGTAGGCCCGTGAACGGGACATCACAGCAGCGCCGAGTGCCAGCGGGAACAGCGGAAGCAACATCCTGAACGTGCTGGTCTGGGGATGCAGGAACAGCAGTAGATATGCCATGTAGCAGGCGCACCACAAACGCAGTTCAACCCCGAGTTTCACTGCCGGCGGGCTGAACAGCATCAGGGCGAACAGCCCGGCGAAGACGAACGGCGCCAACACTCCCAGAACCGGACCGAACAGCTGGATGCCGGTATCGAACCACGGCTTGAACGGCACCAGGTCGTGTCCCCGCCAGACAGTTTCCGTCTTGGTGTACGCCTCGATATCACCTGTCGTGGCCCACGCCGCCGCCGGCCAGATCAGCGCGGCGGCCCCGCTGAGGGCGGTAAGGGCTGCGAGGCCACCCAGTTCCCGCGGGCTGTGGACCTGGGGGCTGCTTCCTCGGCTGCGCTGCACCAGCCGGTAAGCAAACAGCAGCCCCACCAGCGCAGCGAACGGCACCCCCACAGGCCTGGAAAGGCACATCAGCAGCACCACGGGCATCGCCACGTAGTACTGCCGCCGGATGACCAGCAGCAGCGCGGCAGACAGGAGGAGGATCGTCAGCGGCTCCGCGTAGGGCACCTGCAGTATGCCGGAAACGGGGAACGTCGCGAAGAACGCAACCGCCCACATGGCCGTGCTGTGCTGCGCCTTATGGCGGAACAGGCTGTAGATCACCAGCGCGGCCCCCAGCCCGGAGAGCATGGCAACGATTGTCAGCGCGGCCGCCGGGGCAACGCCTGTCAGTGTCGACAGGGTCCGGCCCAGGAAGGGGAAGAGCGGATAGAACGCCCAGGCGTTTTCCTGGACGTTTCCAGCGGCATCGACCGGCAGTACCGCCGGGTAGCCGTTGCTGATGACTTCGCCGTACCACCGCGCGTCCCAGATATTGATGAAGTTCCAGTAGTCGGGCTTCGCGGGGAACCAAGGGTTCGTGCCCTGCTGCAGGGCGGCGGCCATGAAGATGCACGCGCTGGCCAGCCTGGCCGCCACATAGAGGGCTGAGACCTGGACCCACCAGGGCCACCGGCGCATTGCGTCTCCGGCGCGCACGGCAAGGACGCTGATCGAGCCGGCGGGTCCTGGCCTGCTCCCGGTGTCAGTAGTCAAGCCCCGGCCTCCGACGCGCCCCGGTCCTGGACTTCGGCAAGTTGCTCCGGGTCCGCCGGTTGCTCGGGCGGGTGCTGGGCTTCGGACAGCCGCGCCTTTAACCGCTCCACTTCTTCGCGCTTGGCTGCCAGCTGGTCGCGAAGGTCATCAAGGACCTGGTCCACCTGGTCCATGCGGTAGCCCCGCAGGCCCAGGGAAAAGCGGACACGGTCGACGTCGGCCGGCGCCGCGTCAGCGGGGAGCAGGACCGGAGGAAGGTTGGCCACTGGCTGCTCGAAGCCGCTGTCGAAGAGTCCGCTTTCCCGGACCCCGCCCGGGCGGCCGCGCCAGGACACGCCGCTTTTGGCGCCGGCACCCGCCCACACGACGGCGCCGACCAGCGCGATGGCAAGGAAAACCAGGAAGAAGCTCACAGCATCAATCGTGCCAGATCAGCGGTCACCTTCTATTCGGGCCGCTGCTCCCCGTTGGACGGTGCCCGGACAGTGCCGTGGAGCACCCGGTCCACCGCGTCGGCCGGGTCATCAACCACCTGGATCAGGTCCAGGTCCTTTTCCGAAACCATGCCTTCGGCCACGAGCGTGCCCTTGATCCACTCGATCATGGGGCCCCAGAAGGCAACTCCGAGCAGGACGATGGGGAACGACGTGACCTTCCGTGTCTGGACAAGCACCATCGCTTCAAACAGCTCGTCCAGCGTGCCCAGCCCTCCGGGGAGGACGATGAACCCCTGGGCATACTTCACGAACATGGTCTTCCGCGCAAAGAAGTAACGGAAGTTGATGCCCAGATCCACCCACTGGTTGAGGCCCTGTTCGAACGGAAGCTCAATGCCGAGCCCTACGGAAACGCCGTTTCCTTCAACGGTCCCCCGGTTGGCGGCCTCCATGGAGCCGGGTCCGCCGCCGGTAATCACCGCCACGCCGGCTTCCGCCAAGTGGCGGCCCACGGCTACGCCCATCTCGTAATAGGGGCTCCCCGGCTTGGTCCGGGCCGAACCGAAGACACTGACTGCCGGGCCGAGGTCCGCCAATGCGCCAAAGCCTTCAACGAACTCGCTCTGGATCCGCAGTACACGCCATGGATCGCTGTGGACGAACTGCCCGGCGCCTTTGGTGTCAAGCAAATGCTGGTCAGACATTTCCACGGCCGCCTGCTTGCGGCGAAGTTCAAGGGGCCCCTTACGGCGCGGCTGGGTGGTTTTGGCCGGATCTGCGTTGATGCTCATCCCCCAAGGCTAGCGCCACGGCCGGTCCACAAGCGGCAGGTATCTCTTGAATCACGATCCGCATGAACTTGGCGTGATTCCCGTCATATCCAGTCTTTGTTCGCTAGATTCTTCTTATGACTACTCATGTGCCCGGCGATGCGCTCGTCTCCCTGAATGGTGTGAATAAGCATTACGGTCAGCTGCACGTCCTCAAGGACATCAACCTCCACGTCCGCAAAGGCGAAGTGGTTGTTGTCATCGGTCCGTCAGGCTCCGGCAAGTCCACGCTGTGCCGTGCCATCAACCGCCTGGAAACCATCGAGGGCGGCACTATCAGCATTGATGGGAAGGTGCTGCCGGAGGAGGGGAAGGAACTGGCCCAGCTCCGCGCCGACGTCGGCATGGTTTTCCAGTCCTTCAACCTGTTTGCCCACAAGACCATCCTCGAGAATGTGACGCTGGGGCCCATCAAGGTCAAGGGCGTGGCCAAGGCCCAGGCCGACAAGGAGGCCATGGCTTTGCTTGAACGCGTGGGCGTGGGCCACCAGGCACCCAAGCTCCCTGCGCAGCTTTCCGGCGGCCAGCAGCAGCGTGTGGCCATCGCCCGCGCACTGGCGATGAAACCGAAGGTCATGCTCTTTGACGAGCCCACCTCGGCCCTGGACCCCGAGATGATCAACGAAGTCCTTGATGTCATGATCCAGCTGGCCAAGGAGGGCATGACCATGGTGGTGGTCACCCACGAAATGGGCTTTGCCCGGAAGGCCGCGGACCGCGTGGTCTTCATGGCCGACGGCCAGATCGTCGAAGATGCCAAGCCCGAAGAATTCTTCACCAACCCCAAGAGCGACCGGGCCAAGGACTTCCTGTCCAAGCTGCTCACGCACTGAGTTTCCTCCGAACGCACACACTCCAGTTCGCACCCAGGCCGTGACCCACGGCCGACCAATGAAAGGAATGTCATGAAGGCATTTATGACCCGGCGTAAGTCGTTCCTCGTGGCGGCTACCGCTGCCCTGGCGCTGTCCCTGAGCGCATGTGGCGGCTCAACCCCTGGCACAAGCAATCCCACCGTTGCCGAGAAGCCGACGTTCGCTGCAGGCACCACGATGGCGAAGCTGGCCTCCGCCGGCACCATCAAGATCGGCACGAAGTACGACCAGCCGCTCTTCGGCCAGGTGGGCCTGGATGGCAAGCCTGTTGGCTTCGACGTCGAGATGGGCAAGCTGATTGCCGCCAAGCTCGGCATCGCAGCGGACAAGATCGAATGGTCCGAGACCGTTTCCGCCAACCGCGAACCGTTCATTGAGCAGGGCAAGGTTGACCTTGTCATCGCCACCTACACCATCAACGACAAGCGCAAGCAGGTTGTCAGCTTCGCGGGTCCCTACTACGAGGCCGGCCAGGCCCTGATGGTCAACAAGGACAACACCTCGATCAAGAAGCCCGAAGACGTCAAGGGCAAGAAGGTCTGCTCCGTGACGGGCTCCACCCCCGCTGCCACGATTGTGGACAAGTACGGCGCCGAACTGGTTCCGGCCGCCACGTACTCCGCCTGCCTCGAGCCGCTGCGCAACAAGCAGGTTGAAGCCATCACCACCGACAACGTCATCCTTGCCGGCTTCGTGGACAAAGAGCCGGACGCCTTCAAGCTGGCCTCTGACGAAACCTTCACCAAGGAGCCTTACGGCATCGGCCTGAAGAAGGACGACACCGAGTTCCGCAACTGGATCAACGACCAGCTGGAAGCATTTGACAAGGACGGGTCCTACAAGAAGGCCTGGGAAGCAACCGCAGGCACGGTCATCAAGACTGCACCGGCACTTCCGGCCATCAACCGTTACTAGGTAACAACGGCGGTTTTCCGGGGGATTCGTTGCGTTGCGGATCCCCCGGAAACCGCCACCTCCTTTTTCGACCGCCTACGCCCAGAGCCGAAGGATCCTATGGAAGTCATCATTGAAAACCTCCCGCTGTATTGGGAAGGCCTTCTCCGCACTCTTTTCCTGTCTGTCGTCTCCGGGATCATCGCGCTTATCGTCGGAACACTCCTGGCGGCAGCCCGGGTTTCCCCCGTTGCAGCACTCCGTGGATTCAGCACCGTGTATGTGGAAGTCCTCCGGAACACCCCCCTGACCATTGCCTTCTTCTTCGCAGCGATCGTCCTGCCCCGCCTCGGCGTGACATTCCAGCAGTTCGAGGTTGCAGCCATCATCGCCCTCAGCGCCTACACAGCGGCCTTCATCGCCGAAGCCGTCCGCTCAGGCGTGAACAGCGTCCCTCTCGGCCAGGCGGAGGCCGCACGCAGCATCGGCATGAAGTTCGGCCAAGTGCTTTCCCTCATCATCCTGCCGCAGGCTCTCCGGACGGTGATCCCGCCGCTGATCAACATCCTGATTGCCCTCGTGAAGAACTCCTCCGTCGCCGGTGCGTTCTTTGTCCTTGAACTGTTCGGCTACGGCCGCCAGATGGCCAACGCCAACGGTGACCAGGTCATGGCCGTGCTTCTGGGCGTGGCGTTCTTCTATCTGCTCCTCACCATTCCGCTGGGCGTCCTGGCCAGCACGGTGGAACGAAAGGTGGCGATTGCCCGATGACTTCAGTCCTCTACGACGTTCCCGGCCCCAAAGCCCGCCGGGTTTCACTGATCGGTTCCGTCATCGGTTCAGTGCTGATCCTGGGCCTGCTTGCATTTATTGTGATGACGCTGGCCCAGCAGGGCATCTTTGAAGGACGCCGCTGGGCGATCTTCACCCGGGCCGATGTCTGGACGCTTCTCGGAAACGGTATCGGCGCCACGCTCAGTGCGGCCGCCATCGCCGCGGTCATCGCCTTCCCGCTGGGCCTGATGCTCTGCCTGCTGCGTATCTCCCTCGTCGCCTGGATCCGGATCCCCACCCGGGTGGTGCTGGAGTTCCTGCGCGGCATGCCGGTTGTCCTGATGATGCTGTTCGTCCTGCTGGTGTTTGGTACGAGTTCCTTCATCGCGGTGATTGCCGGGCTTGTCCTGTACAACGCAGCCATCTTCGCGGAGATCATCCGTGCAGGCATCCAGTCCCTGCCCAAGGGGCAGCGGGAGGCCGGCCTGACCATCGGCCTGACAAGCTTCCAGTCCCGGATGCTTATCGAGCTGCCGCAGGCCGTCCGCCGGATGATGCCATCGCTGGTTGCCCAGCTCGTGGTGCTCCTGAAGGACACCTCGCTTGGGTACATCGTGGCTTACGGCGAGCTCCTGCGGGCCGTCCAGGTCATGGCCGACTTCCTGGGTAACGCGTTCCTGTTCCCCATCTTCTTTGTCGCCGCAGCGATCTACATTGCGATCAACATCTGCGTGTCCCGGCTCGCGGTATGGATCGAGCGCCGCGGTTCCAACAAGGCCGCCGGCGGCGTGGCCAAGGCACCAACCGCCGTCGTGGCACCGGAACTGCCGGACGTAACCGAACGCAAGTAACCATTCCCACTGCACAAACAGAAGGGTCCGCAGCCTGCAGGCTGCGGACCCTTCTGTTTTGCCGCTAGGCCGAAAGCCAGCTGCGCAACGCCCGCAGGCACTCGCGGATCGCGTCCGCGTCCACGTGCTCGTTGTCCTTGTGCGCCAGCAGCGGGTCGCCGGGCCCGAAGTTCACCGCCGGGATTCCCAGTTCGCTGAAGCGCGCGACGTCGGTCCAGCCGTATTTCGGTTTCGGCTCGGCTCCGACGGCAGCCACGAAGGACGCGGCAGCGGGATGGTTCAGGCCGGGCCGCGCGCCGGCTGCAGCGTCGGTCCGGACGACGTCGAAACCGTCGAGCAGTTCGCGGACATGCGCTTCTGCCTGGTCCGGGGACTTATCGGGCGCGAAACGGTAGTTGATTTCCACCACGCAGCGGTCAGGGATGACGTTGCCGGCCGTGCCGCCGTTGATCTTTACCGCGTTGAGGCTCTCACGGTAGTCGAGTCCGTCCACGTTGACGGTCTGCGGTTCGTAGGCGGCGAGCCTTGCGAGGATCGGGGCCGCGGCGTGGATGGCGTTGCTGCCCATCCAGGCGCGGGCGGAGTGTGCGGCTTCCCCTACGGTGGTGGCTTCGAAGCGGCTGGTGCCGTTGCAGCCGCCCTCTACCGTTCCATGGGTTGGCTCCAGGAGGATGGCGAAATCGCCGTCGAGGAGCCCGCCGTGGTTGCGGACCAGGCGGCCCAGCCCGCTCTTGACCGCTTCCACTTCCTCGTGGTCGTAGAAGACAAAGGTGACGTCGCGCGCGGGTTCCGCGCCGCCGTCGAACATGGTGGCTGCCAGCGCGAGCTGGACAGCGACGCCGCCCTTCATGTCCGTGGCTCCCCGCCCGTACAGGACCCCTTCGCCCGGGATGCCGGATTCCCAGCTCGAGGGAACCGTGCCCAGGGCCCCGTCGGTGACCGGCAGCGGAACGGTGTCCAGGTGCCCGGCCAGGATGACGCGTTCCGGCCGTCCCAGCTCCGTCCGGGCGATCAGGGAGTCGCCGTCACGCACAATGTGCAGCCCGGGAATGGTACGAAGGGCGTCTTCGACGGCGTCGGCCAACTCCGTCTCGTTCCCGGACACGCTGTTGATGTCCATGATCGCGGCGGTGAGCAGGGAGACGTCCTGGCGGAGGTCCAGCGGCAGGACGGAGGCAACGGGTGCGGTTTCGGCAGTCACGTTGCCAGTCTAGTTCGAACCCGGGGCCCCGCTCTCGATAGACTGGGCCCATGACTGAGACCGCTACTTCTGCCGTGCCCGAAAACCAGAACGCAACCGCTGATGCCCGCTCCGCCTATGGCTTCGGCCTTGCCACCATTGCCACCGCCAACGGTGACGCCACCGTCCTGGATGTCTGGTTCCCGGCGCCTGCCCTTGGAGTTGCCGCGGAGAACCTGCGTGCCGTAGAGAACGCGGACCCGGTCCTCGCCACCATCGCGGCCGACGGAGCCGACGCGGACCGCGGTACCGAGCAGAAGGTCGTTTTCGTCCAGATCAACCTGGATGAGGCACCGGCAGACACGGCCGATGCCTACCTGCGGCTGCACCTGCTTTCGCACCGCCTGGTGCGGCCGAATTCCATTAACCTGGACGGCATCTTTGGCAAGCTGCCCAACGTGGTCTGGACCAACTTCGGCCCGGCCGTCGTGGAGGGCTTCGAGCTGACCCGCGCCAAGCTGCGCAAGCGCGGCGCTGTCACCGTCTACGGCGTCGACAAGTTCCCGCGCATGGTGGACTACGTGGTGCCCGCCGGGGTCAGGATCGCCGACGCCGACCGCGTCCGCCTCGGCGCCCACCTCGCCGAAGGCACCACCGTGATGCATGAGGGCTTTGTGAACTTCAACGCCGGCACCCTGGGGACCTCCATGGTGGAGGGCCGCATTTCCGCCGGTGTCGTGGCCGGTGACGGCAGCGACGTCGGTGGCGGAGCGTCCATCATGGGCACCCTGTCCGGCGGCGGCAAGGAAAAGATCGCCATTGGCGAGCGCGTCCTGCTGGGCGCCAACTCCGGCGTGGGGATCAGCATCGGCGATGACTCCGTCGTCGAGGCTGGCCTGTACGTCACCGCCGGCACCCGCGTGCGCGTGGTCGGCCCGAAGGACGCCGACGGCGAGGACACCACCAAGGTCGTCAAGGCTGTGGAGCTCTCCGGCGTCCCGAACCTCCTGTTCCGCCGCAACTCCACCACCGGCGCTGTGGAGGTCCTCCCCCGCAAGGGCCAGACGGTGGAACTCAACGACGCCCTGCACGCCAACTGATCCGGGCGGCTCACCCTTCAGTGGCACGTCGACGTGGCCTCCACCGGCCCCTGGTGCTGCTCCTCACCCTGGCACTGGTAGGAGGCGGCGTCTACACGGCCGTGTCCTTCCTGCAGCGCTCCGAGACGCTCGTCTCTGAGCGCTGCACGGCCGTGGTTGGCTCCCGGACGGCGGAGCTGGCCACGGACCAGGCGGTGAATGCCTCCCTGATCACCGCCGTCGCTGTCCAGCGCGGGCTGCCGCCACGGGCCGCGACGATCGCCCTCGCCACCGCCATGCAGGAATCCAAGCTGCGCAACATCGGCCACGGCGACCAGGCCGGCCCCGATTCGCGGGGCCTGTTCCAGCAACGGCCCTCGCAGGGGTGGGGTACGGAGGCGCAGGTCATGGACCCCTACTACGCGGCCAACGCGTTCTACGACGCACTGGTCAAGATCCCGGCCTACGAATCCCTGGAAATCACCGACGCCGCCCAGCGCGTGCAGCGCTCCGCCTACCCTGGGGCGTACGCCCAGCACGAGGAAATGGGCCGGTTTTTCGCGTCGGGATTGTCAAGCCAAACGCCCGGGTCCGTGCACTGCACGTTGCGCTCCCCCGACGCGCCGGGCGATACCGCCCAGGTCGCCACTGAACTCTCCCAGGCCTACGGTCCGCTGGCCGCCACGGCCGATGGGCAGACGCTGACCGTTGAAGCCAGCGGGGCCCAGGCCTGGTCGGTGGCACAGTGGGCTGTCGCCAATGCCAAGGGCCTTGCCGTCACCGACGTGTCTGTTGCCGGGCGAAGCTGGAGCCGCGCTGCAGATGAAGGGTGGCAGGTGTCCGATGCCGCCGACGGCGAAGTCAGGATCACCGTCTCGCCCGCCGTCGAAAACTGACGCTTACCCGGGGTGCCGGGCCGGCCTTGGCTGAACGTGCTCAGACGAGCATTTCCACCACGGGCTGGACGTAGCTGCGGAAGAGCTCGGGCTGGGACATCAGCTCGTGGCTCATGATGATCTTGTCCGGTTCGAGGTACCACGCCCGCTGCTCGTTCAGGGGCAGTTCGATGATGGTCAGGTTGAAGTCCCGGGAACCCCGACCCACCTCCATCAGGCGGTCGTCAACCATGTCATCGAGCAACTGGTCGGAGCCGCTGGCCACCCTCTCTGCTTCCAACTCCGCATACTCGCTGCGGCGCTCCCGGGCCCATGTCAGGGCTGCACCAAAGTGCGCCTGCAGGACCCGCTGCAGGGCCGGCGAGTTACCGAAGGCCTCGAAGTCGGGCGGAGTGAGCTCCGGCAGCATCTGGGGATGGGCCTTGAGCAGCTGGTCCCACCATGCTTCCCATTCCGTCTTGAGGGCACTGAGCCCGCCCACTTCGGCCGTCAGATGGGTGTGGTCCGCATGGCGGATCTTCGGGGTGGCGTGGGACAGTGCAGGACGGCCCGCGCCGTCCAGTCCGGCGGCATCACGCACATACAGGGCGATCATCATTGGACCTGATGTGTCCATGGTTATCTGCCAACCGGAACCGCCTGTGTGGTGCATCCCTTGTCCTTCCGTGGCGTGCGCTGTACCGGCGTGATGTCCGGATCTGCTTCCCCCGGCTCCCAGTCTATTCCCGAAGCTGTCCGACGTTAACGGCCTGACCAGCGGACATGCCGACAAGGTGCCGTTCCAGGACGTCACGGCACATCTGCGCGGTCATCCACTCGGGCTGCAGCAGGGCGTGCATGCACAGGCCGTCGACCGTGGCCAGGAGCCGTTCCGCCTCGATAACCAGGGCCTGCTGCCCGCCGCCGTTGTCGGGCATAAGTGCCGTGACCAGCTGGCCGACGACGGCGGCCACCCCGCGGTGGCTCCGGTCAGCCTCGGCAGCCAGGAAGGGCCTGATGCGGGCCGCGTTTTTGAAGGCCATCCACACGCAAGCGTCCACCGCACGCTCCTCGTCCAGCGGCAACATTTCACCCAGCAGTGTTAATACAGCCTCGTGGTATCCCGGGGCGCCCGGCGGCAGGGCTTCCAGTTTCGCTTGGGCAGCGGACAGGCGGAGGAGGATGCGGTCCACGACGGTGGCAAAGGAGAAGCTCAGGAGCTCCTCACTGCTTGCGAAGTAATGCCTGACTGATCCGACCGCCAGCCCCGCCTCATCGGCAACTTCACGGAGCGAGGCCCGCTCCAGGCCGTCCACTGCAATGATCCGGAAAACAGCGTCGACAACTTCCCCGCGCCGGACTTCGGCATCTACGATTTTTGGCACTCCTCCTTTTTAACACACATGTGCTGCAAAGATGGTTTTCTGTCTGCGCGTTTCCGGCCCGGGCCATGACCGGTATCCGGAATGGCCGGGCGTCGCGGACCTCAAGTGGGATAGCGTTGAGGCATGAAAATTCTGGTCACAGGTGGCACCGGGTACATCGGCTCCCACACAGTTTTGTCCCTGCACGAAGCCGGCCACGACGTGGTGGTGATCGACAACCTGGTCAACTCCAGTGAGGAGTCCCTGCGCAGGGTTGCCGAGCTCAGCGGAAAAACCGCCGAGTTCCACAACGTGGACCTGGTGGACGAGGCCGCAGTGGAAGCAGTGTTCGCCAACGCCGGGATCGACGCCGTCATCCACTTCGCCGGCCTCAAGGCAGTGGGCGAATCGGTCCGCGAACCGCTGAAGTACTACTACAACAACCTGGTGGGCACCCTGAACCTCATCCGGGTCATGGACCGCCACAACGTCCGCTCCCTCGTCTTTAGCTCCTCCGCCACCGTGTACGGCGAGCACAACCCCATCCCCTACGTGGAAAAGATGGAAATCGGCGCCAACAACCCCTACGGCCGCACCAAGGAACAGATCGAGGACATCCTCTCCGACCTCGGCGACGCCGACCCCCGCTGGCACATCGCCCTGCTGCGCTACTTCAACCCCGTCGGCGCACACCCCTCCGGCCGCATCGGCGAAGACCCCCAGGGCATCCCCAACAACCTCGTTCCCTTCATCGCCCAGGTCGCCGTCGGCCGCCGCGAAAAACTCATGGTCTTCGGCGGCGACTACGACACCCCCGACGGCACCTGCCTGCGCGACTACATCCACGTCGTCGACCTCGCCGAAGGCCACGTCGCAGCCCTGAACCACGTCACAGACCGCACCGGAGTGTTCCGCTGGAACCTCGGATCCGGCAAAGGCTCCTCCGTACTGGACGTCCTGCGCTCCTTCGAAAAAGCCGTCGGCCAGCCCATCCCCTACGAAATCACCGGCCGCCGCGCCGGCGACCTCCCCGCCTTCTGGGCCGACGCCACCTCAGCCCTGGCAGACCTCAGCTGGTCCACCACCAAAACCATCGACCAGATGTGCGAAGACCACTGGCGCTGGCAGAAAAACAACCCACTCGGCTACACGGCTTAACAGCAACGCGGGGTCACTTTATACCCCTTCCAAGGCTTGGGATGGGCGTAATGTGACCCCGCGTTGCTTTGTTGGTGAAGAAAACAAAAGCGGCCGCCCACCTCTCGCGAGGTGGGCGGCCGCCGTCGTAGGTCAGCGGGCGGGGATCAGCGGACCGGGTAGTCGCGCTCGGGCTCGCCGATGTAGAGCTGCCGCGGGCGGCCGATCTTGGTGTTGGGGTCGCTGATCATTTCACGCCACTGCGCGATCCAGCCCGGCAGGCGGCCGATCGCGAAGAGCACGGTGAACATCTTCTCGGGGAAGCCCATGGCCTTGTAGATCAGGCCGGTGTAGAAGTCCACGTTCGGGTAGAGCTTGCGCTGGATGAAGTAGTCATCATTCAGTGCCTTCTCTTCCAGGCGCATGGCAATGTCCAGCAGTTCGTCGTTGCCGCCGAGCTTGCTGAGGATCTCGTGGGCCGTTGCCTTGACGATCTTGGCACGCGGATCGTAGTTCTTGTAGACACGGTGTCCGAAGCCCATGAGGCGGACGCCGTCTTCCTTGTTTTTGACCTTCTCCATGTAGTCCTCGGGCTTGGTGCCGTCGGCCTGGATCTGGCGGAGCATCTTCAGCACGGCTTCGTTGGCGCCGCCGTGGGCCGGGCCGAAGAGGGCGTTGATGCCTGCCGAGACCGATGCGAAGAGGTTGGCGTTGGAGGAACCCACCAGGCGCACCGTGGAGGTGGAACAGTTCTGTTCGTGGTCGGCGTGCAGGATCAGGAGGAGGTCCAGCGCCTTGGCGATGACCGGGTCCACCTCGTACTGCTCGGCCGGGAGGCCGAAGCTCAGGCGCATGAAGTTTTCCACGAGGTTGTGGGAGTTGTCCGGGTACAGCATGGGCTGGCCGATGGACTTCTTGTGCGCGTAAGCGGCGATGACCGGCATCTTGGCCATGAGGCGGATGGTGGAGACTTCCACCTGCTCGGCGTTGAACGGGTCCAGGGAGTCCTGGTAGAAGGTGGACAGTGCCGACACTGCCGAGGACAGCACGGGCATCGGGTGCGCGTCGCGCGGGAAGCCGCTGAAGAAGCCCTTGAGCTCTTCGTGCAGGAGGGTGTGGCGGCGGATCTTCTGGTCGAACTCTTCCAGTTCCGTGGCGCTGGGCAGGTTGCCGTAGATCAGCAGGTAGGAAACCTCGAGGAAGCTGGAGTGCTGCGCCAGCTGCTCGATGGGGTACCCGCGGTAACGCAGGATGCCCGCATCGCCGTCAATGTAGGTGATAGCGGAGGTGGTTGCTGCGGTGTTCATGAAGCCGGGGTCAAAGGTGACTGCGCCCGTCTGCTTGAGCAGCTTGGAAACGTCGTAGCCTTCGTTTCCTTCAACAACCTGGATGCGCGGGAGCTTGAGCTCGCCTCCTGCATGGTGCAGGGTTGCGCTGTTGGTCTCAGTCATGGAGTCCCCTTCATGAGGCGCCTTGGGCCTCTGTCGAAAGCTTGATCCAACATCAGGTGAGCCGTGGCACCGTCCCTGTTCATCCAGGAATCCAACACCCGGGCTGCCTTCTTGTAGAAAGCCACCATTGATAGTCACTTAAAAAGTACCGCTCCTTGGCGGGTGTCACTAATCGGCGACGTTCGTAAATGCCCTAAAATGGCCCCGTTGTGGCGCGAGTCACACGATTGTTACGCGGCTGCGGCGAGCCGCGACACCGCGGCGTTGATCCGTTCGTCGGTGGCTGTCAGCGCCACGCGGACGAACCCGTTGCCGGCCTCGCCGTAGAAAACGCCCGGGCCCACCACAATCCCGCGGTCCGCGAGGCGGCCCACGGTGTCCCAGGTGCCCTCGCCGGCACTGGACCAGAGGTACAGCCCCGCTTCGGATTCCTTGATCTCCAGCCCGAACTGCTGCAGCGCCGGCACCAGCCGTTCCCTGCGTCCGCGGTAGAGATCCTTCTGGGCCAGAACATGTGCGTCGTCGCCCAAAGCCACACGCATGGCTTCCTGTACGGGATAGGGAACGATCATGCCGGCGTGCTTTCGGCTGTTGACCAGGTTGGCCATGATTTCCGGATCGCCGGCCACAAAGGCAGCCCGGTAGCCGGCCACGTTGGATTGCTTGCTCAGGGAGTACACGGCGAGCAGCCCCTCGTGCGACGCGCCTGCCACGCGGGGGTCCAGGATGCTGGGCACGGGCTCGCCTCCGCGCTGGACGTCCCAGGTGCCCCAGCCAAGCTCGGCGTAGCATTCATCCGATGCGACGACGGCTCCCTGTTCCCTGGCCTGCGCCACCAGCGACCGCAGGGATTCAACGTCCCTGACGCTCCCGGTGGGATTGCCCGGGGAATTCACCCAGATCAGGCGTACCCTCGAGCGGGTGGTTTCATCCAGCTCATCGAGGTTGTCCGTGGCGACCGACGTGACGCCGGCGAAGGTGGCACCGATGTCGTAGGTCGGGTAGGCCACCTTGGGACGGACGACGACGTCACCCGGCTTGAGTCCCAGCAGCAGGGGCAGCCACGCAACGAGTTCCTTGGAACCGACGGTGGGCATGATGTTTTTGGGGTCCAGGCCCGGAACGCCGCGGCGCCGGTCGAACCAGGCGGCGATGGCTTCCCGCAGCGGGATGGTGCCGTGCACGGTCGGGTAGCCGGGGGCGTCCGCGGCGGCTTTGAGGGCCTCCTGGATCAGCGCGGGCGTCGGGTCAACGGGAGTGCCGATCGAGAGGTTGACGGCCCCGCCGGGGTGCTCCGCAGCCCTGGCCAGGTACGGCGCCATGGCCTCCCACGGGTAGTCGGGCAGGCTCAGGCCAAAACTGTTCACCGCTGCGGTCACCGGGGCGTCCCGGCTCAGTGGTCTTGGTTCTGCGGGGGCAGGGCGGCGATCATCGGGTGGTCCTTGCCCGTGTTGCCGATCTTTGCGGCGCCGCCGGGCGAGCCGAGGTCGTCGAAGAATTCGACGTTTGCCTTGTAGTAGTCCGCCCACTCATCGGGGGTGTCGTCTTCGTAGTAGATGGCCTCCACCGGGCATACCGGCTCGCAGGCACCACAGTCGACGCACTCATCCGGATGGATGTACAGCGAACGCTCACCCTCATAGATGCAGTCGACCGGGCATTCCTCAATGCATGCCTTGTCCTTGACATCTACACACGGCTGCGCGATTACGTACGTCACGTCCCTTGCCTCTCCACGTTGTTTCCGGCGACCGCCGGCAGTTGCATCCGGCACGCTGGCCGGACTCTTGACTTCTGAGCCTATTATCTCCCAGCCCGTTCCTGCGAACCTAGCGGGGCCCATAGTATGAAGTGGTGAGACCCACCCAGCCTACGCCCCAAGAGTTTCTGGCAGCCGCCGCGCCCGGGACCAGGGTGGTGGTCCGCTACCGGATCGCCGGCGGGGGCCTCACTGACGCGCTGGGCCACCTGGTGGACGCTGACGACGGCGACTGCACCGTGCGTACGCGGCAGGCCGACGTCGTGATCCCCCTGGAGCTTGTGGTGGCGGCGAAGGAAGTCCCGCCCGCCCCGCCGCGGCGCCCGGCGCGCACCAGCGACTGAGCGCAGGCGGCTACCGGACTTAAAACAAAACTGCCGGTACGACGGCGGGGTTCCCGCCTGCCGTACCGGCAGTTTCAGTAAGGGCTGTTTGTGACTAGACCTTCGCGCGGGCGCGGTTGGCCTTGGCACGCTCGTTGGTGTCCAGGATGACCTTGCGGATGCGGATGGACTCCGGGGTCACCTCGACGCACTCGTCCTCGCGGGCGAATTCGAGTGACTCTTCGAGGGTCAGGTCGCGCGGCGGCGTCAGGTTCTCGAAGGTGTCGGACGAAGCGGCACGCATGTTGGTGAGCTTCTTTTCCTTGGTGATGTTCACGTCCATGTCGTCGGCGCGGGAGTTCTCGCCCACGATCATGCCTTCGTAGACCTCGGAGGTGGGCTTCACGAAGAAGGAGCCACGTTCCTGCAGGTTGATCATGGCGAACGGCGTCACAACACCAGCGCGGTCGGCGATCATCGAACCGTTGGTGCGGTACTCGATCGGACCGGCCCAGGGCTCGTAGCCCTCGGAGATGGATGCCGCGATGCCGGCGCCGCGGGTGTCCGTGAGGAACTTGGTACGGAAGCCGATCAGGCCACGGGCGGGAACGATGAACTCCATGCGGCACCAGCCGGTGCCGTGGTTGGCCATGTTGGTCATACGGCCCTTGCGGGCTGCCATCAGCTGGGTGACGGCACCAAGGTATTCTTCCGGCACGTCGATGGTCATGTGTTCCATCGGCTCGTGGATCTTGCCGTCGACGGTCCTGGTGACAACCTGCGGCTTGCCAACGGTCAGTTCGAAGCCTTCACGGCGCATCTGCTCAACGAGGATGGCCAGTGCCAGCTCGCCACGGCCCTGGACTTCCCAGGCGTCGGGACGCTCAGTGGGGAGAACCTTGATGGAGACGTTACCGATCAGTTCCTTGTCCAGGCGGTCTTTCACCTGGCGGGCGGTGACCTTGGCGCCCTTGACCTTGCCGGCCAGCGGCGAGGTGTTGATACCGATCGTCATGGAGATCGCGGGATCGTCCACCGTGATCAGCGGCAGCGGCTGCGGGTTCTCGGCGTCGGTCAGGGTCTCACCGATGGTGATCTCCTCGATACCGGCGACGGCGACGATCTCGCCCGGTCCGGCGGACTCAGCCGGAACGCGCTCCAGTGCCTTGGTGGCCAGGAGTTCGGTGATCTTGACGTTCTTGAGCTCACCGTTGGCACGCGCCCAGGCAACGGTCTGGCCCTTGCGCAGGGTGCCGTTGTAGATTCGCAGCAGCGCGAGGCGGCCCAGGAACGGGGAGGCGTCCAGGTTGGTGACGTGGGCCTGGAGGACACCGTTCGGGTTGTACGTCGGTGCCGGGATGTGCTCAATGATGGTCTTGAACAGCGGCTCCAGGTCTTCGTTCTCCGGAGCAGTGCCGTCTGCCGGCTGCTCGAGGGAGGCGCGGCCTACCTTGGCGGCTGCGTAGACAACGGGAACGTTGAGGATCTTGTCCAGGTCCAGGTCCGGAACTTCGTCGGCGAGGTCGGAGGCGAGGCCCAGGAGCAGGTCCATGGACTCGTGGACGACTTCCTCGATGCGGGCGTCGGGGCGGTCGGTCTTGTTGACCAGCAGGATGACGGGCAGGTGCGCGGCCAGGGCCTTGCGCAGCACGAAGCGGGTCTGGGGCAGCGGGCCCTCGGAAGCGTCAACCAGCAGGACAACACCGTCAACCATGGAAAGGCCGCGCTCGACCTCGCCACCGAAGTCGGCGTGGCCGGGGGTGTCGATCACGTTGATGGTGATGGTCTCGCCCTGGGAGGACGGTCCGTTGTAGGCCACAGTGGTGTTCTTGGCCAGGATGGTGATGCCCTTTTCGCGCTCCAGGTCACCGGAGTCCATCACTCGGTCTTCGAGGTGGTTGTGCTCGGCAAAGGAGTTGGTCTGCTTGAGCATGGCGTCGACCAGCGTGGTCTTGCCGTGGTCAACGTGGGCCACGATCGCGACGTTGCGCAGGTCACTGCGCGATGCAGTGGCTACCGCGGTGTTGGTGGTGGTTTCAGACATGCGTAATGGCTCGATTCAGTGGATCAGCTGTAAGGTATCGCAACATTTCCAACTGGAACGCACGACGGATTAGTCCCTTAGCACAGGGCACCTTCCCCCATTCTAGCCGCTGAGTCATTTATTGGCCTAAAAACTCCAGACCGTCTTCAGCGGCTGGCCTCTGGCGATACCGCAACGACACGCATTTTTTGTGAGAAATATCACTGGCTTTATTTGACTTGATGGCCCATCATGGCTGTGATACTTCAAGCACGTCCGGAGAACCACTGATGCGAAAAGCCTCGGCTCTGCGCCGCTTCGTCGCATCCGGAGTCGCTGCGGGCGTTCTCCTTTGCGGCTGCAGCCAGCCCCCTGCTCCCCCCGCTGCCTCCACAGTGCAGGCTCCCGCGTCCGGACGGTACGCGGCCCGGGGCGTGGATCCCGCGAATCTTCCTGCCGGCACCATTTACCGGAATCCGGCCAGCGGCCGGGACGAAGTGGTGGTCCCCGACATCAGCCGCACGGCACTCCTGATAGGTGATTCCCAGTCCGAGCCCGCGGACGGCTGGCCCCGCCTTGGCCTGGCCGCAATCGGTTACAAGGTCCACTTCTGTGGGCTGGGCGGCACGGGCTTTGTTGCTGCCAACGGCAAGACCGGGAACTACATTGATGCCCTGGAGCGGGGCGACTGGATGCTGCCCTACGGCACTCCCCCGCTGATCGTCATCCAGGGCGGCGGCAACGACGCCGGCAAGGGTGCCACTGACGCACAGATCGTGGCCAACGCTGACCGCCTCATCGCAGCCCTCCAGCAGAGGTATCCGGGTGTCCCGCAGGTGCTGATCGGCACGCTCGGGCGCGGAGCGAACTACGGCGGGGGCCGCCGCAGCCAGGTCGATGCCCTGCTTGGAACTGTGGCAGCACGGCACGGCATGCGGTTTGTGGGCGTCGGCGACTGGCTGACCAAGTACGGGCTCGTCAAGGACCTGAGTGACGCCGTCCATATGAATGCCTCCGGCCGCCGGTCCCTTGGCACCCTCCTCGAAGGCAGGCTGCGCGAGCTGGGCATATCAGCTCCGACGGGCGACGCGGCAGGCTCCGCGACCATCACCGAACAGTTTGTGACCGACCCCCAATAGTCCTTAAACGGGTGGAGCCGGCGCCCACAGGGCACCGGCTCCACCAGCTGACTGCGTCTCAGGCCACCTCGGGCGGAAGCATCAGCTTCGCTCCCGGAATGGCGTTGAGCAGCGCCTGGGTGTATTCCTGCTGCGGGGACTCGAAGACATCATCCGTGGAGCCTGTCTCAACCAGCTTGCCTTTTTCCATGACGCAGACGTGGTCTGCGATCTGCCGCACGACGGCCAGGTCATGCGTGATGAAGAGGTAAGTGAGGCCCAGGTTGGACTGCAGGTCAGCCAACAGGTTCAGCACCTGTGCCTGTACCAGTACGTCGAGCGCGGACACCGCTTCGTCGCAGATAATCACCTCGGGGTCCAGGGCGAGCGCCCGCGCGATTGCGACGCGCTGGCGCTGCCCGCCCGAAAGCTCGTTGGGGAACCGCTGCATGCTTGATTGCGGGAGCGCCACCTGGTCGAGCAGTTGGCGGACCTTCTTCTCGCGGCTCGCCCTGTCTCCGATCTTGTGGACGCGCAACGGCTCCTCGATGGTACGGAAGATGTTGTACATCGGGTCCAACGAACCGTACGGATCCTGGAAAATCGGTTGCACCCGCCGCCGGAATTTGAAAAGTTCCGAGGCTTTCAGCACCGACGTGTCGACGCCGTCGAAAAGGATCTTCCCGTCCGTCGGCTTCTCCAGCTGCAGGACCATTTTTGCCACGGTGGACTTGCCGGAGCCTGACTCCCCCACGATCGCAGTGGTGGTCCCCCTCGCCACGTCGAAGCTGACACCGTCCACGGCTGCGAAATCCGTCGATTTACCCAGTCCTTGCCGCAGCTTGTAGACCTTTCGCAAGTCCCGGATCTCCAGGACATGATCCGTTGCGGCCACCTCCGCATCAGGGGCGAGCAGATCAGAAGCTTCCACGCCCTGTTCCTTGGCGACCTGGATCCGGCGGCTGGCCAGTGATGGCGCGGACTCAACCAGCCGTTTGGTGTAAGGGTGCCGCGGATTCTGGAGCAACGCGAGCGAAGGTCCAGCTTCCACTACCTGCCCTTTGTACATGACAACAACCTTGTCCGCACGCTCGGCGGCAAGCCCGAGATCATGGGTGATGAGCAGCACAGCGGTACCCAGTTCGGTAGTCATAGTGTCCAGGTGATCCAGGATCTGCCGCTGGACCGTGACGTCCAATGCCGACGTTGGCTCGTCCGCGATCAGGAGCCGCGGCTGACAGGACAACCCAATGGCGATAAGTGCCCGCTGGCGCATGCCACCGGAGAACTCGTGCGGGTACTGGTTTGCCCGCCGATGGGCATCGGGAAGTCCTGCCTGAGCCAGAACCTTCGCGATGTCGTCCGGACCGCTGGGCCGGCCGTTCGCGCGAAGGGTCTCCTTGACCTGGTAACCGATCTTCCACACCGGGTTCAGGTTGGACATGGGGTCCTGCGGGACCATGCCAATGGTGTTGCCACGCAGTTCGATCATCCGTTTCTCGGTGGCATGGGCGATATCCTCGCCATCAAGAAAGATTTGCCCGGCGGACACCGCGCCGTTGTTGGGGAGGAGTCCGATTGCGGCTAAAGCCGTGGTGGATTTGCCCGATCCGGATTCCCCCACGATGGCCACGGTTTCCCCGGGCATGATGGTCAGGTGGGCGTTGCGAACTGCCTGAACCTCGCCACTGCTGGACTGGAACGTGATGGCCAGGTCTCGGATTTCCAGGAGCGGTTTCGTTCCTGAATAGCCCGCTTCGTCGACGTGAACGTCGGGAATTGTCATCTTGTTGTCTCTCATCGCTGCCGGCTTTTCGGGTCGAGGGCGTCACGCACGGCGTCACCCAACATGATGAAGCTCAGGACCGTGATGGACAAGGCTGCCGCCGGATATAGCATGATCTCCGGCTTGGTCCGAATGGAGGATTGTGCGCCCGCAATGTCGTTGCCCCAGGACATGATGCTTTGCGGCAACCCAATGCCCAGGAATGACAAAGTGGCTTCCAGAACAATGAAGATGCCCAAATCCAAAGTCGCAAGGACGATGATCGGCGCCAGGGCGTTCGGCAGGACATGGCGCAAGAGCGCCCCCACCTTCGATACACCCAGCGCGCGGGCGGCAGTTACAAAATCAGCATTCCGGACTTCGATGACAGCGCCACGAGCGATACGTGCCATTTGCGGCCAAGCCAACAAGGCGATGATCACCACTACAGTCCAGACACTCTTGTTGTCCCGGAAGGCAGGCAGCTGGGTGATAACCAGGGCGCCAAGGACCAACGGCAAAGCGAAGAAAATATCACCGAGTCTAGCCAGTACTGAATCAACCCAACCGCCGTAGTACCCCGCGACGGCACCAATCGTCACACCGATGATCACGACGCAGAGCACAGAAAGGACGCCTACAGAAAGTGAAGCCTGTGTTCCGTGGACAACCCTCGAGTAGATGTCGCAGCCCTGGAAGGTGAAGCCGAAGGGGTGTCCGCCCGTGGGACCGGCCTCGGAATTGCCGAGTTGGCAGTCGTCGTTAGGCGGGACCGTCGACAGGAGGCCGGGGAACAACGCGATGATGATCAAAGCCAGGATCAAAAGCGACGAAATGATGAACAAAGGACGACGACGAAGCTTGCGCCAGGCGTCAGCCCAAAGACTCAGCGGTGCCTGATCCGTTGTCAGGGCATCCGTTGCCTGAAGCGGCGTCTCGTCGATGGGCGCCACAAAGTGAATGTCTCTACTGGTCATAACGAATCCTCGGGTCCAGCCAGGCGTACAGGAGATCAACAAGCAGGTTGGCAACCACAAACACCAGCACCAGCACACTGACGATGGAAACAATGGTGGGGCCCTCAGTCCGCAAAGTGGCCTGATAGAGCTTGTTGCCTACGCCTGGAACGTTGAAGATGGCTTCCGTGACAATCGCACCGCCCATCAGACCGCCAAGGTCTGCTCCAAGGAACGTCACGACGGGAATCAGGGAGTTGCGCAGGATATGTGCCAGCACAACGCGGGGCCGGGACAGACCCTTGGCGGTAGCGGTCCGCACATAGTCGGCATTCATGCTCTCGCTAACGGAAGCACGCGTCAGACGAAGTACATATGCGAATGACACGAGGCCAAGCACCGTTGCCGGCAGCAACAAATTTCCCCAATCAGCATTAGCGCCGACTGTTGGTTTAGCCCAGCCCAATTGGACTCCGAAGACCAACTGGAAGACAAAGCCGAGAACGAAGGTGGGAACAGCGATGACCACGAGCGAGGCCACCAGCACGGTGGAATCGAACCAGCCACCGCGACGCAGGCCGGCAAAGACACCAAAGGCCACTCCGAAAACGGTTTGGATAACCAGCGCCTCCAAGGCCAGCATCGCCGTTACCGGAAAGACCCGTGCAAGGGACGCCGAGATCGGCTGGCCCGTGAAGTCGTTGCCGAGATTGAAAGTAAATATGTTCTGAAGGAAGAGGCCGTACTGGACCCAGAACGGTTCATCCAGGTGGTATTGGCTGCGCAATGTGTCGATGACAGCCTGCGGTGGCTGGCGGTCACCGAAGAGGGCCGCAATGGGGTCGCCGGGAAGGGCGAAGACCATGTAGTAGACCAAAAGGGTGGTGCCAAGGAAGACGGGGATTGCCTGAAGGAGCCTGCGAAGGATAAAGCGGACCACTGGATCACCAGCCTTCGAGGAGCGAAGAGAGGGGGTTCATTTGTGCCTTCCTGCCGTACAGGAGAAATGGGGGCCCGGCTTTTGGCCGGACCCCCATAAGCCTGGCGGCAAGTTAGATCCTGGTGGCTACTTGGCCGTGATGTTGTAGTAGAGGATTCCGCCATTCCAGCCGGTCTCGGCCTTCACAACGTTTTCACTCCATACGATCGCGCGTGCCTGGTCCCAGAGCGGCAGGCCGGGCAGGTCCTTGAAGAGGATCTCCTGGGCCTTGTTGAACTTATCGTTCGCCTCAGTGGTGGACTTCGCAGCGAGGCCCTCCTGGAGCAGCTTGTCGAACTCGGGGTTCGAGTACTTCTCGTAGTTGGAGGATGCGCCCGTTGCCCAAACCGGTCCGAGGAAGTTGTAGAGCGACGGGTAGTCGCCCTGCCAACCAGCGCGGGTCAGGCCCGGGAGGGACTGGGACTTGCGCAGGTTGAGTACTTCAGCGAACTTGGCGAAAGGCTGGATTTCAGCCTGGATGCCGAGGTTGTTCTTGAATCCGTTGGCCACGGCGTCAATCCATTCCTTGTTGCCGCCGTCGGTGTTCGAGGCAATCTGGAGCGGCTTGGAACCGTCGTACGGCTGGATCTTCTCGGCCTGAGCCCAGAGGTCCTTGGCTTTGGCGGCGTCAAACTTCAGGACTTCGCTGCCGGGGATGTTGTCTTTGAAACCATCGATGACCGGCGGGGCGAAGGCCTTTGCCGGAGTGCGGGTTCCGTTGAAGACCACCTTGGCGATTTCTTCACGGTTGATGGCGTAAGACAGGGCCTGGCGGCGCAGCTTTCCGGCTTCACCCTGGAAGTTCGGGTTGTAGCCCGGGATGTTCAGTGTGGAGTCGGTGGCAACCGGCTTGGTGGAGTTCCGGTCCGGGAAATCCGTGACGTAAGTCTTCAGTGCGTTGGACGGGAGCACATCGGTGATGTCCAGGTTGTTGGCCTGAAGGTCCGTGTATGCGGGGCCCGGATCGGTGTAGAACTTGAAGCTCACGCCACCGTTCTTTGCAGCGCGGGGACCGCTGTAGTCAGCGTTCTTTACGAGGGAAATCGACTGGTCATGGACCCATGAGCCGGTCTTTTCGAACTTGTACGGACCGTTGCCGACCGGGTTTTCGCCGTAGGTCTTCGGATCCTTCAGAGCGGCGGAAGGCAGCGGGAAGAAGGCTGAGTAGCCAAGGCGCAGCGACCAGTCAGCCTCCGGCTGTGCCAGCTTCACAGTGAGGGTGGAATCATCTGTGGCCTTCAGGCCGGACATGGTTTCGGCCGTAGGAGCCGGAGTGGTGGTGGTCTTGCCATCGGCAGACTTCTCGGTGGTCACTGCAGAGACGTCTGCATAGCCCTCGATGGACTCGAAGAAGAATCCATTGTTCTGGAGGTTCTTGGAGTTCGCAGCGAAGTTCCACGAGTCAACGAACGTCTTGGCGGTGATCGCTTCGCCGTTGGTGAACTTCTGGCCCTGCTTGACCTTGATTGTCCAGTTCTGGGCGTCCGGCGACTCAATGGACTCTGCCATGGCGTTGACCGGCTTACCGTCGGCGTCATAGCTGCGAAGACCCTCGAAGAGCAGCTCAACAACCCGGCCGCCGTAAACTTCGTTGGTGTTTGCAGGCAGCAACGGATTTTGTGGTTCGTTGCTGTACGCCGTGATGACCTTGTTGGGGTCGCCAGCGGATTGGCTGGCACCGTCATTGCTGCCGCCTCCAGCGCCGCAGCCGGTCAGGGCGAGCGCGGCGATGGCCACGATGCCCAGTGCTTTGGAAGTGCGCGTCAAACGCATTCCGCCTCCTATGAGTTGTAAGAGATATTCAGGGGAAATCTTTTGCTTCCCCGCAGCCTGCCCACAGTTTTCCAGTGTGACGCAGACTACATATACGAGTAGCCTAACCGCACAGAGTCCAAATACTGGTACTCCGTTGCCAAACCGTAACCGGTTAATGATCATTAGCTAGCCGGGTCGCGGAAGTTGTGCAAGTCACATGCTACTCGCAGGTAGGGGCGACGGCGAATCGGCCCTGATATCTCCCCCATAGCCGCTGTGGAGGCGGCCAGGCGCCTCAGTTCTGGCGCCACTCCCACACGTTCCACCAGACGCCCAGTGGCCCGCCGCTGGGCTTCACGCCGGCGATGCGCCCCGCAACAGCGGTGGTTCCCGTGGTCTGGTACAGGGGCAGGCCGTAGTCGCTTTCCCACACGCGTTTGTCGATGTCGGCCATCAGCTCGTCCTGTTTGGCCAGGTCCGTGGTGGTGGACAGTTGTTCCATCATCCTGTCCGCATCGCCGTCGGAATAGCCACTGAAATTGCTGCCCGCCCCGGTCCGGAAAATCTGCGGGACGCGGCCGACGCCCACGCCGGTGCTGATCCAGCCCAGGATGGCGGCGTCGTATGTTCCGCCGCCGAGGGCCTTGGCCCAATCGGCGCTGCCCTGCCCGGCGTCCAGGACACGGAATCCGGCGAGGGCCGCCGAATCCCGGATGAGTTCAAAGGCCCGCACACGGTTGGGATTGTCCCGGTTGTACAGGATCCGGATGGTGGGTGTCGTCCCGTCCAGGAGCGACGCGGCACCATCGATGTCCACGTCCGCGTAGTCTTTGGAACCGTTGTCCTTCACGGTGTCGGCGTATTTGGGGTGGGACGGAAGGAAGACGTGGGAGTCCAGGGGTTTTGCGTCGGGAATAAGGTCGCCGACGATTTCTCCCACGATGTCCTGCCGCGGGACCGTCTTCAGGAACGCCTCGCGGATCCTGCGGTCGGCGAACGGACCGGCAAAGTTCAGGTCGAGATGGTCATATCCCGACTGGCTGTACCGCTGCACAGTGATCCCCTGCGCCTCCAGTCCGCTGAACAAAACCTCGGAGCCTGCGGAAGGCTGGGGCGAGATGATGTCGGCCCGGCCAGTCTTGAGCGCGTCCACGGCAGCCGGCACCGCACCCGAGAACGTTATGGTGATGTCGTCCAAGTAGGGTTCCGGACCCCACACGTAGTCCTTGTTCCGCACCAGCGTCACCGACGTTTCCGGGACGATATCCCGCACGAGATACGGCCCGTTCGAAAGATACACCGCAGGATCCCCTGGCAGCGTCTTCGCGTCGAATCCGGAGTTCCAGAAGTTGCTGACCACCTGCAGGTCTGTATTCAGCACTGGTTTTTTCGCGTCACCGCGTGGCGCATCGCGCAGCAGCTCAATGAGGTCGTCTTCGTCGTTCAGCCCGGCCTTGGCAGCCACCACGTGGGCCGGGAGGCCGACGTCGAAGGCTACTTCCCAGTCGGCGTAGGGCGATCCGTACTCCAGCGTGATGGAGCGGCCATCTCCCCCGATTTCGGGAAAGACGGTGGTGGCCAGGCCGCTCGTGTCCGATGCTGCCGAGAAGTACTTGGTTCCCGTCCCTGCAGCGGCGTCTGCGTCGTCAAAGAAGCCGGATCCTGCGGCCCAGGCCAGCACAAGGTCCCCGGCATCAACGGCCTCTCCGTCGGACCATTTCACGCCGTCATTGACCGTGTATTTCACCTTCAGCGGCTGGTCGGAGACCTTTTCATACCGGCCGAATTTTTCGTTCCGGACCACCCGTGCGGAGTCGTCCACGTAGTAGAAGCCGGAGTGTGTGGCGTACCAGACCTTCGAATTAATGTCCGTGTTGCCGTCCGTGCTGAACGGGTTGAAGGAAGAGAGCGTGTTGACTTCGGCCACCGTGGCACTGCCACCGCGTTTCGCCTCGCCCACCACTATGGGTGCGGCTCCCCCGCCGCTGGAGCAGGCCGCAAGAAGCAGGGCCGCCGCCGCTGCGCCGCTGATGAGCTTGACCAGACGCCTGAGAGGCATGCCGTCTCTCCTTATGTGTTCCCTCTGCCGGAGGGGCCCTGGAGTCGCCAGGATCACGTCCACTGTCCTTCAGCAAGGATACTTCGTATGGTGCGGGGCCAGCACCAAAAAAGCTGCCCGGTTCATTGAACCGGGCAGCTGCGTGACTAGACGTTGAAGCGGAACTCCACGACGTCGCCGTCGGCCATCACATATTCCTTGCCTTCAATGCGGACCTTGCCGCGGGACTTGGCCTCGGCCATGGATCCGGCCTCGATCAGGTCGTTGAAGGAAACTACTTCGGCCTTGATGAAGCCGCGCTGGAAGTCCGTGTGGATGACGCCCGCCGCCTGCGGGGCCGTGTCTCCCTGATGGATGGTCCACGCACGTGTTTCCTTGGGACCGGCCGTGAGGTAGGTCTGCAGGCCCAGCGTGTGGAAGCCCACGCGGGCCAGCTGGTCCAGGCCGGACTCGTCCTGGCCGTTCATTTCCAGCATTTCCCGTGCTTCTTCCTCGTCCAGTTCCACGAGGTCGGACTCGAGCTTCGCATCGAGGAAGACGGAGTCCGCGGGCGCCACCATGGCCCGCAGCTCTTCCTGCTTTTCCGGGCTGCCCAGGATGCCTTCGTCAGCGTTGAAGACGTAAATGAACGGCTTGGCCGTCAGGAGGCTGAGCTCCTTGAGGTGTTCCATTTCCAGCTTGTCGCTTTTGATGGACGCGAAGATCGTGTCGCCGCGCTCCAGGACCGCCTGCGCAGCCTTGATGGCTGCCAGCTCGGCGGCTTCCCGCTTCTTGATCTTGACTTCTTTTTCGATCCGGGGAATGGCGTTTTCGATCGTCTGGAGGTCTGCCAGGATCAGCTCGGTGTTGATGGTTTCCATGTCCGAGCGCGGATCCACCTTGCCGTCGACGTGGATGACGTCGGGATCATCAAACACCCGGACCACCTGGGCGATGGCCTCGGCCTCACGGATGTTGGCAAGGAACTTGTTGCCCAGGCCTTCACCCTCCGACGCGCCCTTGACGATTCCGGCGATGTCTACGAAGGACACCGGCGCGGGCAACAGGCGCTGCGAGCCGAAGATCTCCGCGAGCTGCTTCAGCCGCGGGTCCGGCAGGTTCACGACGCCGACATTGGGCTCGATCGTAGCGAACGGATAGTTCGCTGCGAGCACCTGGTTGCGGGTCAGTGCGTTGAAGAGAGTTGATTTGCCGACGTTGGGCAGTCCGACGATGCCAATAGTAAGAGCCACGAGCATTGATTCTACCCGCAGCAGGCCGGGAACCTTCCAGCGGCCACCCTTGGAGGCCCGCCGGACCGTGCGGACATAGTGCCCGCCGGATTGGCGCTGCCCTAAATTGTCACAGGGGCATGCCAAAGTGAGGATATGGATGCTTTCGCCCTGATTCTTGCCCTGTTGATGCTTCTGGTGGGCGCCTTTGCCGGTGCCGCCGCCACCTACTTTTCGTTCCGCCAACGCGCACGCGCGCTGGAGGAGGATTTCGACGCCGTCTCGTCCCGCCTTTCCGAGGTCAGCGCCCAGTTCGCGGCCGCCGACGCCGAGCGGCGGCTCCTCAGCATCCAGAACCGGGAGCTGGGCGACTCGCGCAGCCAGGACGGCAATGTGCTGCGTGCGCTCGCGCCGGTGGCGGAAAAACTGACTGCCGTGCAGCAGCAGGTGGCACTGCTGGAGCGTGACCGCCTCGAGCAGTACGGGCAGCTGGCACAGCAGCTCCAGGAAGCCCGGCTGTCCGACGCCCAACTGATCCGCTCCACGCACGCCCTCGAGTCTGCCCTCCGCTCCAACAGCGCCCGGGGGCAGTGGGGCGAGGTTCAGCTGCGCCGCGTGGTGGAGGCATCAGGGATGCTCAAGCACGTGGATTTCCTGGAGCAGGTCCACAGTTCCGGAGTGGACTCCACGATCCGCCCCGACCTCGTGGTCCAGCTGCCCGGGGAAAAGCAGCTGGTGGTGGACGCTAAGGTGCCGTTGTCCTCCTACCTCGCCGCCCAGGAACTTGGTTCCGGATCAGGCATGGAACACAACAGCCACCACGCGGAAAACTCGCAGCAGACCCTGCTGGCCGCTCACGCAAAAGCCCTGCGCGCCCACGTGGACGCCCTCAGCAGTAAAAAGTACTGGGACATTCCCGGGAATACGCCCGAACTGGTGATCTGTTTCCTTCCGGCTGAATCGATCCTGGCGGCGGCGCTCATGGCGGACGCGACGCTCCTGGACCATGCCTTGTCCAGGAATGTGGTCCTGGCTTCGCCGAGCACGCTGCTTGCAGTGCTGAAATCGGTGGCCTTCACCTGGCGCCAGGATGTGCTGACGGACAGCGCCCGCGAACTGTTCGAGCTCGCCCGCCAGCTGTACGAACGGATGGGAACCCTGGGCGACAACGTGGCCAAGCTGGGATCGTCGCTGAAGTCCTCAGTGGACCGCTACAACTCGATGATCGGCACGCTTGAGGCGCGGATCCTGCCGACCGCCCGGAAGCTCAACGCCATGGACGGATCCGGTCTGGTCACGCCGCCTGCCCTGGAAGTGACGCCGCGCTCACTCGCGGCGCCGGAGCTTCAGCAGGACGAGGCGGCTGCCTGACGCTGGCTGGACTGGTCAGTCGCGCGGCCGGCGTCCGCCGAGCGCGCGGCTGACGTCGCCGGCTTCCTTGAGTGTTGCGCGGAGCTCCTTGGGCAAGGAGAACAGCAGGTCTTCCTCGGCCGTGACAACCTCTTCGACGGCACCGTAGCCATAGTCGGCGAGCAGCCGCAGGACATCCTTGACAAGGACCTCGGGTACGGAGGCGCCGGAGGTGACGCCGACAGTGGCCACGCCTTCAAACCATGACTCGTCCACTTCGTTGGCAAAGTCCACGCGGTAGGAGGCCTTGGCGCCGTACTCCAGGGCGACCTCCACCAGGCGGACTGAATTCGAGGAGTTGGCCGAACCCACGACAATGACCAGGTCCGCCTGGGGCGAGATCTTCTTAATGGCCACCTGCCGGTTGGTGGTGGCGTAGCAGATGTCGTCGCTGGGCGGATCCTGGAGGGTGGGGAACCGTTCCTTGAGAAGCCGGACGGTCTCCATGGTCTCGTCGACGCTCAGGGTGGTCTGGGACAGCCAGATGACCTTTTCGGGGTCGCGGACTGTTACCTTGTCCACTTCATGCGGGCCGTTGATGATCTGGATGTGTTCCGGGGCTTCGCCCGCGGTGCCCTCAACTTCCTCATGGCCGTCGTGGCCGATGAGGAGGATGTCGAAGTCGTCCTTGGCGAACCGGACGGCTTCCTTGTGGACCTTTGTCACCAGCGGGCATGTGGCATCGATGGTGCGCAGTCCGCGGTCCTCTGCGGACTGGACCACTGCGGGCGATACACCGTGGGCGGAGAAAATGACCAGGGCGCCTTCGGGCACCTCGTCGGTTTCGTCCACGAAAATGGCGCCCTGTTCCTCGAGCGAGCTCACGACATGGACGTTGTGCACGATCTGCTTACGCACATACACCGGCGGGCCGTAGTGCTCCAGGGCCTTTTCGACCGCTATCACAGCCCTGTCCACCCCGGCGCAATAGCCGCGGGGGGCAGCGAGCAGGACCTTCTTGGGGCCGGTCACCGGCGCAGCGGCGGATACTTCCTCAGGAGAGCGCCGCCTTCGCGGGACGGTTGGCATCGAGAGGGAAACAGCGGAGGAAGTCATTTCTCCATGCTACCGGCTGAGGGCCCGGCGCCCCCGCGAAGCGATCCCTGTCACAAGGCCGGCCGCGAGAAGCACACCGCCGGCAACCGCGGCCCCGGCCGTCCAGGACTGGAAGCTCCCGGACGCCGCCGCCGCAAAAGCATCCTTGAACATGTCGGCAACCTCGTTGCCGCTGGCCGTCCCCACGACGGCGTCCCACGCCACTTGCGAACCATAGGTCCACAGTGCGGCCAGAAGAAGCGCCCCAACGCCTGCGCTGAAAACCACCGTCCAGCGCCGGCGCGCGGCCACCAAGGCAAGCGCCAGGGCAATCCCGGCGCCGATCGCCAGTGAGTAGCCCAGCGGCGCGTACGCGGACACCCGTTCGATCCATTGCCGGTGCTCCGGCTGCCCAACGTTGATCAGCGTCTGCTCCGGCGCTTCCAGCGGCAGGCCGCTCGTGCGTGCAAGTTCCTCCGTCGCCAGCGCCACCAGTGGCGCCACATCCAAGGTGAGCGACGTGGATGAGTCCGCGGCCGGCGGCGACGCGGGGTCGGCGAAGGTTAGCCGATGGCTCTTCCTGAGCGTCTCCTCCCAAGCCGCCGGGTATCCGGGCAGTCCGGTCAGGGAACCGGCCGCCGCTTCGATCACCGGCCGGACGACGTCTGCCAGGGCATCCGGGATGGCCCCTGTGTCGATGGTTCCCACAGCTGCGGCTGCGAGCCGCTGCTGGAAGTCGGCGTCCTGGCCCAGCGGTCCCGACAGCTCCACAAAGCCGTCCTCCTGCACCACACTGCGGTCAATCCAGATCGCAGGGACGGCGACGGCGGTCAGCAGGACGCCGATGATGAGGGCCACGGCTGAAACGAAGGTGCGCAAAGCAGGTCCTAACTGGTGGGAGGCTGGGGAGCCATCCTACGCATGGAGGCTGGACATTGAATGTCCGCCTCCGGTGATAGAGCTTATGGATAAGGTTGAATGACAGCCGCCATTCAACCACGAGCCACCATCTGCCTAGCAAAGGACCGCCATGCCGCCAGCCACAGCTTCCCGGGGCAGGGCGCATGCCTGATCAGGCTGCCCTGCCGGACACTGCTGCCAGCACGCTGCCTGCGACGGCCGCTGAAACCAGTCCGGACAATCCCTGGCCATTGCAGCTGCTGTCCCAGAAACTCAAGGCACACATCGACCGGACGCCGTCGGCGTGGGTCGAGGGCCAGGTCATCGAAATGAACCGCCGCGGCGGCAATGCCTATTTGACGCTGCGCGATGTGGACGCGGAGGTTTCCCTTCCTGCCTCCGTCTGGACCAAAGTACTGGACCGCCAGAACATGCCGCTGGAGCGTGGATCACGGGTGGTCGCCCTGCTCAAGCCGGAGTTCTGGCTGAAGACCGGCCGCCTCAACATGCAGGTCAGGGACATCAGGCCGGTAGGGCTTGGCGACCTGCTGGCGCGGATCGAACGCCTCAGGCAGGCCCTCGCAGCCGAGGGCCTGTTTGCCGACTCCCGCAAGAAACCCCTGCCCCTGCTGCCGCACCGCATCGGCCTCATCACCGGGCGGGATTCCGATGCCAAGAAGGACGTCCTGCAGAATGCGGCGCTTCGGTGGCCGGCCGTGGAATTTGAGGTCCGCGAGGTGGCCGTCCAGGGCAACACCGCCGTGTCCCAGATCGTCCGGGCACTTCGCGAGCTCGATTCCCGTCCGGACGTTGACGTCATTGTCATCGCCAGGGGCGGCGGCGCCCTGGAGGACCTGCTGCCGTTCAACAGCGAAGAGCTGGTCCGGGCTGTCGCCGCCGCGGTGACACCCGTGGTCAGCGCCATCGGCCACGAAGCGGACCGGCCACTGCTCGACGACGTCGCCGACCTGAGGGCATCAACGCCTACCGACGCTGCCAAGCGGATAGTTCCGGATGTCGCTGAGGAACTGGCCGGCGTCCGCCAGGCCCGGGAGCATCTCCGCCGGTGCATCAGCCGGCTGGTGGACCGGGAGACCGACCGCCTGCACGCCCTGCAGTCCCGCCCGGTCCTGTCGGCGCCGGAAACCATGGTGACCGGCCGCTCCGAGGAGATCGAGCGCCTGCTGCGCCGGTCGTCCGCGGCGGTCAGCTCACTGGTGGTGCGTGCCGCCGACCAGCTGGTCCATCTGCAGGCCCAGGTGCGGGCGCTTTCGCCGCAAAAAACCCTCGACCGCGGCTATGCGGTGGTGGAACTTGCCAACGGCCGGCCGGCCCGGGCAACCGAAGTCGCCGGCCATGCCGTAGTCCGTGACCCGTCGGAGGCGCCGTCCGGAACCGCGTTGTCCGTGCGGGTCGCCCATGGCCTCTTTGGGGCCACATCCACAGGGGAAATTCAACAAGGAGAAGCACATGCCCGAGACAAAGCCTGATCCGGAAATCGACGCGCTGAGCTATGAGGAAGCCCGCGAGCAGCTCATCGGCGTAGTGGGCAAGCTGGAGGCCGGAGGGGCAAGCCTTGAGGAATCACTGGCCCTCTGGGAACGCGGCGAAGCCCTGGCCAAACGCTGCGAGGAGTGGCTCGAAGGCGCCAGGAAGCGCCTGGCGGCGTCCCGGGACCAACCCCTCTAAACGCCCGTTCAGGACCTGGCGACGAGCTCCCGCTCCACACCGACGTCGAAGTCTGCCTTGGGCCACTCCAGCTTCAGGTCAGTCAGCGCACCGAGGACCAGCTGCTGGACGGCGATCCGGGCAAACCACTTTTTGTTGGCCGGGACCACGTGCCACGGGGCTTCGTCGGTGTTGGTGTTGTCGAAAACTGCCTGGTAGGCGGCCATGTAGTCGTCCCAGAAGGCACGCTCCGTCAGGTCTCCCCTGCTGTACTTCCAGTTTTTGGCGGGCTCGTCCAGGCGTGCCAGGAGGCGTGCCTTCTGTTCGTCCTTGCTGATGTTGAGCATGACTTTGACGATCTTCGTGCCGGAGCCGGTGAGCCTGGCCTCGAACTCATTGATGGCACCGTACCGTCGTTTCAGCTCCTCCGGGGCCGCCCAGCCGTGCACGCGGTGGATGAGGACGTCCTCATAGTGGGAGCGGTCAAAAACGCCCACCATGCCGGCCGCCGGGACTTCCTTTTCGATCCGCCAGAGGAAGTCATAGGATTTTTCCTCCTCGGTAGGGGCCTTGAACGCCTTGAACTGGACGCCCTGGGGATCCATGGCGGCCATGACGTGCTTGACGATGCCGCCTTTGCCTGCGGTGTCCATCGCCTGCAGGATCAGCAGGATCCGCTTCGTCCCGCCGAAGCGGGACTCCGCGAACAGCTTCTCCTGCAGCTCGGCGAGTTTGCTGTCCAGGTCCGCCAGCAAGGCTTTGCCGTCGGCCTTGTTGCCGGTAAATCCGGGCGTGGAGTCGGGGTCGACATCCGCCAGGTTGAAGCTGCCTCCGGCCTTCAGCGTCTTCGTCGGATGCTGCTTGAACTTAACCAGGCCGGCCATGGGGATCCTTTGTCCGCAGTTCACGCGCGGGATGGGCGCGTGAGGACAGGCTAGTTCCCCTGGTACCTGCTTAGGAAGTCCCCCATGCGTCCCACGGCCTCTTCGATGTCCTTGACGTTGGGCAGCGTGACCATCCGGAAGTGGTCCGGGCGCACCCAGTTGAAGGCGCGACCGTGGGAAACCAGGATCTTCTGCTCCCGCAGCAGGTCCAGCACGAATTTTTCGTCATCGCGGATGTGGTAGACCTCGGGGTCCAGCCGGGGGAAGAGGTAGAGCGCGCCCCTTGCCTGCTGCGTGCTGACTCCGGGAATGGCGTTCAACATGTCGTAGGCCTTGTTGCGCTGTTCCAGCAGCCTTCCGCCGGGAAGGATGAGGTCGTTGATGCTCTGGTACCCGCCCAACGCTGTCTGGATGGCGTGCTGGGCGGGCACGTTGGCGCACAGCCGCATGTTGGCCAGCAGGTTGATGCCCTCCAGGTAATCGGCGGCTTCCTTTTTGGGTCCGGAAATGGCCATCCAGCCCGCGCGGTAGCCGCAGACGCGGTAGGCCTTGGAGAGCCCGCTGAAGGTGAGGCAGAGGACGTCGTCGCCGGTCAGCCCTGCCAGGTTCACGTGGACGGCGTCCTCGTACAGGATCTTTTCGTAGATTTCATCGGCGAAAAGGACCAACCCGTGCTTCTCGGCAAGGGCAACGATCTTCTTGAGGGTTTCTTCGGGATAAACGGCGCCCGTGGGATTGTTCGGGTTGATCACCACGATGCCCTTGGTGCGGGGCGTGATCTTGGCTTCCATGTCTTCAAGGTCGGGCTGCCAGCCGGACTCCTCGTCGCAGAGGTAGTGCACGGGCTTGCCGCTGGCGAGGGCCACGGAAGCCGTCCAGAGCGGGTAGTCCGGCGTGGGAATGAGGACCTCGTCGCCGTCGTCAAGCAACGCCATGAGCGACATGGTGATGAGCTCGCTGACGCCGTTTCCGAGGTAGATGTCGTCAACGTGGATGTTCTGGATGCCGCGCGTCTGGTAATACTGCGAGACGGCGGTGCGGGCGGAGAAGATGCCGCGGGAGTCGCTGTACCCCTGGGCATGCGGCAGGTGGCGGATCATGTCCACCAGGATGGCGTCGGGGGCTTCGAATCCAAAAGGTGCGGGGTTTCCGATGTTCAGTTTGAGGATCCGGTGACCCTCCGCCTCCATTTGCTGGGCGGCCTGAAGAATCGGTCCACGGATGTCGTAAAGGACGTTGTGAAGCTTGGTGGACTGCCTGAATTCTGCCATCCATCAAATATGCCACAGGAAGGATGTACTTCCGTTGAGACCTCGCCCACACCCGTGCCACGTGCGACGGCGGCTGCCGGACTCGTGAAGTCCGGCAGCCGCCGTCGGGGTGCTGCAAAGGAGCCAGGCGTTACTTGACGATGCCCTTGTCCTTCAGCCAGGCCGCCGCAGCGTCCTTGGCGTTCTGCTTCTGGCTGCCGCTGACTGCCCGGTTGAGGTTGACCAGGTCATCGGTGGTGAGGATGCGCGAAACGGCGTTGAGTGCTTCCTTGGCCTTATCGGTCATCTTTGCCTTGTTGTACAGCGGCAGGACCTGCTGGGCCTTGAAGTTGTTCTTCGGATCTGCCAGCACCACAAGGTCGTTGTCCGCGATGGACGGCGTGGTGGTGTAGATGTCGGCCACCTGGACGTCATCGGTCAGCAGGGCCTGCAGCGTCAGGTTGCCGCCGCCGTCGCTGAAAGGCTTCAGCGCCTTGAGTTCACAGCCGTAGTTCGCCTTGAGCCCCGGGAAGCCATAGGCGCGGGTTTCAAACGTTGCAGGCGCCGCCATGGTCAGGTCCTTGCAGACCTTGGCGAGGTCCTCGATGGACTTAAGCTGGTACTTTTCGGCCGTGGCCTTGGTGACCACCATGGCGTCCTTGGACTCAGCCTTCGCTGCTTCCAAGACCGCCAGGCCGTCGGGAAGCTTCCCCGGCAGGGCCTTGTAGATGTCGTCGGCCGAAACCTCCGCTGCCTCGGGATCCACGTGCGAGAGCAGGTTGCCGGAGTAGTCCGGGACCAGATCCACGGAACCGTCCTGCACGGCCTTGAAGTAGATTTCGCGGGATCCGATATTAGGCTTGGTGGTCGCTGTGACACCGGCTGCCGTCAGCGCGCCGGCATAGATCTCGGCCACGATCTGGCTTTCCGGGAAGTCCGCCGATCCCACCACCAGCGAGCCGCCGGTTGAACCGCCGGTTCCGGTGGTGCTGGGCGTCGACAGGGGGTCGCCGCCGCCGCAGGCGGAAAGGGCGACGGCGATGCCGACGCCCGCAGCCAGGCCGGCAAGGCTCCGGCGTGCAATGGTTGTCGGGGCGGTTTTCTTCATGGGGTGCCTCCTTGAACAGCAGCTGCCACAGGCGTGGCAGCTGGGAGATCGGCGGCGGCCTTGTGGCCGCCGTGGGGATCGGTGGACAGGCCGGGCGACAGCAGCATTCTCTGCACCGCGGCGAGGATGAGGTCGACAGCGATTGCCAGGCCTGCGATAAGCAGGGATCCTGCCAGCATCCGCGGGAAATCCTGCAGGACCAGGCCGTCGAAAAGATACCGGCCGAGGCCGCCCAGCGGAAGATACGCCACAACGGACACCGTGGCGATGACCTGGAGCACGGCCGTACGGATGCCGCCGAACATCACCGGCAGGCCGTTGGGTACTTCCACGCGGAACAGGATCTGCAGTTCGGTCATCCCCATGGCCCGGGCGGCATCAACCACCGTCCGGTCCACGCTGGAGATGCCCGCATATGTTCCGGCGAGCAGCGGCGGAACGGTGAGGATGACCAGGGCCCACACCGGTGGCATCAGGCTGCTGCCCGCGAGCAGTGCAAACAGGACCAGCAACCCCAGGGTGGGCAGCGCACGGAGGGCGCCGGCCACGGCAACGGCAACCACCCGGCCACGGCCGGTGTGCCCGATGTACAGCCCCGCGGGGAGAGCTATGGCCGCCGCGATGACGAGCACCAGGGCGCTGTATTGGAGATGCTCCAGCAGGCGCACTCCGATACCGGAGCTTCCGGACCAGTGCACGGGGTCGGTCAGCCAGGCGAGGGTGTCAACGAAGATGTTGCTCATCCGGACGCCCCTGCAATCCCGGGCAGACGTGCGGCGTCGATCCGCTGCGAATCCGCTGCTGGCGATTTTGCGGCCCGCGTCCACGGCGTCAGCAACCGCTCCAGCAGCACCAGCACCCCGTCCATCAGCAGGGCCAGCACCAGGATGGCAATAATGCCCACCACCACTTCGGTGACGAAGGTCCGCTGCAGTCCGTCGGTAAACAGCATGCCCAGGTTCCCCACCCCCAGGAGTGCGGCAACACTGACGAGGGAGATGTTGCTGACCGAGACCACGCGGAGCCCGGCGAACATCACGGGGAGTGACAGTGGCAGGTCGATCTGGAAGAAGCGCAGCCAGGGCTTGTAGCCCAGGGCCACGGCGGCCTGGCGCAGGTTTTCGTCCACGGAGTCGAAAGCATCGAGGGCGGCCCGCACCAGCAGGGCCACTGCGTACAGGGTGAGCGCAACAATGACGTTCACCGGATCGAGGATCCGCGTCCCGAGGAGGGGAGGCAGGATGATGAACAGTGCCAGCGAGGGGATGGTGTAGAGCAGCGAACTTGCGGTCACTACGACGGACCGCAGCGTGCCGTTCATCCGGGCGAGCTGGGCCAGCGGGATGGAAATGACCAGTCCGAGCACCATCGGGATGAGTGCAAGCACCAGGTGCTGGCCGGCCCGTTCCAGGACCATGCCGCTGTTTGCCAGGAACCAGTCCATCAGAGCGCAGCCTGCCGGACCTGGCGGGCTTCCTCAATGACGGCCAGGACCTCGTGTGCCCTGATGGTGCCCAGGACGCGGCCCTCACGGTCAACGGCGACGCCCAGGCCGGACGGCGAGGAGAGCGCGGCGTCCAGGGCCCGGCGGAGGGTGTCGCCGGGGCGGAACAGTGAGCCGCCGGGAATGAGTTCGGTGTCCGTTCCCGGGCTTGCCCAGCCCAGGGGGTGCATGGCGGTGTCCACCACCAGTTGCCAGCCGGATACGGCGTCGGGGTCCCCGGCGAAGCCTGAGTCGCCCCGGACGAGCGTGGGCACCGGGTGGATGGTCACGCCGTCGGACGCTGTGAATCCCAGGTGCCGGAAGCCGCGGTCCCGGCCGACGAAAGCCGCGACAAAGTCAGTAGCGGGTGCGCGCAGGATCTCCTCGGGGGTGGCGTACTGTGCCAGCTTGCCGCCTACGGCAAACACGGCCACTTTGTCGCCCAGCACGGTGGCTTCGTCAATGTCATGGGTGACAAAAACGATGGTCTTGGCGAGGTCCTTCTGCAGCCGCAGGAGTTCCTGCTGAAGCTCGTCCCGCACCACGGGATCCACGGCGCTGAACGGCTCGTCCATCAGGAGCACGGGCGGGTCCGCGGCGAGGGCACGGGCCACGCCGACGCGCTGCTGCTGTCCGCCGGACAGCTGGGAGGGGTAGCGTTTGCCGAGCGTGGAGGCCAGGCCGACGACGTCGAGCAGCTCTTCGGCGCGTTTGCGCGATGCTGCCTTGGAGACGCCGTTGAGCCGGGGAACGGTGGCGATGTTGTCCAGCACTGAACGGTGCGGCATGAGCCCGGAAGACTGCATCACGTAGCCCATGGAACGCCGGAGTTCCGCCGCGGGAACGGACGTGACGTCCTTGCCGTCCACGGTGATGACGCCGGACGTAGGTTCGACCATGCGGTTGATCATCCGCAGCGACGTGGTCTTGCCGCAGCCGGACGGGCCCACAAAAACGGTGATCGCGCCCCTGTCGATGGACATGGTCAGCTGCTCCACGGCCGGGTGTCCGCCCTGATACTGCTTGGTGACGCTTTGGAACTCAATCATGGCCTGGTCCATTGCGGGACTTACCTGTTCTGTTGGACGGCATCGGAGTGGAGATCGACTCGGTCAATAAGCATACTGATAATCACGGTAACCCTCATCCGACCCCAGCTTAACCAGTGGCGCACCGAAAGTGGGCGAAGGAATCCCTACTGTAATCATTCGGAGACCTCGCCTTCGCGGATGGGCCGTCGGGCGAAGAACCCGGCGACGCCCCTAGGCGGCCGGGAGGAGGCACTGACCGGCCGACGGCGGTGGGCCTAGAGTTGAACTGTGACCAATCTCGAAGTGACCCCCGAGCAGGAAATTTGTCCACCCGCGGCCCCCGGGGAGGGCTCGGGACCATGCCTGCAGCTCTGGCCGGAACGGGAAGTTCCGCTGGGCGGAGTGCGGGCCATGAACGTCCGGCGCACGCTGCCCCAGCGAGGGCTGCCGACCATCGGGGCCTGGTGCTTCCTGGACAGCTTCGGCCCGGACCGCACAGCCATGTCGGTGCTCCCCCACCCGCACATCGGGCTGCAGACCGTGACATGGCCGCTGGCGGGGCACGTCCGGCACCGGGACAGCGTCGGCAGCGACGTTGTGGTCCGCCCCGGCGAGCTGAACATCATGACGGCGGGGCGGGGCGTATCCCACTCGGAGTTCGCTGTACTTCCGTCACCGCTGCCCGCGTCCGACGGCGGCGGGCAACTGCCGCTGCAGCGTGGCCTTCAGCTCTGGGTTGCGCTCCCGGACAGCCAGCGGCACCGGGAGCCTGCCTTCGAGCAGCACCGCGAACTTCCCGCCGTGACCGGTGAAAATTTCACCGCCACGGTAATGGTGGGGGAATTTGCCGGCGCAACGTCGCCGGCCACCATGTACTCCCCCATTGTCGGCGCGGACATCTCGTGCGCGGGCCCCGTCGTCCTGCCGCTCAACGAGCACTTTGAACATGCCGTCCTGGTGCTCGACGGCGGGCTGGTGGTGGACGGGCAGGAGATTCCGCCCGGCCCCCTCGGCTACCTGGGCGCGGGCCGCTCCCGGCTGGCCATGCAGGCGCTCCCTGGCACCCGCATCGTGATCATCGGCGGTGAACCTTTCCAGGAGGAACTGCTGATGTGGTGGAACTTCGTGGCCCGCACCCATGAGGAAGTGGAGGAAGCCCGCGAGGCGTGGGAGGCCCAGGACGGCTTAGCCGATGCCGAGGCCCGGGGCGCCCGTTACGGGCTGGTCGAGGGACATGGACCGGAGGCGGGCGCCGAAGCCGGCCGCATCCCGGCCCCTGTACTGCCCACCGTCAGGCTGACGCCGCGGAAACGGAGCACCCGGCCCTGATAGGTCGGCCCACCGGGCTTTAGTCCTGCTCGGAGACCAGCTGCAGGACACCAAACACCGGTTCCTGGTCCAGTACCCGCACGTCCGTGATGCCGGCGGCGGCCAGATGCTTGCGGAAGGCATCCTGGAGCGGGACCACGTTCATGCCGAGGCCGCCGCCCAGGATTACGGGGCCATCAAGACCAAGCTTCCCGAGTGCCTGCGCGGCCAGGCCGGCCAGGTCGCTGCCGGCCTGGTCCAAGAGCTCCAGGCTGGCCGGGTGGCCGGCGGCGGCGGTCTCCACCACCGGACGGGCCTGCTGCGCCCAGAAGCGGCGGCCTGTGTCAGGGGCATGGAACAGGGAGATCAGCCGGTTGGGGTCGTCCACGCCGCAGGATTCAAGGAGCGCTGCCGTCAACCCGTCGACGGGCAGGCCCTGGTTCATCCGGCGCAGGCTGTAGCGGACCGCTTCGCGCCCCAGCCAGTAGCCGCTGCCCTCATCGCCAAGGAGGTAGCCCCAGCCCCCGGCCCTGGCCTCGTCTCCGCCGGCGTTCCTGCCCCACGCGGCGGAACCCGTTCCGGCAATCACCGCAACGCCGGTGCTGGCACGTCCGGCCGCCAGGAGCAGCCGGGAGTCGTGGACCACCGTGATTCTGGCTCCGGGAACGTGGGGTTCGATCAGCGCGGCGAGCGCGGCGGCGTCGTCGTCTGTATCAATGCCGCCGGCCCCGGCATAGACCTGGGCCACCTGGCCCCCGCCGATCCGGGCAAACAGGTCAGCCAAATTAAGGGCAGCGTCTTCACGGCTGACATTCTGGACGTTGGAGCTGCCGGCGGACTCATCCGCCACTGCCTTCCCGTCCTCAAAACGCACGCCGCGGGTCTTGGTGCCCCCGATGTCCAGTCCGATGATGACTCCGGACAGCGGGCCAGTCTTCGCGGTGCCGGCTGCTTCGGATGGTGGGGTATCTGGGTTTTCGGTGTAAGTCACGTCACCAGCCTACTGAGGCTGGCGCTGGAAGCCCGTGCCGCCCTCGCCATATGTCACGGGCCGCCGGACCGGGACCGGACCAGGCCTGCCAGCAACTGTGGTCCCTCCTGGAGCACCATCTCCCGGAAAAGCCGGACAGCGTCGGATTCGGCATCCGGCCCAGGCTTGCGAACCCGCCATGCCAGCCCGATCTCGCGGAAGGCCAGGTCCGATTCAATCGCGAGTTCAACCCAGCCCAGGTTCCCTGTTTCCGGGCTGACGTCACGCCCCGGTCCGTTGCCGCCGGGCGGGAGGATGCTCACGCCAAGCCCTGCCGAGACAAGGCCCCGCACCGTATGGGAGTCCTGGCTTTCAAAAGCGATGCGCGGCCGGAAACCCGCTTCGCGGAATAATGCGTCCGTCAGGGACCGCAGGCCGTACCCGGACCCCATTGCCACAAAGGGATCGCTCCTGATGTCCCGGATCCGGACGCTGCGGCGGGACGCCAGCGGATGCGCGTGATGGACCACCAGCCGCAGCGGTTCACGGTAAAGGGCCGCGGACGAGACCGTGCGGCCCGCCGGCGCCACCGGAGCCGTCAGGGCAAGGTCAGCCCCGCCGGATGCAAGTTCCGCGAGGCAGCTGTCCCGGGCACCCTGGCTGAACGTGAAGCCGGCTTCCGGATGCCTGCTCCGAAAAGCACTGATCAGCATCGGCAGCGTGGCTTCACCGAACGTGTGCTGGAACGAAATGGAAATCCTTCCCCGCACGACATCCGATTCATGCCGGACGAGATCCAGCCCGGCCTGGAATTCGGACAGCGCCGCCTCGATGAACGGCAGCAGCGTCCTGGCCGCGGAGGTCAGCCGCACTCCCCTGCCGTCCCGGATCACGAGTTCGGTTCCGACGGCGGCGCTGGCGCGGCCCAGGGCGCGGCTCACGGTGGACTGGGGCACGCCGAGCAGCTCCGCGGTTTCGGTCACGTGCTGCGTCCGTCCCAGCTCCGCGAGCAAAGGCAGCAACGGAAGCAACTGCGCGAGCTGTTTATGGTCAGCGTCCATTGAGTCGCCCTTCCAGGCCGGTTATCTGTTCCATATTTGATATGAAATTCCATCCAAACATGCATTGGAAGCATACATTCCTCCGGGTCTAGGGTGGAGAAATGGGCAAACATCCGCGTACGGCAGGCAATGACGCGTCGAATCCCAAACCGTGGGACGGCCACCCGAAAGGTTCTGCTGCGTACGGAAAGGTCCTGGCCGGCCTGGCCTTTGCCGGCGTCGCCACCTTTGCCCAGCTCTACTCCACCCAGGCTGTTTTGCCCATCATGGCAACGGACCTGCAGATTACGGCTGCCGAAGCCGCCCTGACCATTTCCCTGGCCACCGTCGGACTGGCGGTCACCGTCATCCCGTGGTCCTTCCTGGCGGACAGGATCGGACGCGTCAAAGCCATGGCCATGGGGATCACGGCCGCCACGGTCCTCGGCCTGCTCGTGCCGCTGGCCGGCAGCTTCGGTATGCTCCTGGGCTTGCGGCTGCTCGAGGGCATGGCATTGGGAGGGATCCCCGCCATCGCCATTGCCTACCTCAACGAGGAAGTAAACAAGGCACATGCTGCCCTGGCTGCCGGCAGCTACGTCGCAGGAACCACGCTGGGCGGCCTCGCCGGGCGGCTAGTTGCCGGACCCGTCGGCGAACTGTGGGGCTGGCGGGCGGCCGCACTTGCCGTATCCCTGCTGGCCACCCTCGCAGCGGTACTCTTCCTGCTGCTCGTCCCCAAGGCCCGGGGATTCACGCCGGCCAAGGCGGCCGGATTGCGGGGTGCGTGGCGGACCCTAGCCGGGCATGTCCGCAACCGACGGCTGCTGGCGCTGTACGTCCAGGCGTTCCTGCTGATGGGCGGCTTCGTTGCGGTCTACAACTACCTCGGCTTCCGCTTGGCCGGTGCGCCGTTCGCGCTGCCGGCCACGCTGATCAGCCTGATTTTCCTCGCGTATCTGTCCGGAACGTTTTCCTCACGCTGGGCAGCGGCGCTGACGTTGAGGTTCGGGCGGCGGAACGTCCTGCTCGCCGGGGTCATCCTGATGGTGGCGGGTCTGGGCCTGACCCTGACCCAGCTGCTGGCCGTCATCCTGCTGGGCCTCGTCGTCTTCACCGGAGGGTTCTTCGCCGCGCACAGCATCGGCGCAGGCTGGACGGGCAGTATCGCTTCCACGGGCCGGGCTCAGGCGGCCTCACTGTACAACCTGTCCTACTACCTGGGCTCCAGCGTCATCGGCTGGGCCGGCGGTCTGGTCTTCCAGTCCTGGGGCTGGCCGGCACTGGCAGGGACCGTGATGGTCCTGGCCTGCCTCACGGCGGTGACTGTCGCCGTCGCCCATCCCTGGCGCGAAACCCGCGCAGCCGCTGCGCCCGAGGCCGGACGGCCGGAAGCTGCCGCCGCCTAGGAGCGAACTATCCGCTGCCCAGGGCCTGATCTTCTGGCGAATATTCGGACAGAAGGACCCGGACGGGGGTGAACGGCCGGAATAGGGCGTCTAGGATGAACTCAGAACACTTTGAGGAGATCCCATGAGCAGCAACGCCAAGAACGTCCGGCCCGGGCACACCGAACCCCTGGATGCCATCGACGAGCGGCTGCTCGCAGCCCTGGTGGACGACGCCCGGATCTCGAACAAGCAGCTGGCCGAACTCGTGGGCATCGCCCCTTCGACGGCCCTGATGCGCACCCGGGCACTCTCCGAACGCGGCATCGTCCAGGGCTTTGAAGCGAAACTCAGCCTGTCCGCCATCGGACGGTCCGTCCAGGCACTGGTGGCCGTCCGGCTCAGGGCGCATGACAGGGACCAGATCGACCGCTTTACGGCACGTGTTCCGCATCTGCCGGCCGTGCTCTCCACGTTCCATACCTCAGGCTCCGTGGACTACCTCCTGCACATCGCCGTGGCCAGCACCGAGGACCTGCGTGACTGGGTGCTGGACAATTTGGCGACGGACCCGGTGGTGGGCCACACCGAGACAACCCTGGTCTTCGACCACATCCAGGGAAACCACGGGCCGCTCCCCGAGTAGCCCGACTGCCCGCTGCTAGCGGCTGGCGCCGGGCTGCATCGCCGAACGCATGGTGACTCCCGCGAGCACCAAAGCCGCCGCGCTGCACAGCACCACAAACCCGGCGACGGATGCCTGCAGCCCGAACACCGCCGTCGCCCATCCAAGTCCCAGGACGGGCACTGCGCTGCCAAGGTACGTGATCACGTACACCGTGCTGATGATCCGGGCATGGTGGGACGGCTCCACTTTGCCGGCAACGTCGTTGAAGACAGTGCGGAACGCCACCCCCTGGCCCAACCCGGCACAGACGCTGGCCAGCACGAGCAACAGCGGACTGTTCCACGCCGCGGAGGCAGCCAGCACCAGCACCGAAATGCCCAGGACGGCCAGGCCTGCCGGCACCGCATACCTGCCACGTACGCTGAGCAGCTGGCTCAGGGCAGACGCGGCCAGGGTGATGCCGGCCAGGGCGCCAATGACGGGGCGTGAATCTGCGTGCACGATCTGGGCAAAATAGCCCGGCGCCAGGGACAGGCAGAAGCCAAAGACGGAAAAGCTGAGGAATCCGACGGCGGCTGCGAGCCAGAATGCACCCCTCGCCCCGGTGGACACGGACGGCCGGCGCGGCGCCAGCGCCTTGAACGGCCGGGCGGCGTCAGCGGGCATGATTGGAGGCCGTGCCTGGAGCAGGTAGAGGGGCACAAGGAGGCAGGCAAGTACTGCGGAGTGAACGTAGTACGGCGCGGTGGTTGGTCCGGGCAGCATCGACAGGACGCCGCCAATGACCGGGCCTGCCGCCACACCCCCGGCAGAGGCCAGGAGCGTAAAGCGCGAGGCCCATTCGGGGCGGGAGGGCAGCAGTTCCCGCAGGGCTGCCGCACTCGCGCCGGTGGCCAGGGCCACGGCGACGCCCTGAAGGGCACGTCCGGCGGAAAGGGCCGCGAGCCCCTGCGCATGGGCGAACATCCAGCCGCCCGCAAGCCCCACCACAACGGCGAGGATCAGGGCAGCGCGCCGGCCGATGTGGTCCGACCAGTGCCCCGCAAGCATCAGCGTGGATACCAGGGCGAGGACGTAGCTGGCGAACGCGACGGTGATCCCGAACGTCGAGAGCCCCAGGTTTTCCTGCAGCAACGGATACAGGGGCGTTGCCAGGTTGGCGCCCACCAGCAGGGTAAAGATGACGGTTCCCGCCATCACCAGCCGTGCGGTCGTGGAGGCGTCCCAGCCTGTACGCCCGGCGGCGGCGGGCCGCATGCGGAGTTCACTGAAGACGGTCATTCGCGTGCCTTTGCTTCGACCGGCGCCGGGTGTCCTTGTGGGATGCGGCGGCCGGGTAAAAAACGGATAAGTACAGATTGCTGCACTTCTGCCTTATTGGTCCGCCATTCGTGGAATAATTGATCAAAATCATCAATTTATAGTTGCCTTCATGGCTGAAAGTGACAGTTTGAACAACCTTGACCCCACGGACTTGAAGATCCTGTTGGAATTGATCCGCGATCCCCGCGTCCAGATCGGCGAACTCAGTGATTCGCTGGGAATCGCCCGCAACACGGCACAGTCGCGCGTGCGGCGCCTGCTGCGTGCCGGCGTCCTTCACGACGGCGGACGCGAAATCGACCTCGAAGCGGTGGGGTATGACGTCGTCGCCTTCGTGACGATCGAGGTGACGCACCGGGAACTCGACGGCGTCGTGGCGGCACTGCGGCTCCTCCCCCAGGTCCTGGAAGTCCACGAGATCTCCGGCCGGGGAGACGTCTGGTGCCGCTTGGTGGCCACAGACACCCACAACCTGCAGGCCGCGCTCCGTCAGATCCTGCGGATCAAGGGCGTCATCCGGACTGAAACAGTGCTGGCGCTCCACACCCACATCCCGTACCGGACCGAACCGCTGATCAGCAGGCTGGCACACGGCACGCCGGGCCAGGCAACACGGGCAGTCCGGGCCTCCGCGGCGTCCCGCGAGGACCCAAGCGGCTAGGCTTTCGAACATGGATTGGCTCTCATATATCTCGCAGATCAACTGGCTCGCCGTGCTGCTCGCCTTCATTGCAAGCATGGTCATCGGCTTCGTCTGGTACCTGCCCGCCGTGCTGGGCAACAAGTGGATGGCGGCCATCGGCAAGACAGAAGAGGACCTGAAGAACATCAGCGGCGGCGCCGGCATCTGGGTCCCCATGATGGTGGCCGCGGCCCTGACAGCCATCCTGCTGGCTGTCCTGATCAGCAAACTGGGGCTGGACAACGCGCTGGCCGGAGGCTTCTTTGCCCTGGTCCTCGCCCTGGTGTTCCGCGCCGGCGGCCATGTGATCCACAATGGCTTCGCCGGCCGCCCAGTGGCCGTCACCCTCATAGACTCCGGCCACGACCTGTTGGCAATGACCGTTGCCGGCGCGATCATCGGAGCCATGTCCTGAACCGCGTGCACCCGGCCCCGCGGAAAGGAGCCTCCCTCCGATGACAATCATCGACAATGCCGTCTACGTGGACGGTGTCCGCAGCGCCGAACCCGAGTCCATGGAGCAGACGTTCGAAACGCTCGCCCACCACGGGGGCATGGCCTGGATCGGACTGTACCGGCCCACAGCGGCAGAGATGGCCGCGGTCGCCGATGAATTCGGCCTCCACGCGCTGGCCGTGGAGGACGCAATCTCCGCGCACCAGCGTCCCAAGCTGGAGCGGTACGAGGACAACCTCTTCACCGTGCTGCGGCCCGCCCGTTACCTTGACGCCACCGAAACCGTGGAATTCGGCGAGCTCCACATCTTTACCGGCAGGAACTTCGTGGTCACCGTCCGGCATGCCGAAATGGCCGGCGTGGCCACGGTACGGCGCCGGCTGGAGTCCCGGCCCGACCTGCTCCGGCACGGCCCTGAGGCGGTGCTGTACGCCCTCCTGGACAAGGTCGTGGACGACTACGCCCCCGTGGTGGCGGGGCTCGAGAACGACATCGATGAGATCGAAGACCAGCTGTTCAGCGGCGACAGCACGGTCTCACGCCGGATTTATGAGCTTGCCCGGGAGGTCATCCAGTTCCAGCGCGCCATCCACCCGCTTCCGGGCATGATGCAGCAGCTCAAGCGCGGCTTCGGGAAATACGGCGTGGAAACGGAACTGCAGCATAGCCTGCGGGACGTGGAGGACCACGTGGAGCGGGTCATCTCCCGGGCCGATTCCTTCCGGGACCTGCTGCAGAACGCCCTGACCCTGGACGGGACACTTACGGCCAACCGCCAGAATGAGGCCAGCGCCGAGCAGAACGAGCAGGTCAAGAAAATCTCGTCGTGGGCTGCGATCTTCTTTGCGCCGTCGTTTGTGGCCGGCGTCTACGGGATGAACTTTGACCACATGCCGGAGCTCCACTGGGCCGCAGGCTACCCGATGGCCATTGCGCTGATGGCTGGAACTGCCGGCCTGATGTACGCCATCTTCAAGAGGAAGGGCTGGCTCTGATGCCGGCCACGGCGGCCGACGGCGGGACCGCACCGGCGCTGGTACATGGCCGGATCATCACTCCCGGCACAGAGCACCAGCTGGGCACCTACGGCCTGTTTCCGCCGTCGTCCGCCCAGCAGCGCACGCTGATGCCCGGCGCCGTGCCGTTCACGGCCAGGAACGCTGAACCGGAGCTGCTGTGGATCGGCTTCGCCGAGCTATGCGGCGGCGCCGCAGAGCGGGCCGACTACGGGGCATTGGCGGACCGGCACTCCACATGGGTCATTGACGGCGTACCGGACCCCGAAGCCGTTTCGGCGGAAAAGGCACCGTGGTGGGTCCGGTTCGCGGAGGCCCTGGAAGCCCTCAGCGAGCAGGGCACGACGCTGTTTGTGGTCAGTGCCCACTCCCTTGACTGGGAACGCGCGGCGGCTGCTTGGCAGCGCACCCGCACCCCGGGTGCTATGGACGTTCCGGAGGTGCTGGCCGGGATTGCCCGCCGCCTTTCGGTCCTGGTGCGGGTGGAATCGGCTGCAGGGGCGGTTCCGGAGGGCAACTCCGGAAGTTAGGCCGCGTGAACGCCGATGGCCGCGCTGTCCTGAGTGAAGACAAGACGGCGGTTGGCGACCTTGTCAGTGAAGAACCGGTCGTGGCTGACCACCACGACGGCGCCCGGGAAGTGCAGCAGGGCACGTTCCATCACCTGCGTGCTGGAGAGGTCCAGGTGGTTGGTGGGCTCGTCCAGCAGCAGGACCGAGGCTCCGGAGAGCAGGCACTGGGCCATGGCCACGCGGGCACGCTGGCCGCCGGAGAGGTTGCCGATCCGCTGCATGAGGTCGGCGTCCGAAAACTGGAACATCGCCAGGAACCGGTGCACGGATTTTTTCGTCGCCGTAAGGGCCAGGCTGTCCGGCATCGCATTGACCGCATGGGTGACCGTGTCGTCGTCGTCAAGCTCTTCAAGCACCTGGTTGTAGGAAACCATGCCGGCGCCCTTCGCCCAGGTGACCGAACCGGAATCGGCGGGCTCCTCGCCCGTGAGGGCCCGCAGCAGCGTGGACTTGCCGCTGCCGTTGGCGCCAATGACGGCGATCCGGTGCCCGCGGCCGATCTCGAAGCTCAGGTCCTGGAACAGCGTCCGTCCGTCATAGGACTTGCCGAGCGAATCCACCCTGCAGAGCACGTCCTTGACGTACAGGCCGCCGTAGATCTCCGTGATGATCTGGTCCACGGGCCTCGGGGTACGGGATTTCTTGATCTTGGCCAGCTGGTTGGCGAGCCCCTTGCCCGCCGCCTTGGCTGCCTCACGGCGGTCCGAGATGCCCTCTGCCTCGAACGCCAGCAGCTCGGACTCGTGCAGAAACTGGCTTTCCAGGCTTTTGAGCCGGAACTGCTTTGCCACGACATACTCGGCGAAGTTGCCCGGATATTCGTGCAGGTGGAAGTTTTCCACCTCCACGATCCGGGTGACAACGGCGTCCAGGAAGGTCCGGTCGTGGGAGACGATGATCGCGGCGCCCTTGAAGGTCCGGAACCAGCCTTCCAGCCATTCGACGCCGGCCACGTCCAGATAGTTGGTGGGCTCGTCCAGGAGGAGCACGTCAGGGGCCTCAAGCAGGATCTTTGCCAGCGCGGCGCGGTTCCGCCAACCACCGGAGAGTTCGTCGATGGAGCAGGCCCGGTGGGCGTCGCTGAAGCCCAGTGTGGTGAGTACCTTGTCGATGCTGCGTTGGTAGTCCCAGCCGTCCAGCCGGTCCATGTCTTCGAAGAGCTCCGACTGGCGGTGGATCAGGGTGTCCAGCTGGGAGTCCCCGGGGCCCGCGGCTATGGCGGTGTCGATGGCCGCCAGTTCCGCCTCAATGTCCTTGATGTGGGCGAACAGCCCGTCCAGGACCTCAAGGATGCTCGACCCGCCATTCAGTTCCGAGAACTGGGAGAAGTAGGCGGTGGTGACCCCGGGGTCCAGGCTGATGCTCCCGGCGTCCGGGGCAATCTGCCCGAGGATGAGCTTGAGGATGGTGGACTTGCCGGACCCGTTCCTGCCGATGAGGCCTACGCGGTCCCCGGGTTCGAGCCTGAAGAACGCTTCACGGAGCACCGGTGTTTTTTCGAAACTGACGCTGACGTCGTTCAGCCGGATCAAACTCATTAATTCTGTCCAATCCAGGGAGTTCAGGCGCCGTCGATCCCGATTGGATCAGGCAGCCATGGTGTGGAGCTAAGGAGATTCGAACTCCTGACCTCTTCGATGCGAACGAAGCGCTCTACCAACTGAGCTATAGCCCCGGAACAGCCCGCTCTCCGGTGGGAGCCGCGGGGCCGGTGACCCTAGGCTACAAATTTTCCGGCCACTTTACCAACCGGGACCGCAAATGTCCCTGCGGCGGTGGCGCCGGTGGCCTCCAGGGTGTCAGGCGCGCCGGCGCTGCAGGACGTCGTCGAGGTTGCTCAGTGCGCTCTGGGCCTTGGTCAGCGGCTTGGGCGCCGGTCCGGCGGCGGGTGCGGCCACAGTGCCCTGCTTCAGCGACGGCTTCCCGACGGCTTTGGGGGCCTCGGGGAGATCCAGGGGCTCAGGTGCCGGCCGTTCGGCCTTCGCGGCCTCGACGTAAACCGGTTTGGGAACCTCAACAGGTTCCCAGGTGTCGCCGGCAGGTCCGGCGTCCGCAGCTGTCCTGGCGCTGGTGTCGCCGGCTTCGAGGGCGACGGCGAGGGCAGCCTCGCGCAGGTCAGCGGCGGTCAGCGGCTTGGCCTTGGGCTGGTGGGCCTCGGCGTCGAACAGGGGCCGTTCCGGCTGGGACGCGGGCTTGGGTGTGTGGAGTGGAGTCCGCTCCGGCTCACTGTGTCGGCGGGCGGGCGAACCCATTGCGGCACGGAACGCCGCGTTGACCTTTTTCCTGCGGTCACGGACTGCCAGGCCGCGGAGCAATGCCAGCGATCCGAAGGCCACCAGGAAGGCAGAAACCGGCAGCAGCCCGCTGCCCAGTCCAAACGGGAGAAGCATGCCTGCGATGAGCGCGGTCAGGAGTGAAACCAGGGCCGCGAGGGCGAGTGCCGTGCGGCCGTAGCGGATCTTGAATCCACTCGTCCCCGACCTGTCGCGGGGCTCCGGTGCGGCGGTGTCCGCCGCGCCGTCGCCTGCTGCGGCAGCGGGGCTCTTCCTGATGTCCATGGCTTTCTCCTGCTGGGCGGTGATGTTCATGACCGTCCCGGCTCTCGGGTCCGATGAGTCAGTAGCTGGTGCGTCCGCCGTCATCTCACCTGCAGCCTGAACCTGGTGCCGGCGGTTCCGGAGAACATACGGGGCAACCCAGACAATCCAGAGCACAACGGCAACCACAAGGATCACTGAGCTGCTAAGGGGGAAGTCCACAATCAAAACCGTATGAGCATTAAGTCAACCCCTGCGGCATTAGCCACGGTGTGTCGCCGGCAACGTGGCAAATCAATGGATTTATGACGGCCCGGGACTCAGGACGGGCGGGAGGCGAGCCACCGGGGCAGCAGCCCGTCGGGAACTTCTTCCGAGGTCAGGGCAAAGGTCCGGTGGTCAGCCCACTCGCCGTTGATGTGCAGGAAGCGGGGCCGGTACCCTTCGTCCCGGAAGCCCAGCTTTTCAACCACCCTCAGGCTGGGGCCGTTCTCCGGACGGATGTTGATCTCCATGCGGTGCAGCCCCAAAACCTGGAAGCAGTGGTCAGTGGCCAGGGCGACGGCCGTAGGCGCGATGCCATGTCCTGCCCGGCCCTGGTCCACCCAGTACCCGAGCGTTGCCATCAGGGCGGAGCCCCACACAATGGATGACACGGTCAGCTGGCCAACTATGGCTGGAGCCGCCGCGCCGGGCCGCCGCTCGGTGATGAGGAACGGCAGTGCCGTGGACTGCGCGGCCTGGATCTTGAGGGATCGCACCATCTGCCGGTAATCGGGCAGGCCTCCCCCGGGCGCCGGGTTGGACGCCTCCCAGGGAGCAAGCCATTCGCTGTTCCGCCCCCGGACTTCGGTCCATTCCTTCTTGTCCCGGTACCGGATGGGACGCAGTACCAGGTCGCCGCACTCCAGCGTGACCGGCCAGATAGGGCCTGCGCGCACGATGCGTTAGTGGGAGAGACCGGCGGTGAAACCGGGCAGCCACTCGCGCAGACCGGGACCAAGGTCATCGCTGTCGATAGCCAGCTGGACGCAGGCCTTGAGGTAGCTGAGCTTGTCACCGGTGTCATAGCGGCGTCCACGGAACACAACACCGTAGACTCCGTGGCCTTCGCCGTCGCCGGCAGCCAGTTCCTGCAGGGCATCGGTGAGCTGGATCTCGCCTCCGCGCCCCGGTCCGGTGCGTTCGAGCACCTCAAAGACCGCCGGGTGCAGGACGTAGCGCCCAATGACGGCGAGGTTGGAGGGCGCATCTTCGACGTCGGGCTTTTCCACCAGCTCGTTGATCCGGACGTAGCTTTCGCCGTCGATTTCCTGGATGTCCGCGCAGCCATAGGCGCTGATCTGGGACGGTTCCACCTCGATCAGGGCCACAACCGAGCCACCGGTTTTGGCCTGGACCTCGATCATGGTGCTCAGCAGCTCGTCACGGGCGTCGATCAGGTCATCGCCCAGCAGGACGGCGAACGGTTCGTAACCAACGTGCTGCTTGGCACGAAGGACCGCGTGGCCAAGGCCATTGGGGTCGCCCTGGCGGACGTAGTGGATGTCACCGAGGTTGCTGGCAGCCTGGATGGATGACAGTTTTGCTGTCTCACCCTTGTCTGCCAGGGTGGCTTCGAGCGCGGGGACCCTGTCGAAGTGGTCTTCGAGGGCGCGCTTGTTGCGGCCCGTGATCATCAGGATGTCGTTAAGGCCAACTTTGACGGCTTCCTCAACGACATACTGGATGGCAGGTTTGTCGACTACCGGGAGCATTTCCTTCGGCATGGCCTTGGTGGCAGGCAGGAACCTGGTGCCGAGTCCCGCAGCGGGAATGACGGCCTTGCGTACTGTCTGGTTAGTGGTAGTCACCGGACTAATCTAGCGGAGGGAACATACAGACAGTAATTATTGGGCGGCCGAAACCCGGCCGGACGACAGGAGGAGCAGCCACTGTGACTGCCGGCAACAGCTCAACCAAGGAAAAGATCCGGGCACTGCACCGGGCTGCCCGCGCGGCCATGGACCCCGCCGCCCGCGAGGCGGCCGGTGCCGGCATAGCGCGCCACGGCCTCGACTGGGCTGACCGCCTTTCGTCGGGGACGCCGTCGACGTTCTGCGTTTACCTCGGTGTGGGTTTCGAACCGCCCACGAGCCCGCTCATTGGCGCCCTTCACGGCCGGGGCCACAGGATTCTGCTGCCGGTCTGCGAACCCGGACGCCGGCTCAGCTGGGTGTTCTGGGCGCCGGGCGGGGAGCTTGTTCGCAGCACATTTGCCCCCATCCTCGAGCCGGCGGGGACCCGGCACGGGCTCGACGTGATGACCGGCGTCTCCGCGCTCTTCCTGCCGGCCACTGCCCTGGACCACGACGGCAACCGCATCGGACAAGGCGGTGGCTATTACGACGTTTTCCTCGATGCGCTCGACGGCGTCCGGCCCGGCCTTCCCTCCGCGGCGATCGTCTACGACCGGGAGGTACTGCCTGCCGGAAGCATTCCTGCCGAGGACTTCGACCGGAAGGTACCCGACGCCCTCACTCCCTCCGGGCTGGTTCACCTGGGCCCGGAGCGGGCATAACTTCCGACGCCGGCAGGCCCCCGCGGCGGGGGTGATAGAATTGGCACTCAGGCCCTGCGACTGCTAATGGACGGTAAACGAACGTCCTGGCAGCACGGGACCTCTCGTTTGTCCAAGAGGAGGAGCACCAGTGCCAACGTATGCGTACGCCTGCAAGGATTGCAGCCATGCCTTCGATATTGTCCAGTCGTTCACGGACAGCACACTGACGTCCTGCCCCGAGTGCCAGGGCACCTTGCGCAAGAAGTTCAACAGTGTCGGCGTGGTCTTCAAGGGCTCCGGTTTCTACCGCACGGACTCCCGGGATGCCAAGGGAAGCACGGTTTCGGCCGCCCCGTCGGCGCCCGCCGCGCCGGCACCCGCCCCGGCCACGGCTGCTGCTGCAAGCTGACGCGCCGGGCCTGTTCCCCAGGCCCCGCTTTACCGCGGCATCCACAGCGATTCCCGGTCCGGTTGTCCACATAGCTTGAGGCCCGCCTGTTCTCCTTGTCCGGCCCGAAATAGCGTGGGCCCATGTCAGCCACAGTGTTTCGCCCTCATCGAAGAACTCCCGCCAGCCGAAAGTCCTCTGCGCCCGGGCGCCCGTCACATGGTGCCCGTCCGCTGCCGGCTGGCCGCCCGCCGGGCCGCCGGCTTGGCCCGTGGCTGGCCCGCAATCGCCGTCTCGCCATAGCGTTCCTGCTCTGCATTGCAGCCGCCGTGGCGGTCCATCAGCTCACTCCGGCGCCTGCGGATTCGGTGACGGCCCTCGCCGCGGCCCGGGACCTTCCGGCCGGTTCCTCGCTGGCGCCCTCGGACGTAGCCGAAGTACAGGTTCCACCGGGCATGATCGCTGCCGGATCGCTTGGGGTCACCGCCGAAGCCGCGGGAAAGCAGCTGGCGGCCCCGCTCCGAAAAGGGCAGCTCCTGACGGACGCCCAGCTGCTGGGTCCCGGTTTGCTCGCGGGGACTCCTCCGGGTTCTGCAGCTGTGCCGCTGCGGATGGCGGACCCTTCCTCCATCCAGCTCGTGTCACCGGGGCAGCTGGTCAACGTGGTCCTCACGTCCGCCAACGGCTATGACCAGCAGGCTGCCTCGGAAGTCCTGGCGACGGCCGTGCCGGTGCTCTGGACCTCGGGCCAGGGCGGTAAAACCGGTGAATGGCTGGGAACAGGCGAGACGGATGGCCTGATCGTGGTGGCGGCCGACCCCGGACAGGCTGCACGGCTGGCGGGCGCCTCCACGCAAGGCAAACTGTTTTTCGTCCTTGTCGGGCCGCCTTCGGGGTGACCCGCCCGCGCCGACTGGCGAGGCCCATGGCGCAGTGGGCGCCGGTCCATCACCCCCAGTGCGGCGGTTTCTGTTCCTTCAGCCATGCGTCGTGGTCGTCATCCGCGCCATCGCCCCAGCGCCGGGGGTCGTCCTCCGCGGCTTTGTTGGGCAGGATGCCGTCCGTTCCGGTGGCAGCCTGGCCGGACGCAGGGGCAGGCGTTTTGGCCGCCTCGCGGGCGTCTTCCTGGCCTGTGCCCTGGCTTGGCACCTGGCCGTCAGCGGCTTCTCCGCCAGCGTGGGCGTCAGCGTTGTGCGTTGGGGCTGGGGCCACGTGGACCGCCTCCTCCTCGTCCGGACGTGCCGCCCGGTTCTGGTAGTTTTCCGGCGCAGCAGGCTGTACCTGCTGCGTGTGGTCAGCCCGGCGGGGAAGGTCAGCCTCCCGGCTGACGCTCCCATAGGCTTCGAGTGAGAGCGGGTCCACGTCGTCGTCGAAGAAATTGGCGGATGCCGTGGCCCGGCCCGGCAGGACCACTTTCTCCAGGCCCAGGTAACCGGCAATGCGGTCGGCGCAGGCCGAAGGGTCGGTGAAAACCTCGATGGTCCACAGCGGCATATACCGCCAGCCCAGGCGCTCCAGGAGCTGCGGCCGGAGCCGGCTCCGCTCCCGGACGCTCATGGTGCGGTACTGGTCGGTGCCGTCTGATTCGATGGCCACCGGCCACGGCGTCTCGGGGTCGTCCTGGCCCATGGTGCTGAGGGGGTCGGCTGCCGCCACCACGTCGATGACGCCGTCGTACTGGTGCCAGACGCGGGCACCGCGGGCCCGCAGGCGGTCCCCGAGGTCGGCCACCAGCGGATCCGCTCCGAGCGCCTGCTCGCTGGCGGCCGCCCGGGACGCAGGGGTGCCGAGGTTGGTGTTCCCCGCGATCTCCCGGTCCAGGAGCTCGTAGAGGTCAACGGCGCCGTGGGCCAGCCTGGTGTGGTCCAGGTCTTCGGGCCGGAAGCAGGTCAGGACGTGCAGGGACCGGCGCGCCCGGGTCATTGCCAGGGCGAACTTCTCCCGGCCGCCCTCGGCGGACAACGGACCGAAATTATGCAGGGCACGGCCATGCGGCGTCCGTCCGAAGCCGGGTGAAAAAATCACGTGGTCCCGGACCAGGCCCTGGGCACGTTCAAGGTCCACCACCCGGAAGGATTCGGGACCTGCCCCGAAGAAGCCGGCGAGGCCGGGGTGGTTGGGCAGCTGCAGCCGGATGGATTCGCCGATCCTGGCCGCGTGCCGCAGGCTGGCCGTGACAACGGCCAGGGAAGTCCGCGGCCGGAGCCGGGCGTGTTCAAAGACAAGGTGCACCACCCGGTTGACCTCTGCCACGACGGATTCAACACCCTCGTGGTCGGCGCTCGGCAGCCCGGTGCCGTCCGGCAGATACTCAACCAGCAGGGCCCTGTCCAGGCCCGTAGCGGACTGGCCCTCCGGCAGCCGGCGGAGGCCGCCGTCGTAGAAATTCTTGCTGAGCTGGAGGACCAGGTCCTCGTCCACCGCACGGTACACAAAGTTCAGCCGCCAGACCGGCAGTACGGCTGACAGTGCGGAGAAGGCGCTCTCCACGCGCTGGTGGGCCGTTTCGCCGGCTGCGAGCCGTTCCACTCCGACGGTGAAAGTGCGCGGGCTGGCAATCCGGGAATCACCAAAGGCAATGACCTGCTTGGCCCGGGCCATGGCCGGCAGGACCGCCTGGAGCGAGGTGGCCTCGGCATCCAGGACAACCACGGCATCAAAGCGCTGCTCTGCCGGAAGGAGGCCGGTCATCAGGTACGGGCTCACGGACCAGACAGGCACGAGCATGGGCACCAGCTCGGGCGCCTGTGCCGTCAGGGCAGCAAGGGTCACCCTGCCGTCCTTCAGCAGGCTCCGCAGCAGGGCGGCCTGGCGCGGGTTCTCGCCGATGGCTGCGCGCCACCGCTCGGACAGGTCCCAGCGCAGCCGGGCGGCGCCGCTGGCTATGTGCGCGTTGTCGGCGAGCCGGTATTCAGCTTCCAGTTGCCGGAGGGCGTCACCGTCTGACATGGCGAGGTAGTCGTCGCCGCTGATCATCGCTTCCAGCGCGGACTGCCACCAGGCGAGTTCAAGCTCCGCGGCGACGGATCCGGCCGGGACCTCCCGCTCGGCGAGGTCGGTGAGCAGCTCACCCAGGCCATGTTCACGCATGTTCTCCACCAGCAGCGTTCGCTCCGGCAGTGTTTTCAGAGTGTCAGTGTCCGCGACCAGCCGCTCCAGGCGTTCCATGAGTTCCGGGTACGGCGTGGTTGCCAGGGACCCGCCGGCCTCGGTGTGCCGCAGGGCCTCCCCCAGCTCCGTGAGTTCACGGTCCAGCGAGCGGTACATCATGTTCATCTCCGCCAGCCCTGACGGCACTGCGGGGTGGCGCTGCGTTGTGGCGTAGCCGGACCACAGTGCGCGCTGTTCCTGCACAAGCATCAGGGAGCTGTGAAGGTCCGCGATGTGCACGCCGGGGCGGACGTATTCTTTCGCCACGCGGCGCAGCCGGGAGCGCTGCATTGATGCCATGTCGATGTTGCGCTCACGCCGCCAGGCGGAGGACGCTGTCGCTGAAATCAGGTCATGGACGGGCCGGTCGAAGATGTCCGGGGTGAACTTGTCCAGGCTTTCCCGGACCGCCATGAGAAGCTCCAGCTGCTCGCCCCATTCCGCAAATGACAGGCCAAGGCGGATCTCGGCGTGCTCCGCCACGGCGTTCATGCGGTCCCGCAGGACCGGCAGGTTTTCTTCCACGGAGCGGGCCAGCTGCTGGGCCTCTTCCGTTTCCTTGCGCGTGAGCAGCCTGGCCCCGTGCCAGGGGCTGGTGGTGGACGCGCGGCTGAAACTGCCGAGTTCGGCGGCACGGTGGAGCCGGCCGGCGAGCTCGTTACGGTCCCGGATGTTGTCCAGGACGCTCCGCTTGAGCCGGACAGTGGTGGCCGGGGCAGGCTGGATCGACGTCAGCTCGGCCAGGGACTGCATGGCCTGGTAGGGCGAGCACCCCCAGCGCTGCCGCACGTTGTGGAGGGACGCAACGTGGTCCGTCAGGGCGTGCCGGTGTTCGGTGAGGGTCTTGTGCAGGTTCCCCAGCTGGGGCTGGAGGGACTTTTCGTTCCGGACGATGGCGCGGACCAGCTGGGCCTTGAGCTGCTGCGGAGTGGCGGTGCCGGAGAGCTGGAACAGGATGGATTCCAGGCCGAGGGTCTCCAGCTGCGCCGAGACCCCGTTGAGGCTGGCACGCCGGTCGCCGACCACCAGCACGGTCTTGCCGGCATCCACGAGCGCGCCGATGGTGTTGATGGCGGTCTGGGTCTGGCCGGTCCCGGGCGGGCTGCTGACCACCAGGGAATCCCCGGCCCGGGCGGCGTCAAGCACGTACTGCTGGTCCGCGTCGGCGTCGAGCAGGAGCAGTTCATCCTGGGGGTGGCGCTGGTCCACGCCGGGGAAGCGGGAGGGGTCCGGTTCGTCCACGTCCACCACGGCACCGCTTGCGGCGGTGGCCAGGGCAGCCACCAGCGGGTTCGCTTCGTTGATCCAGGGGTCATCGAGGTTCCCGGACAGGTCGGCGAACGTGGAGACCAGCAGGTTGTGCTGCGCCTCGGCTCCGTGGATTGGCCTGATCAGCGTAGCCAGCCGGTCAAGCACGGGCTGGGGGTCAAAGCGGGCGGTGCTGTACGCCAGGCGGGTCACCGCGTTGACGTCGAAGACGATCCCGTGGATGTTCTTCAGGTGACGGACCAGTGCCGGGTTGATGTGTGCCTGTTCCGTGAGCTGCAGTTCGTAGTCGTCTTCGCCAGGGCGCACTGTCAGGGAGATCGCGGTCAGCATGACCGGGGCGGAGATCCGCTGCGGTTTGCCCCCGACGGCGGACGTCCAGACCACTGTTCCGGCGGAAAGGTAGCCGGCGTCGATACCGCGGTCGTTGCCCAGTTCGAAGATCTTGGAACGGATGTTCCGTGATGCGCGGGCCGCGACCACGTACTGCTGGCGGTCCCGGATCAGGGTGGAAAGCCGCGTGCGGCGGCCTGCCATCAGCTGGGCGAGGCCTGACGGGTGGGCGTGGGTCAGGTCGATGGAACCTTCAGGGGTCTTGGTGAAACGCAGCATGGTGTCTGCCCCGGTGACGGGCTTAAGACCGGACAGCCATTTCCTGAACTCCTCGGAGCCCTCCGGGTGGCCTTGACCAACTGACACTACTGCCTTCTTTTCTGCGTTTTCACGTGACGCCCTGGACCATACCGGCATACTTTCGAGCGTAGCCGGAAAGATGCCGTAGTGAGAGACCGCAACACTGATCAAGCCAAATTGCGGAGTAATTCCCCTCAAACGACCAGTGGCCGGCCTCCCTGACGGAGACCGGCCACTGTTATGCGGTTATTCCCATTCGATGGTTCCCGGCGGCTTGCTGGTCACATCCAGCACGACCCGGTTAACGCCTTCCACCTCGTTGGTGATCCGGTTGGAGATCCGGGCCAGGAGGTCGTAGGGCAGCCGTGACCAGTCGGCGGTCATGGCGTCCTCGGAGGAAACCGGACGGAGGACGATCGGGTGGCCGTAGGTGCGGCCGTCGCCCATGACGCCGACGCTGCGGACGTCTGCCAGCAGGACAACCGGCATCTGCCATACGTCGTTGTCCAGCCCGGCAGCGGTGAGCTCGGCGCGGGCAATGGCGTCCGCCTTGCGGAGCAGGTCCAGGCGTTCCTTGGTGACTTCGCCGACGATGCGGATTCCGAGGCCGGGCCCGGGGAAGGGCTGGCGTCCGACGATTTCCTGCGGCAGGCCCAGTTGGGCGCCGACGGCCCGGACTTCGTCCTTGAACAGTGCCCGCAGCGGCTCGACGAGCTCAAACTGCAGGTCCTCGGGAAGGCCGCCCACGTTGTGGTGGCTCTTGATGTTGGCTGCGCCTTCGCCGCCGCCGGATTCGACGACGTCGGGGTACAGGGTTCCCTGGACCAGGAATTTGATCTTTTCGCCGTGGGCGGCCGCCTCGGCGATGATTGCCAGTTCGGCTTCTTCAAAGGCGCGGATGAACTCGCGGCCGATGATCTTGCGCTTCGTCTCCGGATCGCTGACCCCGGCCAGGGCGGCCTGGAAGCGCTCCTGCTCGTTGGCGACGTAGAGCTTGACGCCGGTGGCGGCGACGAAGTCGCGTTCCACCTGCTCGGCTTCGCCTTCGCGGAGCAGCCCGTGGTCAACGAACACACAGGTCAGCTGGTCGCCCACGGCGCGCTGGACGAGGGCGGCCGCAACCGCGGAGTCAACGCCGCCGGAGAGGCCGCAAATGACCTTCGCGTCGCCGATCTGCTGGCGGATGCGCTCCACCTGTTCGTCGAGGATGTTCCCGGTGGTCCAGTTCGGTTCCAGCTTGGCGCCCTTGAAGAGGAAGTTCTCCAGCACCTGCTGGCCGTAGGCCGAGTGCTTTACTTCCGGGTGCCACTGCACGCCGTAGAGGCATTTTTCCTCGTTGGCGAAGGCTGCCACTTCGGCGCCGGCGGTGGTGGCCAGCACTTCGAAGCCTTCCGGCGCCTCGTGCACGGAGTCGCCGTGGCTCATCCAGGTGTTCTGGTGCTGCGGCATCCCCTCGAGCACTGAGCGGCCCTCGCCGAGGATGGTGGTCTGGGTGGAGCCGTACTCACGCAGGCCAGTCTTGTCGACTTTCCCGCCGAGGGCATTGGCCATGGCCTGGAAGCCGTAGCAGATGCCGAAGACCGGGATCCCGGCTTCGAAGAGGTCGGCGCCGACAGACGGCGCACCGTCAGCGTAGACGCTGGACGGGCCGCCGGACAGGATGATGGCGGCGGGGTTCTTGGCCAGGAGCTGCTCGGTGCTGTAGGTATGCGGAACCACTTCCGAATACACATTCGCTTCCCGGACGCGGCGGGCAATAAGCTGCGCGTACTGGGCACCGTAGTCAACAACCAGCACCGGCTTCTGGGAAGTCTGGGATGCAGTGGGAGTAGTCACCGTACTAGCCTACTTTGCGCGGTTGCCCCGCCGCACATCCAGGACCGCCGGTGTGACGGAGTAAACGTCCGACGGCGGGACGGCCTGCGTGCCGCGGCCCTAGTAGCGCTGGGGTGCCTGCGGGTTGTCCGCCAGCTCCGCCTCGACCTCGGCGTGGAACTTCTTCTCGACGATGAAGGACAGGAAGGGAACAACGCCGCCCAGGGCCAGCAGGATGAGTTTGGCGAAAGGCCAGCGCATCAGTGACCAGAGGCGGAAGTTGGACATCAGGTACACAACGTACATCCAGCCGTGGACGATCAGCACCGTGACGGAGATGTTGACCCCGCCTAGGACGCCCTTGGGTTCGGCGTCGGCGAACCCCAGGCCGAACGGCTCTCCCGTGACGGCGTTGGTTCCGCCCGCGAAAAGGTACTGGCCGAACGCATAGCGTGCAATGAGCTCGGCGCACAGCAGCAGCAGCATGCCGCCGGTGAGGTACGCCAGCACCTTGTAGAACTTCAGGGCTGAGCGGATCTGCTGCTCCGTGCCGCCGAAACGGCGCTTTTTGCCTTTGTTGGCCGCTCCGCCGCTGGTCTGGCTGCTGTCACCGGACGGCTGTGCCTGGATGGCAGGTTTGGGTTCGATCATGGCTGTACCTTTTGTTGGGTCGGTTCAGAAGGTGTGGGGGCTGGGAGGTGGTCGTGGCCGCCGTCGAGCTCGTCCTCAAGGGTCCGGCGGTAATCGTCCTTGACCAGGCGCCACCAGATGAACAGCGCAAAGCCGGCGAAGACCACCCATTCCAGGGAGTAGAAGAGGTTGAGCCAGTTGATCTTCTGGGCGGGCGGCTGGGGTCCGATGTTCAACGGTTTGAGCGCACCGTCGGTGGCCCCGGCGCTGAGGTCCGTTCCGGCGGACACTTCGGCCGTGGCCGCGATGAACCCGGGGTAGCTGCTGACGTCCCAGTAGTTGATGAGTTCGGCCACGGAAACCGCCGTGGCGCGCCCCGGGCCTGGAGCCGTTTGGGGCAACGGCGCCTCGGACGGCAGGAGCCGTCCGGTCAGTTCAACAGTGCCCGACGGCGGTTCGGCGGCGTCTGCGGGATCGGCCACCCAGCCGCGGGCCACGGGAATCCATGTTTCCGGTGAGGCGCCGGCGCCGCTGAGGACGGGCGCCCCGTTAACGGCAAAGGCCGTCACCACCCAGTAGCCGGACTCGCCGTTGTGCAGCCGTCCGGATATCAGTACCTGCTTGTCGGCGTCGTAGGTCCCCGCCGCGGTGACCATCTGGTCCGCCACGGAGCCATGGAAAAAGTCTCCGGGCTGGAGCGTGCCGGTCAGCGACTGTGCGGTCTCGGTGGCGGGATTGACCGGGATCTCGGCTTGCGTGGACCTGCCGAACTGCCATTGGCTGAGCAGGACAAAGACCCCGGAAACGGCAATCGCGAACACCAGGCCTGCGATCCATCGGGGTTTGAGGGCTGTTTTCCACACCCCTTAACCGTACTTCGTTCTGCCGTAGAACAACTAAACGTAGGGCCTGCCCCAAGAGTGGGGCAGCAGGGTCCCTACGTGGCGACGGAGTCGACACGAAAGGGCCTGCCCCAATCTTTAGTGGTCGAAGAAGACCAGGCTGGAGTTGATGAGCTCGGCGATGACTTCGGGGTCGTAGGCACGCCGCAGGGACTCGCGGAACGATTCCTTGGACAGCGACCGCGCCAGGGTGGCGAGGACCTCCAGATGGTCCGAGAAGGAACTCGCCGGCGTCGCGATCAGGAGGATGACGGTGGCCGGACCGTCGGTGGCGCCGAAGTCCAGTGCGTGCCCGTACTTGGTGATGCCGACGGCGATGGAGGTCCGGGACACGAATTCGCTCCGGGCATGCGGCAGCCCGATGCCGCCCGGCAGGCCCGTGGCCAGCTGGTGCTCACGGGCGTGGACGTGCTCAAGGAAGCCCGGCAGGTCCGTCACCCGGCCGGCGGCGAAAAGACGCGCTGCGAGCTGCGATGCCGCGTCCACCTTGTCCGATGCCTCGAGCTCGAGGATCACCATTTCGGGCGTGGTGAGTTCGGCATCGTACCGGTCAAGTGGTTCCGCCAAGGCGTGTCCCTTCAGTGAGGCGAGAATGCTGGAGCGGCCCCTCAGCGCAAGGGAACGATGTCGTCGACGCCCATTCGTGCGGCGTCGGCGGATTCATCATCGGGTTGCTGCTGGCTCAGCCGCTCGGCTTCTACGCGTGCAATGTAGTGCTTGATTTCGCTTTCGCGCTGCACATCGCTCCAGCCAAGGACTTCACCCATCAGTTTAGCGACTACCGGAACCGCGGAGACACCACGGTCCCACGCCTCGATCGAAATCCTGGTCCTGCGCGTCAGGACGTCGTGGACATGCCGCGCGCCCTCGTGGGTGGCGGCGTACACGGCCTCGGCCTGGAGGTAGTCGTCGGCGCCGGGCAGCGGCTCCGCCAGCTCGGGCCTCTCCGCGATGATGGCGAGCACTTCGGGCGCCATCGATCCGTAGCGGTTGAGCAGGTGTTCGATCCGCGCCACGTGGACACCCGATTCCTCGGCCGTCCGGTTGCGCCGGTTCCAGGCGGCCTTGAAGCCGCTGGCTCCCAGCAACGGGATGGTTTCCGTGCAGCTCGGCGGCACGCGTTCGTCCATGGTGCGGGTGGCCTCGTCAACGGCGTCCTTGGCCATGATCCGGTACGTGGTCCATTTGCCGCCGGCCACCACTACGAGGCCCGGCACCGGATGCGCCACGACGTGCTCGCGCGACAGTTTGGCGGTGGAGTCGTTTTCGCCGGCCAGCAGGGGACGCAGCCCGGCGAAAACCCCTTCCACGTCCTCGCGGGTGAGGGGCCGCTTCAGGACCCTGTTGACGCGTTCCAGGATGTAGTCGATGTCCTTGCTGGAAGCGGCTGGGTGGGCTTTGTCCAGGTTCCAGTCGGTGTCAGTGGTGCCGATGATCCAGTGCCGCCCCCACGGAATAACGAACAACACGGACTTCTCCGTGCGCAGGATCAGTCCCACGGTGGACTGGAAGCGGTCCCTGGGCACCACGAGGTGGATGCCCTTGGAGGCGCGGACCTTCAGTTGGCCCCGCTCGGTCACCATGGCCTGGGTCTCGTCCGTCCACACGCCGGTGGCGTTGATGACCTGTTTGGCGCGGATCTTGAACTCCGTGCCGTCCTCGTGGTTGACCACCTTGGCCCCGACCACGCGTTCGCCCTCCCGCAGGAAGTCCACCACTGCCATCTGGTTGACTGCGTGGGCGCCATAGTGGGCAGCCGTGCGGATCAGGTTGGCCGCGTATTTTGCGTCATCCACCTGGCCGTCGTAGTACCTGATGGAACCGACGAAGGCATCGTCCTTGAGGCTGGGCGCGGCGCGGAGGGTACCGCGCCGGGTCAGGTGCTTGTGGAAAGGCACCCCGCGGCTGTGCCCGCCGGTGATGGACATGGCGTCGTACAGGGCGATCCCGGCGCCCACGTACGGCCGCTCAAAAAATGGTTTGGTCAGCGGGTACAGGAACGGCACGGGCCTGGCGAGGTGCGGTGCGAGCACGGACAGGATCAGGCCGCGCTCGTGCAGGGCCTCCTTGACGAGGCCGAAGTCCAGCATTTCGAGGTAGCGCAGGCCCCCGTGGATAAGTTTGGAGGACCGGGACGAGGTGCCGGCCGCCCAGTCGCTGGCTTCCACGATTCCCACGCTGAGCCCGCGGGTCACGGCGTCCAGGGCCGCTCCGGTACCCACGATGCCGCCCCCGACAATGAGGATGTCCAGTTCCTTGCCAGGTTCAGTGGTGGCCCGCAGCCGCGCGATGGACTGCTCACGGGCCGCCGGGCCCAGGGTGCCGCTGGTGTTAGGAACACTCTTCATGGAACGCCTCCGATGCCGCTGGTGCAGGTAGTAATCCACACTACTTGCTAGCCGCACGGTTCGGCAGGCGGGTCCGGGTCTGGCGCCCGGCCCGCGCCGGACGTCAGTTTCCTGAGTAAGGCGAGACGACGACGTCGACCCGCTGGAATTCCTTGAGGTCCGAATAGCCGGTGGTGGCCATGGAGCGGCGCAGCGCGCCGATCAGGTTTGACGTCCCGTTGGTGTGGTGGCCCGGCCCGAAGAGGACTTCCTCCAGCGGCCCGACGGTGCCAACATTTGCCCGGTCGCCGCGGGGAAGTTCCAGGTGGTGGGCCTCCTGGCCCCAGTGCCAGCCCTTGCCCGGCGCCTCTTCGGCACGGGCCAGTGCGCTGCCGAGCATCACGGCGTCGGCGCCCATCGCGATGGCCTTGACGATGTCGCCTGAGGTTCCCATGCCGCCGTCGGCAATCACGTGCACGTACCGTCCGCCGGACTCGTCCATGTAATCCCGGCGGGCGGCCGCGACGTCGGAGATGGCCGACGCCATCGGCGAATGGATGCCCAGGGCACGGCGCGTGGTGGTGGTGGCTCCCCCGCCGAAGCCCACCAGCACGCCGGCAGCGCCGGTGCGCATGAGGTGCAGTGCCGGGGTGTAGCCGGCGGCGCCGCCCACAATGACGGGTACGTCGAGTTCGTAGATGAACTGCTTGAGGTTCAGCGGCTCGTGGTCCTTGGACACGTGCTCGGCGGACACGGTGGTGCCGCGGATGACAAAGATGTCGACGCCGGCAGCCACCACGGTCTTGTAGTGTTCCTGGGTGCGCTGCGGGGTCAGCGAGCCGGCCACGGTAACGCCGGCGGCACGGATCTCGGCGAGGCGCGAGGTGATCAGCTCGGGCTGGATGGGCGCGCGGTACAGTTCCTGCATCCGTCCGGTGACGGCGGGGCTGTTGACCTCGTCCTCGAGGGCGCCGATTTCGTCCAGGACTGCCTGCGGGTCCTCGTACCGGGTCCAGAGGCCCTCAAGGTCCAGGACCCCCAGTCCGCCGAGGCGGCCGAGGGTTATGGCAGTCTGGGGGGACATGGCCGAGTCCATCGGGGCGGCAATGACGGGCATGTCGAACTTGTAGGCATCGATCTGCCACGACACGGAAACGTCCTTGGGGTCGCGGGTACGACGGTTAGGGACAATCGCAATGTCATCCAGGGAGTAGGCACGACGCCCACGCTTGCCACGGCCGATCTCGATCTCATAAGTCACTGGTCTAGGTTATCCTCCAACGGTGTCAACTGCGATTCGAACATCCTGAAGTAGCGGCCACGCAGTGCCACCAGCTCCTTGTGAGTGCCCTCCTCGACGATCCGGCCATCTTCGAGCATGTACACGATGTCCGCCTTCTCAATAGTGGCCAGGCGGTGGCTGATGGCGATGATCGTGCTGCTGCGGTCCGCGAAGAGCCGGGTGAAGATGCGGTGTTCCGCCAGCGCATCGATGGCCGAGGTGGGCTCGTCCATCACCATGAAGGACGCGTTGCGGTAGAAGTTCCGGGCCATCGCGAGCCGCTGCCACTGGCCGCCCGAAAGCCCGCTGCCCTTCCGGCCGCGCGGGTCCTCCATCCAGTTGCTGACGTGGTTGTCCAGGCCATTGGGCAGCTTGTTGATGAACTCCAGCGCCTCCGCGTCCTCAGCCGACCGGCGGATCCTGCGGTCGTCCTTCGCGGAGTCAACATCGCCGAAGTAGATGTTCTCCGCTGCGGTGGCGAACTCGTACTTCAAAAACTCCTGGCTCAGCACCGCCAGGTGGCGGTGCCAGGAGGTGACGTCGACGGCGGCGAGGTCGACGCCGTCGAGCATTACCTGCCCGGAGTCCGGGGCGTAGAGCCCTGCCAGGATCCTGATGAGGGTGGACTTTCCGGCCCCGTTCTCCCCCACGATGGCGATGTGCTGCCCTTCCCGGATGGTCATGCTGATCCCGCGGATCACCTCGATGTCGCTGCCGGTGTAGGTGAAGCGGATGTCCTTCAGCTCCACGGTCTTGGGGGCCTGCAGCAGCGGCGGCGCATGCCGGGAGTGGACGGGCAGCGCCATGAACAGTTCGTAGTCCTTGAGGTTCGCGAGGTCCTCGTCGATGGAGCTCAGGGACGATACGAGGTTATTGGCTGTCGAGAGTGCGCGGCTGACGATCTGCTGGACGTACAGGAACTGGCCCACCGGCTGGGCGCGCGCGATGATCTGTCCGACCACCCAGATCAGGGAAACCACTTCGGCGCCGTACTGCAGGGCATCGGCGGCAAGCTGCTTCGGGATGTACCGCTTCTGGAAGTCCAGCCTGCGGCGCTCGTCCGCGTCCCGCAGCCGGGACCGGAAGTCCATCAGGTAGCCAACGATGCCGTACAGCCGCATTTCGGCGATGTGCTGCGGGCGCAGCAGGTTGGTCTCGATCATCCGGCGCTGGCGGCGCGAGTCCACCTGCGTGTTCCAGTGGGCGATCTGCTCCCGCGAAAGCTTGAACTGCAGGTAGACGCTGGGCCCGATCGCGACCAGGACGATGACGGCGATCCACCAGCTGACCAGCAGCAGGGCGCCGACGGCGAGAATCACCGACACGAGCTGGGTGAAGATGGCGGCGATGCGGTCCAGGACCCGGGCGTAGGAGTCAGAGAACCGTTTGGCGCGGTCGTAGAGGTCAACGGTCTCTTTGTCGTCGTACCGCCAGAATTCGAGCGCCAGGAACCGCTCGTACATGAGGTCGCCCACGATGGCTCCCACCTTGAAGCTCATGAGCTGCTGGATGTAGCGGTCCACGCTGCTGAACGCACCCCAGAACAGTCCCAGCGCCGCGGTGACAATGACGTAGACAATAGCCTGCCTGCCGGCGGCCTCGTCTCCCGAGTACGCAGCCGCCAAGGCGGTGGTGGTCAGCGCAGCGAAGTAGGTGGTGACCAGCGGTAGCAGCGCCGAGATGAGCGAACCCACCACTTTCATCACGACGGCGGCCGGCGAGGCCCGGAAGCTGACCCGCAGCACCTGCGCCACAGCCCGGGCATACGGCCGCACGGCGAGCTTCCGTTGGGGATCCCGCTTGGGGTTCAGCTCGGCGGGATGGTGTGGTTCGGGCATGAATACAGCCTAGTTCTGCCCGGGGATGCTAGGCGCAGACGCAAAGAGGCCACAGGAACGAATCCCCGTGGCCTCCTTGAGCGTGTGTGGCTAGCGAGAACCGTAGTTCGGTGCCTCCACGGTCATCTGGATGTCGTGGGGGTGCGATTCCTTCAGCCCTGCCGGGGTGATGCGGACAAACTTGCCGCGCACCTTCAGCTCCGGGATGGTCGGGGAACCGACGTAGAACATGGTCTGGCGGAGGCCACCCACCAGCTGGTACGCCACGGAAGCCAGCGGCCCGCGGTAGGCCACCCGGCCCTCAATGCCCTCGGGGATCAGCTTGTCGTCGCCGGAGACGTCGGCTTGGAAGTAGCGGTCCTTCGAGTAGGACGTGTTCTTGCCGCGGGACTGCATGGCGCCCAGCGAGCCCATGCCGCGGTAGCTCTTGAACTGCTTACCGTTGACGAAGATCAGCTCGCCCGGGGACTCGTCACAGCCGGCCAGCAGGGAGCCCAGCATCACGGTGTCGGCGCCGGCAACCAGCGCCTTGCCGATGTCGCCGGAGTACTGCAGGCCGCCGTCGGCGATCAACGGAACACCGGCCGGGATGGCTGCCTTCGAGGATTCGTAGATGGCGGTGATCTGCGGGACGCCCACACCGGCCACCACGCGGGTGGTGCAGATGGAGCCGGGGCCAACACCCACCTTGATGCCGTCGGCGCCGGCGTCGATCAGTGCCTGCGCGCCTTCACGTGTGGCGGCCTGGCCGCCGATGATGTCCACGTGCGCCGCTACGGGGTCGGACTTCAGGCGGCGGATCATGTCCAGCACGCCCTGCGAGTGGCCGTTTGCGGTGTCCACGAACAGCGCGTCGACGCCGGCGTCAACGAGGGCCATGGCGCGTTCCCAGCCGTCACCGAAGAACCCGATGGCGGCACCGACGCGGAGCCGGCCCTCGTCGTCCTTGGTAGCCAGGGGGTACTGCTCTGCCTTGGTGAAGTCCTTCGTGGTGATCAGGCCCTTGAGGCGGCCCTGCTCGTCAACGAGCGGGAGCTTTTCGATCTTGTTGGTGGCCAGCTTGTGCGAGGCTTCCTCGCGGCTGATGCCCACGTGGCCGGTGACGAGCGGCATTTTGGTCATGACGTCGCTGACCAGCCGGAGCGGGAAGTCTGCCTCCGGGACAAAGCGGGTGTCGCGGTTGGTGACGATGCCCAGGAGCCGCATACCCTCATCCACCACGGGCAGGCCGGAAACCCGGTACTGGGAGCAGATCTCGTCAAGTTCGGCCAGTGTGGCCTCAGGGCCGATGGTCAGCGGGTTGGTGATCATCCCGGACTCGCTGCGCTTCACGCGGTCCACCTGGTCGGCCTGGTCCTGGATGGACAGGTTGCGGTGGATAACACCCAGGCCGCCCTGGCGGGCCATTGCGATGGCCATCCGGGATTCGGTCACGGTGTCCATCGCGGCGGACAGCAGCGGTGTGTGGACCGTGATCCGCTTGGAGATCCGGGAGGAGGTGTCGGCGTCGGAGGGGATGACGTCGGTGTGGCCGGGGAGCAGCAGGACGTCGTCGTACGTCAGGCCAACAAAGCCGAACGGATCGTGTGCGGGCTGGGTCATGAGTGCGCCTCTTACCTTGGTTGCGGGGTTCACGGGTAGGGGTTGCAGCTGATGACCAGCCCGTCATTACGGGACTGGTCCGTGCATGGGTTGCGGTGCGGGGGTACTTCGTACACGGGTTCAGTGCAGAAAGTGTTGAGTAAATATTAGAACCTCGGCGCCGATCCCCCTATTCCGGGACGGCAATGTGAGCAACGGCACCCCCAGCGGCCGGAAGAAACCTCAGGTCCAGCCGGTGGCCGCCAGCAGCCGTTGCTCGAACATGGGGATCATGCTCTGCACGTAGGTTTTGGTGAGGTGGTTGTCGTCCTTGTAGACGTACACGTTCCCCACGACGGCAGGGCAGGTGCCGCCGGCGCAGATGAAGTCGCTCAGGTCCATCAGGTGGAGGCCGTCGATCCGGCCGCGGTAGCTGTCCAGCGGCGACGATTCGGCGAGGGACTCGTTCAGCGGCGCGTTGCATTCCGGGGCGTTTGCGCCGTGCTTCTGGACGCACTCCGGCATGTTGATGCTGAACCGCGGGTTGTCCCGGATACCCACCACGTCCATCCCTGCCTGGGTGAACTGGCGGATGCCGTCGAGGTAGCCGGGAACCTCGGTTTCGAACGGCGCCTCCACATGGGTCAGCGACGCGACGGTGAACACCGCGTCCGGCCGGTGTTCCATGACGTAGGCGGCGCTGGCCTTGTTGAACGCGTTGCACTCCGCGTCCCGTTCGGGTGACTCAGCACCGAAGCGGCAGCTGCCCCTGAGCAGGGTCACCACTTCCCAGCCGTGATCCTTGGCGATCGGGCCCAGGGCGGCCATGTACTGCTGGGCGTGGGAGTCGCCCAGCACCACGATCCGTTTGGTCACCGTCTCGGGTTTCGTATTCTGCAGGCATCCGGCCAGCAGCGGGTCCGACGGCACATTGGCGTCGGTGCATAGCCCGTCGATGTCCGCCCATTCGTCCTTCATTGCCGCCGGCGCCGGAATGATCCGGGCTTCCGGAGTGGGCTTGCCGGCGTTCTCCGGCGCCAGGGACGCGGCCCCGGGAGTCAGTTCGCGGGGCTGCCCGGCCGCGGCCGCCTCCTCCGCCGTGATCGTGGTCTGCCATACGGCCACAGGGCCGGCGAGTACCCCGCAGCAGGCGGCAATCACGACGGCGGTGCGCCAGGACCGCTTCTGCGGCCAGTGCCAGTCGCGCAGCGGCTTCTCCACAAAGCGGGTGGTCAGCACGGCGAGGATGACGGACGCGGCAACAACGGCCAGGCCCTGGCCGAGTCCGGGCGTCCCGATTCCGGTGGCGGCCAGTGCCAGGACCAGCACCGGCCAGTGCCACAGATACAGGGCGTAGGAGTTGTCGCCGAGGGCAACCAAGGGCTTCCAGCTCAGGAGCCTGTCCACGCCGAACGGGCTGCCGCTCTGGCCGGCAACGATGATCGCGGCTGCGGCCAGGGTTGGCCACAGGGCAATGAATCCCGGGAAGGAACGGTCCACGGTCAGCACCAGGCCGCAGGACACCATGGCGGCCAGGCCGGCCCAGCCGAGCATTACGCGCAGCGCCTTGCCCGGCTTCACGTACGGCAATGCCAGGGCCAGGAGGGAACCGAGGGCGAATTCCCACAGCCGTGTCCGGGTGTCGAAGTAGGCGTAGGCCTGGTTCGTGGCTGTCTGCTCGACCGAAAATGCCAGGGACGCCAGGAAGATTGCGGAGAAGGCCGCCGCCAGGACCAGCCGGTAGCTGGCGTTGCTCCGTCGTCGAAGCCACCGCCACACCAGCGCGGAGCCGGCGAACACCAGCGGCCACAAAATGAAGACCTGGCCCTGGATGGACAGCGACCAGAAGTGCTGCAGCGGGCTGGCACCGGAGTGGTCCTGGGCGTAGTAGTCGACGGCGGTATCGGCCAGGAGCCAGTTCTGCCGGTAGAGGAGGGAGGCCCATGCCTGGTCCAGGACGTCGGGCCAGCGGCTCTGCGGCAGGATCAGCCACGTGCCGGCCAGGATGCCCAGCAGGACCACGACGGCGGCAGGCAGCAGCCGCTTGAAAAGGTGCAGCCAGTGCCGGATAAGGTTCAGGGGCTTGTCCGCTTCGACTTTCCTGGTGAAGGAAAGGGTCAGCAGGAACGCTGAGATGAGCAGGAAGATGTCAACGCCGCCGGAAACCCGCCCCAGCCACACGTGGTAGGTCACCACCATGAGGACCGCGAGCGCCCGGAGCCCCTGGACCTCGGGCCGGAACGTCGCATTGCGTCCTTTGGGGGACGCTTCGCCCGCACGGCCGGGAGCGGGCGTGGTTCTCGCAGTCGACACAAAAGACCTCTCGCAGCGGGCAACCAAAGCCTCCATGCTACCGAGCCGTATTTTCGATGACCAATCAGGGCGGGCCGGTCAAGGGTCCCGAAGCACTGGGAAACTATGCTGTCCCCAGGCCAGGAAAGGGATCTGACGTGATTGTCCAGATGCGTATTTGTGTTCCCGGAGAGCTCTCCGCCGTCGTGCAGGAATGCTGTACCGGGCAGACCGGAGCCGCCGGGCTGGCAGTTCTTGCCGGGGCGTCCGTCCTGCCTCCCGGCGACGTCATCGAGGTCCAGATCGCCCGCGAGGCGGTCGAGGAGCTGCTGGAGAAACTGCACGTCCTCAAGGTGCACCAGACTGGGTCAATTTCCGTCTCCACGCCCGAACTGGTCCTGTCCCGCCGCGCGGACGCGGCGGAAAACGCCGCCCCGGGCGACGGAGCGGACGCCCTGATCTGGGATGAGGTGACGCGGCAGACCGGTGAGGACTCCCGGCTGACGTGGAGCTACCTCGCGTTCCTCGTGCTGGCGACTCAATTGGCCGCCATCGGCATCGTGACCAACTCGACGATCGCGATCGTTGGTGCCATGGCGGTGGGGCCGGAGTTCGGCCCGCTGGCCGCCCTCGCCGTCGCCCTGGCAAGGGGACGCTGGCGGCTGGGGCGCCGCGCCGCCGTCGCACTGGCCGTTGGTTTCCCGGTGGCGATGCTCCTGGCGGCGCTGAGCGCCTGGCTGTCCGTGCCGTTGGGCCTCTTCCCGGCAAACGTCCTGGACACCGGCTCCGCGGTGGAGTTCATTTACCACCCTGGACCGTACTCACTGATCGTTGCCGGGCTGGCAGGGGCGGCCGGAATGCTCTCGATGATCAGCCGGCGTTCGGCCGCGCTCATCGGTGTGTTCATCTCGGTGACCACGGTGCCGGCGGCAGGATTTGTCGCGGTGGCGCTGGTCCTTGGTGAATACCAGAAAGCTGCAGGCTCGGCCCTGCAGCTTTTGGTGAACCTGGTGGGGATCGTGGCCGCCGCCGTGGCCGTGCTTGTCTTTTACCGCTTGGTGTCCACCCGGCTGCCCGAGGACAAGGCGCGCCAGCTCAGATGGAGGATGCGGCGGACTCACGGCTGACGGAAACCGGGATTTTCCCGGCCAGGTAGCGGGCGTCGCGGCACTCACCGGGAAGGGTTGCCGAGGCCGCCGCATACATGAAGTCCTGACCCAGGAAGAACAGGCCTGGCGAGTCCAGCGCAACGCCGCGGTATTGGCGGGGCATTCCACCGTCGTCGAGCAAGGCCGGGTCCATCCAGCTGAAGTCCACGTGGAAGCCGGTGCACCAGATCACATTTGCGATGTCCTGCCGGCTACCGTCGGCGAGGACCGGCAGCCCGTCGTCCACACCAGTGACCCGGGGAACGAACCGCACACCGGCGGCTGCGAGGTCCTTGGTCTTGGTCCTGATCAGGGGTGCTCCATGGGCTTTGAGGCCCGGAATGGCCTTGCGGCCAATGGGAGTGGAGATGTTCAGCACGTGCAGCCCTGCAAACCGGACGAGTGGCAGGACAAAACGCGCGGCCGCCCTGCCATGCTTGACGGGGAGCTCACCGCCCGCCTTCCCTGCCATCAGGGTCCGGTGGGTCCTGCAGACCTCAATGCCGATCTCCGCGCCGGAGTTTCCGACACCGACAACAAGGACCGGACCGTCCTTGAGCTGGCCCGGATTCCGATAGTCGCTGGAATGGAGTTGGACTATGGAAGGGTCAAGCAAGGAAGCGAATTCCGGGATCTTGGGCGAACGTTCGGCGCCCGTTGCCACGACCACGTTGCGCGCTTCCCAGCGATGGCCGTTGGAGGCGGCAACATAGCGGTCATCTTCCCGCCAGAGCCTCTCGACCCGCATGCCCTGGCGCACCGGCAGTTCGAATTGCTCCGCGTAACGTTCGAGATAGTCCGCCAGTTGGTCCTTCGGGGGAAAGGACAGGGGATCCGCCGGAAACGGCGCGCCGGGCAGTCCGTCGTATTTGGCGGGGGTAAACACCCGGAGCGAATCCCACCGCTGGCGCCAGGCGTCTCCGGTCCTCGGGTTCTCGTCCAGGATCAGGAACTTCCGGTTTTGCTCCTTCAGGTAATAGCCGATGGCAAGGCCTGCCTGGCCGCCACCGATGATCATCGTGTCCAGCGTGCCGGTTCCGTCGTTGTTGTCCATCATCACTGCGCTCCTTTTTCACTGAGGTTGATTCCTGGGGCTGAACCCTCCCGTTGGCCGGCAGCCGTGCTCCCCGCTGCTTCGCCGCCCGTCTCCCTGTAGCGCCACCACCAGGCCAGCATCAGCGCGGACGCCAGGACGTAGGCCAGGTGCAGTGCCCAGATGGGGCCGGCGGGCAGGTTGAAGACGTAGACGGAGTGAACCGCATTGGCCACATTGCTCAGGACCAGGTTCCCCAGGCTGTAGGAGGCGAGGTCCCGCGTGCGGGCCGCTTTCACCAGCATCGGCAGCATTCCCAAGGCAAACAGCACCGTCGAAAGGGTGCCGGCAAGGACTGGAAGGTTCATGCTTTGAGGCTACGATCGGGGCCAGCCGGGCCGCGTCGGCCAAATCATGTAACTCTGCGCAGGGGCTTTGTGGGTATTTTTATGCAGTCCTGCAGTTACTCCGCGAGCCCGTGCTCGAACGCATACCTCGTGGCGGCCGCGCGGGAGGAAAGGCCCAGCTTCAGGAAGATGTTGCTGATGTGCCGGGCAACCGTCTTTTCGCTCAAGTACAGGTCAGCGGCTATCGCCCGGTTGCCTTCTCCGGACGCGACGAGCCGAAGCACTTCCGTTTCCCGCGGGGACAGCGGACTCTTGGCTCCGTCGTCGGCGCCTTCCCGCATAAGCGAGGCGGCCCCGGCGGCAGCAGGCGCTGCACCCAGCTCCAGGAACTCGGCATGTGCGGCCTCGAAGTCCATCAGCGCCGAGGGCTCATCGCCGAGAGCCCGGCACGCACGCCCGGTCAGGATGCGGCAACGCGCGGCCTCGTAGGGCACGCCGAGTTCAAGCCACAGCTTCCAGGCGTGCCGCAGGGCTGCTGATGCACCCGCCGGATCGCCTTCAGCGAGCCGGACCGCGCCGGCGGCCTGATCGGCAACCGCCCGGACCATGGGCATGGGGCATTCGCGGGCAAAGCTCTCCAGCTCGTCCGCGCCCCGCCGTGCCGCCTCAAGGTCGGAGGCTGCCAGTTCGATCTCCACCAGTGCCGGCAACAGATTCCGGCGGGTGGCGACGTCGGCCACGCCGGCTGCCCTGCGGAGCATTACCTGCGCCTGCTGCGCTTCCCCGCGTGCCAGCAGGAGGAGCGCAAGGCCGGGCTGCGGCTCGTAGCCGCTTCGTGCCGCCTCGCGGTAGGAACCGTCGGCGGCATCCAGGGCGCCGGTGAGCCGCTGCACTTCGCCCTGCTGGTAAAAACCGCCGTAGAGCGCCTGCGGATCGCCCCGGGTGGAGCGTCCCTGGGCCGCGGCCGCAGCCTCCATCGCTTCGGCCCAAGCCCCGTGCAGCCGGAAGATCTCGGCGCGGTGCGACTGGCACTGGCCGCTGAACGCCACCATGTCAGGGCGGGCATTGCACCAGCGGTCAAGCGCCACGGTCCATTGCAGCGCCCTCTCAAGGTCAAAGGCCAGGTGGCAGTTGCCGATGACAGCGCAGTAGATAATCCCGGAGGGGATCGCGGAGACTTCCCCCGCTGTCACGGCCACCATGACCTCGTCGAACATCCGAAGGCCCTCGTCGGGGTGTCCAAGCATCAGGGTCGCCTGGCCAGTGCCGAGGAGGGCCAGGGCGGACAGGTCTTTGTCCTGGAAGTTCCGGCCGTATTCGGCAGCCTGGGAGAACGTCTCGAGTGCGCCGGCAGGGTCGCCGCTGTAGAGCTTGCCCAGGCCCACCGGGACGAGCAGGAAACCCTGCACGGCGTCCGGCTCGGCCAGTTCGTCCGCCAGCCTCTGGCCGCGGGCAAACCAGCCTCCGGCCCGCGCCGGCTCCCCCACGTTCATCAGCTCCATGCCCATCCACGCCGCGCACCGGGCGGCACCCACAACGTCGCCGACCACCAGGTATTCCTCATGGGCCCGGGTGAGCGTATCAAGCCCTGCAGTGATATTGCCGGTCAGGATTTCGGAGACCGCGAGCCGGTCAAGGTCCGGTGCCGGCAGTCCGCCGCGGAGGTCGGCGTCACGGAAGTTCTCGAAAGCATCGGTCCAACGGTGCTCCCGGAAGGCTGACCGGCCTTGGTCGATGCCCGTCTCGGCTGTCATCTGGCCTCCGTTCGGATACATTCCCGCCCAGCCGGTTTGGCCCTGCCGCGCGCCAGGCGGGCTGCTTAAGCGCCACGGTACGCCCGCTCGGGAACCGGCACAACCTACCCGCGCAGCAGCGCGCGGAGGGTCTGGATGGTGTCCGCCTCGGCCGCCGTCTTGTCATCCCTGTAGCGCTTAACGCGCGCGAACCGAAGGGCAATTCCGCCCGGGTATCGCGGAGAACGCTGCACACCGTCGATCGCGATCTCCACCACGGTGACGGGCTCAACCCAGACCGTGCCGGCCGTGCGCCGCAGTTCGATCTCCGGGAACCTCTCGGTCTGCCAGCGCAGCAGCGCATCGGTGAGGCCCTTGAATGTCTTGCCCACCATCACGTAGCCGCCGGGTTCGCCAAACTCGCCGGTCGGGTCGAGGGCACCGAGGTGCAGGTTTGACAGCAGCCCGGCGCGCCGCCCTGACCCCCACTCGCAGGCGAGCACCACCAAGTCGTAGGTGAGTACCGGCTTCACCTTGATCCAGTTGGAACCACGCCGGCCTGCGGCGTAGGCCGATCCGACGGCTTTCACCACTACGCCCTCATGGCCGGCAGCGAGCGCATCCCGCGACACCCGTTCAGCGACGGCAGCGTCCGCCGTGATCTCCCCCGGGATCCGGTGTTCCGGGGCGATGCGCTCGAGCACGCCGATGCGCGTCGACAGAGGCTCCTCGAGCAGGTCCCGCCCGTCGATATGCAGTACGTCGAAGAACCAGGGATGCAGCACCGTGGCGTGCACAGCATCCGCCCCGAACCGCGACATGGTCTCCTGGAACGGCCGGGGGCCGCCGTCCTCGTCGAGGGCGAGTGTCTCGCCGTCGAGGATCACTTCACGGACCGGCAGTCCGCGCACCACCTCCACGACCTCGGGCAGCCGGTGCGTCACGTCGGCCAGGGTGCGGGTGTAGATGCGCACCTCGTCGCCGAACCGATGCACCTGGATGCGGGCGCCGTCGAGCTTGTACTCCACCGATGCCTCCCCCGTGGTTTCCAGCGCCGCGCTGGCGCTGGAAGCAGTGGCGGCGAGCATGGGCTGCACGGGACGGCCGACGACGAGGCCGACGGCGTCAAGCTGGGCGGCCGTGCCCGTGATCGCGAGCAGGGCGGTCCCGCCGAGATCGCCGGAGAGCATCGCAGCGCGTCGTACTGCGTCGGCGGGCCGGCCGGCGGCGCGGGCAACGGCATCCGTCAGCACGCCCTCAAGCGCACCGGTACGCAGCTCACCGAGCAGCACACCGGAAATGAATGCCTGCTCGCGTTCGGTGGCAGCCGCCGTGAGCATCCGGAGGGTGGCGGCGCGCTCCGCCGCCGATCCGGCACCTGCGGTGACGAGCAGCCGGTCCAGCGCAGCGTCGAGGTCAGCGACGGTAAGGCTCGGCTCGGCGGCCGGTTCCCCCATGGCCGCTGTCATGCCCCGCCAGCCGACCCCTACCCGGCCCTGTCGCGGCTTGGCGGTGAGCAAGCCGACGGCCGTTGCGATGTCCGTGGGGGCAAGCCGGCGCAGCAGGTCGGCCAGTGCCTCAACCTTCGCCAGCCGGGAGCGGGTCGACGCGACGGTATCAGTGGTTCTCACGAGCTCGTCGAGCAGCATGGCACCAGTCTGCCACGCGGGCCGATGCCGGTCGCTGGCTCTGGACAGCGCCGGAGCACAGTTCCAGACTGGACGCATGGGCATCATCGTCGCGAACCTGTTCATTACCCTCGACGGCGTCTACCAGGCGCCCGGCGGCCGGGAGGAAGACCCCGAGGGCGGCTTCGCCTTCGGCGGCTGGCAGGCGCCGGTGTCCGATGACGAAGCCGGCGCGGCCATCGGCGCCGAGATCGAACGCATCGATGCCCTGCTTCTCGGCCGGAAGACTTACGACATCTTCGCCGCCTACTGGCCGCACCAGTCCGACGACATCGGCGGCACGCTCAACCGGGTGCCCAAGTTCGTCGTCTCCAGCACGCTGGCTGATCCGACATGGGCGGGCACCACCGTACTGCCTGACGCCGCGGCCGCGGGCCGGCTCCGTGAGGAGTACGGCCAGGTGCACATGTTCGGCAGCGGCGTCCTCATCCGTTCACTCCTCGCTGCAGACGTCCTGGACCGCCTCCACCTGTGGCTCTATCCGATCACCCTTGGCCAGGGGAAGCGCCTTTTCGACGACGCGACGATCCCCGGTTCCTTTCGCCTGGCGGAGCCGGCCCGCAGCTTCCCCAAGGGCGCGGTGTCGCTGGTGTACGAGCGCGCGGGCGACGTCGAGACGCGGGACATGTAAGTCCCGGGCACAAAAAACCGGCCCAGCGGAAGCTGGACCGGTTTTTTGTGTACGAAGGACTGCGCTCAGGCGTCAGCTCAGTGGCTGTGACCTGCGTGCTCGTCTTCTTCAGCCGGCTTCTCCACCACGAGGGTCTCGGTGGTGAGGACCAGCGCGGCGATGGACGCTGCGTTGCGCAGGGCTGCACGGGTGACCTTGACCGGGTCGATGACACCGGCGCCGATCAGGTCCTCGTACACGCCGGACTTGGCGTTGAAACCGTTGTTGGTCTCGAGCTCTGCAACCTTGGCCGTGACAACGTAGCCGTCGAACCCGGCGTTCTGGGCGATCCAGCGCAGCGGCTGGACCAGGGCGCGGCGGACGATGCCAACAGCGGCTGCGGCGTCGCCTTCGAGGGCCTTGACTGCAGGGTCCTCGTCGAGTGCCTTCAGGGCGTGGATCAGCGCGGAACCGCCACCGGCCACGATGCCTTCTTCGAGGGCGGCGCGGGTGGAGGACACAGCATCTTCGATACGGTGCTTCTTTTCCTTCAGCTCAACCTCGGTGGCTGCGCCAACCTTGATCACGCCGATGCCGCCGGCCAACTTGGCCAGGCGTTCCTGCAGCTTTTCCTTGTCCCAGTCGGAGTCGGTGCGGGCCAGCTCGGCGCGCAGCTGGGAAACCCGGGCTGCGACGTCTTCTGCGGAACCGGCACCGTCAACGATGGTGGTGTTGTCCTTGGTGACCGTGATGCGGCGGGCAGTACCCAGCACCTCAAGGCCAACGGTGTCCAGGCTCAGGCCCAGTTCCGGGGAGACAACCTGCGCACCGGTAAGGGTGGCGATGTCCTGCAGCATGGCCTTGCGGCGGTCGCCGAAGCCCGGAGCCTTGACGGCAACCACGTTCAGGGTGCCGCGGATGCGGTTGACGATCAGCGTGGACAGCGCCTCGCCGTCGACGTCTTCGGCAATGATGAACAGCGGCTTGGAGCTCTGCAGCGCCTTCTCCAGCAGCGGCAGGAAGTCCTGGACCGAGGAGATCTTGCCCTGGTTGATCAGGATGAGGGCGTCTTCGAGGACGGCTTCCTGGCGTTCTGCGTCGGTGACGAAGTACGGGGACAGGTAGCCCTTGTCGAACTGCATGCCTTCGGTGAGGACCAGTTCGGTCTGCGTGGTGGAGGACTCCTCGATGGTGATCACACCATCCTTGCCGACCTTGCCGAATGCCTCGGCGAGGAGCTCGCCGATTTCGTCGCTCTGGGCGGAGATGGCTGCAACGCTGGCAACCTGGGTGCCCTCAACCGGACGGGCGTTCTCGAGCAGGCGGGCGGCGACGGCTTCAACGGAAACCTCGATGCCGCGCTTGATCTGGCCGGGGGCAGCGCCGGCAGCAACGTTACGCAGGCCTTCCTTGACCAGTGCCTGTGCCAGAACGGTGGCTGTGGTGGTGCCGTCGCCGGCAACATCGTTGGTCTTCGTGGCGACTTCCTTGGCCAGCTGCGCGCCAAGGTTCTCGTACGGGTCGTCCAGTTCGATTTCACGGGCGATGGTGACACCGTCGTTGGTGATTGTGGGAGCGCCCCACTTCTTGTCGAGGACGACGTTGCGGCCGCGGGGGCCGAGCGTCACCTTGACAGTATTGGCGAGCTTATCGATGCCGGCTTCAAGCGACCGGCGGGCAGCGTCGTTAAACGCAAGCTGCTTTGCCATGGTTGTGTCCTTTCAAGACAGAAACCCCGCGCTGCCGGCCAGCAAAAGCATGACCAGCGGCACGGGGATCCAAAGAGTTACTTTACGACGATCGCCAGAACGTCGCGGGCGGACAGCACGAGGTACTCGGTGCCGCCGGTCTTGACTTCGGTTCCGCCGTACTTGGAGTAGATAACGACGTCGCCAACGGCTACGTCGACAGGAACGCGGTTGCCATCTTCAAAGCGGCCGGGTCCGACTGCAACAACTTCGCCTTCCTGCGGCTTCTCCTGTGCGGAGTCCGGGATGACCAGGCCGGAAGCCGTGGTCTGCTCGGCTTCGAGCGGGCGGACAACAATACGATCCTCAAGAGGCTTAATAGAGACCGACACTCGGACCTCTCCTTTTCGTCAGCAAATTCATGGACTGGAGAGCTGCTGCCCGTGGCTGGCAAACCGTCGTCGCGGTGCCGGCAGCAGCCTGGCTGGCAGCTCTTCATGTGTTAGCACCCTCCTAGGGAGAGTGCTAATGATGACTCTATGTAAGTGGTTAGCACTCGGTCAAGGCGAGTGCCAGAATTTTGCCCCCGGTGAACAGTCCCAAACAGTCTCAGCGCCCGGCGAGGTCATCGAAATCGACGTCCTCGTCACCTTCGTTGCCCTCGTCCACGGCGTTGCCCCGCTGGAGATAGAGGATGACGGCGCCGGCTGCAGCGGCCAGCAGCGAAACCACCAGCAGGATAATGCCGCCTAACCGGGCCCCGGCATAGAGGTCCCTGATCTCGCGTGCCTCGTCGGTGGCGTCCTGGATGTTCTTGCCGCCCACGGAGTAGACCGTGGCGTTGAAGGTGTCCAGGAAGAAGATGATCACCAGGAGTGCGGTGCAGACCACGGCCACAGCAGCTCCCGCGATCAGTGCGGGACGGGCGAACTTCACCAGGCCTGGGTGGTTCGGATGTGGCTGTTCGGACGGCTGTAGGCCTGCGCGCTCTTCCATGCCTTCAACCCTATCGGCATCCCGCCGCCGTGCTCCTCCACTACGCTTGAACCCATGGCTCAAGCACCGCAGGACCAGATCGCACCACTGCTCACGAGCGAAGGCTGGGACCTGCTGGCGTCCCTTGGCCCGTACCGCGAGGACACCTCGTTCGAGCTGAATTCCTCGCTCCGCAAGGCCGGCCACTCCCCCGCACTGGTGTCCGCTGTCCTCACCCAGTCCAGGCTCCGCACCAAGGCCGAACTGAAGTTCGGTGAATTCGCCCGGAGCATGCTCTTCACCCAGGCCGGGCTGGAACAGGCCACCCGGCTGAACGTTGCCGCCCGGCACGCCGAACGGTTCGCGCAGGCCGGGATCGGCCACGTCGCGGACCTCGGCTGCGGGCTGGCCGCCGACTCGCTGGCCCTCGCCTCGATGGACATCACCGTCACGGCCGTGGAAATGGACGAGACCACTGCCGCCTGCGCCACGGTGAACCTCATCCCGTTCCCCAACGCCACCGTGGTGCACTCCGACGCGATGTCGGTCCCGCTGGACGGGATCGACGGCGTCTGGCTGGATCCGGCACGCCGTGTCACCTCCACGTCGGGAACCAGGCGGATCTGGGATCCGGAGGCCTTCTCCCCGCCGCTGTCCTTTGTGGAGTCGCTGGCCGCGTCCGGCCGCGCGGTGGGGGTCAAAATGGGTCCCGGGATGCCGCACGAATCGGTGCCGGCGGATTGTGAGGCGCAGTGGGTCTCCGTGGGCGGCGACGTCACCGAGGTGACGCTGTGGTTCAACGCGGTGCGCCGGCCGGGGATCCGCCGGGCAGCGTTGCTTTTGGGGCCACAGGGCGCCGCGGAAATCACCAGCGCTGAGGATTTCGACGGCGGTCCGGTCGCCCCGGTGGGCGCGGTGGAGGGCTACCTGTACGAGCCCGACGGCGCCGTGATCCGCGCGGGGCTGGTGGCCGACGTCGCACTCGAACTGGGCGGGCACCTGGTGGACGAGCACATCGCTTACATCTGTGCCCCCGACCTGGTGGACACGCCCTACGCCCGGGCCTACAGGGTCCTGGAGGTCATGCCGTACAACGTGAAGGCGCTCAAGGCCTGGGTCAAGGACAACGGCATCGGCGTGCTGGACATCAAGAAGCGCGGCACCTCCGTTACCCCGGAGGAGCTGCGGAAGCAGCTGCTTCCCGCGGGGAAAAGCAGCAAGAAGGCCGGAACCAAAACGGCCACCCTGGTCCTGACGCGCATCGGGGAGGACCGGGTGGCCATCGTGGTGGAACCGGCCTGAACCTACTGGGCGCGCGTGAATTCCTCGGCGGCCCGGACCTGCTCGTCGGTGGGGCGGACCCCGGTGTACAGCACAAACTGCTCCAGTGCCTGGATGGTGGCCACCTCGGCGCCGGTGATCACCGGCTTCCCGGCGGCGCGTGCCGCCTGGATCAGCGGGGTTTCGGCCGGCAGCGCCACGACGTCGAAGACCACTTTGGCGGCTGCGATGGTCTCTTCCGGGAACGACAGGGCGTCGGCTTCCGGACCGCCCTGCATGCCGATCGGGGTGACGTTGATGATCAAATCTGCCGTGCCGCCGTCGAGCGCTGCGCGCCAGCCGAAACCGTACTGCTCCGCGAGGGGCCGCCCCGCGTTCTCGTTGCGGGCAATCACCGTGACGTCCGTGAAACCGGCATCGCGGAGGGCGGCGATGGTGGCTTTCGCCATTCCGCCGGCCCCCTGCACCAGGACCGAGTGTCCGGTGGGTACGGCATTGGACTTGAGCAGCTGCTCAATGGCCGTGTAGTCCGTGTTGTAGGCCTTGAGGTGCCCGTCGGTGTTGACGATCGTGTTGACGGAATCGATGGCCTTGGCGGAGGCGTCCATCTCGTCCACGAGCGCGATCACGTCCTCCTTGTACGGCATGGACACCGCGCAGCCGCGGATCCCCAGGCCCCGGATGCCGGCGATGGCCTGGCCAAGGTCCGTGGGGGCGAAGGCCTTGTAGATCCAGTTCAGGTCCAGAAGGTCGTAGAGGTAGTTGTGGAAGCGGGTCCCGTTGTTGCTGGGCCGCGCCGACAGCGAGATGCAGAGGGTCATGTCTTTATGAAGAATGGGCACCGGTCCATTAAACGCGCTCCCGCCCAGCTGACTGACAGACAACGCACTGAAATGCGTGAATGGTGACGTTAACTGTGAGCCATTTGGGGTTATGGGCAGCCGGTGCCGGCGGGGAAGCTTCCGACGGCGGCAGGCAGCTTCCCGGGGGCGGTTGCCTTGCCGGCCAGTAAGGCCGCCAGCGCGTCGAAGGCGCCCGGGCTGCGCCCGTACAGTGCAACCTTGACCGGCGCGGCGGAGTCCTGCAGGGGCCAGGGCGCGTCGAGCGACACGGCAACGTCCCCTGCGGCCGGGGCGCCGCCATAGCCGATGAGGCTGACCACCGGCCCCTCGCCTACTGCGAGCCCGGCCTTGGCGGCGGCGGCCTCGAACCGGGCCCGGTCCTGCGGGGAGCCTCCTGCCACCCGGACACTGCCGGGAACCAGCGGACCGCTGCAGGGTCCGGACAGGACCGTGACAGCGGCGGCCGATACCCGCGCTGAGATGTCCGCGCCGGTCCCGGGCGCCGACCCTGGAGGCGACGCTGTCCTGCCCCGCCAGATCATCATGGTGGCCACCCGCTGCGCGGCCTCGTCCAGGCGCGCGGCCGGCAGGCTGCCGCCGGCCACCGCAGCCAGGATGGCCGCGTGTGCCTGCGCCACATCCGTGGGCATCAGCAGCAGGTCCGCCCCGGCGGCGAGCGCCGTCACGGCAGCGGAGCCGTCCGGATACTGCTTCTGGACCGCACCCATGTTGAGGGCGTCCGTCACGGCGACGCCGTTGAACCCCATGCCCCGCAGCGCAGCGTACGTGGGCGCGGACAACGACGCCGGGACGCCGGGTTCGAGCGCGGGCACGGCGATGTGCCCCGTCATGACCATGGGCACGCCGGCGCCGATAGCGGCCCGGAACGGCTTCCAGTCGCGGGCCTCGAGGTCGGCAATGCTTGCGGGCTGCACGGGCAGATCCTGGTGCGAGTCAACCATGACTGAACCATGCCCGGGGAAATGCTTCACGGCCGGCAGCACGCCCGACTCCTGCATCCCCTGCGAAAAGGCCACCCCCAGGGCCCCGGCCGCATCCGGGTTCCCGGACATGGAGCGCGCGCCGATGGTCGGATCGGCAGGCCCGATGGTGACGTCCGTGTCCGGTGCGAAGTCCACGTTGAACCCCAGCGGCGCGAGTTCGGACGCCATGGCCCGGCCCGCGTCCTTGGTGAGCGCCGCGTTGCCCGCAGCGCCGTAGGTCATGGGCGCCGGCCATTCGGTGAGCGGCGCACCGAGCCGCGCCACCATGCCGCCCTCCTGGTCCACTCCGATGAGGCCGGGCCAGGTCCGGCCGTCCGCGCGGGCTGCCTGGGCCAGCCGTGCGGTGGTTGCTGCCATGGCCGCAGGGTCCACCTGCTTCCGGGCGTCCACCGGGACGTTGTCCCCCATGATGATCGAACCTGCCAGGTGGAGGCGTTCGATGGTGGCGGCGTGCGCCTCAGCGTCCGTCCCCGCGAAGAAGGGCATCAGGACCTGGCCGGCTTTCTGCTCCGGGGTCATGGCGGCCACGGCTGCGGCGGCCGCGTCCCTGTCGCGCTGCTGCGGTCCCCAGCCGAGGGGCCTGGTCCCCGGGTCCGGTGCGGCAGACGACGGCGGGGGTGCCGGCGTCGTCCGTTGGGATGCCGAGGGCGACGGGCTGGGAGTGGGGCTCTCGGAAGAGGGCGCCGCCGCTGGGGCGGGCACGCCCGTGCAGGCGCTCAGGGCGGTGAGGGTGGCCGCCGCTGCCATGATGAGGGTGGTTTTGTGAAAACTGTCACGGGTCTGCGGGAACAAGGCCATCAATACGATGCTACCCCTGCACTAGACTTGAACCACCCCTTCGCCTGCCTGCCGCCGATTGCCAGGACACCCTTCCGGGGCGGCGTGGGCCAGGGACAACAGAACAGTTAGGGGAACGCATGAAGATTGATTTCGCTTCATCGAGGCAATCAACTCTTGGTGTGGAGTGGGAGCTGGCGCTCGTGGACGGCCAGACCGGTGAGCTGGCTTCCGTGGCCAACGAGGTGCTCCGCGGCGTCGCCGCCAAACACCCCGAGCTGAACGAGGACGACGAACATCCCCACATCAAGCAGGAACTCCTGCTGAACACGGTGGAACTTGTCACCGGCATCTGCGAGACCGCCGGCGAAGCCAAGGAGGACCTCAGCAGGTCCCTGGCCGCAGTCCGCGAGATCACCGACCCCATGGGCGTGGAGGTCTTCTGCGCCGGAAGCCACCCCTTCAGTCCGCCGCAGCTCCAGCCGGTCACGGACAAGGCCCGCTACGCCAAGCTGATCGACCGCACGCAGTGGTGGGGCCGGCAGATGGTCATTTACGGTGTGCACGTCCATGTTGGCCTGGACCGGCGCGAAAAGGCGCTCCCCGTGCTGGACGGCCTGGTCAACTACTTCCCGCACTTCCAGGCCCTGTCGGCGTCGAGCCCGTTCTGGGGCGGCGAGGATACCGGCTATGCCTCGCACCGGGCCCTGATGTTCCAGCAGCTGCCCACCGCGGGCCTGCCGTTCCAGTTCCAGTCCTGGGACGAATACGAGTCCTATGTCCAGGACATGTTCACCACCGGCGTGATCGACACCCTGTCCGAGATCCGCTGGGACATCCGCCCGGTCCCCAACCTCGGCACCATCGAGATGCGCATCTGCGACGGCCTGGCAACGCTGGAGGAAGTGGGCGCCATTGCCGCCCTCACCCAGTGCCTCGTGGACGAATTCTCCACCACGCTGGACAACGGCGGGACCATCCCCACCATGCCGCCGTGGCACGTCCAGGAAAACAAATGGCGTGCCGCGCGCTACGGCATGGAGGCCATCATCATCCTCGATGCCAAGGGCAGGGAACAGCTGGTGACGGACCATCTCCTGGAGACCCTGAACCGGCTGGAGCCCGTCGCGGCCAGGCTCGGCTGCCCGGACGAGCTCGCCGACGTCGAAAAGATCATCAGCCGCGGGGCCGGCTACCAGCGCCAGCGCCGCGTCGCCGCCGAGCACGGCGGGGACCTGCAGGCCGTGGTGCTGGACCTCGTCAAGCAGATGCGCAACGGCCCCACCGCCTGACGACACCCTCCCGAAACGGGGCACTTCGACACGGACACGCCCGCCGCCGTCGTGATTTACGACGACGGCTCCCCCAAAGTGCCCCGCGACGGTTCGCCGGGTCCCGGAGAGTCCGGCCTGCCTCAGGTTGGCAATGACACCGCGGTGACCGGCATCGACGAGTCCGGCGCGAAGCGGATGCCGCTGGGCGCCACCCCGGCCATCACCAGCTGCGCACCGAGGGCCGCCACCATGGCGCCGTTGTCCGTGCACAGGTCCAGCGGCGGAACGTGGAGCCTGATTCCGGCGGACGCGCAGCGCTGTCCGGTGAGCTCCCGCAGCCTGGAATTGGCCGCCACGCCGCCGCCCAACAGCACGTCCTTGATCCCATGTTCACGGCAGGCCAGCACGGCCTTTGACGTGATCACGTCCACCACCGCTTCCTGGAACGCGGCCGCAACGTCTGCCACGGGGACGTCCTCGCCGCGGGCCTCGAACTGCTCGACGCACCTGGCCACCGCGGTTTTCAGGCCGCTGAAGGACCAGTCATAACGGTGCGGGCCCGGTTCCTCGGCGGACCCCATGTATTTGGGCTGGGTGAGGCCGCGCGGGAACCGGATTGCCTTGGGGTTGCCGGTCTTTGCCAGCCGGTCGATGGCGGGACCGCCCGGGTAGCCGAGGCCCAGGATGCGGGCCACCTTGTCGTAGGCTTCGCCGGCGGCGTCGTCGATGGTGGAACCCAGCAGCTGGACATCGTCGGTGATGCTGTTGATCTTGAGGATCTCGGTGTGCCCGCCGGACACCAGCAGGGCTCCGAGGTTGTCCGGCAGCCGCGGGGCGACGCCTGAACCAACTCCGCCCGAAGCGCCGGCAGGAGACCGGCCGTCGAGGAGCCCCACACCCACGTGCGCCACCAGGTGGTTGATCGCGTACAGCGGCTTGCCGGTGGCCACGGCCAGGGCTTTGGCAGCGCAGACGCCCACCATCAGGGCCCCGGCGAGGCCAGGTCCCGACGTGACCGCGATGGCGTCCACGTCTGCCAACTCAACGCCGGCGTCGTCGAGGGCCTGCCGCAGCGTGGGGACGAAGGCATCCAGGTGCGCGCGGGAGGCGATCTCGGGGATCACCCCGCCGAAACGCACGTGTTCGTCCATGGAGGAGGAAACGGTGTTGGTCAGCAGGGCGGTTCCGCGGACGATCCCCACGCCGGTCTCGTCGCAGGAGGATTCGATGCCCAGTACCAGGGGCTGCTGGCGGTTCATGGCTGGTCTGCTTCCGTGGTGGGGGCCGGGTCGGGTGCGAGCTGGAGCCGCATGATCAGGGCGTCCACACCGTCGCGGTAGTACCGGCGGCGGACATGGATCTGCTCAAAGCCGAAGCGCAGGTACAGCTGCTGGGCCCGCGGGTTGTCTGCGCGGACCTCGAGCAGGACGTCCTGGGCGCCGCGCCGTCCGGCTTCCCCGATGAGCCGGGTGAGCAGTGCCGAACCGATCCCCCGGCCTTCGAATTCAGGAACGACGGCGATGGTCTGGACGTCCGCGATGGGCTCGATGCACATCAGGCCGGCGTAGCCCACGATCATGGACGCTGTTTCGGCCACCAGGTAACGGCGGGTGTCGGTCTGCGACAGTTCGTCGAAGAACATGTGGAGCGGCCAGGCATCGGTGGGGAACAGCCTTTGTTCCAAGGCGTTGACGGCCGGCACATCCTCCAGCGTCATGTCGCGGAGAACCACCCCGTCAGCGCCGGGCACGGCCGGGGTGCTCACAGCGCCCGCTTCCGCGGCCCAGGGACCTGAGCGTCCGATTCGCGCAGGTACAGGGGTGTGGAATCAGGCAGTGGGGCGCCCGCTGCCAGCCGGGCCAGCGCGAACTGGCCCAGATACAGGGCGTCGGGCTGTTCGGAGCTGAACGCGGCGTTGGCCTTGAGCACATCGGAGTACAGGCCGGCGCCGGCACCGTAGGCGGGCAGGTCCGGGAGGTCCGCAGCGAAGCCCACGTGCGGGCCGTCTTCCAGCTGCGGCAGCTGCCCGTCCGCCAGGCTGTAGCGGGCCCAGTAGACCTCTTTCCGGCGTGCATCGGTGACCACCAGGAATTCGGGCACCGCATCGGTGGATTCGGCAACCTCCAGGGCCACGGCGTCGAGGCTCATCATGCCGTACAGGGGCTTGTTCCAGACGAAGGCCAGTGTGCGGGCGGTGGCGATGCCGGACCGCAGGCCCGTGAACGGGCCCGGCCCCACGCCGGTGACGATGGCGTCGACGTCACTGCCCGAGACCCCGGCCGAGGCGAGCAGGTCTTCGATGCCCGGGGCGAGGACCTCGGCGTGGCTGCGGGTGTCCTCGGTGGCGAAGCTGGCTACGACGCCTTCCAAGGCGTCGTCGGACACCAGCGCGGCGCTGGCCACGGCTGAGGTGTCGATGGCAAGGATGAGCATCAGAGTGTCCCTTCCGTGATTCCGCCGAGGGCCGGCCTGGACGCCCAGCGCGGACCGAAGCCGCGCATCACGATCGTGCGGGGCTCGTCGTCGTCGTCCGTATCAAAGTCCAGGACTTCGGGCTCCCCTTCGTGGACGGCAGCTGCCGGGTGCGGTTCCGTTGCGGGCAGGCCAATGGCACGGTGCAGGTCGACTTCGAGGCGGCTCTCGCTCAGGTGTTCCACCCTGCCGCGGCCCCATTCCACCACTGTCACGGCTGAGTCCATGGTGTTCTCCAGGTCGATGTCGTCAATTTCCGACGCCGATCCCAGCCGGTAGGCGTCCACGTGGACCAGGTCCGGGCCGCCGGGGCGGGGACCGTCGGGCAGGTTGGGGTGGATGCGGACCAGGACAAAGGTCGGTGAAATAACGCCGGACCGCACCCCCAGGCCCTCCCCCAGCCCCTGGGTGAAGGTGGTCTTGCCGGCACCCAGCTCGCCGGTCAGCACCAGCAGGTCCCCGGTGTCCAGTTCCGACGCCAAAGCCGCCGCGAGCCCATGCGTCTGGTCCGCCGTCGACACGCGGAGCGTCAGCTCCCAGTTGGCCCCGGAGCCGGCCCCTGCGCCAGTGTCAGGAAGGCTCATGGCGTGCGCTGCTTCCCGGCCCCGGGCGCAACAAAGGCCTCGTTGATGAACCGGCGCGGAACCCGCGGACTGATCCGGGTCACGATCTCGTAGTTGTTCGTTCCTGCGGCAAGCGCCCAATCGTCAGCCGTGGGACCGCCGTCGGACCCGCTGCCGAAAATTTCCGCCTCTGCGCCCAGCAGGCCGGCCCCGGCCGGGACCGCGTCGCCGAGGTCGATGACCATCTGGTCCATGGCGATCCGCCCCACCACCGGATACGTGTGGCCCGCCACACGGACCGGGCCGCCGGTGGCCACCCGCGGGATGCCGTCCGCGTAGCCCACGGGGATCAGGGCCAGGGTGCTGGGGCTGGTGGTGTGGTAGCGCAGGCCGTAGGAAACCCCTTGTCCCTCCGGCACGTGCTTGCACTGCGACACGATGGTCCGCAGCGTCATGGCCGGGCAAAGTCCCAGCTCGGCGGACGTCTGGCCCTCGAACGGGGAGAGGCCATAAATGCCCAGGCCCACACGGACCAGGTCGAAATGGGTGTCGGGCCGGGACAGCGTCGCGGGCGTGTTCGCAAGGTGGCGGACCTCGGGATCCACGCCGGCGTCCTCGGCCACAGCCAGCACCTCGCGGAAGGCAGCCAACTGCTCGTCGGTTTCGGGCCGGTCGGGTTCGTCCGCGACGGACAGGTGGGAAAAGATGCCTACGACGCGCAGGAGCCCCTGGTCCTGGTATTCGAGGGCCTCGCCCACCAGGTGGTCCCAGCCTTCGAGGGTGACGCCGTTGCGGCCGAGACCCGTGTCCACTTTGAGGTGGATCCGGGCCGGGCGTTCCTGCTCGCGGGCGGCGGCCACAATTTTGTCCAGCTCCCAGCCGGAGCAGCCGATGTCGACGCCGGCAGCAACGGCCGCGCCGAAGTTGCTTTCCGTGGTGTGCAACCAGGCCAGCATGGGCGCATCGATTCCGGCGGTCCGCAGGGCGAGGGCTTCTGAGATGTGGGCGACACCCAGCCAGGAGGCCCCCGCTTCGAGGGCTGCCCGGGCCACGGGAACGGCGCCGTGACCGTACGCGTCGGCTTTGACCACCGCCATGACCTTTGCGGGCGACGCCGCGGCGGCCAGCCTGCGGACATTGTGGCGGATGGCGTCCAGGTCGATGACGGCGGAGCGTTCGTAGAGCGGATCCGCTCCTGGGGCCGCGCTGAAGTCACCGGTTGCTACGGGGTAAGTCACCTTAGTGATTCTAGTGCGGGCGGTCCCGCCGCAAATCACCGCCGGAAAATCGCGGGCCCCAGGCGTCCTGGCAACTCCGCTGCCTCAGGCGTCGGAGAGGTGGGCGATCGTGGCAGTGGCCCGGCGCTGGGCGGCCAGCGGGACGTCCCGGATGATCTCTTCGAGGAAGCCGTAGCGGCGCAGCCACTGGCTGCTCTGGCGTTCCCGCCGGGCGTTGGCCCGCTGCCACCAGTCGGCGATGTCGCCCCAGCCGGGGGCTGCGAGGGAACCGCCCACCTCCTGCACGGCCAGCGACGCGCACAGGTTCGCGAAGCGCAGCCTGTTCCCCAGGGGCCAGCCTGCGAGGCTGCCCACGATGAACGCCGCGTCAAAGCAGTCGCCGGCGCCGGTGGGGTCGAATGCCGAGACAGGCAGCGACGGCACCCATTCCTCCTCGCCGGTCTCCGAGTCGACAGCCATGGCGCCCTGCGCGCCGAGCGTCACCACGGCCACGGGCACACGGTCCGCCAGGGCATAGAGCGCCGCCCAGGGGTCGTCCTTGCCGGTGAACGCCATGGCCTCGCGCTGGTTGGGTAGGAAGGCGTGGAAGTACTGCAGGTTTTCGAGCCGGACCGGGGACCATTTGCCGCTGGGGTCCCAGCCGACGTCGCCGAAGAGCTTGACGCCGGACTGGTGCGCTTCCACCGCCCAGGGTTCAATCTCAAGGTCCAGTTCGGCGATCCCCGCGAGCGCCGGCGGCGGCGTGCCGATCAGCTCCGACGACGTCACCGGGGCCGGGTGCCCGTGCGTCACCAGCGAGCGGTCCTTCTGGACACTCAGGGACACCGTGACCGGCGAGTGCCAGCCGGGGATGCGGCGCGACAGGCTGAGGTCCACGTGTTCCTGCCCGGCCAGGATCTTCCAGTTGTAGTCGCCGTAGCCGTCGTCGCCGAAGGCCGCCGCCAGGCCCGTCCTGAGGCCCAGCCGGGCCGCCGCGATGGCCTGGTTGGCCACGCCGCCGGGGCAGCTGCCCATGCCCTCGCTCCAGATCTCTGTGCCGGGTTCCGGCGCATGCGGCAGCCCGGTGAAAATGATGTCCTGGAACACCGTGCCGGCGAGGATCAGGTCGAACTCACCGTCCGACGGCGCGCGGACGGCGGAGAGCGGGTCGAAGCGTCGGGCGGGGATGGCGTCCATGTCCGGCACGATACGCCCTGCCGCCCGCCGGCGATAGGGGCGACCCGCCGTCGGGCCTAGACTGCTGGTTATGCGGCTCATGATCGCCGGCGGCGGCGGATTCCGGGTTCCCCTCGTGTACCGGGCGCTGCGTTCGGGCGCCTTTGCGGGACTGGCCACGGAACTGGTGCTGTACGACGTCGACCCCGGCCGGCTCAGTGCCGTCGCCGCGGTGCTTACGTCCATGCCCTCCCCGCCTGCCGGGGAAGGCGACCGGCCGCCGTCGATCCGCACCACCACGTCGCTGCCGGACGCGCTCCGGGGCACGGACATGGTGTTCGCCGCGATCCGCCCCGGCGGCACGGCCGGACGGATCGCGGATGAACGAGTGGCGCAGGACCTGGGCCTGCTGGGACAGGAAACCACGGGAGCCGGCGGGATCTCCTATGCCCTGCGCACCATTCCCCGGATGCTGGAACTCGCCCGGCAAATGCGGGAGGTTTGCCCCGACGCCTGGCTGATCAACTTCACCAACCCCGCAGGGATGGTCACCGAAGCCCTGCTCCCCGTCCTCGGACCAAAGGCCATCGGCATCTGCGACTCGGCGGGCGGGCTGGTGCACCGGGCCGCCCACGCCGCCGGGAATCCGCTTCAGGACGGAAGGCTCGACGGCGTGGGCTACTACGGGCTGAACCACCTGGGCTGGCTGTACCGGCTGGAGTCCGGCGGCCGGGACCTGCTCCCCGGCCTGCTGTCGGACCCTGCGGCACTGCACACCTTCGAGGAAGGCAGGCTGTTCCCGCAGCCGTTCCTCGCTGAGCTCGGTGCCCTGCCCAACGAATACCTCTATTACTACTACCGGCAGGACAGTGCCGCGGCGGCCATGCGCGCCATGCCGCAGACCCGCGGTGAGTCGATCCACGCCCAGCAGGCCGAACTCTATCCACGGCTTACAGCGGCCGGACCCCGCGCCTACCGGCTGTGGGACGCCGCCCGCCGCTCCCGCGAGGAAGGCTACCTGGCCGAAGCCCGCACCCACGGTGAGCAGCGCGACGAGGAGGACCTCGCCGGCGGCGGCTACGAACGCGTAGCCCTGGCGGTGATGCGCGCTCTGGCTGGCGGCAGCGGTAACACGCAGCTGATCCTGAACACACGCAATACCCTGCCCGCAACTGCAGCAGCCCCACCGAAACCGGCCATTCCGGGGCTGCCGGCGGACGCCGTCGTCGAGGTCCCCTGCACAGTGACGGCCGACGGCGCGGTGCCGCTCCCCCAGTCGGCCCCGGGAAGGAAGCAGCTGGGGCTGATGCGCCGGGTCAAGGAGGTGGAGCAGCTCGCCGTGGGGGCAGCCACCCACGGCGACCGGGCCGCGGCCCTCGATGCTTTCGCCAGGCACCCCCTGGTCGACTCCCGGGAACTGGCCGGTGCGCTGCTCGAAGGCTATGAACGGGCGTTCCCCGCGCTGAAGGAACTCTGGCGCTGAATCCTGTGGCTCTATTCACACGCGCCACGTCAGCCGCCGCGCAGCTGCCGGCAGGCCGCGCGTTAACGTCAGGAGTAGTGTTTTATCGGATGCATAACTGAACGCGCCCCCGCGGGCGCAGGTGCTGGAAGGAGATGCCGTGGCACTGATCCGCAGGGTCGCCCTGCTCTCCCTCCACACCTCGCCCATGGAACAGCCGGGTTCGGGCGACGCGGGCGGGATGAACGTCTACATCCGCGAACTTGCCTCCGCCCTGGCTGAGACCGGCGTGGAAGTGGAAATCTTCACGCGGTCCACCTCCGCCAACCAGCCCGCCGTCGAGCATCCAGACCCCGGCGTCTGTGTCCACAACGTCCTGGCCGGACCGCCGCACAAGGTTCCCAAGGAGGAACTGCCCGGCCTGCTGCACAGCATGGTGGCCGAGATCGAGCAGATCCGCCAACGCCAGCCCCATGGCAGGTACGACGTCATCCACTCGCATTACTGGGTGTCGGGCGTGGCCGGCCTGGAGCTCTCAGAGCTGTGGGGCGTGCCGCTGGTCCACACGATGCACACCATGGCCAAGGTCAAGAACCTGCTGCTGGAGTCCGGCGAGCAGCCCGAGCCACGGCGGCGCGAGGTGGGCGAACACCGGATTGTCGACGGCGCCGCCCGCCTGATTGCCAACACCAGCGCCGAGGCCCAGGAACTCGTGTCGCACTACGGCGCCGACTACGACCAGATCGACATCGCCGCTCCGGGTGTGGACCTGGCCACGTTCACGCCGGCGTTCCGCGCGCGGTCTCGTGCCGAGCGGGATATCCCGGCGGACACCTTCCACCTGCTGTTCGCGGGGCGCATCCAGCGGCTCAAGGGCCCGCAGATCCTGATCAAGGCGGCCGCGAAGCTGCGTGCCCGGCGCCCGGACATCAACCTGCGGCTCACCATCCTGGGTGCGCTCAGCGGCAACAAGGACTTCAACCTCCGCCACCTGGTCTCGGACGCGGGAATGGACGACATCGTCACACACCTTCCCCCTGTGGGCGCGCCTGAGCTCGCGGCCTGGTTCCGGGCCGCCGACGTGGTGGTGATGCCCTCCTACAGCGAATCCTTCGGGCTGGTGGCGCTCGAGGCGCAGGCGTGCGGCACACCGGTGGTGGCCACCCGCGTGGGCGGACTGTCCCGGGCCATCTGCCACGGCCGGACCGGGCTGCTGGTGGACGGGCACCATGCCGAGGACTGGGCTGATGCCCTCGAAGCCCTGTACGACGACCCGGAAACGCGGGTAGACATGGGGCGGGCGGCCGCCATCAGGGCCCAGAACTCCGGGTGGCAGCGCACCGCCGCCATCACGCTGGAAAGCTACCACGCCGCCGTCGACGATCACCTGGTGGGCCGGCTGATCCCGGCTGCACCGGCACCCTGAGGCGGACGCCACCGCGCCCGCCGACCCGCCCGAGCAAAGGACAAAGATGTCTGAACACATTCCGCTGACCGACCTTGAGATCGCGCGCCAGGCAACGATCAGGCCCATCGGCGAGGTGGCGGCAGCGGCCGGAATCAATGCGGAAGCGCTCGAACTGTACGGGCGGTACAAAGCCAAGATCGACCCCGCCCTGCTTGATGCCCCCGCCCCGGCAGGGAAGGTGGTGCTGGTCTCCGCCATGTCCCCAACCCCCGCCGGCGAGGGGAAGTCCACCACCACCGTGGGCCTGGCGGATTCGCTGTCCCGGGCCGGCCACAAAGTCATGATCGCCCTGCGGGAGCCCTCGCTTGGACCCATCCTGGGCATGAAAGGCGGCGCGACGGGCGGCGGCTACTCCCAGGTGCTGCCCATGGATGAGATCAACCTGCACTTCACCGGCGATTTCCATGCGGTCACGTCGGCCAACAACGCGCTCATGGCGCTGGTGGACAACCACATCTACCAGGGCAACGAGCTGAACATCGATCCCCGGCGGATGACATTCAAGCGGGTCCTGGACATGAACGACAGGTCGCTGCGGGAGGTGATCATCGGCCTGGGCGGGCCCACCCAGGGTGTCCCCCGGCAGGACGGGTTCGACATTACGGTGGCGTCGGAGATCATGGCCGTGTTCTGCCTTGCCACGGACCTGGCCGATCTCCGCGGGCGCCTGGGCAGGATCACGTTCGGCTACACGTACGACCGTTCCCCCGTCACTGTGGCGGACCTCGGCGTCCAGGGCGCGCTCACGCTGCTCCTCAAAGACGCCATCAAGCCCAACCTGGTGCAGACCATTGCCGGCACTCCCGCCCTGGTCCACGGCGGGCCGTTCGCCAACATCGCACACGGCTGCAATTCGCTGATCGCCACACAGACAGCGCGGCGGCTGGCCGACATCGTGGTCACGGAGGCCGGCTTCGGGGCCGACCTGGGCGCGGAGAAGTACATGGACATCAAGTCGCGGGTTGGTGGCGTGGCGCCGTCCGCCGTCGTGGTGGTGGCCACTGTCCGGGCGCTGAAGATGCACGGCGGCGTGGCCAAGGACCGGCTGACCGAACCCAACCTCGAAGCGCTGCAGGCCGGCGTCGCCAACCTCCGGCGGCACGTGCACAACGTGGAGAAGTTCGGGGTGACGCCGGTGGTGGCCATCAACAGGTTTTCTTCCGACAGTGCTGGGGAGCTGGACTGGCTGCTGGAGTGGTGTGCCGCGGAGGGCGTGCAGGCCGCGGTGGCGGACGTCTGGGGCCGGGGCGGAGGCGGCGACGGGGGCGACGAACTCGCGGCCAAAGTGGCGGCAGTGGTCTCCGCGCCCAACAGTTTCCGGCACCTGTACCCCCTGGACCTGCCTGTGGAGGAGAAGATCCGGACCATCGTCCAGGAGATCTACGGTGCCGACGGCGTGGACTTCTCCGTCCCCGCCCTGAAGCGGCTGGCCGACATCGAAAAGAACGGCTGGACCGGGCTGCCCGTCTGCATGGCCAAGACCCAGTACTCGTTCAGCGACGACGCCTCCCGGCTGGGCGCGCCGAAGGGCTTCACTATCCACGTGCGTGACCTGATCCCGAAGACCGGTGCGGGCTTCATCGTGGCACTGACCGGTGCGGTCATGACCATGCCGGGCCTCCCCGCGGCCCCGGCGGCGATGCGCATGGACGTGGACGCCGCCGGCAACCCGGTAGGCCTCTCCTGACCTATCAGGACCCTCTCTGTTGCTCTATCACTTTTGGCCGTTATTTTGCCCTTATAAGGGCCAAAACTGATAGAGCAACAGGGGCTGTGGATATCTTCTGCGGGCGGCCGAGGCTTGGGCAACAATGGTGCCCATGCGCCCGTCCTCGCCTCTGCCAGACACTCTTTCATCTGTTCCGTTTACCGTCCATGAGGCTCGGGCCGCCTGCCTGAGCCGGGGTAGGCTACGTGCCTCCGATTTGGCCTCCGCCGGGCGGCTGATCTACCTGCCGGCCGGGTGGGACTTTGAAATCCGGGCTCTGTCCAGGGCTTTATCCGCGGCGACACCTGGGGCGTGGATCTCGCACGCGACAGCGGCCTGCATCCTGGGACTATGGCTCCCAACCTGGTTCCGCGACTGCCGTGAACTCCATCTGAGCAAACCGAGGGAACTGCCGCCCGTACGGCGGAAGGGAGTCGTCGGCCACACCGTCCTGGCATTTGAAGGAGAGGTCATGGAGCTGGACGGGATTCGAATCTCCACACCGGCCCGGACCTGGCTTGACCTTGCGGGCATCCTCCCTTTGGAGGATCTGGTGGCCGTGGGCGATCAGTTGGTCCGGCAGCCGCGGCCAGGCCTCGAATACCGCGCAGAGCCGTGGTCGACCCTTCCCCAGCTAAACGAAATGCTCCGGCGACACCGGAAGCTAAAGGGAATCGTAAGAGCCAGGGAAGCGGCCAAGCTCATCCGCTTTGGATCAGATTCGGCACCGGAGACCTTCCTGCGTTTGGCCCTGACTGCCGCAGGCCTGCCCGAGCCGGAGCTGCAGATGCGGATCGTGCCAGGCGACTTGTATTCGCCGGCGGCAGACATGGGATACCGCGCGCAACGCATTGCCATCCAGTACGACGGCGGCCCTCACCCGCGAGCAGCAGTCCATTGATAATCGCCGGGACGAATCCTTCAATGCCGCGGGCTGGCGGTATTTCAAGTTCAACGCCGACGATCTGGCGCAGGACTTCCGCCGGGCTGTCAGGAGGGTCAGGCTGGCCCTCGACCCTCATTAAAAGCACATTGCCCTATCACTTTTGGTTCCCAAACCGGGGGTTTGGGGACCAAAAGTGATAGGGCAACGAAAACGTGGGCGGGTTAGCGCTCCAGGTCGCCGCGGATAAAGGCCTCGACCTTTTCACGGGCGAGGTCGTCGTTGAACTGCTCCGGCGGGGACTTCATGAAGTAGCTCGAAGCCGACAGCAGCGGGCCGCCGATGCCGCGGTCAAGGCCGATCTTGGCAGCGCGGATGGCGTCGATGATCACGCCGGCGGAGTTGGGCGAGTCCCACACTTCCAGCTTGTACTCCAGCGAGACCGGGGCGTCACCGAAGTTGCGGCCTTCGAGGCGGACGAAGGCCCACTTGCGGTCATCGAGCCACTGGACGTAGTCCGACGGGCCGATGTGGACGTCCTTGGCAGCCAGTTCGGCCTCGACGTTGGACGTAACGGCCTGGGTCTTGGAGATCTTCTTGGACTCGAGGCGGTCGCGCTCCAGCATGTTCTTGAAGTCCATGTTGCCGCCGACGTTCAGCTGGTACGTGCGGTCCAGCGTGACGCCGCGGTCTTCGAAGAGCTTGGCCATGACACGGTGCGTGATGGTGGCACCGATCTGGCTCTTGATGTCGTCGCCCACGATCGGCACGCCGGCGGCGGTGAACTTGTCAGCCCAGGCCTTGGTGCCGGCGATGAACACCGGAAGCGCGTTGACGAAGGCTACCCCGGCGTCGATGGCGGCCTGGGCGTAGAACTCGGCGGCTTCCTGAGAGCCAACGGGCAGGTAGCAGACCATGACGTCGGCTTTGGCGTCCTTGAGGGCCTGGACAACGTCCACCGGCTCGGCCGGGGACTGCTCGATGGTCTCGAGGTAGTACTTGCCCAGGCCGTCCAGGGTGTGGCCGCGCTGGACGGTCACCCCGGTGGGAGGAACGTCGGCGATTTTGATGGTGTTGTTTTCGCTGGCGAGGATGGCATCCGCAAGGTCAACGCCGACCTTCTTGCCGTCCACGTCGAAAGCGGCAACGAACTGGACGTCGTTGACGTGGTACTTGCCGAACTCCACGTGCATCAGGCCGGGGATCGTGGCCTCGGGATCGGCGTCACGGTAGTAGTGCACACCCTGGACGAGCGATGCGGCGCAGTTACCCACACCGACGATTGCAACACGAATCGGATTTGAAGACACGGAACTCCTTTGAGGACAAAACTTCAGCCGCCGGACGGTCAGTACTGGAACGTACGACGGCGGACAGCAGGCATGGCGCCATGCGGCGCCTTTTCATAGTACCCAACTGAGCGGGGGCCGGGATTGTTCCCCGGCGCCCCGCCCAGTTGATTCGCGTACAGCTCGGAAGTGTTACTTCTTCTGCCAGAGGTTGATGTCCGATGCCTCCGCGAACTCGTCGATGGCGGTCAGCTCGTCGGTGGTGAACTTCAGGTTGTTGATGGCGGAGAGGGTGTCCTCCAGCTGCCTGACGCTCGAGGCCCCCACCAGGGCAGAGGTCACCGGCGTGCCCTTCGGCTGGTCGCGCAGGATCCAGGCGATGGCCATCTGGGCGAGGGACTGGCCGCGGCCCTCGGCGATCGAGTTGAGGCCGCGCACGCGGTCCAGTTTCTCCTCCGTGATGGCCGCTTCGGAGAGGAAGCGCTCCTTGGCGGCGCGGGAATCGGCGGGGACCCCGTTCAAATACCGGTTGGTCAGCAGGCCCTGCGCCAGCGGCGAGAAGGCGATCGAGCCGGCGCCCACCTGTTCCAGTGCCTCGTAGAGGTTGGGGGTGCCGTTTTCGGTCCACCGGTTCAGCATGGAGTAGCTGGGCTGGTGGATGAGCAGGGGCGTCCCGAGTTCCTTCAGGATCCGCGCGGCCTCGAGCGTCTGCTCGGGCGTGTAGGACGAGATGCCGGCGTAGAGCGCCTTGCCGGAACGGACGGCGTAGTCGAGCGCGCCCATGGTCTCCTCCATCGGCGTCTCGGGGTCCGGCCGGTGGCTGTAGAAGATGTCCACGTAGTCCAGGCCCATCCGCTGCAGGGACTGGTCCAGGCTGGAGATGAGGTACTTGCGGGAGCCCCACTCACCGTACGGGCCCGGCCACATGTAGTAGCCGGCCTTCGTGGAAATGACCAGTTCGTCACGGTAGGGCTTGAAGTCATCCGCGAGGTGGCGGCCGAAGTTGGTTTCGGCCGAGCCGTCCGGCGGGCCGTAGTTGTTGGCGAGGTCGAAGTGGTTCACGCCGAGGTCGAACGCGCGGCGGAGGATGGCGCGCTGTTCGTCGAAGCGCTTGTCGTCGCCGAAGTTGTGCCAGAGGCCAAGGGAAATGGCCGGGAGCTTCAGTCCGCTGCGGCCGACGCGGCGGTAGGGCATGGATTCATAGCGGTTTTCCGCGGCTGAATAAGTCATACGTTCCATCCTGCCAGCTGTGACGCAGGCTACAGCCCGGAACGGCCTTGTTACGCCGCGGGCTGACACAATCAGCCCGCGGCGCAGCAGCCGGAGCTACAGAGCCCTTACGACGGCGGCACTCCACGGACCCAGCGCCAGCAAACCATCACCGGCGGCGGGCACTTCCTCGGTGGATAGCAGCACTGTTCCCCCAGCACGGTCGAGCGTGATCTTCTGCTCGGACAGGTTCAGCAGCACCTCAACGGATCCGCGGCGGAAACGCAGCCAGCCGGCGTCGTCGTCGAACTCCACCTTGGTCTCCGCGAACCCCAGCCCTGCCAGCTCCGGATGCTCGCGGCGCAGCGCGGCGAGTGAGCGGTAGAGCTCCAGCAGCCGCGCGTGGTCACCGTGCGAGGCCTCGGCCCAGTTCAGTTTGGAGCGGCGGAACGTTTCGGGGTCCTGCGGGTCGGGTACGACGGCGGGATCCCACCCCATCCGTTCGAACTCGCGGATCCGGCCTTCCGCCGTCGCCTTACCCAGCTCGGGTTCGGGGTGCGATGTGAAGAACTGCCACGGGGTGGACGCGCCGAATTCCTCGCCCATGAACAGCATGGGCGTGAACGGCGACGTCATGGTCAGGACCGCCGCGACAGCCAGCTGCCCGTAGGACAGCGACTGGGAGAGCCTGTCCCCCGTGGCCCGGTTGCCGATCTGGTCGTGGTTCTGGTTGCAGACCACCAGGGCCGCGGGCTCCACGAGCGAGGTGTTGATGGCCCTGCCGTGGTGGCGGCCGCGGAAGCTTGAGTAACTGCCGTCGTGCAGGAAGCCGTTTTTGAGAACCTTGGCCAGAACGGCCAGCGACTGGAAGTCCCCGTAGTAGCCGGTGGTCTCCCCGCTGACGTTGACGTGGACGGCGTGGTGGAAGTCGTCGCTCCACTGTCCGGCCAGGCCGTAGCCGTTGGCATCGCGCGGGTAGAGCAGCCGCGGGTTGTTCAGGTCCGATTCGGCGATCAGGGTTTTGGGCAGCCCGGTTTCGGCCGAGATGGCGTCACCCAGCGCACCGAGGTCCTCCAGGATGTGCACCGCGCGCTCGTCCCGGAGGGCATGGACGGCGTCGAGGCGCAGGCCGTCCACGTGGTAGTCCCGCAGCCACAGCGCGGCGTTGTCCAGGATGTACTCGCGGACCACGTCCGAGCCGTGGCCGTCCAGGTTGACCGAATCGCCCCACGTGTTGGCGTCGCCCTGCTTGAGGTACGGCCCGAACCGGGACAGATAGTTGCCACTGGGTCCAAGGTGGTTGTAGACAACGTCCTGGATGACCCCGAGCCCGGCGGCATGGGCGGCATCCACAAAACGCTGGTAGGCCGCAGGCCCGCCGTAGCCTTCGTGGACGGCGTACCACTGGACGCCGTCGTAGCCCCAGTTGTGCGTCCCGTTGAAGCCGTTGACGGGCAGCAGTTCCACGAAGTCCACGCCCAGGTCAGCAAGGTAGTCGAGTTTTTCCGCGGCTGACTCCAGCGTTCCTTCCGGAGTGAACGTCCCCACGTGGAGCTCGTAGATGACGGATCCGCGGAGTTCCTTCCCCTGCCAGCCGGCGTCCTGCCAGTCATGGTCGCGGGGGCTGAACGTCCGGGACAACGCGTGCACCCCGTCAGGCACGCGGCGCGAACGCGGATCCGGCAGCGGATGCGTGTCCCCGTCCAGCAGGTAGCCGTAGTCAGCGTCGCCTTCCGCTGGGGCGCCGGGGGCGGTCCACCAGCCTTCGGTCCCGGGGGCGCTTTCCAGCTTCGCCATCGGGTAGTGCGTCCCGTTCGCCAGCAGCGTCACGGCCGATACGTCCGGCGCCCAGACGTCGAAGCGTCCGGAGCCTGAGTGGGTCAGGCTCATGAGTCGTCTCCGTCCGCCGGTACCAGCAAGGCCACCGGGTAGGTACCCAGGATTTCGGCCACCGAAACGGTGCCGGGACCAAAGCTGTTGCCGGTGAGTTCGTCGCGCAGGGAGCCGGGGAGTTCGACGGCGGTGTCCCGCCATCCGCCGCCGGCTTCCAGCCCGGCGGGAAGCCGGGTAGCCAGGGTCAGCGCCCCGCCCCGGTCAAAGGCCAACAGGTGTCCCGCTGCGGACCCGGATGCCACGACAGGGTTGTAACTGTCGAAAAGTCCCGGCTTGTCACGGCGCAGGCGGAGGGCGCGGGAGGTGACCAGCAGCTTGCTGGCTTCCGTGCCTGCGCCAGGCAACAGGCCGCCGTCGAGCCTTGCCAGTTCCTCTTCACGTCGGGTGAAGTCCACCGGTCGCCGGTTGTCGGGGTCGGTCAGCGACCGGTCCCAGAATTCCGTGCCCTGGTACACATCCGGAACCCCGGGCATGGTCAGCTGGATCAGTTTGGCGGCCAGCGAGTTGGACGCTGCAAAGGACTGCGTCCGTGCCACGAAATCCTCGATGACGGCGGTGACCCGCGCGTCGTCGAAAGCCGCGTCAACAGCTGCCCTGACCGTCGCTTCGAATTCTTCGTCCGGGTCGGTCCACGTGGTGGAGTTGCCCGCCTCACGTGCAGCCTTCTGCGCGTAACCCTGCAGCCGTTCCCGGGAGGCCGGCCAAGCGCCGACCACTGCCTGCCACAACAGGTTGGCGAAGGGGCCGTCCGGAACCGGCGCAAGCTCCTGGAGCGCGCCCAGCGTGGCCGTCCAATCCCCGGGCAGCTCGGAGATGACCGAGATCCTTGCCCGGGCGTCCTCGCTGCGCTTGGTGTCGTGGGTCGACAGCGTGGTCATGGATTCCGGAAGTTCCGCCAGCCGCCGGCGCATCCGGTGGTGGAACTGCTCCGGTGCCACGGAAAACTCGGTGGGTTCTGCCCCCACCTCGGTGAGCGTGCCCAGCCGGGTGTAGCGGTAGAACGCGGTGTCCTCCACGCCTTTGGCCATCACCATGCCGGAGGTCTGCTGGAAGCGTACGGCGATCGCGGTGCCGGGATCGAGCAGGAGGGGCAGCAGCGTGCCGACGGCCACCTCGAGGTCCGGGCGGCGTGCCGCCGCCGACTCGCAGGCTTCCTTCAGCACGTCCGCGCCCACCGGCAGGTAGGAGCGGTAGACCGGGAACGCGGCGATGATTTCGGCGATCGCGTCGGCGGCCCCTTCCTCCGAGAGCCCGTGGGAGGCGGGAACCAGCCGGGCCAGCCGCAGCACCTCGGAGCGCAGGATGCCGTCGGCGATCATCCGCTTGGTGCCGCGGATCATTTCGGCGTAATCGGCCGGGGAACCGGTCCCGCGCAGCTGCGCGTCCAGCGCATCCAGCCCTGCCTCACCGGCCGGGTCCACTAGGACCCGGTCAACCTCGGCCAGGGCGTCGTAGCCGGTGGTTCCCTCACACGCGAACTCCCCCGGCAGCACCTCGCCGGGTTCCAGAATCTTCTCCACCAGCACGTAGGCGCCGCCGCTGAGATCCTTGAGCCAGCGCAGGTACCCGGCAGGGTCAGCCAGCCCATCCGGGTGGTCCACGCGCAGGCCGTCCACCAGTCCCTCAAGGAACCAGCGGCCCACCTCGGCATGGGCCTCCTGGAAGACCTTCGGGACCTCGACGCGGATGCCTGCCAGCGTGTTGACGGCAAAGAAGCGCCGGTAGTTCAGTTCGCTGTCCGCCCGCCGCCAGGAGACCAGCTCATAGTGCTGCCGGTCATGGACGGCACGTGGTGAATCGCCCTCAGAGTAGGAGCCCGCCGCCAGGGGAAAGCGGTGGTCGTAGTAGCGAAGTTCGCCGTCCTTGACCTCCAGCTGGTCCACATCGTCATCGGAGCCCAGCACGGGAAGCCGGATCCGGCCGCCGCCGAAGTCCCAGTCGACGTCGAACGCGTCCGTGTACCGCGAGTCCTGGCCCTCCGCCAGCAGCGACCACCACCACGGGTTCTGCGCCGGGGACGCCACGCCCACATGGTTGGGGACGATGTCCACCAGGACCCCCATGCCGTGCTCGCGGGCTGCCTTGGACAGGGCCAGCAGCCCGTCCGGGCCGCCGCGCTCCGGGTCAATTGCGGACGGGTCCGTGACATCGTAGCCGTGGTCGGAGCCCTGCTCCGCCGTCAGGATCGGCGACAGGTAGACCCAGTCGGCCCCGAGGGACTTCAGGTACGGGACCTTCGCTGCCGCATCAAAGAGCGTGAAGCCGGGCCGGATCTGCAGCCGGTATGTGGACGCCGGAACCCTCATTTTGCAGGGCCTTTCGGCTTGCTGACCTTCTTCGTTTTCCTGGGCTCCGGCACGGTGGGCGTACTCAGGGCTTCGGTCTCGCTGGTGCTCGTCTGGGTCAGGGCCGCCAGCGACGCAGCTACGGAATGATCCGGCTCCGACTCCTCCACCATGTGCGCCCGCAGGACCACCAGGGACTTGGCATCAACCGGCAGGGACTTGCCCGCTGCCACTGGAGCAGTGTCCGCGTTGTGCCCTGCGGTGTCGATGATGATGTCCCACGCCGGCGCGTACTCGTCGTTGGGCAGCGTGAAGTCCACCATGTCGTCGTGCGCGTTGAAGTACAGCAGGAAGTTCACATCGGTGATCCGGCGGCCGCGGACGTCCTTGCCCTGGATCCCGTCGCCGTTGAGGAACATGCCCACGGACCGGCCGAAACCGCTGTCCCAGTCCTCGGGTTTCATGGTGTCGCCGTCGACGTCGAGCCATTCGATGTCCGGCAGCCGTTCCCCTTCGCCACGCAGCACAGGCCGCCCGTCGAAGAACCGGCTCCGGCGGAAGGTGGGGTGCTTGGCCCGCAGCGCGTTGACGGCGGACGTGAACTCCACGAGGGGCTGGTCGATGTTCTCCCAGTTGATCCACGTCAGCTCGGAATCCTGGCAGTACCCGTTGTTGTTGCCCTGCTGGGTGCGGCCCAGTTCGTCACCATGCAGCAGCATGGGGACACCCTGGGACAGCAGCAGTGACGCGATGAAGTTCCGCTGCTGACGGGCCCGCAGGCCCAGGACAGCCGGATCATCCGTGGGACCTTCGGCTCCGCAGTTCCAGGAACGGTTGTGGGACTCGCCGTCGTTGTTGCCCTCGCCGTTGGCGTCGTTGTGTTTCTCGTTGTAGGACACCAGGTCGGCCAGGGTGAAGCCGTCGTGGGCCGTGACAAAGTTGATGGACGCGACGGGGCGGCGGCCTGAGTGCTCGTAGAGATCGGCGGAGCCGGTAATGCGCGAGGCGAATTCGCCCAGGGTGGCCGGCTCGCCGCGCCAGAAGTCGCGGACCGTGTCGCGGTATTTGCCGTTCCATTCCGTCCACTGCGGCGGGAAGTTGCCTACCTGGTAGCCGCCGGGCCCAACGTCCCAGGGCTCCGCAATGAGCTTGACCTGGGAGACGACGGGGTCCTGCTGGATGAGTTCAAAGAATGTAGAGAGCTTGTCGACGTCGTAGAACTCGCGGGCCAGGGTGGAGGCGAGGTCGAACCGGAAGCCGTCCACGTGCATTTCCGTGACCCAGTACCGCAGGGAGTCCATCAGCAGCTGCAGCGAGTGCGGCTGGCGGACGTTCAGCGAGTTGCCGGTGCCGGTGTAGTCCATGTAGTGCTTCTCGTCGCCCTCCATCAGCCGGTAGTAGGAGGCGTTGTCGATGCCCTTGAAGGACAGCGTGGGGCCAAGGTGGTTGCCTTCGGCGGTGTGGTTGTAGACCACATCGAGGATCACTTCGATGCCGGCGCGGTGCAGGGACCGGACCATGGCCTTGAAGTCCTGGACCTGCTGGCCGGTGTCCCCGGTGGAGCTGTAGGTGTTCTGCGGCGCGAAGAAGCCGATGGTGTTGTAGCCCCAGTAGTTGTTCAGGCCCTTGTCCTGCAGCGTGCCGTCATTGACGAACTGGTGCACGGGCATCAGCTCGATGGCGGTGACGCCAAGCTTCTGCAAGTGGGAGATGACGGAGGGGTGCGCCACGCCGGCGTAGGTGCCGCGCTGCTCCTCGGGTATCTCGGGGTGGAGCTGGGTGAGGCCCTTGACGTGGGCCTCGTAGATGACTGACTTGTGGTACGGAACGCGGAGGTTGTGGTCGCCGTCCCAGTCGAAGAACGGGTTGATGACCACGCCCATCATCATGTGCGGGGCGGAGTCCTCGTTGTTGACGGAGTCCGGCTCGCCGAGGTTGTAGGAGAACAGCGACGGGTCCCAGTCCACCTGCCCGTGCACGGCTTTGGCGTACGGGTCCAGGAGGAGCTTGTTGGGGTTGAACCGGTTGCCGGAGGCGGGGTCATACGGTCCGTGGACGCGGTAGCCGTACTTCTGCCCGGGCTGGACCTGGGGGATGTAGCCGTGCCACACGTAGCCGTCGACCTCGTCCAGCCCGAAGCGGGTCTCGACGCCGTTGTCATCGAAGAGGCACAGCTCCACTTTTTCGGCACGTTCGCTGAACAGCGCAAAGTTGGTGCCGGTTCCATCGAAGGTGGCTCCCAGCGGATAAGCCGATCCGGGCCAGATTTCCATGCGTGCTCCTCATCGTTGTTCGGCAGCAGGCCCGGACATTCCGGTGCCCACTGCCCTGCAGAACCTATGCTTACCGTAATGCGTGCCTGTGACTATTACGTTTCCGGGCCACCTGTTAAGTAAGCATGCTGACTTTACCCCAAACCTCAGGTATGGCGTCCGCGATCCGGCCCGCGGTCAGCGGCCCGCCGGCAGACGCGGCCGCTCCGGCCCGGCCGTGCAGGCTCGCCGCCATGGCGGCGATGGCGGCCCAGCGCTCGTCCGGATCGATGCCCGCATCACGGAAGCGGCCGACGTCGGACCCCAGCTGGGCGAGCAGCGCACCTATGATTCCGGCCAGGACGTCACCGCTGCCGGCGGAGGCGAGCCAGGGGGTGCCGTCCGCCTGGCTGTAGAAATCCTGGAAGGGCGATGCCACCAGCGTGGTGGCGCCTTTGAGGAGGACGGTGGCCTCGGTGAGGCCCGCGGCGTGCCGGACGGCGCCGAGGGTATTCGCCTCCACGGCGGAACGTTCGGTCAGCGAGTGGTCGGCATCCAGCCGCTGCAGCAGGGACGCGAGCTCGCCGGCGTGCGGCGTCAGCACCATCTGCGGGGCCAGGATCAGCGGCAGGCCGGGAAGCGCTCCGGCGTCGGCCACAGTAGGCAGCCCCGAGTCCACGGCGTCCCGCGCGCGCCGGAGCTGGTCGTGGTCGTCGGGACCCATTCCCGAGCCCACCAGCCAGGCCTGCACGTGGGTGTCCGCCACCGCGCCGGTGCTGCACACCACCTCGGGACAGGACTGCCGGACCAGGTCCGCCACCTCTGGCGGGCCCAGGTAGCGCACCATGCCGACTCCGGCGGCGAGCGCGCCACGGCAGGCGAGCACCGCGGCTCCGGGATAGGTGGCGGAACCCGCCACGACGCCCAGCACGCCTCGGGAATACTTGTGTGAACGCCGCCGGGGCTGCGGGAGGAGCCGCACCAGGTCCGCGCTTTCCAGCCTCCGCAGCGCAGGCCATGGGAGGTGCTCCTCGATCCCGATCGGCACCACCTCGACGCGGCCCGCGTGGTCGGCGCCCGGATCGGCCAGCAGCCCGGCCTTGGCGGCACCGAAGGTCACGGTCAGGGCGGCGGACAGCACCGGGGCGTGGGCCGCGCCGGTGTCGGCATCAACGCCGCTGGGCACGTCACACGCAACCACCAGGGGCAGGCTGCTGCGGGAAAGCGCCACTACCAGGGCGGCAGCAGCTCCGCGGAGCCCGCCCCGGGCGCCGGTCCCCAGGACAGCGTCAATCACGACGTCGGCACCTGCCACGTGCGCCGCCAGCTCGCCGGAGTTGGAGTCGGTGAGCCGGTGCACGCGGCCGCCTGCCCGTTCAAAGGCGGCCAGTGCCTCGGGGTGCGCGGAGCCGGCGGTGAGTACCGCCGTCGTACGCATTCCCCGGGCGGCCAGGAAGGACGCGGCGAAAAGGCCGTCACCGCCGTTGTTGCCCTTGCCCGCGAGGACGGCAACGCCGGCACCGTAGAGCCGCTGCCCGCGGGCGCGCAACTCGCGGACCACGGCGGTGGCGAGGCCGTGCGAGGCGCGCTGCATGAGCACAGCACCCATGCCGGCGTCCAGCAGGGGCTGTTCGGCCTCCCTGACCTGGGTTCCGGTGTAGGCGCTGATCATGTCGTCAGTCCCGCTGGCAGGTCCAGCCTGTGGGCTTTCAGCCTTCGGCCAGGACCGTTGCCGTGGCGATCCCGCCGTCGTGGCTCATGGACACATGCCACCGCTTGACGCCCTTGGCCTCAGCCACCGCAAGAACGGTGCCCTTGACCTGGATCGTGGGGCCGTGCTGGTCCAAACCGATCCAGCAGTCCTGCCAGTTCATGCCGGCAGGCGCGCCCAGGACCTTGGCCACCGCTTCCTTGGCCGCGAACCGCGCGGCCAGGGACCGGGTGTTCAGCTCCCGCTCCGCGGGCACAAACAGCCGGTCCCGCAGCCCGGGGGTGCGTTCAAGCTGGCGGCCGAACCGCTCGATGTCTACAACGTCTACGCCTATGCCAACAATCATGCGGCTTATTCTACGGTGACGCTCTTGGCCAGGTTGCGCGGCTGGTCCACGTCGTAGCCCTTGGCCGAGGCGAGTTCCAGTGCGAAGATCTGCAGCGGCACGGTGGCCAGCAGCGGGGCGAGCAGCGTGGGCGTCTCCGGAATGTAGAAGACGTGCTCGGCGTAGGCCTTCACGGCCTCATCGCCTTCCTCGGCAATAACGATCGTCTTCGCGCCGCGGGCCCGGACTTCCTGGATGTTCGAGACGATCTTCGCGTGCAGCGAATCGCGGCCGCGCGGGGACGGGACCACCACGAAGACCGGCTGGCCTTCCTCGATCAGCGCGATGGGCCCGTGCTTCAGCTCGCCGGCAGCGAAGCCTTCGGCGTGGATGTACGCGAGCTCCTTGAGCTTCAGCGCACCTTCCATGGCCACCGGGAAGCCCACGTGGCGGCCCAGGAACAGCACCGACTTGGCGTCCTTCATCGACCGGCCCAGTTCCTTGATCTGGCCTTCGTTATCCAGGATCCGCTGGATCTTGGCAGGGATCTTGCCCAGGTCCGCCAGGATGTCCTTGATTTCGCCCTGGAACTTGTTCCCGCGCAGCTGTGCCAAATACAGGCCCAGCAGGTACGCGGCGGTGATCTGCGCCAGGAACGCCTTGGTGGAGGCCACCGCGATTTCCGGGCCGGCGTGGGTATACAGCACGGCGTCGGATTCACGCGGGATGGTGGACCCGTTGGTGTTGCAGATGGACAGCGTCTTGGCGCCCTGCTCCTTGGCGTAACGGACGGCCATCAGGGTGTCCATGGTTTCGCCGGACTGGGAGATGGACACGATCAGGGTGTTGGCGTCCACGATCGGGTCGCGGTAACGGAACTCGTGGGACAGCTCCACCTCGGTGGCGATCCGGCACCAGTGCTCGATGGCGTACTTGGCCACCTGCCCGGCGTACGCGGACGTGCCGCAGGCCAGGACGATGATCTTGTTGACGTTCTTCAGCAGCGCCGGGTCGATCCGGAGCTCGTCCAGGGTCAGCTTGCCGTTGATGTCCGAGCGGCCCAGCAGCGTCTGTGCCACGGCGTTGGGCTGGTCATGGATTTCCTTCTCCATGAACGACGGGAAGCCGCCCTTTTCGGCGGATTCCGGGTCCCAGTCCACGTGGTATTCCTTGCCCTCGGCCGGGGCGCCGTAGAAATCGGTGATCTCCACGGAATCAGCGGTGATGGTGACGATCTGGTCCTGGCCCAGTTCCACCGCGCGGCGGGTGTAGTCGATAAAGCCGGAGACGTCGGAGCCGAGGAAGTTCTCACCCTCGCCCAGGCCAACCACCAGCGGCGAGTTGCGGCGGGCGGCGACGACGACGTCGGGCTGGTCTGCGTGCACGGCGAGGAGCGTGAAGGCACCCTCGAGGCGCTGGCAGGCGAGCTGCATGGCCTTGGTCAGGCCGCCGTTGCTGGTGTCGCCGCCAAGTTTGGTGCGGAAGATGTCGCCGAGCAGCGCGGCGGCCACTTCAGTGTCCGTTTCGGAGGCGAAGGTCACGCCCTTGGCCAGCAGCTCAAGCTTCAACTCGGCAAAGTTCTCGATGATGCCGTTGTGGATCAGCGCCAGCTTGCCGCCGTCGGACAGGTGCGGATGCGCGTTCTGGTCCGTGGGGCCGCCGTGCGTGGCCCAGCGCGTGTGGCCGATACCCGTGAAAGTCTCCGGCAGCGGGTTCGTTTCCAGTTCTGCGAGCAGGTTGCTCAGTTTTCCGGACTTCTTGCGGGAGGAGATGACGCCGTCGGCAACAACAGCCACACCCGCAGAGTCGTAACCCCGGTACTCCAGGCGGCGCAATCCTTCAAGGACAACATCCAGCGCACTGTGACCGGCAATTCCCTGGCCAGTCGAACGGCCTACATATCCCACGATTCCACACATGGGGTCAAGCTTATCGGCAGCCGCAAGGGAGATCTAAACTGGACAGAGCCGGGCAAGCCGTCCCAGCCGCCCTTGTTCGCCGCCGCAGCAGCGGCAGGCCACGTCTTGCATTTCGCTCTCAGCCGCGTGAAGGGCAGAATCTCTAAAGTGACTGTGCAACGCAATGAAGCGAACGGCGAAGGTGTCTCCCCGTTCGTTGAGCTGGACCGGCAGACCTGGTCCCGGCTCGCAGCCCAGATGGAACAGCCTCTGAACGAAGAGGACATTGTCCGTCTGCGCGGCCTCGGCGATCCCCTGGATATGAAGGAGATCCGCGAGGTCTACCTGCCGTTGTCCCGCCTCCTTCATCTGTATGTCGAGGCGGCCGGCCAGCTTCATGCCGCGACCACCACCTTCCTGGGTGAACAGACCCAGCGCACCCCGTTTGTGATCGGCGTGGCCGGCTCGGTGGCGGTGGGCAAATCCACCATCGCCCGCGTGCTCCGCGAGATGCTCCGGCGCTGGCCGGGCACCCCTAACGTGGAGCTGATCACCACCGACGGGTTCCTGTACCCCCTGGCCGAGCTCAAGAGGCGCCAGCTCCTGGAACGCAAGGGCTTCCCGGAGTCCTACGACCGGCGGGCCCTGCTGCGCTTCGTCAGCGAGATCAAAGGCGGCGCCGAGGAAGTCCGGGCCCCCTGGTACTCACACGTCACATACGACATCGTTCCGGACAAGGAAGTTGTGGTCCGCCGCCCGGATGTGCTGATCGTCGAGGGCCTGAACGTCCTTGCTCCCGCACGCCCGCGCCACGACGGCAAGCAGGGACTTGCCCTGAGCGACTTCTTCGACTTCTCCATCTACGTGGATGCCAAGACCTCCTATATCGAGGAGTGGTACGTGGAGCGGTTCCGCAAGCTCCAGAGCACGGCCTTCGCCCAGCCGGAGTCCTACTTCCACAGGTACGCCACGCTCTCGGAGTCCGAGGCGGAGACCACCGCGCGGGACATCTGGAAGCGCATCAACGAGCCCAACCTTGAGGAAAACGTCCTGCCCACCCGCGGCCGGGCCCAGCTGGTGCTGACCAAGGACGCCGACCATTCCATCCGCCGCATGCTCCTGCGCAAGGTCTAGCACGCATGTGCCACGACTGCGCCGCGCTTGACGGCACCCCGGCGGCAGGCGCGAGCCGGCGCAGTTTCGCCCGGTTCCTCGCGGCCGGTGCCGGGCTGACTGTCCTGGCAGCCTGCACACCCGACGCACCGGCCCAGGAGGCGCCGCCGTCGTCCGCCCCTGTTCCTGCCCCTTCCGCGGCCTCCCCCTCCCCTGCTGCGGCGACCGCTTCGGAAAGTCCGACGGCGGCCGTGGAGCCGGCGGCGCAGGCGCCTGTTGCGCCCTCGCCGGCTGCAGCGCTCCCCCGTCAGTTCTCGCTGACAGATCCGGCGAGCCCGTGGCTGGTGGTCAACAAATACAGGCCCTTGGCGCCGGCTGACTATGTGCCCGCGGACCTGGTGCGGCCCAACGTCCCGGTGACGGTTTCCGGTGAAGCAGCGCTGCTGAACAGCACGACGGCGGCAGCCGCGGAAGCGATGTTCGCTGCGGCCGCGCAGGACGGCGTCAGCATCACGCTGGCGAGCGGTTACCGCTCGTACGGCACCCAGGTGACCACGTACAACGGCTACGTGGCGGCGCGCGGGCAGGCCGATGCGGACACGGCCAGCGCCAGGCCCGGCTACTCCGAGCACCAGACGGGATGGTCCTTCGACATCGGCGACGGTGGCGGGGCGTGCGGTTTCCAGCCCTGCTTCGCGGACCAGCCGGCAGCGGTGTGGGTCAAGGCCAACGGGCACCGTTTCGGTTTCATCGTCAGGTATCCGTGGATGTTCCACCCGGTCACCGGGTACTACTACGAGCCGTGGCACCTGCGGTACATCGGCGTCGAGGCCGCCACGGACATGGCCAACCGGGGCATCAGCACGCTGGAGGAGTACTTCGGCGTTGAGGCTGCGCCCGGGTATCCGTAAAGTACGCATGCTTGGTTCCCGACACGCGGTCAGGAATTAACAGTCCTGTCATGAGGGGCTAACCCACCTGCGCTAGCTTGGATCCTATGCTGACAGGATTCAAGAATTTCATCATGAAGGGCAACGTCGTAGACCTTGCCGTCGCAGTTGTGATGGGTGCCGCATTCGGCGCCGTCGTCACCTCGATTGTCGAAGGCCTGCTCACGCCCCTGATCGGACGTCTGTTCAGTGCCAAAGGCATTGAAGAAATGCAGTGGGAGGGATTCATGTATGGGTCCGTCATCTCCTCCATCATTTCGTTCCTCCTCATCGCCTCCGCCATCTACTTTGTGGTGGTCCTTCCGATGAACCATATGATCGAACGCCGCAACCGCCGGCTGGGCATCGACAAGGACGTCAAAGAGGAATCCGGCGAAGACCCGCAGATCGCCCTGCTGACTGAGATCCGGGACGCGCTTCAGGACCGCACTCCCTAGGTTTCTCCCACGAAAAAGCGGCCCGCTTCCTTTTGGAGGCGGGCCGCTTTTGCTTTTCGAGGCGGGGGCTGGTCCACCGTCAAGAGTGCTTTTAGGGGCCAATCTTCCAGAGAGATACAGCGCCTGTTGACGCGCCAGAGTCGTAGACGGTCTCGGCAACCTTTGCACCCTTCACTTGCTCCAGCCAATTTGCCTGACAGCCGCTGTCGATCATCACATAGTCGACTCCTGCCTGCTCGGCAAGGGGCTGATTCAGGGACCCGCCGTCCCGTTGTTCGAGTAGGGTCCTGAACATCGGTTCGTTGCTCGGCCAGGCTAAACCTAGGTTGTAGAAAGCCGTCGGGAGACCGCTCAAGGCTTTCAGCCGAAATGGGTCAATACACGGGTCGGATAAAACAAGGTTTTTGGCGCGGTCGGGAACGAACCCTGCGGTCCCAGTAATTGCACGAGCCTGGGCATCTTCGAACGTGTCGGTGCCCAGCGTGTGGACAGATATTGCGAAACCGACGTAGTCAAGAAGACTGACCACAAGCACGCCCCAGAGCACTATCCCATGAGCCTTGCGCAAGAACCGCGGCCCCACTCGTAGCGGCTTCTGCCGTGTTTCGATTGGACCATTCGCACTGCCAGACGAGGCTCCTATGTGCGATGCCAGCGCCGAGTCCGCCAGACGCTGCGACCGAGCGCGTTGGGCGACAGTCACAAGGACTTGAGCGAGTACGGGAAAGGATATGGCCGCCGCCAAAATGAAGCCGTCGATCCAAAACCTGTATGGCTCTTGATTCGCACCCCACAGATCGTTTGTGGCAATAACGGACCATGCGACGGCAATGCCTATTGACAGCGATAACCATGACTTGTTTACGTATCTGACCCCCGCCCAGAATATGGTCCCGAGAAATAGGGCAGGAACAACGCCCGCAATGATGCCAAGCGGAAAGGGGACCCCAAGGTTCGCCGAAGAAAGAGACCTATACGCAAGGAAGTCGTCATGTTGAGCTATTCCAGACAGTGTGGCCAAGAGTGTTGGGGCCGCAGCAACTGCCAATCCCAATGCAGAAGCGCCTACCATTGCGGGGTGACGCTTCAAGAGAAACAGAACGCCAGGAACGGCGCCGGCCAACCCGGCTACCAACGTTGCTAGCGGACCAACGGCGTGTGAGAAGAATGTGCCCCCAAACAGCACAGCCAGGAGCAGGGCCACACTGATGATGGCGTGCCTACGGTTGCCAAACTTCGTTAAGCCGAAGGCGGCTGCGGTATAGGTCAAGAAGTACACGGCCGTAAGGAACGAGTAGGTCTGAACGTTTGCCAGCATCCCGATGGCAACACAAGCTACGACCACCACGACAGCTCTCAACTGGGGCCGTTCCTTTTTCGCGCCAGGACCTGGGAAGGTGCAGCCGACGAGTACACAGGCCGCTATGATGGCCATCGCCATACCCGCTGCCTCGCCGTTTAGGGTGAACATAGTTCCGTACGTTCCCCATAACACCCCGTGGTTGTCCAACTGGTGATACCAGGCGCCGCTGATCGGCGCTGCCAGCACACCGACCAGGCTGGGGACGAATCCAAAAACCCCGAGCACTGCACGGTTTGTCAGTCGGATCAGCAGCCAGCTTATGGACATAACCATGACCAGCTGGAATGACAAGCCGACGATCTGCCACGTTGCGATTACGTCTGCGTCGAACACTCTCGCGATGAGTCCAAGAACTACGTAATAGAGCCGCGGGTAATGGCTGGTCCCAGTCTCGGTGAAGGGTTCAACGTTGTCCAGATTGCCGTTGCTGACGTTAACGGCAATCGCCAGGTATGAATACTGATCATGGTCGAAATAATTACGGAAATTTGCCCAGCCGAAATCTTTGCTGGTGGTCAGGGGTAGGACTAGAAAACACCAGTAGCCAACGGTCGACACGACGATTGATACCAGTGAGCCAATGACGAACTCATTCCCGTTTGTTCCACTTGCCTTTTGTTTACCTAACCCCAGCGACAACAATTGGCTTCCCCCTGTCAGCCCATGGGCACTGGTACGGACAATCGTTCTTCGACAACAGCCGCAAGCTGCTTACAGATGCGTTCGGCGGTAGGCATGTCGGCGGCCTCCACCATGACACGCACCAGGGCTTCCGTTCCGGAGGGCCGCAAGAGCACCCGCCCGGTCTCACCGAGCTGCGCCGAAGCATCAGCCACAGCAGCCAGCACACCGGCGTCTGTGCCAGCGCGGGCCTTGTCCACGTCCTTGACGTTAATCATCAGCTGCGGGAGTTTGGTCATGACTGTGGCCAGCTGCTTGAGCGGCCTGCCGGTCATGGCGACCTGCGCGGCCAACTGGAGACCGGTAAGCACGCCGTCGCCGGTGGTGGCATAGTCCGCGAAGATCACGTGCCCGGACTGTTCGCCGCCCAGGTTGTAGCCGCCTTCGCGCATGCTTTCGAGGACGTAGCGGTCCCCCACTGCAGTTTCACGGATGCTGATGCCGGCCTCGCGGAGGGCAATCTTCAAGCCGAGGTTGCTCATGACTGTGGCCACGAGGACGTCGTCTTTGAGCCTTCCAGATGCCTTCAATGCGATCGCGAGGATGGCCATAATCTGGTCGCCGTCCACTTCGTTGCCTTCATGGTCAACGGCGAGGCAGCGGTCAGCGTCGCCGTCGTGTGCGATACCCAGGTGGGCGCCGTGCTTGACCACCGCTTCCTTGAGGGGGCCGAGGTGCGTAGAGCCGACGCCTTCGTTGATGTTGTGGCCGTCCGGATCGGCGCCGATGACCACGACGTCGGCGCCGGCGTCCTTGAAGACCTGCGGCGAGCAGCCGCTCGCCGCACCGTGGGCGCAGTCAAGTACCACCTTGATGCCGTCCAGGCGGTGCGGCAGGGTGCGCAGCAGGTGCACGATGTAGCGGTCTTCGGCGTCGGAGAACCGCTGGATGCGTCCCACGTCGCCACCGATGGGGCGTACCGGCTCACGGCCCATCTGGGCCTCGATCGCGTCTTCGACGTCGTCAGGGAGCTTCTGGCCGCCGCGGGCGAAGAACTTTATGCCATTGTCCGGTGCCGGGTTGTGCGACGCGGAGATCATCACACCGAAATCTGCGTCCAGGTCCGCCACGAGATATGCGGCGGCAGGCGTGGGCAAGACGCCGGCATCGTAGACGTCAATGCCGGAACTGGAGAGCCCGGCCTCCACCGCCGCGGCGATGAACTCGCCACTCGCCCGCGGGTCCCTGGCCACCACGGCGCGCGGCCGGTTGCCGTTAGTACTGCGGTTGTGGCCAAGCACGACGGCGGCCGCTTGTGCGAGCTGCATCGCCAACTCGGCTGTCAGCAGGCCATTGGCCAAGCCCCGGACACCATCTGTTCCAAATAATCTAGACATCGGGTCAAGTTTAGACGAGGCAGCCGATTAATCGTCATGGGCAACGCTCACCGTAGCCGCCACGTGCACTCGAGGTGGCCACAAACTCGTTTTTCTGTTGTATCTTCACGTTGGAGGCCAAGATGTCCACCATGGCCCGAAAACTTAAGGCGGGGGCCTATGAGTCGTAAAGAATCGCTGTGGTATATCGGGCTATTGCTTCTGGCAGCTGTCTTGTACGTCTGGAATCTGTCCATCAACGGCTGGGCCAATGCTTATTACGCAGCAGCAGCCCAGGCTGGCGCCTCCGATTGGAAGGCGTTTTTCTTTGGATCCTCGGATCTGGGCAACGGCATCACGGTTGACAAACTTCCTGCAAGCATCTGGGTCAGCTCCATGTCAGTCAGACTGTTCGGGCTCAGTTCATGGAGCCTTCTGGTCCCACAAGCACTAATGGGTGTTGGAACGATTGCTCTGACCTACGTGATCGTGCGACGCCATTTTCACATGACTGCGGCGCTGCTGGCCGGCGGAATCGCACTTCTCACACCTGCTGCTGCGGTTATGTTCCGGTACAACAGCCCTGACGCGCTGCTGACACTGCTTCTTGTCACGTCTCTATACCTAGTCGTCCGAGCCGTCGAAGACGGCCGATGGCGTTGGCTCCTCGGCGCGGGGATTGCGGTGGGTTTGGGATTCCTGACCAAGTCGGCTCAGGCGCTCATCATTCTCCCCGTTTTAGGCCTCGTTTATCTTTTTGCTGGCCCGGCAAAGATGGGACGGAGGGTGTTGCAACTTCTGGCTTCAACTGGAGCCGCGGCTGTCGCGGCCGGTTGGTGGGTGGTTATTGCCGAAAACTCGGAGGCGATGGAGCGGCCCTACGCCGGCGGTTCGTTCACGAACAGTTTTGTTGAGGTACTGCTGCGGCAAAATGGCCTGGGCAGGCTCGTTGGGACGGCCGCCGGCGGTTCTTCGCAGACAGAGGACATCAAGTCTGGACCCTTGAAACTATTAATGTACCCAACATTCGGAACACAAGGCGCCTGGCTGCTCATCATTGCAATGATGCTTTTGATTAGCTCGTTGGTGCTTTTGAGACGACGCCCTATAAATGATCCAAAGCGAGCGGTTTTACTGCTAGCTGGGGGCTGGCTTTTTGCTTATTCTGGTGTTTTCAGTTTCATGTCCGGTGTTATCAATCCCTATTATCTGGTTGCGCTGGCTCCTCCTCTGGGCATCGTCGTCGGCGCAGGTGCCCAACTCTCCTGGGCCGCAAGGCGCTGGTTGCCATTTCGGCTCGCGCACGCTGTGACATTCCTCGTTTCCGCGATGCTCGCTGCCGGATATTTGGCGATTAGCGGCGGACTTGGATCCCCTTTGGCCCTAGTCGTCTTGATTGCTGCCGTAATCCTCGCCGAGCTGCTGATCTTCAGAATTCGCAAGCGAATTGTGGTCCGAGCGACAGCAATAGCAACGACCGTAGTCTGCCTCATCGGGCCATCGTTGTTTACGATTTCAGCGGTACTCAACCCACATGTGGGAATCTGGCCAGCCGCCACCTTGCCTGCCGCGACAGTTGTTTTCGACTCGCCCGCCCCTGATGATTGGCCGGCGGATTCGACAGTTGCCGCTAGAGGTACAGCCATCGGCCACAGTCCGGATAAGGCCGTTCTCGATCTCTTGGCTGCGGACGCTAGTGGCTCGCGATGGACCGCCGCGACTCCTGGGGCATCAAATGCAGCGCGCTACCAGTTGGAATCCGGAGCGTCAGTCCTGCCCATTGGCGGCTTCAACGGCAGTACCCCCTTCCCAACGCTCAATCAGTTTCGTGACTACGCGCAGACAGGAGAAATCCGTTACTACATATCACGAAGCGATTCCGAAAATATCTCGGCCGAGGCAGGGTTTGCCGATGAAATCACGGCCTGGGTCAGGGCAAACTTCACGCCGCGCGTCATTGGAGAAATTGAGGTTTACGATCTACAGCGGCCCTAGGTTGCACCCCTGAGCAAGGGATACCGCCAATGGCGGACAGCACGACTCTTCTAAACACGGAAGCCCGCCCCGCCAATGGCGGGACGGGCTTCCGTATAAGCGGATTTAGCGCTTGGAGTACTGCTGAGCCTTGCGGGCCTTCTTGAGACCGGCCTTCTTGCGCTCGATGACGCGAGCGTCACGAGACAGGTAACCGGCCTTCTTCAGGGTGGCGCGGTTGTTCTCGACGTCGATCTCGTTCAGTGAACGGGCGATGCCCAGGCGCAGGGCGCCGGCCTGGCCGGAGATGCCGCCACCGTGGATGCGGGCGATGACGTCGTAGGCGCCTTCGAGATCGAGGATCTTGAAGGGCTCGTTGACATCCTGCTGGTGCAGCTTGTTCGGGAAGTAGTTGTCCAGCGCGCGGCCGTTGATGGTCCACTTGCCGGAACCCGGAACAACGCGGACACGGGCAACGGCTTCCTTGCGGCGGCCAACTGCTGCGCCGGCGACGGTCAGGGCCGGACGTTCCTTCTTCGGCGCAGCTGCGTCTGCAGCCGAGCTTTCAGAGGTGTAGCTGGTCAGGGTTTCCTCAGCCTCAACGGCTTCGGTGGTCTCTTCGTTCTGAGCCACGGTTCTCCTTGTATAGATAAGTTGTTTGGTGGCCAGGACTACTGGGCGACCTGGGTGATTTCGAAAGTCTTGGGCTGCTGCGCGGCGTGCGGGTGCTCTGCACCGCGGTACACCTTCAGCTTGCCCAGCTGCTGGGCAGCGAGGGAGTTCTTGGGGAGCATGCCCTTGATGGCCTTCTCAACGGCGCGGACCGGGTTTGATTCCAGGAGCTCCGCGTAGTTGACGGAGGTCAGGCCGCCCGGGTAGCCGGAGTGGCGGTATGCGCGCTTCTGCTCCAGCTTGGCGCCGGTCAGGGCTACCTTCTCAGCGTTGATGATGATGACGAAGTCGCCCATGTCCATGTGGGACGCAAAGGTGGCCTTGTGCTTGCCGCGCAGCAGGATTGCGGTCTGGCTGGCAAGACGACCAAGGACAACGTCTGTGGCGTCAATGACGTGCCACTGGCGGTTGATATCGCCGGGCTTCGGGGTGTACGTACGCACGGTTTTTGCCTCGTTCTTGTTCTGGCGTTCTTGTTTAGGTGTCACTCAAGCGTGTGCACCTACTATCTATGCGCTACCGGAACAGAGGTGAGGGCTCCATGTAACCAGTCATCCTGAGGTCCCGAATGTGCTCGTTGAGTAGTTATCCTGCAACCGGATTCTCAAGCGGGCACGCATCATCGAGATAGGACACGCACAACGACTACCAATATTAGCTTGAAGCGGGCTCCGGGGTCAAAATGGGGTAGCCGGACGTTCATACGCTGCCAACCGGTCCGACGCGTGCAGGGGGACACCGTGATTTTCTTCAATGAAGCCAGCTCGGCCGGTCCGGTGTGGGTGGCCGGTGCTGGGCTCCTGGGACTCATCCTCTCCCCGTTAGCTGAGCTGCTTATTTCCAGACTTCTGCCCCGCGTCGGTCCGATGCCTGGCCTGAGCGCAAGGATCACGACGGCGGCGATCACCGCCGCCCTCTGCGCCGCCTTCGCGTTCCGGTTCTCAGCCAACCCAGGATTGCCGGCATTCCTACTTCTCGCCGTTCTTGGCGTGCAACTGGCGAGAATAGACATCTCGCTCCATCTGCTGCCCAACCCTATGGTTCTTTCCCTGCTAATAGGGGGCCTGTTGTTCCTTTTAGCGGCCACATTTGGCGGGGAACAGTTGTCAAGCCTCGTTCGAGCACTGGCCGGCGCGGCAATTCTCTTCGTTGCCTACCTGGTTCTGGCCTTAATTTCGCCGTCGAGCCTGGGAATGGGCGACGTCAAGCTTGCCGCTCCCGTAGGTCTCTACTTGGGGTACTTAGGTTGGAGCCAACTGCTTTACGGCGGCCTGCTGGGGTTCATTCTGAACGGCCTCGTCACCGCGCTTGTAGTGGCCCGAAACGGCAAAGAACATACGGCAGAAGTGGCTCACGGACCCTCCATGATCGGCGCCACCGTAGGCATCGGGCTTTTGTTTTTCTAGTCCTGGATCGGACGCAGCCTCAATCATCGGATCGCCCGCGCATCTGTAATCCAAGTAGCCGCGCAATGATGCACCCGACTATCCGAGTACTCGCATATACGTTCCGAGTACGCGCTGAGACAGGCCCTGCAAAAGTCGAGTACTACTACGCATTGTTGCCCAGAATCGCCAATGACAATCTCTTCTTAGCGAAGTCCAGCGACCGCAAAGAATTATGGGGACAGCTGGAAATTCGTTGAAACATCACAAAAATCACTTTCATCGAATTAAGGAAAATACAATGACTTCACTGATGGTCTCAATGCTCGCATTCGTTGCCGGCGTCAAGGATCGACTCACTTCAGAAAAGGGCGCAACCGCAACGGAGTACTCACTCCTCGTTGCGTTCATTGCCCTGCTGATTATCATCGGCGTGACCGCATTCGGCACCGCCCTCAACAACTGGTTCGCGAGCCTCGGAACCCGCGTCGGTTCCTGGTAACGAGACTCCCATAGTGTGCCGCGTCGTCGATACACGGCGCGGCACATTGCTGGCACTCTCAGTGGTCATTGACCAGACGGGAGCCACCAATTAGGTCAATCGACGGGGCGATTGGTCTAAGCAACTACGCCTCGGGACAAGTTCGCAGAAAGGAACTAAAAATGACTTCATTCATGGTCTCTGTGCTGGCCTTCGTTACAGGCCTGAAGAGCCGGCTCGAATCGGACAAGGGGGCGACCGCCACGGAGTATTCCCTCCTGGTTGCCTTCATCGCATTGCTCATCATCATAGGTGTGACCGCGTTCGGCACCGCACTGAACAACTGGTTCGCATCTCTCGGCACCACAGTCGGTTCCTGGTAACCAACACTTTCATGAAGTGTGCCGCGGCAACATGTCGCGGCACACTTCGAAGCCTTCAAACACCCCTGGGGGATCCGTTGAAGAAGACCCACAAGAAAAGCACGGACCACAAGAGCCGTGGCGCCGTCGCCGTCGAGTTCGCCTTGGTCGCGCCGCTACTGCTGGCTCTCATCACCGGAATCGTCGAGTTCGCTCACGCATACAATGCCCAGATCTCGGTAACCCAGGCTGCGCGTGAAGCGGCACGAACGATGGCCGTCAAAAACAACCAAACTGACGCCAAAGCAGCGGCTGTGGCTGGAGCTCCGGGACTTACAGGAACTTTCGGGTACACGTTCGCTCCCGCCGCCTGCGCTCCGGACACCACGATGAAAGTCACCATTTCCTACAGCTCTCCAACGATGACCGGGTTGTTTGGAAGTTCAGTAAACCTGACCGGAGTAGGAGCAATGCGATGCGGCGGATAACGATTAGTACTGAATCGAAGGAGCGCGGAGCAGCCGGGGCCCTAGTGGCCGTGATGATGCTCGCGTTGATTGGTGTTGGCGCATTGGCTGTCGATGCGGGGCAAATCTACGCTGAACGCGCGCAGCTCCAAAATGCAGCAGACGCCGGCGCCCTGGCGGGCGTCGACCTTTGTGCGGCTTCCGGCTGCACGCAAGCCAACGCAAACGCTTTGGCGGCGTCGTTGGCCAACAGCAACTCCAACGATTCAAGCTCGACAGTTCAGTCTGTAGACCTTTCGGTTGCCGGCCAGGTTTCGGTCACCACCTCAACCAAAGACGGCACCACAAACGCAGGCTTCCTCAGCAAGATGTTCGCGAGCGTACTCAGCGCTCCTCCGGCCACCGTCGGCGCAACGGCAACAGCCAAGTGGCTGTACCCCACGAAAGGCATCACGGTGCTCCCGTTGACGTTCGCAACATGCGAATTCAAGGACGACGGGATGCCTCACAAGATTCTTACTCAAGGCGGTGGCGGCGGCGCCCAAGACTGCAACGGACTGAATCCGTCCAACCAGATTATTCCCGGCGGATTTGCCTGGCTTATGCCGGATGGCGGCGCCGGTTGCAAGGTGACAGCCGAGGTGGGTCAATGGAGCCCCACGAGCGCGGGCGCCGCGGTGCCGAACGGGTGCATCGATCTGTTCAATCCTTCGATCAACCCGTCCCTGGCCAATTCGACTGTGGCGTTGCCTGTCTACAAGTACACGTGCAAAGGAATGCCGGCAGCCCAGTTCGGGTCATGTAGCGGCAGTTCCGTGCAGTACTACATCGAGAAGTGGGCTGGCTTCAAGATCCAGGCTTGGAATTTTACCGGACAGGCCAAATATGACCCCACCAACGTCTTCGGCGGGAGCGAGAAGGGCCTCTACGGAACCTTCGTGGGCTACTCCGCAGATCCAAACCTCTTCACCGGAGGCACCACCACACCCAACGGCAACGTCATTGTCATCGGGCTGATCAAGTAAGCACCAACTGCACCAACTAAGGGGATAAATTGAAAACACGCCTACTGGGAGGCATCGCCGCGCTACTGGTTGCAATCATCGGCACCGTCCTCCTCATTACATATGTCCAAAGTGCCGATCAACGGGCCATGGCAGGCACGGAGACATCCGAGGTCCTCGTAGTACAGAAAGCCATTCCCGCAGGGACTCCCGCAAGCGAAATTGGCGGCTCCGTTGCCCTGAAGCCAATCCAAAAGTCCACCCTCACCGAGGGAAGTGTGACTGACCTGGCCGACCTTGGCACCAAAGTCACCGCTGTTTCCCTCGTTCCGGGCGAACAGTTGCTGACGAGCCGAATGGTTGACCCGAACTCGTTCCTCGGCCCGTCAAGGGCTGCTGTTCCGGACGGGATGCAGGAAGTTACGATCAAACTGCCCATCGAAAGGGTAGTGGGTGGAAAGATCACAGCTGGGGACACTGTCGGCATCTTCATTTCGCTTCTGGAGACGTCGACCAACGGCGCCGGCGAAACCGCAACTCAGTCCGCTGGCACTCAACTCACCTTCCACAAGGTACTGGTTACAGCGGCCCAGTTCAGCAACGGCAGCGCTGCACAGCCTGATGCCGCCCAGCAAGGCAAAGGCGACGGAGCCCTGAGCTCCGGAAACAGCAACCAAAGTGACGGCACGTACTTGATCACTGTCGCGCGGAATTCGGTTGAAGCTGAACGACTGGTATACGCAGTTGAATTCGGCAAGATCTACCTGTCCAAGGAGCCAGCCGAAGCCACAGAAGGTAACACCGGTGTGGTTGACAAGACGAAAGTATTCCGATGAGCCGCTTCGTCCTCATCACGCCTAATACCGATTTCGAGCGCCGCGTTCGGATGGCAACCGCCGGGATGCCTGGCTCCCTGCAGTTCTTCCAGGCCGACTATCTTCCGCAAGGCCCGGAGGAAGTACTCAAACAGCTTCTTGGTGAGCCGCCAGAGGTCTTCATCCTAGGCCCGGGACTGCCGGAGGACGATGCGCTTAAATTCGCGTCAGTCATGGATCTGCAGTTTCCGGAGATCAGCATGATCCTGGTGGCCAGCGAGTCGCCCGAGGTTGCCGTTCAAGCGATGCGGGCCGGCGTCCGGGATCTCCTCGACCCGGCGGCGGAGGCGGATCACATCCGGATCATCGTGGAACGGGCCAGCCTTGCCGCCGCGGGTCGTCGGAGGGGCCTCGCGCCAAGTAGCTCCGAACACCACGAACATGCAGAAGGTGGACGCATTATCGCCGTTATCTCTCCAAAGGGCGGCGTGGGCAAGACCACTGTGTCGACCAACATCGCCGTCGGGCTCGCTCAGTTCGCTCCGATGGGCGTGGTGATCGTCGACCTGGATCTCCAGTTTGGCGATGTAGCCAGCGGCCTCATGCTGGAACCCGAGCACACGATTACCGACGCTGTGGTAGGAGCTGCCAGCCAGGACTCGATGGTCCTCAAGACGTACCTCAGCGTTCATCCGGCTGGACTGTATGCCCTCTGCGCGCCGCGGAACCCGGTGGAAATGGACCGAATCAGTGGCGAGAATGTCACCCACCTGCTGAACCAGCTGAAGCAGGAATTCCAGTACATCGTGGTGGATACAGCGCCCGGCCTGGGCGAACATGTCCTGGCAACTTTGGACCTCGCCTCCGACGCGGTGTGGATCTGCGGGATGGACATCCCAAGCATCAGGGGCCTCCGCACGGGAAGCCAGATCCTGGCGGAATTGAACCTCCTGCCGGAACGGCGTCACGTGGTCCTGAATATGGCGGATAGGCGGACCGGCTTGACGCTGCAGGACGTGGAAGCCACCATCGGCGCACCCGTCGACGTTGTCCTGCCCCGGTCCAGGACCCTTCCGTTCTCCACAAACAAAGGTGTTCCCCTGCTACAGGACGGTAGCCGGGACCCCGCATCCAAAGGGCTCCGGCAGCTCGTGGACCGATTCAAGCCGAATTGGGAAGAAAGACCTCACAAGAAACTGCACAGAAGGGCGGTAGTCCAGTGAACCTCTCACGCAGACTGGAAAAAGCGCGCGGTACGGAGTCACCGACGACGCTGGTTGAGGCCGTTCCGACGAACCCGTTTACAGCACACGGTGGCCCCGCAGAGCCCGCGACCTTGGGCCGCATTCATGAGGCAAAGACGGCAGAAACGGCTCACGCCGCGGATGTTGTTGATCTCACGCAAACGGCGGCCGTTGCCAGCGGCGCCCTTGGCGCCCTCAAGGAGCGTGCCAGCCAGGCACTCTACGAAAGACTGGGCGCCCGCATCACCGATTCGTCGCTTGAAGAGGCCGAGCTCCATCAGTACGTCAAAGACGAACTCAAAATCGTCGTCGATGAGGAACAAGTTCCGCTGACAGCGACTGAGCGCCAGCGGTTAATCCGGGAGATCATTGACGACGTACTTGGTCACGGGCCAATCCAGCGGTTCCTGGACGATCCGTCAGTCTCCGAGGTAATGGTGAACCGCTTTGACCAGGTTTACGTGGAACGCGCTGGCAAACTCACGCTGACGGACACGAAGTTCGCCTCCGATGACGCGCTAAGGCGTGTCATCGAACGCATAGTGTCAAAAGTCGGCCGCCGTATTGACGAGTCGTCTCCCCTAGTGGATGCCCGACTTGCCGACGGATCACGCGTTAATGCAATCATTCCACCTCTGGCGGTCAACGGACCTGCGCTCACCATCCGAAAATTCGGAGGCGATGCACTTACCGTCCAGAAGCTCATCGGTTATGGCAGCCTTTCACCGGAGATGGCTGAACTGCTGCAGGCATGTGTCTTGGCCCGCATGAACATCATCGTCTCGGGAGGTACCGGCACAGGCAAGACCACACTGCTGAATGCCCTTTCATCGTTTATTCCGTCTTCTGACCGCATCGTCACCATTGAAGATGCTGTTGAACTGCAATTACAGCAGGACCACGTGGTCAGGTTGGAAAGCCGCCCAGCGAATATCGAAGGCAAGGGTGAAGTTGCCATCCGAGACCTCGTTCGGAACTCACTCCGGATGCGACCTGACCGCATTGTCGTCGGTGAGGTCCGGGGTGGCGAATGTCTTGACATGTTGCAAGCCATGAACACGGGACACGACGGATCGCTGTCCACCGTCCACGCAAACTCACCCCGGGACGCAATAGCCCGCTTGGAGACTCTTGTCCTGATGGCCGGCATGGACCTCCCTCTTCGCGCGGTACGGGAACAGGTGGCATCAGCCGTCAACCTCATAGTCCACATATCAAGGCTCCGGGACGGAACCCGAAGGGTTACGCACATAACCGAGGTCCAGGGAATGGAAGGGGACATCGTCACGCTTCAGGATGCATTCGTCTTCGACTACTCCGCAGGCGTCGATGCAAGCGGCCGGTTCCTGGGCAAGCCGATTCCCACGGGTGTGCGGCCGCGGTTTACCGACAGATTCGTTGAACTCGGCATCCACATCTCCCCCCATGTTTTTGGGGCCCAGCCCGCCAGGGGCCGGTAGCCATGGGAACCGAACTGCCAGTGGGAATATTCATCACCGGGCTATTCCTGGTCTATTTGTCCCTTGGGCTCATCTTCGGTGTGGTCGTCAGAGGGCGGGCGGGTGTCGCGCTTTCTCGGAGGCGTCCTGATGCAATTCACTATTCGTCCAGCCTGTCACGGCTGACGGACCATGCTGTCGGGGTTCTTAACCGCACCATGAAGAAGCGTCCCAGCGGCTTTTTCAACCGCGAGAAGCTGGAACAGGCGGGGCTCCATAAGGAGCCCGGCGACTACCTCCTCATGGCTGGAGCCATAACCCTCGTGGCAGGAGTGCTGGGATTTCTGCTCGGGGGACTTGGAATCAGCATCCTCTCCGTTTTCCTAGCCCCGTTTCTGCTCCTTGTGTTCCTAAACATGCTCATCTCGCGGCGGCGGCGGAAGTTTGACACGCAAGTGCCGGACACTCTCCAGATGTTCGCCGGTGGTCTTCGCGCGGGGCACAGCCTCTTGCGGGCAATCGACGCAGCGGCCCAGGAGAATGACGGACCAATGGCCGATGAGCTCAGCCGCATCGTCAACGAGACTCGGATCGGGCGCGACCTCGGCGAGTCTTTAGCCGACGTTTCCCGGAGAACAGCCAGCGAAGACTTCTACTGGATCGCTCAAGCGATTGAGATCCATAGGGAGGTGGGCGGCGACCTCGCTGAGGTCCTGGACCACGTTGGCGAAACAATCCGGGACCGAAACCAGGTTAGGGGCCAGGTACGGGCGTTGAGCGCGGAAGGCCGAGTTTCGGCCGCTGTCCTGATGGCACTGCCGATTCTGATGTTCTTAGGTCTGTTGATCTTCAATCCCAAGTACGCCCAAGTTTTTACTACCACGGTTGTGGGATTCCTCATGGTGGCTGCGGCCATTGTCCTTCTGTCCACCGGCGGGTTTTGGCTCAGCCGGATCATTAAGCCGAAGTACTAGGAGGCGGACAAAATGCAACCCATCGCATTGGCAGCAATCCTGGCCATTATTCTTCCGATTTCGGGCATGATTTGGCTGGCTTTCACAGGCGATCGCGCCGGACTCCGCAACATCCAAACCAATCTTGGACGCCGGCCCAGCCAGGTTGCCAAGTCTTTGGATGTCAATGAGCAAATCGCTGCCCTCTCCCGTCGGCTCACCCCCCACAGCTACGAAGCGTGGCTGGATAAGCAGCTATCAGGAGCGGGCCGGCCTAAGCAATGGCCGCTGGCACGCATCATCATGGTCAAACCCATGCTTGCTTTTGGTGGAGCGATTCTAGGGCTTCTCGTCTTCCTTGCCGAACCGTCCGGCGGACGATTCGTGATCGGCATCCTGATCATGACGTTGGCGTACTTCATCCCAGACATCCTGTTGCGGAATCGGGCTCAGAAACGGCGGGAGGAAATCAGGCTCGAACTTCCAAACGCGCTGGATCAGATGCTGATCTCAGTTCAGGCCGGTCTCGGTTTTGAGACGGCCATGGGACGTGCAGGTGAAAACGGCCGAGGTCCCTTGGCCGATGAGCTGATAAGGACATTGCAGGATATTCAGGTTGGTCGGTCCCGGAAGGAGGCATATCTGGCACTCGCCGAGCGCGTCGATGTTCCTGACGTGCGCAGCTTCATCCGGGCAGTTGTTCAGGCTGACATCTACGGCATTGCCATTGCAGGTGTGCTAAAGGTTCAGGCCAAGGACATGCGAATCAAACGGCGGCAGCGGGCCGAAGAGCATGCGATGAAAATGCCCGTAAAGATGCTCTTTCCGCTAATCTTCTTCATCCTGCCGACACTGTTCATTGTGCTGCTGGGGCCGGCCGTGCTTCAGATCATGGCTGTCTTTTCCTAGGGGGAATCATGTTTCAAAAGCTCTATATCCACTTTGCACGGCTCGCTTCATCCTTGAAATTCTTAGTCCAGGACCAACGCGGAGCCACCGCTACGGAGTACGGAATCCTTCTCTCGTTTCTTGCTCTGGCTCTTGTGCTCGGTGTGACTGCGTTCGGCAACGCCCTGAACCTGCACTATTTGGGAATGACGACAACCCTTAGAACAGCCCTGGGCATTCCATAACCTCAGAGCCAGCACCACCGCGCCACTCGGCGCCCAAGTACCGGACCCCCTCGGCACCCAGAACCGAGGGGGTCCGCTTTTGTGCCCGGGCACCCCAACTCCAAGGTTTAACACAGCAGCTCCAACGCAAAGACGCAGGATACGTACAGTACGGAAAGCGTTTGCGCAGGATGTCCCAAGATCCAGCCAGACGGCCAATTTGCCTTGCTAACTTCGAGTTAGAGCTGGTGCAGGGCCAGCCATTCCAACTCGCTCAGGAGTTTCAAATGCTTTCTCTTATCGCATCGCTTCAGACCCTCGGCTTCAACCTCAAGAACCGTTTCAGCGAAGAAAAGGGCGCCACCGCCGTTGAATACGGCATCATGGTCGGCCTCATCGCAGTTGTCATCATCGTCGCAGTCAGCACCTTGGGCGGCACTCTTGATGGTTTCTTCGACTCGATCAACACCAAGCTCACTCCCGCCCCCTAGCGCGAACTGATCCGGCTCAGCCCCCATATCTGAACCGCATTACGCCTATCAGAGGCCACAACGAGCAGGCGAGCCAAGAGGAGGTGCAGCAGGTGTCACACGATTCCGAACGCGGTGCAGTCGCCGTCGAATTCGCGATCCTGCTGCCCCTCCTCTTGATGCTGGTCCTCGGAACTATCGAGTTCGGGCGTGCCTACAACGCGCAGATCACGCTCACCAACGCAGCCCGTGACGGCGTCCGGGTCATGGCCATCGCCAACGACCCAACCAGCGCGAAGACTGCAGCGATTAGCGCCGCCGCCAGCGTCAGCACCACCATTCCTACCTCAGATGTCACGCTAAGCACCGAGACATGCAGCACCGGCGCCCAGGTGACGCTCACCGTCAAGTACACACTCTCCACCGTCACCGGGATTGCCGGACCATTCCCGATGACGGGCAAAGGAGTCATGCTGTGCGGCGGCTGAAATCAGCGGAATCCACCGAAGAAGGCGCTGTCACAGTCATCGTGGCTCTTCTGATGGTGGCCCTCCTCGGGTTCGTGGCCATCGCCGTGGACGTCGGCGCAATCTACTCCGAGCGCGCGCAGCTGCAGAGTGGCGCGGATGCCTCCGCCATCGCCCTGGCGCAGACGTGCGCCCGGGACGCCGTCGATCCGTTGTGCTCGACGACGTCGACACTCGCCGGCAGCCTTGCCAACCAGAATGCCCTGGATGGCATGAGCAAGGTACACAACATCAACCTCGACAAAACGGCCCGAACAGTGACCGTCCAGACGTCGGCCAAAGAGACGGGCGGGGTAGACAACTCTGTCTCCCTGTTCTTCGCAGGGATCCTGGGCGTCCCCACCAAAGAGGTCGCAGCCCACTCGTCCGCCGTATGGGGCAGCCCCCAGGCCGGACGCACTGCCTTTCCACTCGCCTTCTCCATCTGCCAGGTCAAGGGCTACGTGGGCGGCGCACTGCAACTCCTTCAGGACCACGGCAACAACGCCAACCCGGACTGCAACTATGGGCCCTCCGGGGCGGCGGTGGAAGGCGGCTTCGGCTGGCTGGCACCGGATGCCGGCAAATGCGGTGGAACCATCGACATTAAGGTCGGCGAGGGCGGCAGCGATACCGGCAACAACGCCCCGGGACACTGTGCCGCGGAGCTCAACCGCTGGGGCGCCGAAATCACGGCAGGCCGGAAAATCATCGTCCTACTGCCGGTGTACAACAAAGTCACCGGAACGGGAGCCGGCGCCGTCTATAGCCTCATTTCCTTTGCCGCATTCGACGTGACCGGCTGGAAGTTCAGCGGAAACAGCGGCCTCCCCTACGAATTCCGCAGCGAAAAGTCGACGGCCACCGGTGTCACCACAGAGACGCAATGCAACGGCAACTGCCGCGGCGTCATCGGCAAGTTCGTCAAGTACGTCTCCCTCGCCGACGGTTACACCCTTGGGCCCGTAGACGACTACGGCGCCACCGTTGTCCGCCTTACCCTCTAGCCACAAATCCAGACCAGGAGCTGAACGTGAAGTCTCGCCTAGTGGCAGGAACGGCTGCGATTGCGTTGGCAGTTGTAGGGGCTCTCATCATCGTCTTCTACGCCCAGGGCGCCGACCAGCGGGCCATGGCCACCACCAAGCCCGTGGACGTCCTCGTGGTCAAGACCGCCATCCCCGCCGGAACCCCTGTCAACGACATGGCAGCATCCCTGGTCATCGAGAAGGTGCCGGCCGCCGGCGTCGCGGACACAGCCCTCAGCAACCTGGACAAATCCGCGGGAACTGTCAGCGCGGTTGACCTTGTCCCCGGCGAGCAGCTCCTCGCCGAACGGCTCGTGGCGCCGGAAGCCGTTAAGGCCGACGGCCGTACCCAGGTTCCGGCGGGCCTGCAGGAAGTCTCCTTCGAAGTTGAGCCGAAACGCGTTGTCGGCGGGCGCATCACCGTCGGCGACCACGTGGGCTTCTTCCTCTCCTTCGAAGCCGGGGCCTACAAAGCCAAGGCCGATGACGCAACCACCCAGCTCACCGTCCACAAAGCCCTGGTCACGGCCGTTCAGCGCGCACCCCAAGCAGCGAGCGCCGAGAAGCCGGCAGACGGCACGGACCCGGCGGACACGGCCCTCCCGGAGGGTTCACTCCTCCTCACCGTCGCCGTCAACGATGTCGACGCCGGCAAGATCGTTTTCGCCTCCGAATTCGGCCGCATCTGGCTCACCAAGGAACCCCTCGACGCGCAGGACAACGGCCCCCGCATCGAACGCAAGGAAGTGGTCTACAAATGAGCCGCTTCATCCTCCTCTCCCCCAACGCCGAATTCGACCAGCGGCTCCGGCACGCGGTGGCGAACGGCCTCCGCGGCACCGTCCAGACCATCGCCTCGGACATCCTCCCCGCCGGTCCCCAGGAGCTCTTCGCCCTCCTCAACCAGGAGCAGCCCGAGGTCCTCATCATCGGACCGGACGTTCCCCTGGACGAGGCCCTGCGCTTCGCCAAGGTCTTCGACGTCCAGCTGCCCGGACTCAGCCTGGTGCTCGTCAGCGAGGCCGATCCCGCCTACCTGCTGCACGCCATGCGCGCCGGAATCCGGGATATCCTCAGCCCCAACGCCGACGCCGCCGAAATCCGGGTCCTCCTGGAACGCGCCTGCCAGTCCTTCGCCACCCGCCACCGCAACCACGACGCCCCTCCCGCCGAAAACGCGGGAAAGGGCCTCGTCATCGGAGTCTTCTCCCCCAAGGGCGGCGTGGGCAAAACAACCCTCGCCACCAACATCGCCATCGGCCTTGGTCAGATCGCGCCCATGAGCGTGGTGATCGTGGACCTGGACCTTCAGTTCGGCGACGTCGCTTCCGGCCTTTACCTCAACCCGGAACACACAGTCACCGACGCCGTCTCGCCGGCCGCCGCCCAGGACCCCCTGGTGCTCAAAGCCTTCCTCACGGTCCACCCCGCCGGCATCTACGCCCTGTGCGCCCCGCCGAACCCCGTCGACGCCGACCACATCACTCCAGAACAGGTCACGCACCTGCTGGAGCAGCTGGCACAGGAGTTCCAGTACGTCGTGCTGGACACCGCCCCTGGCCTGCCCGAAATCGGGATCGCTGCGCTGGAACAGTGCACCGACGCCGTGTGGGTCAGCGCCATGGACATCCCCAGCCTCCGCGGCCTGAGGTCCGGCCTCGAGGTCCTGCGGCAGCTGGAAATCCTGCCCGAGTCACGCCACGTGGTCCTCAACATGGCCGACTCCAAAGCCGGCCTCACCGTGCAGGACGTCGAATCCACTGTCGGCGCCCCGGTGGACGTCAGCATTCCCCGCTCCCGGGCCGTCGCGCTCTCCACCAACCGCGGTATCCCTGTCCTGCAGGAATCAAGGAAGGACCCGGCCGTGAAAAGCCTCAAGCAGCTCGTCGAGCGGTTCAACCCGGTCTGGCGGACGCAGGCCCAACGCAAGCTTCACCGAAGGGTGGTCATCTGATGAAACTCTCCGAACGGATCCAAACGGTCCAGGACCGGAACCAGGCCGCCCACCCGGCCGTCGCGCAGCATCCTGCCGCAAAAGGTACGACGCCGGTACGCACCTCGGTCCCGCCGCAGGCCGCGAGCGCCGCACGGACGGAGCAGTTGGCTGGAACACAGCCGACCGCCGTCGTACCCTCCCCCGCGGCACCAGACCAGGCACCGCCGGTGCAGGCACCCAAAGCGCAGCCCGTGGATGTCTTCGCCGCCATGAAGCAGCGTGCCGCCACCGCCCTGTTTGAGCGGATGGGCGCGCGTTTTAATGACGCCTCCGTCACCGAGCAGGAGCTCCGGAGCACCGCCAAGGACGAGCTCATCCGCATCATCGACGCCGAGCAGGTCCCCCTCACGCCGGAGGAACGTACCCGCCTGGTCCGCGACGTGGCGGACGACGTCCTCGGCTACGGGCCGCTGCAGCGCCTGCTGGATGATCCTTCCGTCACCGAAATCATGGTCAACCGGATGGACCAGATCTACGTTGAGCGCAAGGGAAAGCTGACGCTCACCGAGTCCCGGTTCAGCTCCGAGGAACACCTGCGCAAGGTCATCGAGCGGATTGTGTCCAAGGTGGGGCGTCGGATCGACGAGTCATCGCCGCTGGTGGATGCGCGGCTTGAGGACGGCTCGCGCGTCAACGCCGTGATTCCGCCGCTGTCGGTGGGCGGATCGTCGCTGACCATCCGCAAGTTCAGCAAGGTGCCCCTCACGGTCCGCAACCTGATCGACTTCGGGACCCTCACGCCCGAAATGGCCGAACTCCTCGACGCCTGCGTCAAGGCCAAGCTGAATATCATCGTCTCCGGCGGTACCGGCACGGGCAAGACAACATTGCTGAATGTCCTCTCTTCCTTCCTCCCCGGCGACGAACGCATCGTAACCATCGAGGACGCCGTCGAGCTCCAGATCCAGCAGCAGCACGTGGTCCGGCTGGAAAGCCGCCCGCCGAACACTGAGGGCAAAGGCGAGGTGACCATCCGTGAACTGCTGCGCAACTCCCTGCGTATGCGCCCGGACCGGATCGTTGTGGGTGAGGTCCGCGGCGGCGAGTCCCTGGACATGCTGCAGGCCATGAACACCGGCCACGACGGGTCGCTCTCCACCGTGCACTCCAACTCCCCCCGCGACGCAGTGGCCCGACTGGAAACCCTGGTTCTGATGGCCGGCATGGACCTGCCGCTGCGGGCCATCCGCGAGCAGATCGCCTCGGCCGTGAACCTCATCGTCCAGATCTCCCGCCTGCGCGACGGTTCCCGGCGGATCACCCACGTCACCGAAGTCCAGGGCATGGAAGGGGACATCGTGACCCTCCAGGACGCCTTCGTCTTCGACTACTCGGCCGGGGTGGACGCCCACGGCCGGTTCCTCGGCAAGCCCGTCCCCACCGGCATCCGCCCCCGCTTCATCGACCGGTTCGAGGACCTCGGCATCCACGTCTCGCCGGCCGTCTTCGCCGGCTCCCTTTCCCCGGTTGCGAGGTGACCCGATGCTTGCGATCGGAATTGCCGTCATGCTGGCCGCCATCAGTTTGCTCGGCGTCGCGGTACTGGTCCCCGGAGTCCCCGCGGTTCCCATGGAACGACGCCGGCCCTTTGAGCAGGATCCGGCCTCACCGCTGAGCCGCTTCGCCGCCTCCGCTGTGGCATCGTTCGAGCGGATCCTCGCCGGCCGACGCCTCCGGCTGTTCTCGCGCAACGACCTGGAACAGGCCGGACTCCGGCTGAGCCAGGCAGAGTTCCTCATCCTGGTCGCGGCGGGCGCCTGCGTAGGCTTCCTCGTTGGCCTCGTCGCTGTGGGGCCCCTGATCGGCCTGCTCCTGGCAATACTGGCACCCTTCGTCGGCCATCTGGTCCTGTCGTTCCTGTCCGGGAAGCGGCGGGCCAGGTTCGACAGCCAGCTCGGCGATACGCTGCAGCTTCTCGCCGGCGGCCTCCGCGCCGGCCACAGTGTCCTGCGTGCCATAGATGCTGCCGCCAGCGAATCCCAGAAACCCACCTCGGAGGAAATGCGGCGCGTGATCACCGAGACCAGCCTGGGCCGGGACCTCCTCGCCGCGCTCAACGACACCGCCCTGCGGATGAAGAACGAGGACTTCGTCTGGATCGCCCAGGCAATCCAGATCAACCGCGAAGTGGGTGGAAACCTCGCCGACGTCCTCGACCAGGTCAACGAGACCATCCGCGAGCGTAGCGAGATCAAGGGCCATATCAAGGCCCTCGCCGCCGAAGGCAAGTTCTCCGCCTACATCCTCATCGCCATGCCTTTTGGCATTGTGGCGATGCTGCTGTCCGTCAGTCCCAACTACATGAACTCGATGTTCACCCATCCCTTGGGCTTCGTCATGATCGGGGCATCCTTTGTCCTCATGACGATCGGCGCGCTCTGGATGCGCAAGATCATCGACCTGAAGTTCTGAGGACCCATGAGCCCCGTCATTCTTCTCTCTGTCCTCCTGGTCTGCATCCCCGCCGCGGGACTGGCCTGGTCAGTCCTGACCGCCGACAAACAGGGACGCACCGCCACCGCGGAACTCCTGAACCGGGGCGTGGTTCTTACGCCCATGGCGGCTCCGGCACGGAGGAGTCTCTTTGAGGCCATCGGCCGCGGGCTGACTCCCTCCCGGTATGTGACGTTCCTCGACCGGCTGCTTTCGCTGGCGGGCAGGCCTGCGTCGATGCCCCTCGGGAAGGTGCTGGCATCCAAGCTTGCCCTCGGACTCGTGGCCGTTGCCCTCGGCGCTTACCTCATCGCCGTGGCGAGCACCCCGATGATGAAACTGGCCGGCATTTTTGTCCTGTTCCTTGGCTACTTCATCCCGGATCTCCTGCTCTACAGCAAAGGCATTGAACGGCAGAAGGTCATGCAACTCGAACTCGCGAACACCCTTGACCAGATGCTGATTTCGGTCGAGGCCGGGCTGGGGTTCGAAGGCGCCATGGCCCGGGCCGGTGAGAACGGCAAGGGACCACTGGCGGAGGAACTGGTCCGAACACTGCAGGACATGCAGGTTGGCAGAAGTCGCAGGGAGTCATATCTTGCCCTCGCCGAACGCACAAACATCCCGGAACTCCGCAGCTTCGTCCAGGCGATAGTGCAGGCCGATACCTACGGTATTGCCATCAGCCGGGTCCTCCGGGTCCAAGCCAAGGTGATGCGCGTAAAACGGCGCCAGCGAGCGGAGGAAAAGGCCATGAAGCTCCCCGTCATGATCCTTTTCCCGCTGCTTTTCTTCATCTTCCCGGTGCTTTTTATCGCAATACTTGGCCCCGCCGTCATCAACACCATCGTGACGTTTAGCAGCCAGTAGCTAACAAGTTCCGCCAGGTAAAGATCCCTCAAGCTTTCCTCAGGATCTCCCTAAATCCAGCTTTTGGAAATAATCAGGAAGTAGCCTTGTAGCATGCACACTCCAGACCCAAGCGCCGGCGAAAAGGGAATCCCCGCGGTTCCCTTGCCTGCTGCGGCTGGAGGTTTGGCGGACGCCGGAATCCTGCAGGAACTGGACGAGCTTCTGCCGTTGGTGGATTCGGGCATTCTGGAGGACCTGGAGGAGCAGCTGGACGGTGCAGAACTCGCCCTCCGGTTCGCCCGTGATTACGCCGCCATGTGGGACCAGCGTTACAGCCGGCTGGCCCTTGCCGTGGAGAACCAGGACCGCGCCTCCGCCCTTGACGCCATTATCAGCCTGAGGATCACGTCGGCCATGGTGGGGGGCCTCCGGCTGGCCCGGCTGGCCGAGATGCTGGAAACCGTCATCCGGCAGGGCGACTTTGGCCAGGGCCAGGCCATGATGGAACGCGTGGCCGAACACGGGGACAGGACGGTCTCCGAACTCCAGGCGAACTACATCCTGAAGAACGAATAAGGCCCGCCAGGCGTCAGCCACACCGGCCCGCCCTTCCGTCCGCCCCGCCTTTCAAGCAAAGGCACCGCGCCTAACGCTGCTCCGGCCGCTTCGGCGCCAGCCTGTACCCGACTCCCCGCACGGTCTGCAGCCACCGCGGAGCTGCCGGATCCTCCTTCAGCTTGCGCCTCAGGTTGCCGATGTGGACCTCCACGGCCCGCTCGTCAGCCTCACTGATGTAGGCGTCCTCCTCGTAGAGGTCACCCCGCACCGCGCGGACCAGGTCCGAGCGTGTACAAACGGCCCCACCGCCGCGGAGCAGCACGTGGAGGAGGTCAAATTCGCTGCGTGTGAGCCCAAGTTGTTCGCCGTGAATGGCCACTGAACGCGTCCGGTGGTCAAGGATCAGCCCGTTATGGTGGAGCACTCCGGTGTGTGCCGGCGGCGCAGCCTGCACAGGACCGGGAGGCCATGCTTCCGGATCCTGGCCCTTGATCTCATGCCGCGGCCGGCGCATCATCGCCGCCACCCGTGCCCGCAGCTCGCGCGGACGGAACGGCTTCGAAATGTAGTCGTCGGCACCCGCGTTCAGCGCCGACAGCAGATCCGGCTCTTCGGTCCTGCCGGTCAGCATCACCACATAGGCATCGCTGAAATTCCTGATCCGCCGCAGCACTTCAAAGCCGTCGATATCCGGAAGGCCGATGTCCAGGGTCACGACATTGGCCTGCTTATGTCGGACCACTTCCACGCCTTCCCGACCATCGGCGGCGGTATGAACCTCAAAACCCGCCTGGCTCAGCACACCTTCCAGAAGGTTACGCACGTCAGCATCATCTTCGATGACTACCGCTACTCCAAGATCGTCCATTGCTATCCCCATGCCAGGTGAAAGCGGCCCCCCATCAGCCCAGCGCCAATGCCGTATTCACTCCAACTGCCTCTACGCTACAAGGGATGAACGTCTGATGACACGCCTTTTCGATATTCGCATGCGAAAAGTCAATTATCATGACAGCAAACGTACATTTGGGGGCTGAGAGAGGGCATGACGGTGGGCTGTACCAATTCGTTGGAAAATTTTCCGGGCAATGCCCATGATGCGGCATCAAAGGCAGGCACATCGAATGCCTGAGGGGCTGATGCTGCGGGGAACAGCGCGGTATTTCCGGAATTTGGGGCAACGAGCCCAGGTGGCTTTATGCCAGCTGCCGCTGACATTGATTGTGCTGGTGCTGGCGGTGGCCACTCCCCTGGCCTGGCCGTCCCTGATGCTCAGCCCGCTCTACCTCTCTGGCCTGGTTCTTCACGGCCTTCTGCTCCTGGCCTGCTTCGTGACACCGTGGGAGCGGCTGGGCCAGCATGCCTACCTGGCGGTGCCGGTCCTGGATCTCCTGGCCATCGGCCTGCTGCGCAACGGCGCGTCCCCGCTCCTGCCCGGACTCGCCATCCTCGCCATCTTTCCGGTCATCTGGCTGTCGGCCTCCGGGATGCTGGCCCGCACCAGCATCGTCTTGAGTGCGGTGGGACCGATGCTGATTATGCTCCCTTCGCTTTCCGGCAGATTCCCCAACCTCACGGCGTCGGACATTACGTCCACCCTCCTTTTCCCGCTCATGATGCTCGCTGTGTCCCTGGCAATCCGTTTCGCGAGCGTCCATATGCGAATTCAGCAACGGCAGCTGCAGGAAAAGGACGTGGAACTCCGCGAATTGCTTGCCGCCAGCACAGAGCGGGAACGGCTGCTGCAAACAATCCTGGACGCCACCGACGTCGGAATTGTGGCAGTGAATGCGGAAGGCGGAATCCTGCTGACAAACAACCGGCAGCGGGACTTTGAACGCATTGCCGGACCCCGGGAAAGCCGGGCAACGGCTGAAGACCAACAGCTGATCTTTGCGCAGGACAGAGTCAGCCCCCTGCCGGCAGGCAAGCGTCCCGTCCGGCGGGCCACCGACGGGGAATCTTTCGCGGACTACCTCGTCTGGATCGGTTCAGGACCGGACCAGCGCGCGGTTTCGACGGCGGCACGTCCGTTAATGGACGACGGCGGGCGGTTCAGTGGCGCTGTCATCGTCTACACCGACGTCACAGGCCTGGTGGAGGCACTTGCCGCAAACGAGGAACTCGTCTCGAACGTTTCGCACGAATTCCGGAGTCCACTGAACTCCATCCTGGGGAACATCGACCTGGTCCTGGAGGATGTCGAGGGCACGTCCCCGCTGTCCGCCCGGCGGCTAGAAGTTGTCCAGCGCAATTCAGAACGGTTGCTCGCGTTGGTGTCCGACCTCATGGCGTCGGCCTCCTCCGCCCTCAGGGTCCACCCGAAACGGACGGACCTCGCCAGCCTCGTGGAAACCAGCATCGGCTCCGCACAGCCGCAGGCGGAACAGTCCAGGATCTCGCTTGTGGCTGACATCCAGTCCCCCTTGTGGGCCTATGCCGACCCGCTGCGCATCGGGCAGGCCCTGGACAACCTGGTGTCCAACGCCATCAAGTACTCCCCCGGCGGCGGCGTGGTGAACATCAGCGCCCAGGGCTCGGACGACTGGGTCCGGTTGCAGGTCCGGGATTCGGGGATGGGCATGAGCCCGGAAGACTCGGCCAGGGTGTTCCGCAGGTTCTTCCGGACAGACACTGCCCGCGAAGCTGCCATCCCGGGGGCCGGCCTCGGACTGTCCATCACCAAGGCGATCGTCGAAGGCCACGGCGGCGACATCTCCTGCACCAGCAAACCCGGCAAGGGCAGCACGTTCACGCTCACTCTGCCTGCCGAGGGGCCATAGGTGTCGTTCTGGAACACGCACTCGCATCGATTGCTCCGTAAGGGCCGTTTTGAACGCTGAAAAGGGCCCCTACGGAGCAATCGTTTAGTGCTCCCGCATGGCCCGTGTGAGTTCGGCCCGCGCCAGCATCTCGCCGTCGGTCGGATAGGCGACTTCCTCCAGGACCAGGGGGTGGGGCGCAGCCAGGACGGATTTGGCGTCCCGCTTCTTCGCGAGGAGCCGCTCGTACAGCCACTCCGGTTCCTCCACACCCTCGCCCACGAACAGGGCCGAGCCCACCAGTGAACGCACCATGTTGTGGCAGAACGCGTCCGCCTGGACCGTGGCCACGATGACCCCGTCCTCCCCGCGCGCAAATTCGAAGCGCTGCAGTTCGCGGATCGTGGTGGCACCCTCGCGCGGCTTGCAGTAGGAGAGGAAGTTCTGCAGCCCCAGCAGCTTGGACGCCCCCTCGTTCAACAGGGAAACGTCCAGCGGGTTCTTGTGCCACAACGTGAAATAGCGTTCCAGCGGGTCCCAGAGTGCCGGGCCATCCGCGATGCGGTAGCTGTAGCGGCGCCACAGGGCTGAGAACCGGGCGTCAAAGCCCTCGGGGGCCGGCGACACCCGGTGGACCTCGATGGATCCGGTCAGGTCGCCCAGGCCGCGGCTCAGTGCCCCGCGGAGACGGCGCAGCATGGCGACGCCGGGATCGAGTTCGTGCCCACGGGGCAGTCCCAGCCACTCGGCTTCGGTGAGGTCCAGGTGGACCACCTGGCCGCGGGCATGCACACCGGCGTCCGTGCGGCCTGCCACGGTCACGCGGACCGGCCGGCGGAAAAGCAATGCCACGGCCTCTTCCAGGACGCCCTGGACGGTACGCAGGCCCGGCTGGATGGCCCACCCGTTGAAGGGGCCGCCGTCGTACGAAAGATCAAGCCGGATACGCAAAAACCCGCCGCCCCCAATAACGGGGGCCGCGGGTTTTTGGTCGTTCATAGACCTAAGTCTATGCGAAGGAATCAGCGAATTACTTCGCGCCCTTTTCCTCAGCCTTGTCCTCGGCGGGTGCTTCCTCAGCGGCCGGAGCCTCTTCGGTTGCAGCCTCAGCCTCGGGAGCCTCAACAGCTTCGGTCTCGACGACCTCTGCCTCGGGAGCTTCTTCTGCGGCCGGAGCGGCAGCAGCAGCTTCCTTCTTGTCGGCGTCGCGCTTTGCAGCAGAGGTAGCCTCGGCTACAACGGCCTGCTTGGCGGAAACCGGCTCAAGGACCAGTTCGATGACAGCCATGGGAGCGTTGTCGCCCTTACGGTTGCCGATCTTGGTGATGCGGGTGTAGCCGCCGTCGCGGTTCTCCACTGCCTGTGCAATGTCGGTGAACAGTTCGTGGACGACGCCCTTGTTGCTGATCAGGCCGAGTACACGGCGGCGGGAAGCCAGGTCGCCGCGCTTGGCGAAAGTCACCAGGCGCTCTGCGTACGGCTTCAGGCGCTTGGCCTTGGTCACCGTGGTGGTGATCCGCTTGTGCTCGAACAGTGCTGCTGCCAGGTTCGCGAGCATAAGACGCTCGTGAGCCGGGCCGCCTCCGAGGCGCGGACCCTTAGTGGGGGTAGGCATAATTGTTTCTCCTCATATGGAAGCCGGTGGTGGGCACACCATGGTGCCCGCCGGCCAAGATCTGTTTTAGAGTTCGTCGTCGCCGAAGGCGGCGTCGTCCTCTTCAATTGCTGCGGCGCGTGCTGCGAGGTCAAAACCGGGAGGCGAGTCCTTGAGGGACAGGCCCAGTTCAACCAGCTTTGCCTTGACCTCGTCAATGGACTTCGCACCGAAGTTACGGATGTCCATCAGGTCGGCCTCGGAGCGGGCTACGAGTTCACCCACGGTGTGGATGCCCTCACGCTTGAGGCAGTTGTAGGAGCGGACGGTGAGGTCCAGATCCTCGATCGGCAGGGCCATGTCAGCTGCCAGGGCAGCGTCCGTCGGCGACGGGCCAATCTCGATACCTTCAGCTGCGGTGTTCAGCTCGCGGGCCAGACCGAAGAGTTCCACCAGGGTGGTACCAGCGGAAGCAACCGCATCGCGCGGGGCGATGGCCTGCTTGGTCTCGACGTCGACAATGAGCTTGTCGAAGTCAGTGCGCTGCTCAACACGGGTTGCTTCCACGCGGAAAGTAACCTTCAGCACCGGCGAGTAGATCGAGTCAACCGGGATACGGCCGATCTCGGAGTCGCCGGACTTGTTCTGAGCTGCCGAAACGTAGCCGCGGCCGCGCTCGATGGTCAGTTCGAGTTCGAACTTGCCCTTCGAGTTCAGCGTGGCAATGTGCAGATCCGGGTTGTGGAATTCGACGCCGGCCGGCGGAGCGATGTCCGCGGCGGTGACGACTCCGGGGCCCTGCTTGCGCAGGTAAGCAACAACCGGCTCGTCGTGCTCGGAGGAAACCGACAGGCTCTTGATGTTCAGGATGATCTCAGTGACATCTTCCTTGACACCCGGAACCGTGGTGAACTCGTGCAGCACGCCATCGATCCGGATGCTGGTTACAGCGGCACCGGGGATGGAGGAGAGCAGGGTACGGCGGAGGGAGTTTCCGAGGGTGTAGCCGAAGCCCGGTTCCAGCGGTTCAATGATGAAACGCGAACGGTTTTCGGAGACTACCTCTTCGGAGAGGGTGGGGCGCTGTGCAATGAGCACTTAGGTTTCCTTTCGGCGAGCATCCGCTATATGACGCAACACAGGTGGTGGAAATTCGGTCTGAAGACTTAACGCGGCTGGGCCTGCCCGGACCATCGACGGTCCGGGCAAGCTCCTGCTGCTGAAAAGCCTTAGACGCGGCGGCGCTTCGGCGGACGGCAGCCGTTGTGCGCTGCGGGGGTGACGTCCTGGATGGAGCCAACCTCGAGGCCAGCGGCCTGCAGCGAGCGGATTGCGGTCTCGCGTCCGGAGCCCGGTCCCTTGACGAAAACGTCAACCTTGCGCATGCCGTGCTCCTGCGCACGCTTGGCAGCGGCTTCGGCAGCCATCTGGGCAGCGAACGGGGTGGACTTGCGCGAGCCCTTGAAGCCAACCTCACCTGAGGAAGCCCAAGAGATAACAGCGCCGTTCGGATCCGTGATGGAAACGATGGTGTTGTTAAACGTGCTCTTGATGTGCGCCTGGCCAAGCGCGATATTCTTCTTGTCCTTCTTACGCGGCTTGCGAACCGCGCCACGAGTCTTCGGGGGCATTATTTCTCCTACAGAAAGTTATCGGGGAAAGGCGGGTTAATCCCTCAGGGATTAACGAGCCTTCTTCTTGCCGGCGACGGTACGCTTCGGGCCCTTGCGGGTACGTGCGTTGGTCTTCGTACGCTGTCCGCGTACGGGCAGGCCCTTGCGGTGGCGCAGGCCTTCGTAGCTGCCGATTTCAACCTTGCGGCGGATATCTGCTGCTACTTCGCGGCGAAGGTCACCCTCAACCTTGTAGTTGCCTTCAATGTAGTCACGCAGCTCAACCAGCTGGGCATCGGTGAGGTCCTTAACGCGGACGTCAGCACTGATGCCAGTGGCAGCCAGGGTTTCGTGTGCACGGGTCTTACCCACGCCGTAGATGTAAGTAAGCGCAATTTCCAACCGCTTTTCGCGGGGAATGTCTACGCCAGCGAGACGAGCCATAGTGGCAGTACTCCTTGAATAAACCGGAGGTCGTAGGCAGTACACCCGTACGTTCCGTACGGCCCCAGCCTCCGACCGGGGGTTAGCTGTCCGGGCTCAATACGTCCCAGTTCAGCTTGTGCTGCCTTTTATTTACTTGCGTGGGTTAGCAACCCAGGATTTCCTTCAAAGAAGGAAATTAGCCCTGGCGCTGCTTGTGGCGCGGGTTCTCGCAGATCACCATGACCCGGCCATTACGGCGGATCACTTTGCACTTTTCGCAGATCTGCTTGACGCTCGGCTTGACCTTCATGGCATTCCTTTGCGTGTAACAGTTGGTCAACTGGAGCAGCGCTCAGCGTGCGCTGAAGCTGCCCAGCAATTTACTTGTAGCGGTAGACGATACGACCCCGAGTGAGGTCATAAGGGCTCAGTTCCACCACTACCCGGTCCTCAGGGAGAATCCTGATGTAGTGCTGGCGCATCTTGCCTGAGATGTGTGCCAGAACGATGTGCTTGTTGGTGAGCTCAACGCGAAACATCGCGTTGGGCAGCGCCTCAGTCACAACGCCCTCGATCTCAATGACCCCGTCCTTCTTGGCCATACCCTCCGCTAACTGTTGTTGCCGCAGCCCTGCCGGATTGCACCGGACATGACCACGAACGTTTTTGTTGGATCGGTTGTCCCCTCAGGCCCCAAACAGGGCACAGCTGGGCAGACAACCAACAGACAACACTACGCCACTTTGCGGCGAAAGTTAAATCCAGCAATGCTAGCGCATTCCTGCGCCGTACGCACCATAGTCACCGGCCGGAGTGGTGACGGCTTCCGCGCTGGCCACGCCGTCCAGGATGGCCAGGCGTACGACGTCGGCTCCAGCACTCTGCAGCGTGATGAGGCTTAACTGCCGGGCAGTTTCGGTGCTGCGGTCCAGGGCCACGGCGCCGGTGGAGAGACAGAAGACCGTGTCGCCGTCGGCCAGGGTATGGGACGGGTTCAGCGCCCGGGCCAGCCCGGCGTGCGCCGCGGAGGCTGTCCGCTTGCACTCGGCCACATCCAAGACAGCGTTGGTGGCCACGACGACGAGCGTGGTGTTCAGTCCTTGTGGTTCCGGCCCCGCCGGGGCCGCAACCCTCGGCGTGCTAGGTCGTGCCTCGCTTTTACGCACGCTGCCGGGTTCCAGCCCCGTCGGCTCGGTGCCAGACTCACCACCAATATCACTCACCACGTACGGCAGTCCGAGCGCGTTCACTATTGCCAGGGCGCCGACAACGACTCCGTTGTCCAGCGTGACCGAGGCCGTGCCCACCCCGCCCTTGAACGTCCTGCCGAGCACCGCACCGGTGCCGGCGCCCACATTGCCGCGGCCGACGTCGTGCCCTTCCGGTAGCGCTGCGGCGGCGGCTGTTGCCGCGTAACCCATGCCGGCGTCGGGCCGCGCGCTGAAGTCACCGCCGCGGCCGAGGTCGAAGATTGCGGCAGCGGGAACGATGGGCACCACTCCCCCGGTCACTGCGAAGCCGCGGCCGTGTTCCTCACACCAGCGCTGGGCTCCGTGGGCGGAAGCCAGCCCGTAGGCGCTGCCGCCGGTGAGGACCACGGCGTCCACGGTGGAGACCAGCGTGGTGGGATCCAGCGCATCGGTTTCATGCGTGCCGGGGCCACCGCCCCGGACATCCACGGAGCCCACCGTCCCCGGCGGCGGCAGCACAACCGTTACGCCGCTCAGCCAGCCGTCCGAAGTCTTCTGCTCGTGGCCCACCCGGATCCCCGGCACATCAGTAATGGCTCCCATAGGCTCCATTGTGCCCCCACCCCCGTACCAGCAGGGATCTTTCAGGCGACGGGCTGGATGCCAGCCGACACGCAAATTCCCTGTCGACGCCCGTATTCGGGTGTCGCCAGGGAATTTCCGTGTCGCGGAGGAAGATGCGTGTCGCCTACGGGATGGGCACCGGGGTGACGCCGAGCGGAACCAGGTGCTCCGCGCCGCCGTCGGGAGCGGAGAGAACCCAGATCCCCTTCTCGTGGACCGCAACCGAGTGCTCCCACTGGCAGGAACGCTTGCCGTCCGTGGTCACCACAGTCCAGTCATCCTCCAGCACGGCCGTATCGATGCTGCCGCGGACCAGCATGGGTTCAATGGCAAGGCACAGGCCCGGACGGATCTTCGGGCCGCGGTGGCTGGTGCGGTAGTTCAGGACGTCGGGGGCCATGTGCATTTCCGAGCCGATCCCGTGGCCGACGTAGTCCTCGAGGATGCCCAGCGGCTTGCCGGGGACCGACGATACGTAGTCGTCGATGGCCGCGCCGATGTCTCCTACATGGCTGCCGGACGCCAGCGCGGCGATGCCACGCCACATGGCGGCCTGTGTGACGTCGGACAGGCGCTGGTCCTCGGGGTCTGCCTGCCCCACGATGACGGTGCGGGCCGAGTCGGAGTGCCAGCCGTCCACGATGGCTCCGCCGTCGATCGAGATGATGTCGCCGTCGTTGAGGACGCGGCCGCCGGGGATCCCGTGCACCACTTCCTCATTGACGGACGTGCAGATGGTGGCCGGGAAGCCGTGGTACCCGAAGAAGTTGGACTTGGCGCCGGCTTCGTTCAGGACCGCGGCGAAGACGTCGTCCAGGTGCTTGGTGGTCACCCCGGGCACCGCTGCGGCGACGGCCGCGTCCAGCGCACGGCTCAGGACCAGGCCCGCCTCGTGCATGGTGCGCATCTGGGCGTTGGTCTTGTATTCGATACGGGGCTGGCCGAAAGCCATGGTGTGTCCTTTCAATGGCTGAGGCCCCTCCCGGAATCCGGGAGGAGCCTCGAATAACTGTTGCCGGGATCAGGCGGCCTGGGCTGCCTTGATGGCCTGCATGACGCGGTCGGTGACCTCGTCGATGCCGCCGATGCCGTCCACCTGGGTCAGGATGCCGCGTTCGGCATACTTGGCCACAACGGCTTCGGTCTGCTCGTGGTACAGGTCCAGGCGGTGGCGGATGACGGCTTCGTTGTCGTCGCTCCGGCCCGTTTCCTTGGCCCGGCCGAGCAGCCGGTGCACGAGTTCCTCGTCGTCGGCCGTGAGCTGCAGGACGACATCGAGCTTCTCTTCGCCCTTGGCGAGGATCTCGTCGAGGTAGTCCACCTGCGCGGTGGTGCGCGGGTAACCGTCGAGCAGGAAGCCGCTTTCGACGTCGGCCTCGCTCAGGCGGTCACGCACCATCTTGTTGGTGACGCTGTCCGGCACGAAATCGCCGGCGTCCATGTACTTCTTGGCCTCGACGCCCAGCGGCGTCTCACCCTTGACGTTGGCACGGAAGATATCGCCGGTGGAGATCGCAACGACGCCGAGGCGTTCGGAGATCCGTTCCGCCTGCGTTCCCTTGCCCGAACCCGGAGGTCCAATAATTAGCATTCTCGTCATCGCAAAAGCCCTTCGTAGTGACGTTGTTGTAGCTGCGCGTCAATCTGCTTGACCGTTTCCAGGCCCACACCCACCATGATCAGGATCGACGTGCCACCGAACGGGAAGTTCTGGTTCGCGTTGATCAGGACCAGGGCGACGAGCGGGATCAATGCCACAAAGCCCAGGTAGAGGGCGCCGGGCAGGGTGATCCTGGAAAGGACGTACTGCAGGTAGTCCGCTGTCGGCTTGCCAGCCCGGATGCCCGGGATGAAGCCGCCGTACTTCTTCATGTTGTCGGAGACCTCTTCAGGGTTGAAGGTGATCGCGACATAGAAATAGGTGAAAAAGACAATCATGGCGAAGTAGAGAGCCATGTAGATCGGGTGGTCACCGCGGGTGAGGTTGTTGTTGATCCACTCCACCCAAGGGGCTAGCTGCTCGCCCTGCTTGGGCTGGTTGAACTGCGCAATCAGGCCCGGCAGGTACAGCATGGAGGACGCGAAGATCACGGGGACCACGCCGGCCATGTTGACCTTGATGGGGATATACGTGCTGGTGCCGCCCACCGTGCGGCGTCCAATCATCCGCTTGGCGTATTGCACCGGGACGCGGCGCTGGGACTGCTCCACGAAGACCACCAGGGCGACAGTCACCAGGCCGATGGCCAGGACCATAAAGAACGTGCCAGGACCCTGCGAGGTCCAGATGGCGCCCAGCGAGGTGGGGAAGCCTGCGGCGATCGAGGTGAAGATCAGCAGCGACATGCCGTTGCCCACACCCTTTTCGGTGACGAGCTCGCCCATCCACATGATCAGGCCGGTGCCGGCCGTCAGCGTGATGATGATCAGGATCGTGGTGATCACGCTGGCATCCGGAATGATGTCCAGCGCACAGCCCGGCAGGAGCTGGCCCGAACGCGCCAGCGACACCAGCGTCGTGGCGTTGAGCAGGCCCAGTGCGATGGTGAGGTACCGCGTGTACTGCGTCAGCTTGGACTGCCCGGAGGCGCCCTCTTCGTACAGCTGCTGGAACCGGGGAATGACCACCCGGAGCAGCTGCACGATGATGCTGGCAGTAATGTACGGCATGATGCCCAGCGCGAAGATGGACACCTGCAGCAATGCACCGCCGCTGAACAGGTTAACGAGCTGGTAGAGCCCGCCTGCGGTCTGACCGTTCTGCAAGCATTGCTGGACATTCTGGTAGTTCACACCAGGCGAGGGAATGAAGGCACCCAAGCGGAAGATGGTGATGATTCCCAGCGTGAACAACAACTTGCGTCGCAGATCAGGCGTGCGAAAGGCCCGGCCAAATGCGCTAAGCAAGCGTCCTCCTGTGTTGTAAATAAAGAGTGGTGTGATGGGGCTCAATAAATCCCAACAACCGAGTCTAACGGGTGTATGCGCGATGCGAACAATCCGCAGGTGCGCGCGTGCGCCGGCCGGTCGGAAATGGTCGGCTGGCGGATGTGAAAAAACTCCCGGTCTTCGGAGCCGGGGGGCTCTGCAGACCGGGAGTTCACAACGGGCGTTCGCCCACCGCCTCGTTAGAGGGCGGTGGTGCTTCCGCCTGCTGCAACAATCTTTTCAGCGGCGCTGGCCGAGAATGCGTGGGCGGTGACGTCAACCTTGACGGTGATGTCGCCGGTGCCAAGCACCTTGACGGGCTGGTTCTTGCGAACGGCACCCTTTTCGACCAGGTTCTCCACGGTGACTGCGCCACCTTCCGGGAACAGCTCGTTGAGCTTGTCCAGGTTTACAACCTGGAACTCAACCCGGAACGGGTTCTTGAAGCCGCGCAGCTTCGGCAGGCGCATGTGCAGCGGCAGCTGGCCGCCGGCAAAGCCAGCCTTGATCTGGTAGCGGGCCTTCGTACCCTTGGTACCGCGACCGGCGGTCTTACCCTTGGAACCTTCACCACGACCAACGCGGGTCTTGGCGGTCTTGGCACCCGGGGCGGGACGCAGGTGGTGAACCTTCAGGGCGTTCTGCTTCTCAGCAGTGGCGCTCTGTGCCTTTTCGGCGGTTTTCTTCTCTGCCATTTACTTCGCCTCCTCTACCTTTACCAGGTGCGGAACCGTGTTGAGCATGCCAACGGTCACGGCGTCGGCGGTGCGGACAACGGTGTGTCCGATCCGCTTCAGGCCGAGGGACCGAAGGGTGTCGCGCTGGTTCTGCTTGCCGCCAATGACGGACTTGATCTGAGTGATCTCCAACTGGACGTCGGAGGGAGTCAGGTTCTTAGCCATAACTTAGACACCCGCCTTCTGGTTCAGGAGAGCCTTCACCATTGCCGGCGGAGCAACCTCGTCGAGGGGCAGGCCGCGGCGTGCTGCCACTGCTGCCGGCTCTTCGAGGCGCTTCAGGGCATCAACGGTCGCGTGAACGATGTTGATGGCGTTGGAGGAACCGAGCGACTTGGAGAGGATGTCGTGGATGCCCACGCACTCCAGTACTGCACGGACCGGACCGCCGGCGATAACACCGGTACCGGCGGAAGCCGGACGCAGCATTACGACGCCGGCAGCAGCCTCACCCTGAACGCGGTGGGGAATGGTGTTGCCAATGCGGGGAACGCGGAAGAACGACTTCTTGGCCTCTTCAACGCCCTTCGCGATTGCGGCAGGAACTTCCTTAGCCTTGCCGTAGCCAACGCCGACCATACCGTTACCGTCACCAACGACGACCAGTGCGGTGAAGCTGAAGCGACGACCACCCTTGACCACCTTGGAAACGCGGTTGATGGTGACAACGCGCTCTACGAACTGGCTCTTCTCAGCTTCACGGCCGCCGTCGCGGCCGCCACGGCCACCACGGTCGCCGCGGCCCTGGCCACGGTCTCCACGCTCGCCACGACGAGCGCCACCACGGCGGTCGTCGGCAGCAGCGGGAGCAGTGGTCTCAGTGGCCGGAGCAGCTACGGCTTCAGTCGCCTTCTGATCTGCAGACACAGTGTCCTTTTCCTTGTTTGCTTCCGTCACAGTGACAGCCCACCTTCACGTGCGCCGTCAGCGACGGCGGCGATCCGGCCGTGGTACTTGTTACCACCGCGGTCGAAGACAACAGCTTCGATACCGGCAGCCTTCGCACGCTCGGCGACGAGCTCGCCAACGCGCTTGGCCTTGGCAGTCTTGTCACCGTCGAATGCACGAAGGTCGGCTTCCAGAGTGGACGCGCTCGCTACGGTCAGGCCCTTGGTGTCATCGACAACCTGGACGAATACGTGGCGTGCGGAACGGTTGACGACCAGACGAGGACGTACAGCCGTACCGGAGATGCGCTTGCGGATACGAAGCTGGCGGCGGCTGCGCGAAGCAGACTTGCTCTTGTTCGTACGCTTCTTGTTAATTGAGATGGCCATGGTTACTTACCAGCCTTTCCGACCTTGCGGCGGATGACTTCGCCGGCGTAACGGATGCCCTTGCCCTTATAGGGGTCCGGCTTCCGCAGCTTGCGAATGTTGGCAGCAACCTCGCCGACCTGCTGCTTGTTGATACCTGAAACAGAGAGCTTGGTCGGGGTCTCAACTGCAAAGGTGATGCCGTCCGGTGCGGTGACATTTACCGGGTGGCTGTAGCCGAGAGCGAACTCAAGGTCAGATCCCTTGGCCTGAACGCGGTAACCAGTACCAACGATTTCAAGCTTCTTCTCGTAGCCCTTGGTAACGCCCTCGATCATGTTGGAGATCAGGGTGCGTGTCAGGCCGTGGAGTGAACGGGAGGCGCGCTCGTCGTTCGGGCGGGCGACAGTCAGGGTCTCTGCTTCCAGGGAAACCTCGATCGGGCTGGCCACAGTGTGGTTCAGCTCGCCTTTGGCACCCTTGACGCTGACGACAGAGCCGTCAACCTTGACCTCAACGCCGGCAGGAACGGTGATGGGGAGACGTCCAATACGTGACATTATTCTCTTCCTTTCCCGTTACCAGACGTAAGCGAGGACTTCGCCGCCCACGCCCTTCTTGCCGGCCTGCTTGTCAGTCAAGAGGCCGGAAGAGGTGGACAGGATTGCGACACCCAGGCCACCGAGCACGTGCGGCAGGTTGGTGGACTTTGCGTAAACGCGCAGTCCCGGCTTGGAAATACGACGAACGCCAGCGATTGAACGCTCGCGGTTCGGACCGAACTTGAGCTCGAGGGTCAGCTTCTTGCCAACCTCAGCGTCTTCTTCTTTCCAGGAGGCGATGTAACCTTCAGCCTTCAGGATGTCGGCAACGCGTGCCTTGAGCTTGCTGTACGGCATGGTCACGGAATCGTGGTATGCCGAGTTTGCATTGCGCAGACGCGTAAGCATGTCTGCGACAGGATCTGTCATTGTCATTTTGGGCTCTTGCCCTTCCTCATAACGGTTTCCTCGCTGCTGCCAAAAGCCTCAGCGAAGGACCTGTTACGTAGTTAGATTAGTCTTCGGCCTTGAACGGGAAGCCAAGCGCCTTCAGCAGCGCGCGGCCTTCGTCATCGGTCTTGGCAGTGGTAACAACCGTGATGTCCATACCGCGGACGCGGTCGATGGAATCCTGGTCGATTTCGTGGAACATAACCTGCTCGGTCAGACCGAAGGTGTAGTTGCCGTTGCCATCGAACTGCTTGCCGCTGAGGCCGCGGAAGTCGCGGATACGGGGCAGAGCCAGCGTGACGAGGCGATCCAGGAATTCCCACATGCGGTCTCCACGCAGGGTAGCGTGTGCGCCGATGGGCATGCCTTCGCGCAGCTTGAACTGTGCGATCGACTTGCGGGCCTTGGTTACCTGCGGCTTCTGGCCGGTGATCAGGGTCAGATCGCGGACAGCGCCGTCGATCAGCTTGGAGTCCTTGGCGGCATCTCCAACACCCATGTTCACAACGACCTTCACCAGGCGGGGAACCTGGTTGACGTTCTCGTACTTGAATTCCTCAATAAGCGTGCTCTTGATGGAATCGGCGTACTTGGTCTTCAGACGAGGAACGATCTTCGTTGCCGGAGTCTCGAGAGTCTCAGTCATTAGATGTCCTTCCCGGAGCTCTTGGCCACGCGTACGCGCACTTCGCGCTTCACGCCATTGCGCTCAACGGTCTCGGTGCGGAAACCTACGCGGGTGGGCTTCTTGGTGGACGGGTCAACCAGAGCCACGTTGGAGATGTGGATCGAAGCTTCTACGACCTCGATGCCACCGGTCTTGGTGCCGCGCTGCGACTGACCGACCTTGGTGTGCTTGGTTACGCGGTTAATGCCTTCAACCAACACGCGGTTGGTCTCCGGGAATACGCGCAGAACCTTGCCCTGCTTGCCTTTGTCGCCGCCGCGCTCAGCCTTGGCGCCAGTGATGACCTGAACGAGGTCACCCTTTTTGATCTTAGCCATGGACTAGAGCACCTCCGGAGCCAGAGAAACGATCTTCATGAACTTCTTGTCACGGAGTTCACGACCAACCGGTCCGAAGATACGGGTACCGCGGGGGTCACCGTCAGCCTTCAGGATCACAGCTGCGTTCTCGTCAAACTTGATGTAGGAACCATCCGCACGGCGGCGTTCCTTCTTGGTACGGACGATGACTGCCTTGACAACATCGCCCTTCTTTACGTTGCCGCCCGGAATTGCGTCCTTGACGGTAGCGACGATGACGTCGCCAATGCCTGCGTAGCGACGGCCAGATCCACCGAGAACGCGAATGGTAAGGATTTCCTTAGCACCCGTGTTGTCGGCGACCTTGAGTCGCGACTCCTGCTGAATCACTATTTACTCCTTGCGTCGCGCTGGTTCTCAGACCGAAAATCTTCCTACGGAATGAGCCTTGCGGAACGGTTGATCGGGGTGTCTCTTGACCTGCCTGGATTTTGCCAGACCAGGCCTAAACGCCAGTGCCAAAAACATTTGCTTCCCAGGCGGATTGGACGCAGTCCAAGCGCAAGGGGGCACTATGCCGTGGCACGATTGTTTACGAGGTTTGATGACGGCGCACAAAAGGCGCCATACAAACTCAATATCCTAGCACAGACCGGGGCAGTCCCCCATATCACAAGGCGGCGGTCCCTGCCCACTCGCCAGGCAGCGCACGACGGCGTCACGCAGGGCACGCTTTCGGCGCACCATCGGTGCCGCTCCCCCGCCAAACCGGCCCGCCGCCGTCGTACGTTCCCCAGAACCGTGCTCCCCGTGACGCCCGGCGGCACGTCGGCCAAAAAGAGGAAACCCCCGCTCCCAAAGGGAACGGGGGTTTCCGGTACAGCGGCTGTTGCCAGCGGTGCTGCAGGTGTTACTTGGCCTTCTCGAGGATCTCCACGAGCCGCCAGTTCTTCGTGGCGGACAGCGGGCGGGTCTCGGCGATGACAACCAGGTCGCCGATGCCGGCGATGTTCTCTTCGTCGTGAGCCTTGACCTTGGAGGTACGGCGGATGACCTTGCCGTACAGGGCGTGCTTCACGCGGTCTTCAACCTGGACAACGATGGTCTTCTCCATCTTGTCCGAAACCACGTAGCCGCGACGCGTCTTGCGGTAACCGCGCTGCTCAGCCGTAGCTGCCGTAGCAGTTTCCGTCACGTTCTCGTCCTTTTCACTCACTTGGCATCCTCCTCGGTCTCAACCGTTTCAGCCTTTTCGGCCTTCTTGGTTGTTGCCTTCTTGGACTTCTTTTCTTCCTTGGCTTCCACAACCGGTGCGGCAACCTCGGCACGAATGCCCAGCTCGCGTTCACGGAGAACGGTGTAGATGCGTGCGATGTCCTTCTTTACCGCGCGCAGACGACCGTGGTTCTCCAGCTGGCCGGTGGCGGACTGGAAACGCAGGTTGAACAGCTCTTCCTTAGCCTTGCGAAGTTCTTCAACGAGACGCTCGTTGTCGAAACCGTCCAGCTGTGCGGGAGCGAGTTCCTTGGATCCTACTGCCATTTCTATTCACCACCTTCGCGACGCAGAATGCGTGCCTTCAACGGGAGCTTGTGGATTGCCAGGCGCAGGGCCTCGCGTGCCACCGATTCTTCGACACCGGAGATCTCAAAGAGAACCCGGCCCGGCTTGACGTTGGCGACCCACCATTCCGGCGAACCCTTACCGGAACCCATGCGGGTTTCGGCAGGCTTCTTGGTCAGGGGACGGTCCGGGTAGATGTTGATCCAGACCTTACCGCCACGCTTGATGTGGCGGGTCATCGCGATACGTGCAGACTCGATCTGACGGTTGGTAACGTATGCCGGGCTCAGGGCCTGGATGCCGTACTCACCGAAGGAGACCTTGGTGCCGCCCGTAGCAGCGCCGGAACGACCCGGGTGGTGCTGCTTACGGTGCTTGACTCGACGTGGGATAAGCATTTAAGCCTGTCCTCCTTCTACTGCAGCAGGTGCAGCCTCAACTGCCGGAGCCTCTGCAGCGGGAGCTGCTTCGGCGGCCGGACGGTCGGTACGACGGCGGCGGTCACCACGGTCAGCACCGCCCGGGCGGCCCGGACGGTCGCTGGCGCCGCGGCCACGGGACGGAGCAGCAGCTGCCTGCTGAGCCAGTTCCTTGGCGGTGACGTCACCCTTGTAGATCCAGACCTTCACGCCGATGCGGCCGAAGGTGGTCTTGGCCTCGTAGAAGCCGTAGTCGATGTTCGCGCGGAGGGTGTGCAGGGGCACACGGCCTTCGCGGTAGAACTCCGAGCGGGACATTTCAGCGCCACCCAGTCGACCCGAGCAGGCGATACGGATGCCCTTGGCACCTGCACGCTGCGCGGACTGCATGGCCTTCTTCATCGCACGGCGGAATGCCACGCGGGAAGTCAGCTGCTCAGCAACGCCCTGGGCAACAAGCTGTGCTTCCATCTCGGGGTTCTTGACCTCGAGGATGTTCAGCTGGACCTGCTTGCCGGTGAGCTTTTCGAGCTCGCCGCGGATGCGGTCTGCTTCAGCGCCGCGGCGGCCGATGACGATGCCCGGGCGTGCCGTGTGGATGTCCACGCGGACACGGTCACGGGTGCGCTCGATTTCGACCTTGGCGATACCGGCGCGCTCCATGCCAACAGACATGAGCTGGCGGATACGGATGTCTTCGCGAACGAAGTCCTTGTACCGCTGTCCGGCCTTGGTGCTGTCAGCGAACCAGTGCGATACGTGATCGGTGGTGATGCCGAGTCGGAACCCGTGCGGGTTTACTTTCTGTCCCACTTAGCGAGCCTCCTCTTTCTCCGGGGTAGCGACTACCACGGTGATGTGGCTGGTGCGCTTCTTGATCTGAAATGCACGACCCTGGGCACGCGGCTGGAACCGCTTCATGGTCGGGCCTTCATCAACAAACGCTTCGCTGATGATGAGGTCACCTTCGTCAAACGCCACGCCGTCGCGGTCCGCGAGGACCCGGGCGTTGGAGATTGCCGACTGAACTACCTTGAATACCGGCTCAGAAGCTGCCTGGGGGGCAAACTTCAGAATTGCCAGAGCCTCGTTCGCTTGCTTACCACGAACAAGGTTGACGACGCGCCGGGCCTTCATAGGCGTTACGCGGATGTGACGCGCAATTGCCTTGGCTTCCATTGCTTTCCTTCTCTCGTCTTTGACGTAAGTGCAGGCGCCTAGCGGCGCTTGCCCTTACGGTCGTCCTTGACATGGCCGCGGAATGTCCGCGTGGGAGCGAATTCGCCGAGCTTGTGCCCGACCATCGACTCGGTGACAAACACCGGGATGTGCTTGCGTCCGTCATGTACGGCGATCGTGTGCCCGAGCATGTCGGGGATGATCATCGAACGGCGGGACCAGGTCTTGATGACGTTCTTGGTGCCCTTTTCGTTTTCCCTGGCTACCTTCACAAAGAGGTGCTGGTCAACGAAAGGACCTTTTTTCAGGCTGCGTGGCATGTGTCCAGGCTCCTATCGCTTGTTCTTGCCAGTACGACGGCGACGAACAATAAGCTTGTCGCTCTCTTTGTTGGGGCGGCGGGTGCGGCCTTCACGCTTACCGTTGGGGTTGACGGGGTTACGTCCACCGGACGTCTTACCCTCACCGCCACCGTGCGGGTGGTCAACCGGGTTCATGGCTACACCACGGACGGTCGGGCGGACGCCCTTCCAGCGCATGCGGCCAGCCTTACCCCAGTTGATGTTCGACTGCTCAGCGTTGCCGACCTCGCCGACCGTGGCGCGGCAGCGCACGTCAACGTTGCGGATTTCGCCGGAAGGCAGTCGCAGCTGGGCGAAGCGGCCTTCCTTGGCAACAAGCTGGATCGATGCGCCGGCGGAGCGGCCCATCTTGGCGCCGCCACCCGGACGCAGTTCAACTGCGTGGATTACGGTACCCACCGGGATGTTGAGCAGGGGCAGGTTGTTACCGGGCTTGATGTCAGCACCGGGACCTGCCTCAACTACGTCACCCTGGGAGAGCTTGTTCGGGGCGATGATGTAACGCTTGGTGCCATCAACGAAGTGCAGGAGGGCGATGCGAGCCGTGCGGTTCGGATCGTACTCGATTTCGGCAACGCGGGCGTTGACGCCGTCCTTGTCGTGGCGACGGAAGTCGATCAGACGGTACTGGCGCTTGTGGCCACCACCCTTGTGACGGGTCGTGATCTTACCGGTGTTGTTACGGCCGCCCTTTTTGGGCAGCGGACGTACCAACGACTTTTCCGGCGTCGACCGCGTGATTTCGGTGAAGTCCGCTACGCTCGAGCCACGACGGCCCGGGGTAGTCGGCTTATATTTACGGATTCCCATAATTTATTTCCTCGTTAAAGTGGTCTCCGCTACGCGAGCGGACCGCCGAAGATGTCGATAGTGCCTTCTTTGAGGGTGACAATCGCACGCTTGGTGTTCTTGCGGGTACCCCATCCGAATTTGGTGCGCTTGCGCTTACCGGCACGGTTGATGGTGTTGATCGAGTCGACCTTGACGGAGAAGATTTTCTCCACGGCCAGCTTGATCTCGGTCTTGTTCGAGCGGGGGTCCACCAGGAAGGTGTACTTTCCCTCATCGATCAGGCCGTAGCTCTTTTCCGATACGACGGGTGCAAGCACGACGTCGCGCGGGTCCTTGATGGTGGCTGCACTCACTTGGCATCCTCCTCGTTCTTTGCAGCCTTGTCAGCAACGAATGCTTCGTAGGCAGCCTTGGTGAAGACTACGTCGTCAGAAACGAGAACGTCGTAGGTGTTCAGCTGGTCTGCGTACAGAACGTGAACAGCCTCGAGGTTGCGCACGGACAGTGCTGCAACATCGTTGGCGCGCTCAATGACAACGAGCAGGTTCTTGCGCTCGGAGACGCCGCGCAGCGTTGCCAGTGCTTCTTTGGAGGACGGCTTGGAGCCGGCAACCAGGTCAGCAACGACGTGGATGCGTCCGTTGCGGGCGCGGTCAGACAGTGCGCCGCGCAGTGCAGCAGCAATCATCTTCTTGGGGGTGCGCTGGCTGTAGTCACGCGGTGTGGGACCGTGGACAACGCCACCACCGGTCATGTGAGGAGCACGGATTGAACCCTGACGGGCGCGGCCGGTGCCCTTCTGCTTGAACGGCTTGCGGCCTGCACCGGAAACTTCGGCGCGGGTCTTGGTCTTGTGGGTACCCTGGCGAGCAGCAGCGAGCTGTGCAACGACGACCTGGTGCAGCAGCGGCACGTTGGTCTGAACGTCGAAGATCTCTGCAGGCAGGTCAACCTTGACAGTGTTAGCCATTGAACTAGGCTCCCTTCACGGCGGTGCGTACGAGTACGACCTGGCCGCGGGCGCCGGGAACGGCACCCTTGATCAGGAGCAGCGACTTCTCGACGTCAACAGCGTGAACGGTGAGGTTCAGCGTGGTGTGACGAACGGCGCCCATGCGGCCGGCCATTTTCATGCCCTTGAAGACGCGGCTCGGGGTGGATGCGCCACCGATTGAACCGGGCTTACGGTGGTTCTTGTGGGCACCGTGGGAAGCTCCAACGCCGTGGAAGCCGTGACGCTTCATAACACCGGCGAAGCCCTTACCCTTGGTGGTGCCGATGACGTCGATCTTCTGGCCGGCTTCGAAGAGCTCAACAGAAAGCTCCTGGCCCAGCTCGTAAGAGTCAGCATCTGCAGTGCGCAGTTCGACGACGTGGCGGCGAGGCGTGACGCCTGCCTTTTCAAAGTGACCAGCCAGCGGCTTGGTGACCTTGCGGGGATCGATCTGGCCGTAGCCGATCTGAACGGCGACGTAGCCATCGGTCTCTGCGTTGCGCAGCTGCGTGATGACGTTCGAATCTGCCTGGACCACAGTGACGGGGATGAGCTTGTTGTTCTCGTCCCAGACCTGGGTCATGCCGAGCTTCGTGCCCAGCAGGCCCTTTACGTTACGGGTTGCGGTCATAGTCTCTCAGCACCTCCCTACAGCTTGATTTCGATGTTCACGTCGGCCGGCAGGTCGAGACGCATAAGCGAGTCAACAGCCTTCGGCGTGGGATCGATGATGTCGATAAGACGCTTGTGCGTGCGCATTTCAAAGTGCTCGCGGCTGTCCTTGTACTTGTGGGGAGAGCGGATTACGCAGTAAACGTTCTTCTCCGTCGGCAGCGGCACGGGGCCAACTACCGTTGCGCCTGCGCGCGTGACCGTCTCAACGATCTTCCGTGCTGAAACGTCAATGACCTCGTGGTCATATGACTTCAGCCGGATGCGGATTTTTTGTCCCGCCATGTCGCCTGACTCTCTTTCAGTAAATGCTGCTCTGTTTACTTACCTGTTGTATGTGGCTGCCGAAGCATTTGAAGTCTTAACTACCACCCGCCGCACAAACTGAATCCGGATGAATCCGGGTTCCTCACCTTGCCGGCGTAACCGACCCCCGCGGTCGGGCGTGTCGCGATTTTCACGCATACAAGTCCGCAGTTCCATGGGGAGTGGGTTATGTTTGGTCTTCAACTTGGACCCTGACACCCGGCATTATCCGGATCGGGACACGAAGAAGCGCTTGAACAACTCATCTAGTATGCCGGATATTATCGGCAGAAGCGAATCTGCTTTTGCTTTGCCCCTCCCGGATCATTGCCTTCGGCAACCTGCGAATGGATGATGGGGGCATGACGGTCGAAAATGCTCCTTCCGTACGCGATCTCGCCGGCCGGCTGCCGCCGTCCTTTACGTTGGGCGTTGCCGCAGCCGCGTTCCAGATTGAGGGGGCCCTGGCCGAGGACGGCCGTGGACCTTCCGGCTGGGATGCCTTTGTGGAGAAGCCCGGGAGCATCATGGACGGCCACTCCCCCGCGGTGGCCTGCGACCACTACAACCGGTTCCCCGAGGACATCGCACTCATGCGTGAGCTGGGCATCGATTCGTACCGTTTCTCCCTTTCCTGGCCCCGGATCCAGCCGGACGGCCGCGGCGCCATCAACAGCCAGGGCCTGGACTTTTACGACCGGCTGATCGACCAGCTCCTCGAGGCGGGCATCTCTCCGATGGCCACCCTGTATCACTGGGACACCCCACTGCCGTTGGAGCACGCCGGCGGCTGGATGAACCGGGCCACTGCCGAACGGTTTGCGGAGTACTGCGCGGTGGCCGGGAAGCGCTTCGGCGACCGCGTCGCCCAGTGGGTGACGCTGAACGAGCCCGTTTCAGTAACACTGAACGGCTATGCCCTGGGCGTCCATGCGCCCGGCAGGGCCCTCATGTTCGATGCCCTGCCGTCGATCCATCACCAGCTGCTGGCCCACGGCCTGGGCGTGCAGGCGCTCCGTGCCGCCGGCGTCACGGGCGGTGTGGGCGTGACCAACCTGCACTCACCGGTGCGCCCCGCCAGCAGGAAGTTCGGCGACCGGCACGTCGCTAAGCTGTACGACCTGCTGATGAACCGGATCTACGCCGACCCTGTCCTGCTGGGACGGTACCCCAAGCTCCCCCTGGTGGCACGGCCCTGGCTTCGATCCATCGGGAAACTTTCAGATGCTGACCTCAAGACCATTCATCAGCCGCTGGACTTCTACGGCCTCAACTACTACTTCCCCGTGAAGGTGGCCATGAGCCGCGGCATCACTCCCATTCCCGCCGACACCCACAAGGCCGTGGCGCGGCTGCCGTTCCACGAAGTGGGATACCCGGAATATGGGACCACGGGATTCGGGTGGCCGGTCGCCCCTGCCCATCTTGGCGTCCTGCTCGCCGAACTCCGCGACCGCTACGGGGACGCGCTGCCGCCGGTCTACATCACCGAAAGCGGGGCCAGTTTCCCGGAGCCGGACCGGGTCAGCGGCCGCCTCCAGGACGGGCGCCGGGTGAAATACATCGCGGACCATTTGCGGCAGGCCTTGGACGCAACGGCCCCCGGCGGAATTGCCGAAGGCGTTGACCTTCGTGGCTACTACGTCTGGACGCTGATGGACAATTTCGAATGGGCGGCGGGCTACTCGCAGCGCTTCGGGCTGGTCCATGTGGATTTCGAGACGCAGGAGCGGACCCCCAAAGAGTCCTTCTACTGGTACCAGGCCCTGAGCAGGGAGCGGAAAAGGCAGTCCGGCTGAACGCAGGGCAGCCACTGCTCGCAAAGGCAGGCAGGGGCCCAGTATTTTGGCGCTGCCCTTACTGGTTCTTTTTTGCCCGGTTGATGCGTTTGGCGCGGTCGATCTCATTCCTGAAATACTTCTTCGCCCAAAAAACTCCGGCAACAATGGCAACCACGACAGCCAGGAAAATTAGCCATTCCATGATGCGCTCCTCTCGATGCAAGCAACAGTATCAGTGCTTGCTGAACGGCTTCCCGCTCTCCGGCCGGTCAGGTGACGGCTGCCCGGCCGGCGGCTGAACCGCCGGTTTCTCCACGGCCGTCCCGCGGTTCAGCCGCCAGACTGCGACCCCGATGAGCCCGACGGCGATCAGCGCCAGGAGGGCGAAGGTGTACTGGCGCATCGCCCAGAGAATGCAGGCCGCCACTCCGGCCGCTCCCCACCAGACAAACAGCCTGTCCCCCAGCCCCAGGCCGCCGAGCAGGAGCCCGGCGAACAGGACAAGCACCCACAGTTGCTGGCTCCCGGTTCCGGCAAACACAACGCCCAGTCCGCTCAGTGTGAGCAGCCCTGCCGCAGCCCCCGCCAGGACCCTCCCGGCGCTCCGCTGTCCCGAAGCGAAGCGCAGTGCGGCCAGGGCGGCGCCGGCGAGCACGTACCACTGGGCTGCCCAGAACGGGTCCGGCAGGCCCCTGGAAAGCCGGTAGTTCAGGCCATACTGCCCGTCCAGCTCAAAGATGGCTGCCCGCTGCACCGCTGCCAGCACCAGCACAAAACCGGCCTCGGCCACGACCCGGCGCACCGTTCCCGGCGCCTCGTTGCAGGCGACACCCACAGCCACGGCCAGAACAATAGCCGCTGCCCACGCCGTCGTGTCGGGCCGCATACCGGCCAGTGCGACCAGGCAGAGCCCGGCGAAGGCAGCTCCAGCCAGCGTCCAGCGGCGCACGGCGTCAACTGTGAGCTGTCCGCGACGGTACAGCCGTGCGGAGTACAGCCCCACTGCTGCCAGGCCGGTCCCGCAAAGCCAGGGCAAATACGTGCCCCATGCGCCCGGAACGTCCTCGAATATCGAGTCGCCGAGCGTTGAGCCGCCGGCCAGGACAGCCAGGGACGCCGGCGCGTACAGCCAGGGCAGCCCCTCCACATGCGAGGCAGCGAAGCACACCGTGGCCAGGACCAGCAGCGCGGCCCCAAGCACCCAGTCCGATGCCAGCGGTGCTACAGACAGGGCTGCCACAGAGAAAGATCCCGCCGCGGCAAGCCACAGCCAGTGCTCCACATCCGCCACGGGCACGTTCCGTCCGCGCCGCAGCACACCGGCGCCGGAGGCGAGCAACGCCATGCCCAGGAGCACCGCCGCCGTCCCGGTGTAGTCCAGCACGGGAGCCGCCAGGAACGCCGTGGTGCCCGGCTGGCCGGCGTTGGCAAAGCTGACCACCGGGCCCAGTGCCAGGACGCCGAACAACAGCGCGTAGACCCCGAAGTAGAGGGAGCCGCGTGCCGCGAAGAACCGGCTGGCCACGACGGCCGAGACCAGCAGCAAAACCAGCTCCAGGAGCACCGCCCAGCGTCCGCCGTCGCCGTCGGAAAGCCTTCCCCAGCCGCCCCGCGCCTGCCAGGCGTAGGCCAGCGGAAGCAGAGCCTGGCCGGCCAGGGTGATCCAGACAGCCGCCTGCTGGAAGGGGACCTCAGCCAGCCGCGAACGCATGATCCAGCGGACGCCGTGCTGCGCGGCAAGGACAAAGGCGAAGGTCACTGAGACCGCCGTCGGAGAGGCTGTGACGTCGTAACTGAGGACAGCAGCGAGGGCCGCCGTGAGCAGCCTTGCTGCTGCAAAATACCAGCCCTTCCGGGCCGGCTGGCCGGATGCCACCACCATGACCGCAGCGAACACGGCATAGATGCCCAGAAGCCCTTCAACAACCACGAGCTCACCGCGGCTGAACACCAACAGCAGAGCCAACGACGACGGCGCAAACCAGACCGCGGTGCCGCTCGACCTGAAGACGTACCCCGCCGCCGTCGAGGATAGTGCGGTCACGGCAGCGGCGACGGTTGCCTGCCATCCGTCCGGCTCCGTGGTCAGCAGCGCCGCGGACGCAGACAGCTGGAGCAACAGTACGACGCCGGGATCCACCAAGACTCCCCGCGGGGCCTTTTCCCGGGCTGCGGCGGCCATCGGGAACACTAATTGGATGGCCAGGAAGAGGACCAGCACCGTGGCATGTTGGATTTCTTCGCCCGCAATGATCGTTGGTCCGGCCTCATCCTGGAGAAGATCAAAAGCGGTCAGCACCAGCACCGAAGCCGCCAGGCGTCCGAGCCACCAGTAGGTCCAGCGATGCTGCCGCACGCGCATAAGGACGCCGGAGGCGACCAGGTAGCCCAGCACCAGCAGCAGGGCGACGTTCCCGGCTGCCTGGCCCACAGCCAGGAATGCCACCGGGACACACAGCGTGGAGGCCGCCAGCGGCAGGGCCTCCCACACGGTTGCATTCCACTCAAGCTCACTCTCCGGCCTTGGCACAACGAACATGCCGATCGACAGCGCGGACAGGAGCTGGATGATGACGGCAACCCAGACCCACCCGTGCCCAGGCGTTGTGTCAAGGAGCACCAGCAGGACAACCATGGCAAGTCCGGCGGCTCCGAAGCCGCCAAGCGTGGCCTCCGGGGCCAGGGACGTGGCTCCTGAACGCTCCAGGATCGCCGAGAACGCCTGCTGGCACACCAGTGCCACCAGCAAGCCGAAAACTGAGGCGATGATGCGGTCCGGGCCGTTGCCTATTGCCGCAGCGACAGTGAACGGTACGGCCAAGGTGACCGATATCCGGGCGCCGAGCGCCAGGTTCCGCCGCAGCAGGCCCACCGCAAAAAAGGCGCGGGCAGTCCAGAAGAGGAACGCCAGTGTCAGCATGATTGCCACGGGCCAGGGCCCCATCGCATCGCCAAGCACCCCGGCGAGGAGCAGAGACGCCACCGGAGCCCACTCTGCTGGCCCGCCCAGTCGGGCGGCCAGAACAAAACTGGTGGCCAGGGCCACGGCCACGGGCATCCACAGGGGAACGTCGCCCACCTGGCCGGGCGTCCCGTACCGGAAGAACTCAGCGGACAGGGCGAGGCTGGCATACACCAGCGTGACGAGCACCTGGATGCTGAACGTGGACACCGCGTCCACGAGCCACCGATGCTGCCGGGTACCCGAGGACGCTTCGGGCCGGTTCTGCGGAGTTTCGGGTTGGGGGAACCATTCGCTCAGCCGGGCAGCCGCGAAAGCCACGGCCACTCCCTGGACAGCGAGAAATCCTGCCGCGGCCAGAAAGGCATCACTCCCCCGGCCGGTCAGGTGCCAGATTTCGACGGCGGCGGCCAGCGTCAGGGATATCCGCGCCGCGTAGAAGTTGGCAAGCCGGAGACTGGTCCCGGGCACTGCCGCCAGCAGACCAAAGTAGCAACCGCACACGGCCATGATGAGCGCGTATTCGGCGTTGTCCAGCAGCAGCGGAACGCACGTGGCAACCGCTGCGACGGCCGGCACCACCAAGGGGTGCAGCACCATCAGGGGCCGCGCATAGACCGGAGGCAGCCAGCCGGGCCGGACCAGGGCCAGCAGAGTGAGCACGACCGCCACACCGATCAGGGAAGCGAAATACCAGACCAGGGCGCCGCCCAGGACTGAGACCCCGGACCACGCCGTCGATGCCACGAAGGTCAGCGACAGATAAACCAGCACACGGCTCTCGAGGCGGACTGCCGCAGCCACGTACGCCACGGTGCCAACCAATGAGGTGATCAGCCAGGCCGTGGGGCCATGGTGGAAGGCGAAGTTGTACAGGGCCAGTCCGGTGACGGGAACCAGGGCCAGGCCGGTACCGGCAAACGCCACGGCTGCTGGCCGCAGGCGTGGCGCCCGGGCGTGAAGGACAAACCCCGCGGCATAGAACGCGGCCGTTACAACGCAGACTCCGGCGAAGCGAAGCATGGGAGGAAGGCTCGTACCGATGAAGAGTGCAGCTGCGGCGACCAGGAGGAGGCTGGCCACGTAAAGCGTGATGTTGATGTTCTGTCTGTCCCGCTTCTCCCGCCGTGCCTGCCGTTCTGCCGGCGTCTCAACCTGCTGCGGAGCGGCGAAGCGGACAGGCGGCGGCACCGGGCGGTCAACGTGGGCTACCGGTGCCTGCCGGGCGACTGGCAGCCCGGACGCCGGCCCGGGCTCGATGAGGGCACCAATATTGTGGACCGCAGAGAGATCCGGAGAAACCGTGGGAACCACTAACGGCGGCGGAACCGGCGCCGGCGGGCTGGTGGCCTGCCGGGAGGCCTCCACTTTTGCCATGGCGTCCAGCCACCCCTGCAGGTGGCCGGCGCGATAACCCGCTTCATAAGATTCGTCCGGCATGATGAACCCTCTCCGATGGGCAGGATGACCCCTACCCAATTAATCCATTGATTGGATTAATTGTAGCAAAGAACAGCCCCGCTGCACTAGCAGCGGGGCTGATCCAAACTTCTCGTCAGGCCGTCAGACGGCCGTGCCGATCAGCGGGATCAACAAGAATTACTTGATGATCTTGGTAACGCGTCCTGAACCAACGGTGCGGCCGCCTTCGCGGATTGCGAAGCCGAGGCCCTCTTCCATTGCGATCGGCTGGATGAGCGCAACGGTCATCTCGGTGTTGTCGCCAGGCATAACCATTTCCGTGCCTTCCGGCAGGGTGATAACGCCGGTTACGTCCGTGGTGCGGAAGTAGAACTGCGGGCGGTAGTTGGAGTAGAACGGGTTGTGACGTCCGCCTTCGTCCTTGGAGAGGATGTAGACGTTAGCCTCGAAGTCGGTGTGCGGGGTGATGGAACCCGGCTTGACGACAACCTGGCCACGCTCTACGTCATCGCGCTTCAGACCGCGGAGCAGGAGGCCACAGTTCTCGCCGGCCCATGCTTCGTCGAGCTGCTTGTGGAACATCTCGATACCGGTAACCGTGGTCTTCTGGACCGGGCGGATGCCGACGATCTCGACCTCGGAGTTGATGGCGAGGGTTCCACGCTCGGCGCGGCCCGTTACAACGGTGCCACGGCCGGTGATCGTGAAGACGTCTTCGATCGGCATCAGGAACGGCTTGTCACGGTCACGTACGGGGTCCGGAACGGACTCGTCAACGGCTTCCATGAGGTCCTCAACGGACTTGACCCAGATGGGGTCGCCTTCGAGGGCCTTCAGGCCGGAAACGCGAACAACGGGAGCGTCGTCGCCATCGAAGCCCTGAGCGGAAAGCAGCTCACGAACTTCCATTTCAACGAGGTCCAGCAGTTCTTCGTCATCAACCATGTCCGACTTGTTCAGCGCAACCAGCAGGTAGGGAACGCCAACCTGGCGGGCGAGCAGAACGTGCTCGCGGGTCTGAGCCATCGGGCCGTCAGTGGCGGCAACCACGAGGATTGCACCGTCCATCTGTGCAGCACCGGTGATCATGTTCTTGATGTAGTCAGCGTGACCCGGAGCGTCTACGTGTGCGTAGTGGCGCTTCTCGGTCTGGTACTCAACGTGGGAGATGTTGATGGTAATGCCGCGCTGACGCTCTTCGGGAGCAGAGTCAATAGACGCGAAGTCGCGCTGCTCGTTGAGAGTCGGGTACTTGTCGTACAGCACCTTGGAAATGGCGGCCGTCAACGTCGTCTTACCGTGGTCAACGTGACCAATGGTGCCGATGTTAACGTGCGGCTTAGTCCGCTCGAACTTTGCCTTTGCCACAGGTTCCTCCTAGAACGTTTTCAAATGACTTACCCTTCAACCGCGCTTGTCGCGGCAGAAACTCAGGCAAGTCTACTTGGGGGGCTTTGGATTGGTGAAATTGCAGATTCAGGAACTAATACTAGTCCCTCGAGCCTGTTCGTGCAGGTGGCCGGAATCCGGTCAGGACCGGGACCCGGCCACCTGCACCAGGCGGGCTTCCGTTAGCCGGAAACACACCCGAGTTTGTCGCTTTGATAAGTCGTAAAGACTACTCGCCGCGGTTCTTCTGGATGATCTCGTCAGCAACTGCCTTCGGGACCTCGGCGTAGCTGTTGAAGGTCATGGAGTACACAGCGCGGCCCTGGGTCTTCGAACGCAGGTCACCGATGTAGCCGAACATGCCGGACAGCGGGACGTGCGCACGGATGACCTTGACACCCTGTGCATCTTCCATGGACTGCATCTGGCCACGGCGGGAGTTGAGGTCACCGATAACTTCACCCATGTATTCCTCAGGGGTGCGGACCTCTACATCCATCAGCGGTTCGAGCAGAACAGGGTTCGCCTTGCGTGCGGCTTCCTTGAAAGCCATACGGCCGGCGATCTTGAACGCCATTTCCGAGGAGTCAACATCGTGGTACGCGCCGTCAATCAGCGTGGCCTTGATGCCGACAACCGGGTAACCGGCCAGGACGCCGTCGTTCAGCGCATCCTGGATACCCGCGTCAACAGACGGGATGTATTCGCGCGGAACGCGGCCACCAGTGACCTTGTTCTCGAACTCGTACAGCTCGCCGTCGGCGGTGTCCAGCGGCTCGATCGCGATCTGGATCTTTGCGAACTGACCCGAACCACCGGTCTGCTTCTTGTGCGTGTAGTCGTGACGCTCCACAGCACGCTTGATGGTTTCGCGGTAAGCAACCTGCGGCTTGCCAACGTTGGCCTCGACCTTGAATTCGCGGCGCATGCGGTCCACCAGGATGTCCAGGTGGAGCTCGCCCATGCCGGCGATGATGGTCTGGCCGGTGTCTTCGTTGAGGGACACCTGGAAGGTGGGGTCCTCAGCGGAGAGCTTCTGGATGGCCGTGGAGAGCTTCTCCTGGTCACCCTTGGTGTTCGGCTCGATGGCAACCGAGATCACGGGCTCCGGGAAGCTCATGGACTCGAGCACGATCTGGTTGGAGGAGTCGCACAGGGTATCGCCCGTGGTGGTGTCCTTCAGACCGATCGCCGCGTAGATGTGGCCGGCGGTAGCGCCCTCAACAGGCATTTCCTTGTTGGCGTGCATCTGGAACAGCTTGCCGATGCGCTCCTTCTTGCCCTTGGTGGAGTTGACCACCTGGGCGCCTGCTTCCACGTGACCGGAGTACACGCGGATGAAGGTGAGCTGGCCGAAGAACGGGTGCGCGGCGATCTTGAACGCAAGAGCCGAGAACGGCTCTTCCGAGGAAGGTGCACGCGTCAGTTCCTTCTCTTCGTCGCGGGGATCGTGACCGATCATCGGCGGGACGTCGAGCGGGTTCGGCAGGTAATCGACGACGGCATCCAGCATCGGCTGCACGCCGCGGTTCTTGAACGCGGAGCCACAGAAGATCGGGTACAGCTCAGAGTTGATCGTCATCTTGCGGATGCCGGCCTTGAGCTCGTCGACCGAGATCTCTTCGCCCTCGAGGTACTTCTCCATGAGCTCTTCGGAAGCCTCTGCAACAGTCTCTACGAGCTGTGCACGGTACTCTTCAGCCTTGGCCTGGAGGTCGGCCGGGATTTCCTGCACTTCGTAGGAAGCGCCCATGGTGACGTCACCCTTTGCGTCGCCAGGCCAAACCAGAGCGCGCATTTCGAGCAGGTCAACAACACCGATGAAGTCGTTCTCAGCGCCGATGGGCAGCTGCATGACCAGCGGCTTGGCACCAAGGCGGGAGATGATGGTGTCTACGGTGAAGTAGAAGTCAGCGCCCAGCTTGTCCATCTTGTTGACGAAGCAGATACGCGGAACGTTGTACTTGTCAGCCTGGCGCCAAACAGTCTCGGACTGCGGCTCCACGCCTTCCTTGCCGTCGAACACTGCGACTGCACCGTCGAGGACGCGCAGGGAGCGCTCAACCTCAACCGTGAAGTCAACGTGGCCCGGGGTGTCGATGATGTTGATCTGGTTCTTGTCCCAGAAGCAGGTCACGGCGGCAGACGTGATGGTAATGCCGCGTTCCTTTTCCTGTTCCATCCAGTCAGTCGTCGAAGCGCCGTCGTGCGTTTCGCCGATCTTGTGGTTCACACCCGTGTAGAACAGGATGCGCTCGGTGGTGGTGGTCTTGCCGGCATCAATGTGGGCCATGATGCCGATGTTGCGGACCTTACTAAGGTCGGTAAGCACGTCCTGTGCCACGGTGTCTCCCTTTCGGATGGACTACACGTTCGCCGCCGGCTCGTGACGAGCCGGCGGCGTCCGGAAGTATTACCAGCGGTAGTGTGCGAAGGCCTTGTTGGACTCGGCCATCTTGTGGGTGTCTTCGCGACGCTTCACAGCGGCACCGAGACCGTTGGACGCATCCAGGATTTCGTTCTGGAGGCGCTCGGTCATCGTCTTCTCGCGGCGGGCCTTGGAGTAGCCAACCAGCCAGCGCAGTGCGAGGGCGGTGGAGCGGCCCGGCTTGACCTCAACCGGAACCTGGTAGGTTGCGCCACCGACGCGGCGTGAGCGGACCTCAAGGGAAGGCTTGACGTTGTCCATGGCCTTCTTGAGGGCTGCAACGGGGTCGCCGCCGGACTTGGCACGAGCACCTTCGAGGGCACCGTAAACGATGCGCTCTGCGGTGGACTTCTTGCCGTCAACCAGCACCTTGTTGATCAGCTGGGTGACCAGCGGGGAGCCGTAAACGGGATCTAGTACGAGCGGCCGCTTGGGGGCCGGACCCTTGCGAGGCATATTACTTCTTCTCCATCTTTGCGCCGTAGCGGCTGCGGGCCTGCTTACGGTTCTTCACACCCTGGGTATCGAGGGCGCCACGGACGATCTTGTAGCGGACACCCGGGAGGTCCTTCACGCGACCGCCGCGAACGAGCACAATGGAGTGCTCCTGCAGGTTGTGGCCTACACCGGGGATGTAAGCGGTGACTTCAATGCCACCATTGAGGCGCACACGTGCCACCTTACGGAGAGCCGAGTTCGGCTTCTTCGGGGTGGTGGTGTAGACGCGGGTGCAAACGCCGCGGCGCATGGGGCTGCCGTTAAGCGCAGGAGCCTTGGTCTTTTTGACCTTAGGCGTGCGGCCCTTGCGGACCAGCTGGTTAATCGTAGGCACTCTCGTGTTCTCCGTTGGTTTGATCTCTACCGTCACGCGCAGGCGCCAGCCTGAGCACGATGGTTTTGGCGTTGCTCCTTGCAGCCGCGGCCTCTGTAAACTTGCGCAGGCGTGCAAAAGCGTGGCATTCGTTGCGCACCTTACCCGCAACCCGGAAACAAGCTCCACCCAGCATCATGAGAACAAAACCAAAATGATGCTGCGGCGGCCTTCATCCACTGCCACACAGAACAATTACAAAAATTCTAGCACGGCTTGCTCCCGCGCCTTAATCGGGTGTAAGGAGGCCGACGGCGGAACGTGCGCTCCGCCGTCGTCCTCCCCCGACGTCTTCCGGCTCTTAAACAGCAACGCGGGGTCACTTTGAGCCCAATCCTTGATGAGGATCGGGCCGTAAGTGACCCCGCGTTGCTTAGGCGTTAGCGGAAGTCGTTGCCGAGATCGTAGTCATCCAGCGGGATGGCGTGGAACTCAGGTGCTCCGTCGCCGCCCAGGGTGTCGTACGAGAAGTCACTGAATGCGCTCGGGCCGGTGAACAGGTTGGCCTTTGCTTCTTCAGTGGGCTCCACGGTGACCTCGGTGTAGCGCGGGAGGCCCGTGCCGGCCGGGATCAGCTTACCGATGATGACGTTCTCCTTGAGGCCGAGCAGCGGATCGCTCTTGCCTTCCATGGCCGCCTGCGTCAGGACGCGGGTGGTCTCCTGGAAGGAAGCTGCGGACAGCCAGGACTCGGTGGCCAGGGACGCCTTGGTGATACCCATGAGCTCAGGACGTCCGGAAGCCGGAGTCTTGCCCTCGGACACAACGCGGCGGTTGGCTTCCTCGAAGCGGCTGCGCTCGGCAAGCTCGCCGGGCAGAAGATCCGATTCGCCGGACTCGATGACCGTGACGCGGCGCAGCATCTGGCGGACGATAACCTCGACGTGCTTGTCGTGGATACCGATGCCCTGGCTGCGGTACACGCCCTGGACTTCGTCCACCAGGAACTTCTGCGCGGCGCGGGGGCCCATGATGCGCAGCACCTGCTTGGGATCCACCGGACCGTTGATGAGCTTCTGGCCTACGGTGACGTGCTCGCCGTCCTCAATGAGGAGGCGTGAACGGCGCAGGACCGGGTAAGCGATCTCTTCGGATCCGTCATCAGGGGTGATGACGAGGCGCATCTGGCGCTCGGACTCTTCGATGGCGATGCGGCCGGCTGCTTCAGCAATCGGTGCGACACCCTTCGGAGTACGGGCTTCGAAGAGCTCCTGGATACGGGGCAGACCCTGGGTGATGTCGTCGCCACCGCTGGCGGAAACAGCACCACCGGTGTGGAACGTACGCATGGTCAGCTGGGTACCGGGCTCGCCGATGGACTGTGCGGCGATGATGCCCACGGCCTCACCGATGTCCACGGTCTTGCCGGTTGCCAGCGAACGTCCGTAGCACAGGGCGCAGGTGCCGACGCTGGACTCACAGGTGAGTACGGAGCGGACCTTGACCTCGGTGATGCCGGCTGCAAACAGCTCAGCGATCACGACGTCGCCGCAGTCGGTGCCGGCCGGAGCCAGGACATTGCCCTTGGAGTCAAGGACATCCACGGCCAAGGTACGGGCGTACGCGCTGTTCTCGACGTTCTCGTCCAGGACCAGCTCGCCGTTGGCGTCTGCGACGGCGATGGCCGTCACCAGTCCGCGTTCGGTACCGCAGTCCTCTTCGCGGACGATAACGTCCTGGGACACATCCACCAGACGACGGGTCAGGTAACCCGAGTTGGCGGTACGCAGTGCGGTATCGGCCAGACCCTTACGGGCACCGTGCGTGGCGATGAAGTATTCCAGCACCGACAGGCCCTCACGGTAGGAGGACTTGATCGGACGCGGGATGATCTCACCCTTAGGGTTGGCCACCAGGCCACGGATACCCGCGATCTGGCGGACCTGCATCCAGTTACCACGTGCACCGGAGGACACCATGCGGTTGATGGTGTTCATCGGGGACAGGCTGTCACGCATCGCCTGGGCGATCTCGTTGGTTGCCTTGTTCCAGATCTCGATCAGTTCCTGGCGACGCTCGTCGTCGTCGATCAGGCCCTTGTCGTACTGGCCCTGGATCTTGGCGGCGCGCTCTTCGTAACCGGCGAGAATCACCGGCTTGTCCTTCGGCACCTCGATGTCGGAGATGGCGACCGTGACGCCTGAACGCGTGGCCCAGTAGAAACCGGCGTCCTTCAAGTTGTCCAGCGTTGCCGCCGTGACCACCTTCGGGTAGCGCTCGGCGAGGTCGTTGACGATCGTGGACAGTTCGCCCTTGTCCGCAACGTTCTCAACCCACGGGTAGTCGGCCGGCAGGGTCTCGTTGAAGAGAACCTGTCCGAGGGAGGTCTCGACCAGCGCGGTCTGACCCGGCTCCCAGCCTTCCGGAGCTTCCCATCCGGCGTAAGGGACAAAGCCCTCAAGGCGGATCTTGACCTTGGAGTTCAGGTGCAGCTCGTGCAGGTCGTAGGCCATGATGGCTTCCGAAACCGAACCGAAGATCCGGCCTTCGCCGGCTGAACCGACACGCTTGGTGGTCAGGTGGTACAGGCCGATGATCATATCCTGCGAGGGCAGGGTGACCGGGCGTCCATCGGACGGCTTCAGGATGTTGTTCGAGGACAGCATCAGGATGCGTGCCTCAGCCTGGGCTTCGGGGCTCAGCGGCAGGTGCACTGCCATCTGGTCGCCGTCGAAGTCAGCGTTGAACGCGCCACAGACCAGCGGGTGGAGCTGGATTGCCTTGCCTTCAACGAGCTGCGGTTCGAACGCCTGGATACCGAGGCGGTGCAGGGTAGGTGCACGGTTGAGCAGCACCGGGTGTTCGGTGATGATCTCTTCGAGCACGTCCCAGACCTGCGGACGGTAACGCTCGACCATGCGCTTGGCCGACTTGATGTTCTGGGCGTGGTTGAGGTCAACCAGGCGCTTCATCACGAACGGCTTGAAGAGCTCCAGGGCCATCTGCTTGGGCAGGCCGCACTGGTGCAGCTTCAGCTGCGGGCCGACGACGATGACCGAACGGCCGGAGTAGTCAACACGCTTGCCGAGGAGGTTCTGGCGGAAACGGCCCTGCTTGCCCTTGAGCATGTCGCTCAGGGACTTCAGCGGACGGTTGCCCGGTCCGGTGACCGGACGGCCGCGGCGGCCGTTGTCGAAGAGGCTGTCAACAGCTTCCTGAAGCATGCGCTTCTCGTTGTTGACGATGATCTCCGGAGCACCCAGGTCAAGCAGGCGCTTGAGTCGGTTGTTGCGGTTGATCACACGGCGGTAGAGGTCGTTGAGGTCGGAGGTCGCGAAGCGGCCACCATCCAGCTGGACCATCGGGCGCAGTTCCGGCGGGATCACCGGGACGGCATCCAGAACCATGCCAAGCGGGCTGTTGTTGGTGGTCAGGAACGCGTTGACAACCTTCAGGCGCTTCAGGGCGCGGGTCTTGCGCTGGCCCTTGCCGTTGGCGATGATGTCGCGGAGCAGGTCAGACTCGGCCTGCATGTCGAAGCCTTCAAGACGCTTCTTGATGGCTTCGGCACCCATGGAGCCTTCGAAGTAGATGCCATAGCGGTCGCGCAGTTCGCGGTACAGGCCTTCGTCACCTTCGAGGTCTGCGACCTTCAGGTTCTTGAAGCGGTCCCAGACCTGCTCGAGGCGCTCGATGTCGGCGTCGGCGCGCTTGCGCACGTTGGCCATCTGGCGGTCGGCGGAGTCGCGGGCCTTCTTCTTGTCGGCAGCCTTGGCGCCTTCACCTTCCAGGCGGGCAATTTCGCCTTCGAGGTCGCGGGCGATCGCCGCGATGTCGGAGTCGCGGTTGTCGATCAGCTGCTTCTTCTCGATGTCGTGCTCAACCTGCAGGTTGGGCAGTTCCTCGTGGCGGGAAGCTTCGTCGACGCTGGTGATCATGTAGGCGGCGAAGTAGATGACCTTCTCGAGGTCCTTCGGAGCCAGGTCAAGGAGGTAGCCCAGGCGGGACGGAACACCCTTGAAGTACCAGATGTGCGTGACCGGTGCGGCCAGCTCGATGTGGCCCATGCGCTCACGGCGGACCTTGGCACGGGTGACTTCAACGCCACACCGCTCGCAAATGATGCCCTTGAAGCGCACGCGCTTGTACTTACCGCAGTAGCATTCCCAGTCGCGGGAAGGGCCGAAGATCTTCTCGCAGAAGAGGCCGTCCTTCTCGGGCTTGAGCGTGCGGTAGTTGATGGTTTCCGGCTTCTTAACCTCGCCGTAAGACCAGCCACGGATGTCTTCCGCGGTGGCGAGGCCGATCTGCATGAGGCCGAAGGAGGATTCGCTGGACATATGGTCCCTGTTCTCTCTTGTTCTCTAAATTCTGAAGTCTTGGGTTACGGGAAGAGGGAGGCTGATGCCCCGGGAAAAGTCAGGCGGCGGGGCCGCTTGCTTTTCCCGGGACATCCACCTGCTAAACCTCTTCTACGGAACTGGGCTCTGCACGAGACAGATCGATGCCCAGTTCTTCCGCAGCCGTGAAGACTGCGTCATCAGAGTCACGCATTTCAATTGTGGTTCCGTCCGTGGAGAGTACTTCCACGTTCAGGCACAGTGACTGCATTTCCTTGATCAAGACCTTGAAGGACTCAGGAACGCCCGGCTCGGGGATGTTCTCGCCCTTGACGATTGCTTCGTAGACCTTCACGCGACCATGGATGTCATCCGACTTGATGGTGAGCAGTTCCTGGAGCGTGTAGGCAGCGCCGTAAGCTTCGAGCGCCCACACTTCCATTTCACCGAAGCGCTGGCCACCGAACTGTGCCTTACCACCCAGCGGCTGCTGCGTGATCATGGAGTACGGGCCGGTGGAGCGGGCGTGGATCTTGTCGTCCACCAGGTGGTGGAGCTTCAGGATGTACATGTAGCCGACGGAGATCGGGTCCGGGAACGGCTCGCCGGAGCGGCCGTCAAACAGGCGGGTCTTGCCTGAGGAGTTGATCAGGCGCTCACCGTCGCGGGTCACGTTGGTGGAGTCGAGCAGGCCCGTGATTTCCTCTTCGCGGGCGCCGTCGAACACCGGCGTTGCAACAGTGGTCTGGCCACTCTCGCGCGGCAGGTTCGGCAGCTGCTTGACCCACTCGGGCTCGCCTTCGATCTTCCAACCGGTCTTGGCAACCCAGCCGAGGTGCGTTTCGAGCACCTGGCCGACGTTCATACGGCCCGGAACACCCAGCGGGTTCAGGACGATATCAACGGGGGTACCGTCGGCAAGGAAGGGCATGTCCTCGATCGGAAGGATCTTGGAGATAACACCCTTGTTGCCGTGACGGCCGGCGAGCTTGTCGCCGTCGGTGATCTTGCGCTTGGCAGCCACGTAGACGCGGACCAGCTGGTTGACGCCCGGGGGCAGTTCGTCGTCGTTGTCGCGGTCGAAGACGCGGACGCCGATGACGGTGCCGGACTCGCCGTGCGGAACCTTCAGGGAGGTGTCGCGAACTTCGCGGGACTTCTCACCGAAGATGGCGCGCAGCAGGCGCTCTTCCGGGGTCAGTTCGGTTTCACCCTTCGGGGTGACCTTTCCGACCAGGATGTCGCCGGCTTCAACTTCGGCACCGATGTGGATGATGCCGCGCTCGTCCAGGCCTGCCAGGACTTCCTCGGACACGTTGGGGATGTCACGGGTGATTTCCTCGGCACCAAGCTTGGTGTCGCGGGCATCGATCTCGTGCTCCTCGATGTGGATGGAGGAAAGAACGTCCTCGGCAACAATGCGCTGCGAGAGGATGATGGCGTCCTCGAAGTTGTGGCCTTCCCATGACATGAATGCCACGAGCAGGTTCTTACCGAGGGCGAGTTCACCCTGGTCCGTTGCCGGGCCGTCAGCGATAATGCCGCCGACCTCAAGGCGCTGGCCTTCGTTGACCAGGACACGGTTGTTGTAGCAGTTGCCCTGGTTGGAGCGCGCGAACTTGTTGATGCGGTAGTTGGTTTCCGTGCCGTCGTCGTTGAGCATGATGACGAGCTCAGCGGAGACCTCGGTGACCACACCGGCCTTCTTCGCGATGGTGACATCACCGGCGTCGACGGCGGCGGCGCGCTCCATGCCGGTGCCCACGAAGGGAGCCTCGGAACGGACCAGCGGCACAGCCTGGCGCTGCATGTTGGCACCCATGAGTGCGCGGTTGGCGTCGTCGTGCTCGAGGAACGGGATCAGGGCCGTAGCCACAGACACCATCTGGCGCGGGGAAACGTCCATGAACTCGACGTCGGCGGCGGGAACCAGCACGGGTTCGCCTCCACCACCACGGGCGCGGACCAGGACGGTCTCTTCGGCGAACTTCTTGTTCTCATCCAGCGGAGCGTTGGCCTGTGCGATCAGGACCTCAGCTTCGTCGTCGGCCGTCAGGTACTGGACCTCATCGGAAACGACACCCTCGGACACGAGGCGGTACGGGGTCTCGATGAAGCCGAACGGGTTGATGCGTCCGTAGGAAGCCAGCGAACCGATCAGACCAATGTTCGGGCCTTCAGGGGTTTCGATGGGGCACATACGTCCGTAGTGGGACGGGTGAACGTCTCGAACTTCCATGCCTGCGCGGTCACGGGACAGACCACCCGGGCCAAGCGCGGACAGACGGCGCTTGTGGGTCAGACCCGACAGCGGGTTGTTCTGGTCCATGAACTGCGACAGCTGGGACGTTCCGAAGAACTCCTTGATGGCAGCCACAACCGGGCGGATGTTGATCAGGGTCTGCGGCGTGATCGCTTCGACGTCCTGGGTGGTCATACGCTCGCGGACAACGCGCTCCATGCGGGACAGGCCGGTGCGGACCTGGTTCTCGATGAGCTCGCCGACGGCGCGGATACGGCGGTTGCCGAAGTGGTCGATGTCATCGATCTCGACGCGCAGCTCGTGGTCCTGGCCGTCGCGCTTGCCCGTGAGGGTTTTCTCACCGGCGTGCAGGGCAACCAGGAACTTGATCATCGCAACGATGTCTTCAACGTGCAGGACCGAAGCTTCCTTGTCGCCAAGGGAGCGGTCGATGCCAAGCTTGCGGTTGATCTTGTAACGGCCAACCTTGGCCAGATCGTAGCGCTTGGAGTTGAAGTACAGGTTGTCCAGCAGCGACTGGGCAGCCTCGACTGTGGGCGGCTCGCCCGGTCGCAGCTTCCGGTAGATATCCAGCAACGCGTCTTCGCGGGTCTCGGTGGCGTCCTTCTCCAGCGTCGCGCGCATGGAGTCGTACTGGCCGAATTCTTCGAGGATCTGGCCTTCGGTCCAGCCAAGGGCCTTCAGCAGGACGGTGACGGACTGCTTGCGCTTGCGGTCGAGGCGTACGCCGACCTGGTCGCGCTTGTCGATCTCGAGCTCGAACCAGGCACCACGGGACGGGATGATCTTCGCAGTGAAGATGTCCTTGTCGCTGGTCTTGTCGGCGGTGCGCTCAAAGTAGGCGCCCGGGGAACGGACCAGCTGGGAGACGACGACACGTTCGGTGCCGTTGACAACGAACGTACCCTTCTCCGTCATCAGCGGGAAGTCGCCCATGAACACGGTCTGCTGCTTGATTTCGCCCGTGTTGTTGTTCATGAACTCGGCCTTGACGTACAGCGGTGCCGAGTACGTTGCGTCCCGGTCCTTGCACTCGGCCATGGTGTACTTCGGGTCAGCGAACTCCGGATCGGAGAAGCTCAGGGACATGGTGCCCTGGAAGTCCTCAATCGGGGAGATCTCTTCGAAGATGTCCGACAGTCCGGACGTGGTGGCGACGCTGAGGTCGTTTTCTTCTACGGCTTTCGCGACGCGTGCCTGCCAGCGTTCGTTGCCGACCAGCCAGTCAAAGCTGTCCGTCTGCAGGGCAAGAAGATTCGGAACGTCAAGCGGTTCGTGAATCTTTGCGAATGAGAGCCGGCGAGTGGCACCATCAGTGCTGTCGGCGGTGTTAGCGGTTTCGTTATTAGAGGTGCTCGAGGCGACCAAGAGGGATCCTTCCACAGACCTTCAGGCGTTTTCAGATCTCCCCCGCTGTGCACCCTGCAGAATGACTCCGCAGTGCTACCAATCCGGTTCCGCTATATGACCCGGGGCCCACGCTGCCCATACAATGACGTTGTTGACGGCACGTTGATGGTCAGCTGCCAGGCAAAGCCCACCGCTATATGAAGGCTGAAGGTAAACAGGGAAGACGCAAATATCTACGATACGGCAAAACCGATTACGTGTCTACCCCACATCGTGCGTTATTGCAAGACCCATCTTTTTTGTTCCGCCGGACCGCCTCAGAGCCGGAGCGTCACGCCCTCGGCGGTGCACTCCTGGGCGTTGGCGAAGACCGCGTCACGGACACGATCCTTTGACGACTGATCCACCTCGCCGCCGCTTTTAACCGCCGAAGAGCGGTCCAGGGACAGGATGCTCAGGGCCGTGAACAGCCCCTTCTGGTTGCCAGACACAGCATCTTTGGCGTCCTGGGCAGCGAAGTAAATGTCTTCATAAGCGTTGGCGTCGCCCTGTATCGCCTTGTAATCGGCGTAGAGCGCGTTGAACTGCTCGCAGGCCGCCTTGACCCCTCCTGCCTGGGGAGCCGGGGCGTCGGAGGAGCGCGACGGCGTCGGCCGCGACGGTGCGGGGCTGGACATCGCGGTGGTGGCATCGGGCGCGGGGGTGGCAACGGAGCAGGCAGTCAGCCCGGCGAGGCCGGCGAAAGCCGCCGCGGCGAGGATTTTTTTCACGATGCTGCTCCCTGTATACGAAAGGCGCGTCCCACAGGGGACCGACTGTCCCCGTGCTTAAGTGCCGCCGTCCACCCTACTGAGGCGTCCGCCGTCGTGCACGTTGTGGGCATGGGTAGTTCTCCCCTGCCGCAGGCCAGATGGAATTGCCCTGCCCCGGCCGGCGTTTGGATAATTAGGCGAGGAAGCTCACGGTAGCCTTGGCCTACATCGTTTCAGATCGGGAGAGATAACAATGGGCAACTCCACGGACAACACTGACGTTGTCATCCTTGCTGCGGCGCGGACACCACAGGGCCGCCTCAACGGGCAACTGGCGAGCTTCACCGCCGTCGAACTCGGGGCACACGCCATCAGGTCCGCCATCGCGGCCAGCGGTGTGGATGCCGGCCGCGTGGACGCGGTCATCATGGGACAGGTGCTGCAGGCCGGCGCGGGCCAGAACCCAGCCCGGCAAAGCGCCATCGCGGCGGGCATCGGCTGGAACGTCCCGACGGTCACCATCAACAAGGTGTGCCTGTCCGGCCTGACCGCCGTCATAGATGCGGCCCGCCTCATCCGCAGCGGTGACGCGACGGTAGTGGTGGCCGGCGGGCAGGAATCCATGACGCGCGCGCCGCACCTGCTGCCCGGCTCCCGCCAGGGCTGGACGTACGGCGCGATCCAGGCCCTCGACGTCGCGGCGCACGACGGACTCACGGACGCCTTCGACGGCCAGTCCATGGGGCTCTCCACCGAGACCCGGAACCTTTCCCTCGGCATTGACCGGACATCGCAGGACAACGTGGCTGCCCAGTCGCACCAGCGCGCCGCGCTGGCCGCGAAGAACGGCGTTTTCGACGACGAGATCGCTCCCATCAGCGTCAAACAGCGCAAGGGCGACCCCCTGGTTGTCTCCACCGACGAAGGCGTGCGGCCGAACACGTCCATCGAAACGCTGGCGGGCCTGAAGGCCGCCTTTGTCACGGACGGCACCATCACCGCCGGCAATTCCTCCCCCCTTTCCGACGGCGCCTCCGCGCTCGTGCTCACGACGCGGACGTTCGCCGAAGACAACGGCCTGGAGTACCTCGCCGTCGTCGGAAAGCCCGGACAAGTGGCCGGCCCGGACAATTCCCTCCACTCCCAGCCGTCCCATGCGATCCGGAGCGCCCTCGACCGGGCCGGCTGGAGCACGGCTGACCTGGACTTCATCGAGATCAACGAAGCCTTCGGTTCCGTGGCGGTGCAGTCGCTGAAGGACCTGGACTACCCGCTGGAAAAGTGCAATATCCATGGCGGCGCCATCGCCCTGGGCCACCCCATTGGCGCGTCCGGAGCCCGGCTGGCCCTGCACGCCGCGCACGAACTCAAACGGCGCGGGAGCGGCAAAGCGGCGGTCTCGCTGTGCGGCGGCGGAGGGCAGGGCGAAGCGCTCCTGCTCTACCGCGACTGATGGCTCCCTCTGCGGCAGCGGCCGACGGCGGCGGCAGGGCACGGTTCCTTGCCGACGCCGCGGCGCGGGGCCTCGACGTCGAGATAGTGGAACGGCTGGCCGCCCACAGCCTGGAGGAGGCGGCGGGCATCCTCGGCATCACCCCGGCGGATATCGTGAAATCACTCGTCGTCAAGCACAAGGACGGCAGCTTCCTGTTCGCCCTGATTCCCGGTGACCGGCAGATCTCCTGGCCCAAGCTCAGGGGTTTGGTAGGGGTCAACAAGCTGTCGCTGCCGCCCGCCGACGTCGCACTGGACGCCACGGGGTATGAACGCGGCACCATCACGCCGCTCGGCAGCACCAACGCGTGGCCGGTCTACGCCGACCGGACCATTACCGGCCGCCGGATCTCCATGGGCGCCGGGCAGCACGGCTACAGCGCCTTTGTGGACGCAGATGCCCTCACCTCGGCGCTGGACGCCGTGGTCGCGGACATCTCGGACCCCAACTAGCAACGCGGGGTCACTTACGGCCCGATAGTGGGCACTTCAGCGGTCTTATGTGACCCCGCGTTGGGTTAAAAGCAGGAAACCCCGCCCACCGGAGTGGACGGGGTTTCCTGTTGGAAAGCGAGTGTTACTTGAGGGTAACGGTGGCGCCGGCAGCCTCGAGCTGCTCCTTGGCCTTCTCGGCAGCTTCCTTGGTTGCACCTTCGAGGACAGCCTTGGGAGCGCTGTCAACCAGGTCCTTGGCTTCCTTGAGGCCCAGGGAAGTGATTGCGCGAACTTCCTTGATCACTGCGATCTTCTTTTCGCCAGCAGATTCGAGGACGACGTCGAAGTCGGTCTTCTCTTCGGCTTCTTCAGCAGCGGCGGCCGGGCCGGCAACGGCAACGGCAGCAGCGGTAACTTCGAAGGTCTCTTCGAAGAGCTTGACGAACTCGGAGAGCTCGATGATGGTCAGTTCCTTGAAAGCTTCAATGAGCTCTTCGTTGGTGAGCTTCGCCATGGTGTGGCGTCCTTCCTATAGGTGGTGCTTGGCGGCCTGGGCCATTGCCTTCGCACCGGAGTCTGGTTTGAAGAAGAGTTAGTTCTCTTCGGTGGCTGCGGCCTCGGCCGGAGCTTCGGTCTCTGCTGCTTCTGCGGCCGGGGCTTCTTCAGCGGCGGGCGCTTCGGCAGCTGCCGGTGCACCGTTCTCTTCTTCAAGCTTGAGGCGCAGGGCGTCAATGATGCGTGCAGCGGCGGCAGCAGGAGCCTTGAGGATTCCTGCAACCTTGGCGAGCTGCAGCTCGCGGGACTCGAGTGCTGCCAGGGCAGCAACTTCGCTGGCGTTCAGTGCCTTGCCCTCGAAGTAACCGGTCTTGATAACCAGCTGCTTGTTGGTCTTGGCAAAATCCGTCAGGCTCTTGGCCGCTGCAACTGCGTCACCCTTGATGAACGCGATTGCAGTGGGGCCGGCGAGCTGGCCGTCGAATGCTTCGACACCAGCTTCCTTGGCTGCAATGGCGGTCAGGGTGTTCTTGACGACCGAGAACTTGGTGTCCTGGCCGAGAGAAACACGCAGCTGCTTGAGCTGTGCAACAGTGAGCCCACGGTATTCGGTCAGGACAGCGGCGTTCGATTCCTTGAAATCGTTAGTGATCTCAGCTACTGCTGAAACCTTTGCAGGCGTTGCCATAACCCTCCTTCCGGGGATAGTGCCGGTATTCGACGGTCCCCGCTCAAGGTGAGCTAAAACTAAAAACGCCCCGCGCAGATGCACGGGGCTTGGCTCAACACAGTTTCAAACCGTGGAGCTTTGCTTCGTTCACCTGCGCCGGCCGCCCTACGTTCAGGGTCCTTCGTCCAGAAAACCACTTGACCTCCAGCGCACAAACTACAGAGTTGAGCTGTGTTCAGGAGAGTGGATTTCCAACAACCGACGGTCTTTGGTAGTTCAAGCTTACGGGACGCGCCGCCCCTCCACCAAATCGGGCACGATCGGCGTTCAGCTCTTGCTGGCGCCCAGGTGCGGTAGTTCCTTTTGCCAGATGCCCGTCACGCCCGCGGTGGTGAACCCCAGCTGCTTGTTGACAGTCAGGAGGTACCTGTTCTCCGGCGCGTTCCAGGTATAGATGACCCTGGCGTCGGGGAACTGTTCGGTCAGCCGTTCCATGTTGGCCACCTTGATCAGCAGCCCCAGTTTGTTTCCCCGGTGTTCCTGGAGCACCAGGGTGTCGTCCTGGAACACAACGTCGGCGCGGTGGGCCAGGACGGTGATGGTGGTCAGGCCCACCAGCGCTCCTGTGGCGAGGTGTTCGACGGCGGTAACCACTGTCTGCCGGCCCTGCGCAATGGTGGCCTCTTCGGCCTCGCGGAGGATGCCGCCGTCGAACACCATGTCCTGCTCAACGGGAGTCTCCAGCGAGGGGTCGACGTCGGCGCCCGCTTGGTTTTCCAGCACCGCCACCGCTTCCAGCCACTGGTCCGGGCAACGGTCGGTCCAGTGATGCAGGCGGTACCGCCCGTTGTTGGCTTCGTCGGCTTCCGCCTGCAGGTCCGCAACAAGCTTGGTGTCCAGAGGCAGGGCGCAGGAACTGAACTGCTCAATGTGCTGCAGCGTGTACCCGGTCTTCCGGGCGAACTCGACCTCACGGCTCTCCAGCGGCACAAAGCCCTGCCCCGAGCCGGGCACCAGCTGGGCTTTCTCGAACTCATGCAGCGACGCGCCGGGGTGGTTGGTGTCCACCAGGATCATGGTCCGGCCCTCGGCCCGCGCCAGGTGTTCGGCGGCGAGCAGCAGTTTCCGGCCTACGCCCTGCCGCTGGAATTCGGGGAGGATATCCAGCGTGAATTCGGCGAGGTCCAGGTTGTCAGTCAGCGGGAGGGCGATGTCCACCGTACCCACGATCTCGCCGTCGACCTTGGCCACCAGGATGATCTGGCGTTCGTAGGGATCCTCGAGCTCCAGCAGTTTCTCCAGCGGCGCGTAGGCCAGGTCGTCGCTCCCCCAGGTCTGCATCCGGACCTTGCGTCCCACCTCGACGGCGGCAAGGAAGTCCGCTGCGTCCGGCGAGTCCAGCGAACCCGGGATAAAAAGCTGCTCGATCTTCACGTCGTTTGCCATAAGGGGCATCATCCCAGCCGTTTCTGCCACTCACCTTCATAGCCAGCAGGCTTGAATCCAAGCGAAATATTAATCGCCAGCATATGCTGGTTTTCGCTGGCATTCCACGTAAGGACCGACCGCGCGGCGGGCCACCGCTGCTGCGCAAGGCGCAGGTTCCCGAGCTTGACCAGCATTCCCAGACGGTGTCCCCGGTGCTCCGCGGACACCAACGTGTCCTGCTGGATCACGGTTGCCGGCACGTCCGAGCGCCAATTCAGGACCGTGTACGCCGCAAGTGCGCCGGACGCAGTGTGCACAGCGGCGGTTACCTGGACCTGGACGCCGCTGCGGGCAAGCGTCCGCTCCTCATCCCGGACACGCGCGACGTCCCAATCCTCGGCGCCCCAGTCGAATCCCGCGGTGGGCACGTCCGTGCTCATCCGGGCCTTCAGGCCGGCATACTCAGCAACGAACCCATCAGGGCAGGACCCGGCCCAGGCAACCATCGCGTAGTCCCGCGCAAAGGCGGACGCCCCTGCCTCAAGCATCTCCAGACGCTCCGGCGGCACAGGCAGCGCGAGGCGGCTGGACCTCTCCACCTGCTCCAGCTCATACCCGGCCCCGGACGCGAAGGCGGTTGAGGCCTCGTCCCGCGGGAGTCCGCCGGCACCTGATTTGGCCGGAAGCAACCCGGCCGAACGATCCACCAGCTCCAGCGGGAGCTCGCAGTACGCGTCAAGGGACGTCCTGCCCCGCCCTGCCGCGACTGACTCTGCGTACTCCAGCAGCTGGCGACCCCACCCGCACCGCCGGTGCGCAGGGGCCACCAGGACGTCGATCCCGGCGGTGTTGGTGTTCTCACGCAGCGGCAGGGTGACTGAACACAGGCCCACCAGCTCCGTGCCCAGCCTCGCGATGTAGAGGTGCCGCTCCTCATACTCATTGCCCCGCCAGAATTCCATGGCCTCGGACGCGGTGGCGCAACGGTCCAGGTTGCCCCACTTCTGAAGCTCGTGGGCTTCGCGGAGGGCCTGGCAGGCACGGAAGTCCGCCGCACTGTCCGGGCGTTCCCCGCCGCCGGAACTGCCGCCGTCGGGCGTTTCCGGGATTTGAACGGCGGTGATGGCCAGGTCGGTCATGCCCCCAGCCTAGCCATCGGGGCGATTTAGTCGAGGAAGGGTTAAGCAAAGGGACCGCCCGGCGCGATGCCGGACGGTCCCTATGTAGATGCCGGACGAGCCGGCAGGAGCTGCTGAGGATTAGACCTCGGTCAGTACCTTGGTGACGTTGGGGTCAACGGAGATGCCCGGACCGAACGTGGTGGCAACGGTGGCCTTCTGGATGTAGCGGCCCTTGGAAGCGGACGGCTTCAGGCGAAGGACCTCTTCCAGTGCTGCTGCGTAGTTCTCGGCCAGCTTGATGGCGTCGAAGGAAACCTTGCCGATGATGAAGTGCAGGTTCGAGTGCTTGTCGACGCGGAAGTCGATCTTGCCGCCCTTGATGTCGTTAACAGCCTTGGCGACATCCGGGGTAACCGTGCCGGTCTTCGGGTTCGGCATCAGGTTACGGGGACCCAGCACCTTACCAAGACGGCCAACCTTGCCCATGAGGTCAGGGGTGGCTACGGCTGCGTCGAAGTCGGTCCAGCCGCCGGCGATCTTTTCGATCAGGTCATCGGAACCAACGAAGTCGGCGCCGGCAGCGATTGCTGCCTCTGCCTTGTCGCCCGTTGCGAAAACGAGGACGCGGGAGACCTTGCCGGTGCCGTGGGGCAGGTTGACCGTGCCGCGGACCATCTGGTCAGCCTTACGGGGGTCAACGCCCAGGCGGAAGGCAACCTCAACGGTGGCGTCGAACTTGGACGGGTTGGTGTCCTTGGCGAGCGTCACTGCCTCGAACGGCGCGTAGAACTTCTCCGCGTCGATCTTGGCGGCTGCTGCCTCATATGCTTTGCTGCGCTTTGCCATGCTGCTTACTTCTCCTTGTGCAGTTGTGGTCTGCGGACCGCGCTGGGCCCTGCCACAGTCGGTGGTCAGGCTGGTAGGCCCGGATTCCGACATTTCAATATTTCAGTGGTACCGGTTGCCCGGCGGGTGAAGGCGCTTAGCCTTCGACGGTGATACCCATGGAGCGGGCGGTGCCGGCGATGATCTTCGCTGCGCCTTCGAGGCTCGTGGCGTTGAGGTCTTCCATCTTGGTGGTGGCGATCTCGTTGACCTGGGCCTGCGTCAGCTTGGCAACCTTGACGGTGTGCGGCGTGGGTGAACCCTTGGCAACGCCTGCAGCCTTCTTGATGAGCTCTGCAGCCGGCGGGGTCTTGGTGATGAACGTGAATGAACGGTCCTCGTAAACCGTGATTTCCACGGGAATGACGTTTCCGCGCTGGGCTTCTGTGGCAGCGTTATACGCCTTGCAGAATTCCATGATGTTGACACCGTGCTGGCCAAGCGCAGGACCGATCGGCGGAGCCGGGTTAGCGGCACCTGCCTGGATCTGCAGCTTGATGAGGCCGGTGACCTTCTTCTTGGGAGCCAATGTAGGGTCCTTCTCTCAATAACGTCCTGGGACACAGGAGCGTGCCTCAGGTTTTTGGCCGCCATGGCGAGGCGGCCGGCCGTTCCGGAACTGCTAAGCGGGCAGCGCCGGAGCGAATTCTGTGCGTGGTGCTAGATCTTGGTGACCTGGTTGAACGCCAGGGTGACCGGGGTTTCGCGCTCGAAGATGGAGACCAGCACCACGAGGGTCTGGGATTCCACCTTGATTTCGGAAATCGTGGCCGGAAGGGTCTCGAACGGACCTTCCTTGACGATGACGGACTCGCCAACCTCGAAGTCGACGTCAACCGGGGTGGCGGCGTGCTTGACCGGCTTGCCCTTTTCGGCCTGCTCTTCTTCGAAGACCGGGGCGAGCATGGAGAAGACCTCATCGAGGCGCAGCGGCACGGGGTTGTGGGCGTTGCCCACGAAGCCGGTGACGCCCGGGGTGTGGCGGACGGCGCCCCAGGAGGCGTCTGTCAGGTCCATGCGGACCAGGACGTAGCCGGGGATGCGGACGCGGTTGATGACCTTGCGCTGGGCGTTCTTGATCTCAACGACTTCTTCCATCGGCACCTGGATTTCGAAGATGTACTCTTCCATGTCCAGGGTCTGGATGCGGGTCTCAAGGTTGGCCTTCACGCGGTTTTCGTAACCGGCGTAGGAGTGGATGACGTACCAGTCACCCTCCTGGCGGCGCAGCTTGGCCTTGAATTCCTCGGCGGGATCAACCTCTGCCTTGGCGGCCGCAGCGGCGAGGGCGTCGGCCTCTTCCGAATCTTCGTCGGAGTCGTCGCCGTCAACGTCTGCCTCTGAAGCGTCAGAGTCGTCGTCGGAATCATCAGCGTCGTCAGAGTCGTCGTCGGAATCATCAGCGTCGTCAGAATCGGCGAAGTCGGATTCGGACGCAGCGGACTCAACCTCAGACTCTTCACCGGCTTCTGCCGTGACGTCCGTGGACTCTTCCAGCTCAGTCTCGGTTACCTCGAGCTCCTGCTCAGACACTTGGTCTCCTGCTTCCTCATTGCCTAACATGCCTATTTAAATGGCTCAATTCCGCACACTGACGTGGCTTCCTCCGGTTTACCCGGACCAGACCACGCAGCCTGCGGACGATTCGCCTTAGCGGTCCCCGGGAGCGATCCCGCCGAAGACCCAGCTGACAGCGGTTCCAAAACCGATGTCCAGCAGGCTGACGATGACCATCATGATGGCCACGAACACCAGCACCACCAGTGTGTAATTGATCAGTTCCTTGCGGGTTGGTGCAACAACCTTCTTCAGTTCGCCGATGATCTGGCGGACGAAAAGTGCAATGCGAGCGAAGAAGTTTGCCTTGGCGGCCTTCTTAGCTGGGCGGCCCTTGGAGCTGCTGGCAGCTGTTTCGGTCACCTGGTCCTCACTCATCTTTGCAATGTTGGATTACCCGGTCCTGATCAGACCATGGTTGCTGCGCTTGCTCCGGCATTCCGCCGGAACAGCTTGCGCAGGGCAGACAGGACTCGAACCTGCAACCTGCGGTTTTGGAGACCGCTGCGCTACCAATTGCGCCACTACCCTATGGATCAAAAAACCGCACCTGACGAAACTTCCGCAGTTTGCACTGGGGCGCACGTCATCATCCGTGTTTTCAACACCGGAGAACCAGTCTACGCAACAACTTCGTGTTCGTCGAACCAGCCTCATTCCGGGCCCTTCGCGCCGCTGGAATTGGTGACCTGACCTGCAGTCATAAATCCAATCCGGCAACCCGAACGATCCGGTGAACAGCATAGAGTAGATCACGTCGAATTCCACCATTCAGCCATCGAGCTGCAAGCGAAGAACGGACCCTGCCATGTCTGCCGCCCGCGTTTCCCAGCGCATATCCGCCATTGCCGAATCCGCAACCCTGGCCGTTGACGCCAAGGCCAAGGCGCTGAAGGCAGCCGGCCGGCCGGTCATTGGCTTCGGCGCAGGCGAACCGGACTTCCCCACCCCGGACTACATCGTCCAGGCATCGATTGAGGCCGCCAGCCAGCCCAAATATCACCGCTACTCCCCCGCCGGCGGCCTGCCGGAGCTGAAAAAGGCCATTGCCGAGAAAACCCTCCGGGATTCCGGCTATGCCGTGGACGCGTCCCAGGTGCTGGTGACCAACGGCGGCAAGCAGGCCGTGTACAACACCTTCGCCACCCTGGTGGATCCGGGCGACGAAGTGATTGTTCCCACACCGTTCTGGACCACCTACCCGGAGGCCATCCGGCTCGCCGGCGGTGTCCCGGTTGAGGTCTTCGCCGGTCCGGAACAGGATTACCTCGTCACCGTCGACCAGCTTGAAGCGGCGGTCACGGACCGGACCAAGATCCTGCTGTTCGTCTCGCCGTCCAACCCCACGGGTTCGGTCTACTCCCCCGAGCAGGTCGCCGAGATCGGCAAATGGGCCGCAGCCAAGGGCCTCTGGGTGGTCACCGACGAAATCTACGAGCACCTGACCTACGACGGCGTCCCCTTCACCTCCATCGCCACCGCCGCCCCTGAACTGGGCGACAAAGTGGTGATCCTCAACGGCGTGGCCAAGACCTACGCCATGACCGGCTGGCGCGTGGGCTGGATGATCGGCCCTGCCGACGTCATCAAGGCCGCCACGAACCTGCAGTCCCACGCCACCTCCAACGTCTCCAACATCATGCAGATCGCCGCCCTCGCAGCGGTCTCCGGCCCGCTTACCGCCGTCGACGACATGAAGGTTGCCTTTGACCGCCGCCGCAAGGCGATCGTCGCCGGGCTGAACGCCATCGACGGTGTGGAATGCCCGACGCCGAAGGGTGCCTTCTACGTCTACGCGGACGTCCGCGGGCTGCTGGGGAAGGAATTCCCGACGGCGGCGGGCAGCGCAACGCCGTCGACCTCCGCTGAGCTGGCCGCCCTGATCCTGGACGAGGTGGAGGTGGCTGTGGTGCCTGGCGAGGCCTTCGGCCCCTCCGGCTACCTGCGCCTCTCCTACGCCCTGGGCGACGACGACCTGGCCACCGGCGTGGCCCGGCTCCAAGACTTCCTGGGCAAGGCCAAGTAGGACGCTCTCTCACTTAACGCAGGAAACCCGGAACGCTCAATCACTTTCTTCAGGAGAGTGATTGAGCGTTCCGGTTTAAGCCGCATCAAGTGAGAGAGCGTCCGGGGAAAACCCGCATCAAGTGAGAGAGCGTCCGGGGCGGGCTTAGAGGAGGCGGCGTTCGGCGGCCCACTTGGTGAGCTCGTGCCGGCTGGAGAGCTGGAGTTTGCGCAGCACCGCCGACACATGCGTCTCCACAGTCTTGATGCTGATGAACAGTTCCTTGGCCACTTCCTTGTAGCTGTAGCCGCGGGCGATGAGGCGCATGACTTCCAGCTCGCGGGCGGACAGCCGGTCCAGCTCGTCGTCGGCAATGTCTGCCGGGGCGGTGCCGAAGGCGTCCAGCACGAAGCCTGCCAGCCGGGGCGAAAACACGGCGTCCCCGCCCGCCACCCGGAAGACGGCGTCAGTAATTTCGGCACCGGAGATGGTCTTGGTGACATACCCCCGGGCCCCCGCCCGGATAACCGCCACAACGTCCTCGGCGGCGTCCGAGACACTGAGTGCCAGAAACTTGGTGGTCCCCAGGAGTCCGGCGGAACCGGCGATGACTTCGCGCCCGCCGCCGCCCAGGCCGCCGGGCAGGTGAACATCCAGCAGCACCACCTCCGGGCGCTCCCGGGCAATCACGGCAATGGCCTGCTCCACCGTGGCAGCCTCGCCCACCACCTGGATGCTCACGTCAAGGTCTGCCTTGAGGCCGGAACGGAAGATTGCGTGGTCGTCCACGATCACCACCCGGACAGGCTGTGGGGGGCGGATGGGTCCGGTCCCCTGTACGTTGTTCATGATTTCCCTTCCGCGTTATCCGTTTGAAGCGCCGGCAGGCCCAGCCGCACCTCAGTGCCGTCAGGGGTGCTGGTGATGGAGGCTGTGCCGCCGTGGCGCTTCATGCGTCCGATGATCGATTCCCGGACCCCCAGCCTGTCCTCCGGCACGTCACTGAGTTCGAAGCCAGGTCCGCGGTCCTTGACGAAGACCTCGGCGCGGCCGTCCGAGACCTCGAGGTAGACCGAGACGGATCCGCCGCCGTGCCTGGAGGCGTTCAGCATTGCCTCGCGGCTGGCCTGGACCAGGGCTTCGTGGGCTTCGGTCATGGCCGTGTCCCCCACGCTCACCACCTCCACGGCGTTGCCCAGGAAGTCCTCCACTTCGGCCGCGGTTGCCTTGATCCGTTCCGAGAGCTGGCCTGCGTCGCGGCCCGGGTCCTGGAAAAGCCAGCCCCGGAGCTCACGCTCCTGGGCCCGGGCGAGGCGGACCACGTCGTGTTCATTCCCGGCCCGCCGCTGGATCAGGGCAAGGGTCTGCAGGACGGAGTCGTGCAGGTGGGCTGCGATCTCGGCGCGTTCCGTTTCGCGGACACGGCCGGCACGTTCCGTTTCCAGGTCGCGCCAGAATTTGAGTGCCCACGGCAGGAGCACCAGCACGACGCCGCCCAGCACCGCCACCGACGCAAGCAGCGCCAGCCAAGTCTGTTCCCAGGAACCGGAGCCGGAAACCATCACCAGCACGCCGGCGACCACCAGGGCGAGTCCCGCGGCGAGGCGGGCCCAGCCGCCGGCCTGGTCGGCCTTGGTTTTGTCCACCAGCCCGGCACGGCGCGTCTCGTCCAGCTGCATCCAGGCGATGGCTGCGCCGCCGAGCACGGCCGCGGCCGGAATGAGGGTCCCCAGGGGCACATCCACGCCCAGGAGCTGCGCAATCAGGATCCCCGCCACCAGGAGGAGCCCGGCCCCCAGCAGGATCTCCTTGCCGTAACGCATGCTGCGGAACCGGAACCACGGCGGCCTGCTGGCCTGGCCCGCGAGGGGCGGACCGTAACCACCCGCAGAGGGACCAGCCGGCACCGCCGCGGTGCCGTACCTAGGAGCTGGCACCGCCCCGGGAGCGTACGCAGCGGCGGGGGCGGCAGCACCGGCGTCGGACATTCCCCAGGGTGGCGCGCCCGCGGCCTGGCCCACGGGCGGCGCAGCACTGAAGGCCGGGTCAATCCGTACGGGAGGCGCGAGGCTGACGGCGGGGGCAATGGGCGACGCCGGCCGCCTGGCGTTGCGCCGGGCGCTTTCGTCAGCAGTGGGCACCATGATCCACAGCCACGCATAGAAGGCCAGCCCGGCACCGCCGGCCAGGGTTGCGAGCGCCATGCCGATCCTGACGTTCTTCACCGGCCAGCCCAGATGCGCCGCGAGGCCGGAGCACACGCCCGCGATGATCCGGTCGCTGCTGCGGACCAGCGGTGGGCGGGTAAGGGCTGTGCTCATGTGTCAATCCAAGCACGGATCAGGGTTCCCCGGACCGGAATCGGGCCTGAACCGGGGGTAACTCAGGGACGGTTCAGGGTGTTCCCCAGTAGAGCGGGACAGTCCGGGACGGCAGGATCGAAGTATGAACTCGCAGACCCCCACCCCCGATGACGGACAACCCACGGAACCTCTCCCTCCCAGCGGAAGCGACCAGCCCACCGAGCCCCTCCCTCCCCGCGGAGCCGAAGATCCCGCCAAACCCCTGACGCCTGGTCCGGACGCTTCACAGGACGCGCCCCAGGCCCCGCCGCAGGACGCACCGCATGATGCGCCACACCAGCCGCCCTACGGCCAGCAGCCGGGCCCCTACGCAGGCCCGTATACCGGCGCCAAAGTACCAGGCCAGTCCAGTGACTTCTTCCCCTGGATCCGGAGCCACGGCATCCAACGCGGACGTGAGCGCTGGATCGGCGGTGTCTCCAGCGGCATCGCACACCGGATGGGCATCGACCCGCTGATTGTCCGCGGCATCTTCATCGTCCTCACCCTCTTCGCCGGCATTGGCGTGCTGCTCTACGGCCTCGCCTGGGCGTTCCTCCCCGAGCCCGACGGCCGCATCCACGTCCAGGAGGCCGGCGCCGGCCGGTGGTCCACGGGCATGACCGGTGCGCTGATCACCACCGTGGTGGGCCTTACCGGTCTCGGCGGCGGCTTCTGGGGCTGGAGCCGCAACGGCTTCGGCGGATTCATCTGGACCGTCTTCTGGGTGGGCGGCGCCATCTACCTCATCTACTACCTGACCCAGCGGAACAAGGCCCGGAATGGAGCACCCATGAACACCACCCCGCAGCCGGCGGGATCCGGCGGAAACGCCGCCTTCGCGGCCGCCTACCCCACCACCCCCTACACCTCGACCTACTCTGCTACCGACACCGGCTCCGCGGGAACCCCTCCCTACACGCCGGCACCGCCTTCCGGCCCCACACCGCCCTACGGCAGCGGCGGCTTCCCGGGTGGAGGCAACTATGGCGGCGGTTACCAGCAGCCGCAGGGCCCGGCGCGCCCGAACAAGGTCCGCCCGGCCGGCCCCGGAGCACCTGCAGTGGCAATCACCGCCGGCACGGCCCTCCTGGTGGGCGGCGGGCTCAAAGCCCTCGACGCCGGCAACGTGATCAACCTCGGCGACGCCGCCAACGCCATCGTCTGGGCCAGCGCCGCGGCGGTCCTGGGCCTCGGCATCCTCATCGCCGGCCTGCGCGGCAGGACCTCAGGGATCCTCGGGTTCTTCGCCGTCGTGTCACTGATCATCGGTGGCATCTTCAACGTCGTGGGCAACGGCGACAGGGTCCGCTTCACCCAGGTGGACTGGGCGCCCGCCAGCATTGAGCAGGCCAGGGACGGCTTCGACGTCACTGCCGGCCGCGGGACCGTAGACCTCACGAACCTCAATGTGGCCGCCCCGCTGCCATCCGACGTCGTTGTTCCCTTGAAAATCACGGCCAGCAACGTCACGGTGGCCATCCCGAATAACGTCCCCGTGGACATCAAAGCCGACATGACAATGGGCAACATCCACGAAGGCGCCAACAACCGCGGCGGCATCTCCACCAGGGAGAGCAGCTACAACACCGACCTGCCGGGCGCCCGCCTGGTGGTCGAGATCGACGGCACCTTCAGCAACGTCACCATCCAGGAAGGGAACTGACATGAGCAACGTTGATCCGGCACCGGATTCATACACCAAGGAAACGCCGACGGCGGAGTCCGCCGGGCCTGCGGGCCCCGCACCTACCAGGGTGGGAACCGTGGTCTGGGGCCTGGTGGTCCTGGCCCTCGCCGTCCTGATCATCATCGCCCAGCTGGGCGTCGTGACCCTGAACGGCACCTATGTGCTGATCGGCCTCATGATCGGGGCCGGGGCGGCGCTGGTGGTTGGCGGGCTGCTCTCGGCACGGAAACGTGACAACGAACCCACAACAGGGAAGTCTTGAGCCATGGACAAGTTTTTCAGCATCGTCAGGGGCTTCGGCCTGAAACGCGGTCCCGAGCGCTGGCTGGGCGGTGTCTGCGGAGGAATAGCGGCCAAGCTCAACGTGGACGTGGCCTTCGTGCGGATCGCGTTCCTGGTCTTCTGCCTCCTCCCCGGACCCGCAGTGGTCTTCTATGTGGCCGCCTGGCTGATCCTGCCGGACCAGCAGAACTCAATCCCGCTGCAGAACTTCCTGGACCGACGGTCCATCAGCTGACCTCATGCAGGAACCGCAAGGCCCCCGCTTCTTCGGAGAATCCTTCCCGGAGCGGGGGCCTTTCTGCTGTCCGTGTCCACCGGCCGGTGGACAGCAGGTTCAACCGCCCGGGCCTGTTGGCCGGTGCCCGGTGGCTGCCACGCTGGAAGCATGAACTCTTCGACCATCCCCGGGCCGCGGCCGGCCTCTGAAGCCATCACCGTCCGAGGCCTCAACAAAACCTACCGGCTGCCCAAAGGCGGCACCCTCACCGCCGTGGACCACCTGGACCTCACCATCCGTGCCGGCGAAACCTACGCCCTCCTGGGCCCCAACGGGGCCGGGAAGTCAACCACCATCGAGATGCTCGAAGGGCACCGTAAACCGGACAGCGGCGAGGTGAGGGTCCTGGAAACCCGTCCTTGGAAAGCTCCACCGTCCTTCCGCGCCCGTATCGGCATTGTGCTGCAGGAGGCCACCGACTCGGGGGAACTCCGGGTTGCGGAGGCGCTGCGGTCACTGGCCTCCTGCTTTCCTGCCCCGCGGCAGGTGGACGAGGTCATCGAAGCCGTCGGCCTCGACGGCAAGGGCGGCGTCCGCATCTCCACGCTGTCGGGCGGCCAGCGGCGCCGGCTGGACGTAGCACTGGGGATCATCGGCAACCCGGAAGTCCTGTTCCTGGACGAACCCACCACCGGATTCGATCCCGAAGCCCGGCGGCAGTTCTGGGACCTCATCCGCCAGCTGAGCAGCGGCGGAACCACCATTGTGCTGACCACGCACTACCTCGACGAGGCCGAACAGCTGGCGGACCGGATCGGCGTGATCAACCACGGCCGGCTGATCGCCGAGGGCAGCCCACAGGACATCGGCGGCCCTGGCCTCCGCGTGCCGCGCGTCCGGTGGCGGGATGCATCCGGCCTCCGCGAGGTGGTGACGGAGCAGCCGGCGGCACTGGTCAATTCGCTGTCCGACGGCGGCGCAACCGAGCCGGAGGAGCTCGCCGTCGTCCGTCCAAGCCTGGAAGACATCTACCTGCAGCTGATCGGGGCGGCCGATGGGGCCGATCGTCCGGACAGTACCGAAACAGCGGCTGACCCGGCGACGCCGCCGGACTCCTTGCCGGACACGGCAGCACCCTCCACGTCAGGAGCCCTCCGATGAGCACAACATTCCCCCCATCCGCAGCCCACGAAGCCGTCCGCCCGGCCTGGCGACCGTCACTAGTGCGCCTGGGGCTTGGCCGGATCATGCTGGAGATCAAACTATTTAACCGGGATGTGCTTTCACTGGTCCTGGTGCTGTTTTTCCCGATCCTGATGATGTCCCTCTTTGGCACCGTTTTCGGTGACGAGCCGGCCTTCGGGGCGGATCCGAACGGACAGGGCGGCATCACCCCGGCGCACTACTATTTGCCCGGCATGCTCGCACTGAGCACCATCCTCAGCGGCTTCCAGAACCTCAGCAGCTATGTGGCCACCGAGCGTTTCAACGGCACGGTGAAACGGCTGGCCGGTACACCTTTGCCCGCCGCGTCGTACTTCATCGGAAAAACGGGGCAGACCCTCTACCTGATCGTGGCCCAGACCGCCCTCCTGCTGCTGGCGGCCACCGTCCTCTTTGACGTGCCACTCCCCCGCGAAGCCGGCCAGTGGGGCCTGATGGCATTGCTCATGGTTCTGGCCACTGCCGCGTGGGCCACGGTGGCGATCGCCTTCACGGCGCTGCCCAAGTCTGCGCAGAGTGCCTCGACGCTCGCGGTCCTGCCCGTGCTGCTGCTGTCCTTCACCTCAGGGGTGTACTTCCCGTTTTCCCAGCTTCCGGACTGGCTGCAGTCCATCAGCAATTTCTTCCCGCTGCGCTGGACGGCGAGCGCCTTCCGGTCAGTTTTCCTCCCGGCCGGCTTTGAGTCCGTGGAGCCGGGCGGAGCGTACAACCTGCCCCTCACGTTCCTCGTGCTGGGCCTGTGGGTGGCCGCGGGTGCCGTCCTGGCCCGGCTGGCGTTCAAGTGGCCGCCGCAGAAGTAGTGGGCTCCGTGGCGCACCAACCGTTGGTCTTGGTGGCCTGGCGGCCCACCGATAGGGTGCACCCATGAGCTATATCAGCGGACGGACCGAGCGGCTGCTGCCTGCCCGCTCGGTGTGGACCACCTCCATGGTGTGGTGGCATGCGGGTTTCTACGCTGCCCTGGCCAGCGTGTCCTACCTCGCCCTTTTCGGCAGTGACCGGGAGCCCGGGACGCCGCTGGTGATCGGGTCGCTGCTGCTGCTGGGGATTGCCTACCCGTTCCTCACCCGCACCAAGGACCTGCGAACGTCACGGCCCACCGTCTACGTGGCACTGCTGGTGGTTGTGGTGGTGTTCCTGTCGTTTGTCTACGACGGCGCCGGCGTCCTGCTGTTTGTGGCCTTCCCGCAGGTCTGGATGTTTACCGCCTCGCAGCGCCAAGGCGTGGCCGCCACCGCGATCCTCTGCGCGGGCGTGGCCGTTGGTCAGGTCAGCCGCTGGGGACTGAGCGGCACCGAGGTTTACGGCATCACCGCCCAGCTGGTGACGTCATTCGTAGCCAGCTGCATGATCGGCCTCTGGATCTCGAAAGTCATCCAGCAAAGCGAACAGCGGGCCGAGCTGCTGGCCGAGCTCGAAGCCACCCGCCATGAGCTCAACGTCGCGGAGCAGGCCCGCGGCGCCCTCGCCGAACGCGAACGGATGGCCCGCGAAATCCACGACACCCTGGCCCAGGGATTCACGTCCATCGCCATGCTGTCCGAGGCGGCGCAGGCACAGCTCCGGGTCCAACCACAGGATCCTGCGGGGCTGCTGCGGAGCCTCGCGGCCATCTCGGGCACCGCCCGGGAGAATTTGACCCAGGCCCGTGCCCTGGTGGCTTCAGGCGTCCCGTCAGACGTCCAGGGCGGAGACCTGCTGGCCGCATTGGAACGGCTCCCGAACTCGCTGCACCTGGACGGCATCCGGCTGACCACGGCATTGCCGGACCGCCTGCCGCCGCTCCCGTCCACACAGCAGGTGGCCCTGCTCCGGACGGCACAGGAAGCCCTCAACAACGTCCGGAGGCACTCGGGGGCCACCGCCGCGGAACTGCTGGTGGAGACCCCGGCAGGCGACCCGCCGCTGCTCCGGCTCGCCGTGACGGACAATGGCCACGGATTCGATACCGCGGCCGACCACCCGGGGTTTGGCCTGAAGTCGATGGCTGCCCGGCTGGACGAAATAGGCGGCCGGCTCCAGGTCACGTCATCACCCGCCGGCACGCGCCTGGTGGCTGTCGTCCCGACGGCGGCACCAGGGCTTCGCGACGCGGACGCCCCGCAGGGGACGCACGCACCGGGAGCCGGGGCATGAGCGCCCCAGGAACTGTCACGGTGGTCCTTGCCGACGACCACCCCGTGGTCCGGAGCGGCCTTGCAGCGCTGCTGGACACTGCAGACGGCATCGACGTGGTGGCAGCCGCGGCCAACGGCCAGGAGGCCGTGGACGCCGTCAGCCGGCTGCGCCCCGCCGTCGTACTGATGGACCTGCGGATGCCTGTCCTTGACGGCGCCGGCGCCACCGCGCAAATCCGGGACCGGTTTCCGGACACCAAGGTGCTGGTGCTGACCACCTACGACGACGACTCCGACATCATGCGCGCGGTGGAGTCCGGCGCGGTGGGCTACCTCCTCAAGGACACGCCCGGAGACCGGATCATCGAGGCCGTGCGCGCGGCGGCGCGCGGTGAAACGGTCCTGGCGCCGCCGGTTGCGGCCCGCCTTGTCTCGCGCATGCGGTCGCCGGAGCTGCCGCGGCTCACGGCCAGGGAGGTGGAGGTCCTCCGCTGTGTCGCCCAGGGACTGAGTAATCCCGAGGTGGCCGGGCGGCTGCACATCGCCGAAGCGACGGTCAAAACACACCTCCTGAGGATCTTCAACAAGCTGGATGTGGACGACAGGACCCGGGCCGTGGTCCTCGCCATGGAACGGGGCCTTTTGTAACCGGTTTGTGTCGTACCCCACACCGACCACTAGAATCTAGGGTGAGCTCAGCGTGGCGCTCTGCCTGTAAACCTTCACACCAGGATTTGAGCCGAGACATGAAAATTGGAATTCTTACCAGCGGTGGCGACTGCCCCGGACTGAACGCCGTCATCCGCGGAGCCGTCCTCAAAGGCATCGCCATCCACGGCCACGAATTTGTGGGGTTCCTGGACGGCTGGCGCGGCGTCGTTGAAGGCGACATCATCGACATCCCCCGCACCATGGTCCGCGGCATCGCCAAGCAGGGCGGCACCATCCTGGGAACGTCCCGCACCAACCCGTTCGAGAACGGCGGCGGCCCGGACGTCATCAAGGCCCACATGGAACGCCTGGGCATCGACGCGATCATCGCCATCGGCGGTGAAGGAACCCTCGCCGCGGCCAAGCGCCTGACCGACGCCGGGCTGAAGATCGTCGGTGTCCCCAAGACCGTGGACAACGACCTCGACGCCACGGACTACACCTTCGGCTTTGATACCGCCGTCCAGATCGCCACCGAAGCCATCGACCGGCTGCGCACCACCGGTGAATCGCACCACCGCTGCATGATCGCCGAAGTCATGGGCCGCCACGTGGGGTGGATCGCCCTGCACGCCGGCATGGCCGCCGGCGCGCACGCCATCCTGATCCCGGAGCAGAAGGTCAGCATCGAACAGATCACCGAGTGGGTGCAGGAAGCCCACGACCGTGGCCGCGCACCCCTGGTGGTCGTGGCAGAAGGCTTCGTGCCGGACCACATGGAAACACCCCACTCCGAACGCGGCCTGGACACCTTCGGCCGTCCCCGCCTGGGAGGCATTGCGGACCAGCTGGCCCCCGAGCTGGAGGCACGCACCGGCATCGAGACCCGGGCCACCATCCTTGGCCACATCCAGCGCGGCGGTGTCCCGTCCGCCTTCGACCGCGTGCTGGCAACCCGGCTGGGCATGGCCGCCATCGACTCCGTCGTGGAGGGCTACTGGGGCACCATGGTGGCGCTCAAGGGCACAGACATCGAGCACGTGGGCTTCGCCGAAGCCTTGGGCCAGCTGAAAACCGTTCCGCAGAACCGCTACGACGAAGCCGCGGTCCTGTTCGGCTAGGCAAATTCGGCGCGAACGTACAGTTGAGGCCCCCTTTTGGACGCGGGGCCTCAAGTGTACGTTCGCGCTTCCCTGTGCTGGGTAGGCTGGGGATATGACTCTTGACCCCGGTTCGGCCGCCATCATCCAGCTCGCGTGGGCCCGGCGGCTGGGGCTCGACGACGATGCTTTCGCTGCGGCACTGGCCTCCGGCGAGCGGATCGTCAGGGCGGACGACTCGGCGAAGACTGTTGAATTTGTCCGGCTCTTCGGCAGTTCGGCCCTGGTGGGCCCGCAATGGGTAATTGATGCAGCCGCCGCAATCCCGGATGAAGAGATGGCCCAGCACGTCACCCTGCTGACGCTGACCCGGGCCCATGGCGGCCACGGCCTGGGCGCGGCGGCGCTGTTCTTCGCCGACGACCTGCCCCTGAAGCAGCCCTCCGACGACCTGACCGTGTCCCACGGCAACCCGGAAGCGATCGAACTGGAAGGGTTATGCCCGCCGGACGATGTGAACGAAGTGGGGCTCTCGGACCTCGAAAACCGGTACACGATCGTCCATGAGGTGGACGGCCGGCGGGTCCCGGTAGCCTGCGGAGCCTATTCGGAGTGGGAGGGCCTGCTGGGACACCTCGGGGTGCTGGTGGATCCGGATTGGCGGCGTCGCGGGCTTGGCTCGTTGGCGGCATCCATCGCTGCCCACGAAGCGCTCGCGGCCGGACTCACCGTTCAGTGGCGTGCCGAGGTCAGCAACACCGGATCGGTGGCCCTGGCCCGGAAGCTTGGGCTGTCCACCGGCGGGATCCAGACCAGCGTGCACCTGGGCTGACCCCGGGCCGCGCTCCGCAAGGAGACTCCGGCTACCTCGCCCGGGGCGCGCCTTCGGCGGCCGCATCCGCGGCAGGGGCAGGCTGCGCGCCCCAGCCGTTCACCGCCTTGGGCTTGGCGAAGAACAGGGCCACGGCTGCCCCCGCCAGGATCACGGCCGCCGGCAGCAGGATGGACTGGCCCATCGCCGTCGAAAATCCCTCATGGAGGGCTTCCGGAAGCCGACCGGAGAATTCCATGCTTTCGCCGCCGGGTCCGCCGGCGGGAAGTTCGGCAGCCAGCCGGGCCTGGATCAGCACTGCGATGGCCGCGCTGCCCAGCACGGCGCCGATCTGGCGGGTGGTGTTGTAAACGCCTGACCCCGCCCCGGCCTGCCGCGGCGGAAGGTTCCGCGTCGCCGTCGAACTCAACGGGGCCCAGATGCCGGCGTTCGCGAAGCCCAGCACGGCGCTGGGCAGCAGGAACAGCAGGATGGGCGTGTCCGGGTGCATCAGGACCGAGTTCCACACCAGCGCCACGGCCATCAGCACCAGACCGCCGGAGGTGATGTATTTGGGGTTGACGCGGTCAATGATCTTCCCGACCACGGGGGCGAGTCCGCCGGAGATGAGCGCCATGGGCACCATCATCAGGGCCGATTGCGTCGGGGTCATGCCCCGGACCATCTGGTAGTAGAAGATCAGCGGCAGCCCGAAGGCGGTGACGGTGAACCCGACGGTGGTGATGCCGATGTTTGCCAGCGAAAAATTACGGTCGCGGAAGAGATCCAGCGGCAGCAGAGGCTCACCGCGGTTGAACCGCTGCCAGGCGATGAAGCCGGCCAGCACCACAATGCCGGCGATGATGAGGCTCCAGACGCTGAGCGGCCCGGCGATGGTGCCCCAGTTGTAGGTCTCGCCCTCCTGGATGCCGAACACCAGCAGGAAGAGTCCGACGGCGCTGAGCAGCACGCCGGGGATGTCGAACCGGTGCGGGTGGGTGCTGAGTGACGGGACAAAGCGCCAGGCGAGGACAAAGCCCACGATCCCGACAGGGATGTTGATGAAGAAAATCCATTCCCAGCCAAGGCTGTCCACCAGGACGCCGCCGAGGATGGGGCCCACGAGGGTGGCCATGCCGGCGGTGGCTCCCCAGAGCCCCATGGCGGCACCGCGCCGGTCCGGCGGGAAGATCCTGGTGATGACGGCCATGGTCTGCGGCGTCATGATGGCAGCACCGAGGCCCTGGAGAACCCGCGCGGTGATCAGGGACCGGATATCGCCCGACAGTCCGCACCACAGCGACGCGAGGGTGAAAACCACCAGGCCCAGGAGGTACAGCTTCTTGGGACCGAAGCGGTCACCCAGCCGGCCCGTGATCAGCAGCGGCACGGCGTACGCGAGGAGGTAGGCGCTGGTCACCCAGATGACGGCGTTGATGTCCGTTCCCAGCCCCTCCATGATGCTGGGGTTGGCCACCGAGACGATGGTGGTGTCGATCAGGATCATGAAGAATCCGATCACCAGCGACCAGAGGGCAGGCCAGGGCCGGGCCACGTTTTCCACGGGTCAGTTTCCCAGCAGCTCGAGGATTTCGGTGCGGGCGAACATCTGCGCCGCCGCCCGGGCCGACGGCGTGCCGGCATCGGGATCGGCTCCGGCGTCCAGCAGCACCCGGGCAACGTCCGTGTAGCCCTTGAACGCCGCGCCGGCCAGCGGTGTCTGGCCGCGGTCGTTGGCTGTATCGGGCTCGGCCCCGTGCTCCAGGATCAGCCGCACTGTCTCGGCATGGCCGTGGTAGGCGGCCAGCATCAGCAGCGAATCCCCGGCAGCGTTGGTCATGGTGGCCGGAGCCCCGGCGCTCAGGTAGCCGCCGAGGAGCCCGGTGTCGCCTTCCCTGGCGGCCTGGAACAGCTTGTGGGCGAGCGCGACGGTTTCGTCGTCAGCTGCCGGTGAGCCGGGTGCGGCCGGGCCGGGTGTGTTTTCTGTCATCAGCGGGTCCCCCTCAGGAATCCTGTCGGGCGCCCCACTACCTGGCCGGCGTCGGGCGCAACTATCACTTCCTGGGCGGCGGTGTAGGGTTCCTCGCCGTCCAGCACAGTCAGTATTTCATCGGGTGAAACGGACCTCTTGATGACGGCCAGGGCCACGGGGCCCATTTCGAAGTGCTGGGCCACGGAGGTCACCGTGCCGACTTTCCGCTCGCCGACCAGGACCTGGCTGCCCGGGGCGGGCATGGTGTGCTGGGATCCGTCCAGCTGGAGGAACACCAGCCGCCGCGGCGGATGGCCGAGGTTGTGTACCCGCGCTATGGTCTCCTGGCCCTTGTAGCAGCCCTTGGACAGGTGCACGGCAGTGCGGAGCAGGTCCAGTTCGTGCGGAATGGTTTTGTCGTCGGTTTCCGCGCCGAGCCGTGGGCGCCACGCAGCAACGCGGAGGGCCTCGGCTGCCAGCACACCTGCGAGCGGACGTTCCCCCACCGTCTGCTCCAGCTCGGCGGCCGGTACCAGGTACTCGAACCAGGGGCGTTCCAGCCCGGGGTGGCTTTCGTCCGGAACCACCGCGTACGAGTAGCCGCCGGCGCCCACGTGGGGCCAGGGATCCCGCCACGCCTGCAGGCCGGACCATTCCGGCACCTCCTTGGTGGACCCAAGCACTGACCAGTCCGCGGAGACGTCGTTGATTTCGACGCGCAGCATGAACTTCATCCTGTTCAGCCACTCAGCCAGCGGCCCGGCTTCGGCGGCCTCAACGATCAGCCAGGTGGTTTCGCCGTCGTCCACCACGCGGGCGTCAAACTCGATCCGGCCCTGGATGCTGAGCAGGAGCAGCTCGCTTGATTCCCCGGGCTGCAGGCCGGTGACCAGCTGCGAGGACAGCGTGTTCAGCCAGCTGAGCCGGTCCGGACCGCTGACAGTCACCACGCCGCGGTGGGAGAGGTCGACGACGGCGGTACCGGCCGCGAGCGCGCGCTGCTCGCGCAGCGGCTCACCGTAGTGGGATGCGACGCCGGCGTCAGCGCCGCCGCCCTCGACGGCACCAGGGCGCGACAACAGGGGGCTGGGAGTAGTCATACTGGGGGCAACGTCCTTTGGTCAGTGAGTATTCCGGTCCCTGGGCAGCGGGCCTCGTTGGAGGCCCTTAGCGGTACTCGGGGTTTTCGAAGTCGAAGCGGGTTCCGGCTTTCCATTCTTCAGGAAGGTTGCCGTAGGCGGGAATCCCGCCGGCGTCCTTGAGCATCCTGGCGAAATGCAACAGGTTCCAGGTCATGAACGTGGTGTTCCGGTTGGTGAAGTCGGATTCGGGGCCGCCGGACCCTTCGTCCAGGTAGCTTGGGCCTGGGCCCACCGGCCCGATCCAGCCGGCGTCGGCCTGCGGCGGGATGGTGAAGCCGATGTGCTGGAGGCTGTAAAGGACGTTCATGGAACAGTGCTTGATGCCGTCTTCGTTGCCGGTGATCAGGCAGCCGCCCACTTTGGGGTAGAACGCCCACTGGCCTTTGCTGTTCAGCTGCCCCGAATGGGCATAGAGCCGTTCAATGAGCTTTTTGGTCTGCGAGGAGTTGTCGCCCAGCCAGATGGGGCCGGCAACCACCACGATGTCCGCTTCCTGCACCGCCGGATAGAGTTCGGGCCACTCATCGGTGGGCCAGCCGTATTCAGTCATGTCCGGGTACACGCCGCTGGCGATGTCGTGGTCGACGGTCCGGATGCTGCGGGTGCTGACGCCCTGCTTCTCCATGATGAGCCGGCTGACGTTGATCAGGCCTTCGGTGTTGGACGTCTGCGGGGATTTTTTCAGCGTCCCGTTAAAGAAGAGCGCCTTCAGGTCGCTGTAGTCAGTGGTGTTCTGCTGTGCAGCCATGGTGCTCCCTGTGATTCACTCGCGGGTGAAGCCTAGGAACCCAGTGTACTGAGGGCCGGGGCGGCGCGAGGGGTCAGGAAACTTTTTTCAGGAACGCCGAGGCATGCGCCTCGAGGCCTTTGCCCGGCTGCGACGTGCCGCCGGTGGCGACGTCCCAGCGCCAGAGCAGGTTGCCGTCCACCAGGCCAAAGATCCGGGTGGCGGCGCTGTAGTCCTTGGAGTGGCTGCCGCGCATCACCATGTCTGTGGTGAGCTGGATCTGCGGTCCCTTGATCTGGCCGTAGTACAGCTCGGAAATCCCGCCCGGGTGCGCGATCGAGACGGAGATGTCGAACCCGCCGTCGTTGTTGCGCAGGGCCTCCACCTCGTCGGCGCTCTTGAGGGCCGGGACGATGTCTGTAGGGATCAGGCCCGGGCCGCCGTCGGCGTCGAGCTGTTTGCGCTCCAGTGCCCAGAAACCGGTCTCAACGGTAAGCGGCCGCAGGCGCGTGCCGTCGTCGGCCGTTAACCAGCTCTCCGCGCGGTACTGCAGGTACGGCAGGCCGTTGTGCGTGAAGGACACGTGCTGGAAGAAGTGTTCCGAGTCCTCGTCGCCGCTGCCGAGCCGGCCGCTGCCTTCCCACTCACCAATGAGCCAGGAGAGCGGAACGAGTTCGGGAGTCAGGTCTGTGGGAATCTCAATCGGCACAGCAATTACCTCGGGAAACGGCTAGCTGGTGGAAACGGTCTACTTCTGGCCTTTGAAGAGGCGGTAGACAACAAAACCTGCGAACCAGGCCATGGAAAGGCTGGCGATACCGAGCAGGACAAGGAAGAAAATTTCAAATGCAAGTACGGACATGATGCCATCCTAACGCTTAGTAGATGAGTAGTTTGTCTATGAAGTACGCCAGCGAACCCACGGCCGAAACCGGTGCAAGACCCATACTAAGAGCCGCCAGAAGATTAAGTGGAGCTCCCCGGAGTGTGACGAGCCGGCGGAAGCTGACCAGCACCGCCCCGACCACGACGCCGAAAATCGCTGCCGGCAGGACGGCGATGTCGGAAAAAACCAGGCCCGCAAGCGGCCCGGCAAGCCCTGCCATAACAATGCCCAGCGGCGCCACAATGCTGTCAGGCCAGCGGATGAGTCCCGCAAGCAGTGCCACGGCCGCACTGATGGCTGCGACCAGCAGCATTTCCCTGACTCCGTTGAAGCGGGCCCCCGCGATCCAGCCGGCGCCGAGGCATGACAGCAGCACCCCGGCGCAGCAACCCAGTGTCGATTCGAGCCGTTGGGCCTGGCCTGTGCCGCGGATGAGCTGGACCACAAACACGGCCATCATCCCCAGAGCCACAAACGCCGGCGTCCAGTCCAGGTATCCCGGGGCCGGCACGAATCCGGCGGCGAGCGCGGACCCGACCCCGGGCAGTGCGATAACGGCGGCCAGGGTCTTTTTCGCCGGGATGCGGAGGAAGTGGGGCCAGCCGATGCCGACTGCCAGCGCCACAATCACGGCGACGGCAAGCAGGGCTTCGGGGGAGGTGTACACCCCGGCGATGATGGCCACCAGCCCGGCCATACCGAAGGCGCCGATGGTCCACGACGCCAAGGAACGGGCCGGGGCTTGCAGATCCGCACTCATGCGGGACCTGGCTCTGACGTGCGCGGCTTCAACTCTGCACCCAATTCGCGGCATTCCCATTCTGGCTGGAGACCGGGAAGGCTGTCCGGCCCCCGGCAGGGCACACTGCCCTGTGGTCCAATCCTGCCTTATATGACCGGCATGTGTCGCAAAACGGACACGTCCAAGGTCCTCATCAGTGTCTGTTGCGGGGCCGTTGGGTATACTCAAAGCTCAGCTACGCTTCCTGCTTCGGTTGCCGGCCGGATAGTTCCATCGACGGCCCAGACCGCAGCAGTGAGACAGTACCGGCCGGTGAAAACCCGGTTCAGTCGCCCAAAGATGCGCGGACGGCCCTTGGAGGAATAATGTCGCACATCCTGTTATTGACGAACAGCACCGGCTCATCGGTGGACATCCTGCCTGCCCTTGAACTGCTGAACCACCGCGTGCATATCCTGGCCGCTGAACCCACAGCCCTGCTTGAAACCGATCCGTGCGACATCGTGCTGCTCGATGCCCGCAAGGACCTGGTGGGTGCCCGATCCCTGACCCAGCTCCTGAAGGCTACCGGCCTGAGCGCCCCGCTCGTCCTGATCCTGACCGAGGGCGGCATGGCTGCAGTCTCCTCCGCCTGGGCCGTTGACGACATCGTGCTGGACTCTGCCGGGCCCGCCGAAGTGGAGGCGCGCATCAGGCTGTCCGTGGCACGGGCCGTTCCGGACGCCGACGACGCCCCCACCGAGATCCGGGCCGCGGGTGTTGTCATCGACGAAGCGAGCTATACGGCACGCGTCAATGGCGCCCCGTTGAACCTGACTTTCAAGGAGTTCGAACTCCTCAAATACCTGGCCCAGCATCCGGGACGGGTGTTCACCCGCCAGCAGCTGCTGACCGAGGTCTGGGGCTATGACTACTACGGCGGCACGCGCACCGTGGACGTCCACGTCCGGCGCCTTCGCGCAAAGCTTGGCGCCGACCACGAAAACCTGATCAGTACCGTGCGGAACGTGGGCTACCGGCTCACCCTGGTGCGCCAGCAGGAAGACGAGCTCACGGAAGCCTGAGCTTCCGACGCAACTGCCTCACAACACAACAGCCCCGGACCAGTGGTCCGGGGCTGTTGCTTGTTGTGGAGGACATACGGGTCGAACGTATCGAGGCCACCCCACTGGTGGATCCCCCTCGCATCCGGCGATGACGCCTGATCGGATATCGACTATACGGTCCGGCCACGCACGTATCAAATCGGCACAGCTGCGCCCCGGGCGTATAGCCTAGCTTCATGACCCCAGCACATCCGGAAAAATGGCCCGTCCTCGTCGTCAAGGGCGGTGTGGATGACCAGCTGCTGAAAGACTTCAGGGGGCTCCTGTCCGCGGCTGAGGAATCCGACGGGAATCCCTCGCTCTCCGAGCAGACGGTTGTCACGCTCCGGGCCGGCGATTCGGCCGAGCACTCCCTCCTGAGCCTTGCCCTGTACGCTCCGGATGAGGATTCGGATCCCGCCACCGGCCAGGACCTCGCCGGGTTCGCGGTAGTGGTGGAAGAGTCCGACGGCGGCGGGGTGCTGGAGATCGCTGTCCACCCGACGTACCGGAACCAGGGCGTTGCCGACCGCCTGGTGGGTGCACTGAAAACAGCACGCGGCCTGGACGGCCTGAAGGCCTGGTCCCACGGCAACCATGAGGCCGCGGCGGACCTCGCCGCCCGGTACGGCTTCGGCCCCGTCCGGGAACTGTGGAAAATGCGGCTGGCAACTGCCTCCGCCGAGCTTCCCGATGCCGGTCTGCCGGACGGCGTCTCACTCCGGGCTTTTGTGCCGGGCCAGGACGAGGACGCCTGGCTGGCAGCGAACCGTGAAGCGTTCGCCCACCACCCGGAGCAGGGCGGGATGACCCGGGCCGACCTCGACGCCCGGATGGCGGAGGACTGGTTTGATCCGGCCGGGTTCCTCCTGGCCGTGGACGCGTCCGGCCGGCTGCTCGGTTACCACTGGACGAAGGTCCACCCCCGGCACGGCGGCCACCCGGCAATCGGCGAGGTCTACGTCGTCGGCGTCTCCCCCGCGGCGCAGGGAATGGGCCTGGGCAAAGCGCTGACGGTGGCCGGCATCCGCCACCTCCAGAACCTGGGCCTCCACGCGGTCATGCTGTACGTCGACGCCGACAACGCCCCGGCAGTGCGGCTCTACCAGCGTCTGGGCTTCACGCGCTGGGACATGGATGTGATGTACGGGCCGGTTTCCGCGGGTTAGTCCAATCGACTGACGCACGGTTTCCGCCGCCCGAAATCTAGGGGTCCGCGCCGGCGAATGCTTGTAAGGTTGAAACAGGACCGCGCCGGCCGTGAAAGCCAGCATCCAGCGCCAGGTAAGAGGAGAACCCATGAAACCGGAACCCGCCGGAACAGTCACGTCCGAAGGCGCCGCAGCGCCCGTCAGGGCCCGTTTTGGTTCGTCCGAGGTTCCGGCGTCACGCGCCACGCAGGACCGGATCGACATCCCCGAGTTCGCTCCCAACCTTGAGCCTGAGGGCGATATCCGGCCGGACCGCTTCCTGGACCGTGAACTGAGCTGGCTGGCCTTCAACTCCCGAGTACTGGAACTGGCCGAAGACCCCACCCTCCACTTGCTGGAGAGGGTCAGTTTCCTGTCGATATTCGCGTCCAACCTGGACGAGTTCTTTATGGTCCGCGTCGCCGGACTGAAGCGTCGCATCGCCACGGGACTGGCCGTGCCGTCCCCGGCCGGCCTCAGCCCGGTGGAAGTCCTGGAAAAAATCGGTGAGGAAGCCCACCGGCTCCAGCAGCGCCACGCCCAGGTCTTCGCGGAGCAGATCCGTCCGGCCCTGGCGTACGAGCACATCCACGTCATGCACTGGGATGAACTGGACGACGCCGCGAAGCAGCAGCTGAGCGCCATGTTCGCGGAGAAGGTCTTCCCCATCCTGACGCCGCTGGCCGTGGACCCGGCGCACCCGTTCCCGTATATCTCCGGGCTGTCGCTGAACCTGGCCGTGGTGGTACGCAACCCTGTCAGCGACAAGGAACTCTTCGCCCGCGTCAAGGTCCCGGACCAGCTTCCGCGGCTGATCTCCATCGACGGGCCGCGTGCCGGCGCAGTGGCAGGCCGGGTTGCCCGCTTCATCGCCCTTGAAGAAGTCATCGCTGTGCACCTGGACAAGCTCTTCGCCGGGATGGAAGTCCTGGAACACCACATCTTCCGCGTCACCCGCAACGAGGACGTCGAAGTGGAAGAGGACGACGCCGAGAACCTCCTGCAGGCGCTGGAGAAGGAACTGCTGCGCCGCCGGTTCGGCCCGCCGGTCCGCCTTGAGGTCACCCACGACATCAACCCCAACATCCGCGCCCTGCTGATCCGCGAACTCGGCGTGGAAGAGTCGGAGGTCTACTCCGTCCCCGCGCCGCTGGACCTCCGCGGCCTGTCCGTCATTGCCGGCATCGACCGGGCTGACCTGCACTACCCCAAGCATGTGCCGCACACCTCCCGGTACCTCAACGAGTCCGAGACGTCCAAGGCAGCCAACGTTTTCGCGGCCATGCGCCGCCGGGACATCCTGCTCCACCACCCGTACGACTCCTTCTCCACGTCGGTCCAGGCCTTCCTGGAGCAGGCGGCTGCGGACCCGAAGGTTCAGGCCATCAAGCAGACCCTGTACCGTACCTCGGGCGATTCACCCATTGTTGATGCGCTGATCGATGCCGCCGAAGCCGGCAAGCAGGTCCTCGCCCTGGTGGAGATCAAGGCCCGTTTTGACGAACAGGCGAACATCTCCTGGGCGCGGAAGCTGGAGCAGGCAGGTGTCCACGTGGTCTACGGCATCGTGGGCCTCAAGACCCACTGCAAGCTGTCGCTGGTGGTCCGCCAGGAAGTGGACGGGCTCCGCCGCTACTGCCACATCGGCACCGGAAACTACCACCCGCGGACCGCACGCTACTACGAGGACCTCGGCCTGCTGACTGCCAACGAGCAGGTGGGCGAAGACCTTTCCAAGCTGTTTAACCAGCTCTCCGGCTACGCCCCCAAGTCAACGTTCAAGCGCCTCCTCGTGGCGCCCAGGTCGGTCCGCTCCGGGCTCATTGACCGGATCGAGACCGAGATCCGCAACGCCCGCGCCGGACTCGCTGCGCGGGTCCAGATCAAGGTCAACTCCATGGTGGATGAGGCGATCATCGATTCCCTCTACCGCGCGTCGCAGGCAGGCGTGAACGTGGACGTCATTGTCCGCGGCATCTGCTCGCTGCGCCCCGGCGTGCCGGGCTTGAGTGAGAACATCACGGTGCGCTCGGTGCTTGGCCGGTTCCTGGAACACTCGAGGGTGTTCGCCTTCGCGAACGGCGGCGACCCGGTGGTCTACATCGGCTCGGCGGACATGATGCACCGCAACCTGGACCGCAGGGTCGAGGCGCTGGTGCAGCTCGCCAGCCCCGATGACATCACCTACGTCCTGGACCTGCTGCGCCGCTACATGGACCCGGAGACCGCCAGCTGGCATCTGGACAACCAGGGCGACTGGAACCGGCACCACATCGCCGACGACGGCACCCACCTTGACGATGTCCAGTCCTGGCTGCTCGCCTCGCGGCCGCGCCAGCGCTCCTTGAGCCGCCGGTAGGGCAGCGGTGTTGGCGAGCGATACACCGGTAGCAGACCAGACAGACCATCCCGGTGAGCCGGTGGCCGTTACGGCCGCCGGCGCACTGCCGTGGCGGATCACCAAGGACCGTCTCGAGGTCCTGCTGATCCACCGGCCGCGGTATGACGACTGGTCCTGGCCCAAGGGAAAGATCGACGCAGGCGAGACCATTCCCGAATGTGCCGTCCGCGAGATCCAGGAGGAGATCGGGCTGACCGCCCAGCTTGGCATCCCGCTTCCGCCGATCCACTACCACGTGGCGTCCGGGCTGAAAGTGGTCCACTACTGGGCAGTCCAGGTCAACGGTGCAACCCTCATGCCTGACGGCAAGGAGGTTGACAGTGTGATGTGGTGCGCCCCGGAGAAGGCGGCGGCGCTGCTGTCCAACCCGTCCGACGTCGCGCCCCTTGAATACCTCGTGGAGGCCCACAAACGCCATGAGCTGGCCACGTGGCCGCTCATTGTGGTGCGGCACGCCAAGGCCAAGCCGCGCTCTTCCTGGACCAAGGCCGAAGGCGAGCGGCCGCTGGCCGCCACGGGCATCAGGCAGGCCCAGTCCGTGGGGCGCCTGCTGCAGGCCTGGCGGCCGCAACGGGTGGTCAGCAGCCCGTGGCTGCGCTGCGTTGCCACCATCGCGCCGTATGCGAAGACCGTGGACGCCAAGGTCAAGCTCGTGGACGCATTGACGGAACACCGGCACGCGCGAAACCCGAAGAAGACTGCCGGCGTGTTGTCAGCGCTGCTGGACAAACAGCGCGGCGTTGCCGTCTGCACGCACCGCCCCGCCCTGCCCACCGTCCTGGACCAGCTGGGCAAGTCCATGCCGGGCCGCCTGCGCGGACTCCTGCCGGATGCCGATCCCTACCTGGCCCCGGGCGAAATCCTCGTGTTCCATGTGTCGCACCACAGCAGGCAGCGGATCGTGGCCGTGGAACAGTTCAAACCGTTCGACGATTAGGGCTGGCGATTAGGGCTGACGTTTAGGCCCAGCGATGAGCTGTTGCCGGCTGGCTGCCTTCACTGCGTGGCGTTTTCGGCTTCACAGCGATGTCATCGGCGGCCGCGGGCGGAGGGCCCCGGTAGACTTTAGCCGTGAGCATCCCTACGCCTTATGAAGACCTCCTGCGCGATGTCATGGCCCATGGCACGCACAAATCCGACCGTACAGGGACGGGCACCACCAGCGTGTTCGGCCGCCAGATCCGCTTCGACCTGGCCAAAAGCTTCCCGCTGATCACCACCAAGCGCGTCCATTTCAAGTCCGTCGCCGTGGAACTGCTGTGGTTCCTGCGCGGTGAATCGAATGTGAAGTGGATGCAGGACCAGGGCGTCACCATCTGGAACGAATGGGCTGACGCCGAGGGCGAGCTCGGGCCGGTCTACGGGGTCCAGTGGCGCAGCTGGCCCACGCCGGACGGCGGCCATATCGACCAGATCGCCGAGCTCGTGGCGAACCTCAAGTCCAACCCGGACTCACGCCGGCACATCGTCTCCGCCTGGAATGTCTCGGAGCTCAAGGACATGGCGCTGCCGCCGTGCCACGCGTTCTTCCAGTTCTACGTCGCGGACGGCAAGCTGTCCTGCCAGCTGTACCAGCGTTCCGCGGATATGTTCCTGGGCGTTCCGTTCAACATCGCCTCCTACGCCCTGCTGACCCACATGGTGGCGCAGCAGGCGGGCCTGGACGTCGGCGAGTTCGTCTGGACCGGCGGCGACGTGCACATCTACGAGAACCACATGGACCAGGTCCTCAAGCAGCTGGAGCGCGAACCCTACGACTACCCGCAGCTGGTGATCACCCGGAAGCCGGCGTCGATCTTCGACTACACGCTGGAGGACTTCGAAGTGGTCGGCTACCAGCACCACCCCACGATTAAGGCTCCGATCGCCGTATGAGCACCGAGAACACAGCAGACCCGCAGGCTTTTTCCGAGGAACTCGCCGGCTCCGTCACCGGCGTCGGCCTGGTGTGGGCGCAGACCTCCGGCGGCGTCATCGGCAAGGACGGCGACATGCCCTGGCACCTGCCCGAGGACCTGAAGCACTTCAACCGGCTGACCATGGGACACCCGGTGATCATGGGCCGCAAGACGTGGCTGTCGTTCCCGGACAAGTACCGTCCGCTCCCCGGCCGCACCAACATCGTCATCACCCGGCAAAAAGGCTGGGGCGAGTCACCCGAGGCGGAGGGCGCCGTCGTGGTTCCGTCCCTTGATGACGCGCTCCTGGAGTCCCAGTTCGTCGACGGCGGCGAGACGGTGTGGATCCTGGGCGGCGGCGAGGTCTTCCGCCAGTCCACCGACCTCGCCAACGTTGCGGTGGTCACCACCATCGATGTGGAGGCCGACGGCGACACGTTCGCTCCCGAGCTTGGCGAAACCTGGGAGGCGGCTGCTTCGGTTCCGCCGGACGGCTGGCTCACTGCCGCCAACGGCACGCAGTACAGGTTCACCAAATGGGTACGGACGGCGGGCTGAGATGCTGAAGAAACCAGAGACCCTCTTTGTCCTCGGGTACATGCTGCTGCCGCTGCTGGCCCTGCTGTCCGCCATTGTTGGCCTGACCATGATCCTGGGCGGCAACAAGATCGCCGGCGCCATCGTGCTGGTGGTGGTGACCCAGGTATTCGCCTTCGGGGCCTTCTACGCGCTGCGGCTCCGCAAAGCCGCGGTGCTGGAGGAAAGCGACCGCGGCTGACGCTTGCTGCCGGTTGGGCCGATGGGGAGCACAACCCATCGCGGCCCTATCGCTCCGCTATTAGAGTTGTGCAGGCAGCCTGAACGACATTTGCTGCAGAGACATTTGGGGGATGATGCCTTGTGGCAGGAAACATGTGGGGCGCGGACGTCGCCGAGCTCCGGACGCTGGCGCAGCAGTTCGGTAAGGCGTCTGACACCCTGCTGCAGCAGTCAACGCTGCTGAGCAACCAGATCAACAACAACCCTTCCTGGAAGGGCCAGGACGCTGCCAGGTTCCGCTCAGAGTGGAACGGCAGCCACCGGGCAATGCTCCAGCAGGCGGTCTCCGCGCTCAAGCAGGAGTCGAAGAAGCTGCTGGAGAACGCTGATCAGCAGGAGAAGGCGAGCAACGCGGCGTCCGGATCGGGCGGCGGGCCTGGCATCTCCGCAGGCGTTCCCGGCTCGCCCTTCATTCCGTTGGGTGAAGAGTGGATGTCGAACGGAGACTCACCTTTCCGCAAGGGCTGGGACGCCTACAACGGTGTCCTCGGCCTGAAGTCCGTTCCGCTTGGCCTCAGGGACATTTCACAGTTTGCCGCCCGGCACGGCGACGAAATCCGGGCACTGTCTGCCGCCGGCCAGGACTGGAATGCCCTGAAGCGGGCCCTCAACACGGACCTGTGGGAGGCCTCTGCCCGCGCGGACAGCCTGCGCGGCGCCTTCTCCGGCACTTCTGACCTGCTGAGCGGCAAGTTCGGCGATTTCGCAGAGATGGCCCGAGGCGCCGGAGCCGCTGATATCGCTCCCTTGGCAAAATATGGCCTGAACGCCGCAGGACACGCTCTTGGCGGTATCAGTGTCGGCTTGGATGGCCTCGACACCATCAATGCAATCCGCGCCGGCGAAACTGGGGATGCCCTGAAATCGGGACTTAAGACCGCACTCGGCGTCGGCTCATTCTTCCCGCCACCGGTGGGCGTTGCGTGCATGGTGGTCGGCGGCGCGTGGGCGGCCGTCGAGCTGATTCCCGGGGCCAAAGACGCCATGGACGGCGCGTTCGATGCCGGTGGAGAAATCGCCGAAGACGTCGTAGAAAACATCGGCGAAGGCGTCAAGGACTTCTTCGGCTTCTAGCCAGCTTCTCACTCATAGGATGATAAACATGACTGCAGAACAAACAGAGACAGACACTTCTGTCGGATTTGGCCAGGCCGAAATGGCCTACCTCCTGCACCTGCAACCGACGGCTGGATCCCGTGCCAGTGCTTCATGGCTGCGGCTCAGCGAAGAATCTGAGAACCAGGAGCTCATCCGTGCAGGGCTGTCGTCCCTAATCGCCCGGGGCCTGGCAACCGTAGATGGCTCCGACATCGACTTCGACATGCGGGTGGATATCGTGGCCTACACCCTTGCGAATGCCCAGAGGTGGACGCAGTTGGATTTGCTCGTAGACGCTGCGGAAGGCGACTCCGTGCTGCACGCCGAGTCAGACCGGACCAAGCTGCTTCTTCAGCCAAGAACCATGATGAGCTGGTTCGCCCTGCCACAGGACCCCAACGTCTCGGCAGAAGCTGCGGAAGCCTACATAGTCCGCGATCATTTAGCGCGTAACCCGGACGGCGGCGTCAGGATCCGGTCCGGCCTGCTCCGCGAAGGGCGGCAGCTTCTCATCCGCAAAGACAGTCGTGGCTGGGTTCACGCCGTGGCGGTGGACGACGTCGTTGGGGCTGAAACACTGGCGCAGACCGACGAAGAGCTGACCGCCACGCTGAGCGCTTTCAGGTCTGAGTCCGGAGCGTCTGATGGCATCTGATCCATCGGTGCAAAGCATCATTGTTGACCGTCCCTTCTACTACGCCACCGGGATGGAACGAACCGTATACGCCTATACGCAGGAGGAATGGGGCATCGGCGGGGCGCAGCCATCCGGAAACTACTCGGTCCACAGCACCACGGGCCTCTACATTGTCACCATCCTGATGACGATTCCCGCCATAGTCGCGCCTGTCGTTCTAATAATCGGGGTGGCAAGCCTCAACATACTTTTTGGTCTCTTCGGGCTTATCTTTACGGTGCTCTTCACCGGCGGGTGGCTCCTGGGGATCCGGAGCCTCCGTCGGGAGTGGCAAGCGTCCAAGCTGAGGCGTCTGAAGGGGCTGCCCAAGCCCCGCTTCGCCCTCAACGATGACAAGGCCCGCAGCTGGTTCGAAGCCAACCCGTCCGGGATTGCAATTACCCGGGAAAACTTCCCCGACAGCACCCGCCCGTTTCCGGATGAATCGAACTAGGCGAGGCGCACGAAGGACACCCACGCTGACCCCGCCCCGCGGAGGTGACGTAACCGACTGCGCCCTGCCGGTTCCGAAGTCTAAACTGTACGAATGACTACAGCAGCTACCCCGTCCGTTGGACTTGTCGGTTGGCGTGGCATGGTCGGTTCCGTCCTCATGCAGCGCATGCAGGACGAGGGCGACTTCGCCAACATCAACCCGGTGTTCTTCTCCACCTCAAACGCAGGAGGTGCCGCCCCGTCGTTCGCTGATGGGGCCGGCAAGCTCGAGGACGCGTTCGACGTCGACACCCTGGCTAAGCTGCCCATTATTGTCACCGCCCAGGGCGGGGACTACACCAAGCGCGTACACGCCGAGCTGCGAGGCCGCGGCTGGGACGGCCTCTGGATCGACGCCGCCTCCACCCTGCGCATGAACGACGACTCGATCATCGTGCTGGACCCGATCAACCGCGACGTCATCGACAAGGGCCTGGTCAACGGCACCAGGGACTTCATCGGCGGCAACTGCACCGTGTCCTGCATGTTGATGGGCCTCGGCGGGCTGTTCAAGAACGGCCTCGTCGAGTGGGGCACGTCCATGACCTACCAGGCTGCTTCAGGCGGCGGCGCACGGCACATGCGCGAACTGCTCAGCCAGTTCGGCACGCTCAACGCGGAGGTCAGCTCGGAACTGGACGACCCGGCGTCGGCCATCCTGGAAATTGACCGCAAGGTCCTGGCGCACCAGCGCACCGACATCGACGCCACCCAGTTCGGCGTGCCGCTGGCCGGTTCGCTGATCCCGTGGATCGACGCGGACCTGGGCAACGGCCAGTCCAAGGAAGAGTGGAAGGCCGGGGTTGAGACCAACAAGATCCTGGGCACCTCGGACGAGAACCGCGTCATCATGGACGGCCTCTGCATCCGGATCGGCGCCATGCGCTCCCACTCCCAGGCCCTTACCCTCAAGCTCCGCGAGGACCTTTCTGTGGCCGAGATCGAGAAGCTCCTGGCCGAGGACAACCAGTGGGCCAAGGTCATTCCGAACACCAAGGAAGCCTCCATGGCCGAGCTGACTCCCGTGGCCGCATCCGGCACCCTGGACATCCCGGTGGGCCGTATCCGCAAGATGGACATGGGCCCGCAGTACATCAGCGCGTTCACCGTGGGCGACCAGCTCCTCTGGGGTGCCGCCGAACCGCTGCGCCGCATGCTCAACATCGCCACCGGCAACCTGTAGCCCCCAATCGACCGCCCCATACAGCAACGCGGGGTCACTTAACGCCCATTCCGCACCGTCGGATGGGCGTTAAGTGACCCCGCGTTGCTGTCACTGTCAGGTGTTGAGGAACGCGAGGTACTGCTCGGCGGCCTTGTTGAAGGTTGCCAGGCCCCCGGGTCCGAGCGGCCTGGCGTCGTCAAAGAGTTCAGGCACGACGGCGGCGCTCCTGGTGCTCCCGGCGCGCGCCCAGGTGCCGATCACCTCTCCCCCGGCCACGGTGGTCTTCTTGAACACTCCGTTGCCGCCGGGAACGATCTTGTTGGCGTGCTCCGGCGCCAGGACCAGGCTCCGGTCCTGGTAGCCGAGCACGAACTCGTCAAAGCCGGGCAGCAGGAGGACGGACCGCTGGCCCGGCACACGGTCGTCGAGCAGTGACGCGGTCTCCGGGGACATCCAATAGCTGGTGTCGCCGAATTCGAGCTCGACCAGCTGCCCCCGGACCAGCTCAAACGCGGGCCGCACATCGGTCAGCGGGATTTGTGTCCACCACGCGAAGTCGCGGATGGTGGCCGGCCCGTGGCTCTGGAAATAGCGCAGCATGAACTCGGCAATGCCCTCCTGCCGCTCAAGGGTCCGCGACACCGGGATCCACTCATCGAAGGCCACCAGCAACTGCTGGTTCCCGGCCAATGGGCCCTGGACCAGCCATCCGTGCCGGCACAGCGTCCCCAGGATGTGGATCCCGCGCTGGCCTGTGGTGGGCTGCCCCGCCGCCTCAAACACCCCGAAGAGCTCAGTCCTGCTCAGGGAACCGCCACCAGCCACGCGCTCCAGGGCAACGTCGCGGCACTTTTCGATGTCCGCCCAGGTGATATCCAGCTCGCGGTGTCTGCCGGCGATACTGCGGGTAAGCCGCTCGGCGGTAAGTCCCAGCATCCAGCGCAGATCCTCGGGTGCCACCAGGTGGAGCGTTCCGCGCATCGGCCAGGAGCGGACCACGCTTCCGCTGTCCAGGGCTGCCCGGACGTCCGACAGCCCGGCCCGCGGAACCCGAAGCCCGACGGCCCACAGCGCCTCCTGCAGGTTCTGCGCCTGGGAAGCCGTCATCCACCGCACGGCTTCCGGCACAGAACCCAGCCCCGTTCCAAGAAGTCCCTGGGAAGCTAGCCGGAGCCTGCCCATGACCTTGCTGCTCACGCGTTGTGACGACGTTCCTGCCATGCACTTATCCTAGGTTCTCCACGAAGGCCGCCGCTGGGTTGAACGCCCAGGTGGGGGCCGGCTGGCCACCATGGTCCGCGCCCCAAGGCCTGGCGGATAGGGTAGAACCATGACTTTGGGGAGTTTGTGGCAGTTGTTCGCGCGCGAAACAAAAGGGTGGCTGGTGGGAGGGACTGTTTCGGTCCTGATTGGTGTGGCGGTGGGGGTTCCGGCCGTCACCGGGTTCCTGGCAAACGGGGAATCAGAACTTTCGCTGCTGCTGTCATCGCTGGCCTTCAGCCTCGGCGGAGGCTACGCCGTCCTCTTTCCCGGGATCCGGGTGTGCCGCGGCACACTCCATGTTCTTCGCGACTGGAAGCGCCACCCGCTCAGCGGGAAGGCCCTCTGGATCCTGTCGCACGCCGTTGCCGTCACCGGCCTGGTGGTCTGCATCCTTGCCGGCGGCGGAAATCCGTCCCTTCCCGGGCTCCTGGTCTGGCTGTTCATGGGCCCCTACCTCGCCCTGACCGGCTGGGCCGCGGCCGTGCTCGGGATGGCGGTAAACGTCCGGCTCATAGCCGGAGAAGGCGGCGCGAACGACGACGCCGTCCTCCCGGACGACGCTAGAGCGCCACGCCGATAAGCAGCGGTTCCGGGTGCAGCTCAATGCCAAAGCGTTCGACGACGCCGGCACGCACCTCGCGCGCGACGGCCACCATGTCGGCAGCGCTGGCGGAGCCGCGGTTGGTGATGGCCAGCGTGTGCTTGGTGGACAGCGAGGCCCGTCCGCCGGACACGCTGCCGTCCTCCAGCCCGTAGCCTTTGCCGAACCCCGCCTGGTCGATAAGCCAGGCAGCGGACAGCTTCACCAGCCCGTCGATCCCTGCCGGATATCGCGGCGCTGACTCCGGTAACTGGTCAGCCACGTCCAACGGAACGATGGGGTTGGTGAAGAACGAGCCGGTGGAATACGTGTCCCGGTCGGTGGGGTCCAGCACCATGCCCTTGGAGGCGCGCAGCCGGAGCACCTCCCGGCGGACATCGTTGGAATACGCCCGCTTGCCCGGCTCCACGCCGAGGGACCGGGCCAGTTCGGCGTACCGGATGGGGGCGCTCATCCGGCCCAGAGGCAACTGGAACTCCACCGTCAGCACCACGTAGCGGGGCGATCCGTCGACGGTGGTCTGCTTGAGGATTGAATCGCGGTACCCGAACTTCAGCTCGGAGCTGGTGAATGTCTGCACGGCGTTCCGGGTCCGGTCCCAGGTCCGCACAGCGGCGATGGTCTGCGAGACGTCCGAACCGTAGGCCCCCACGTTCTGGACCGGCGTGGCACCCGTGGCGCCGGGGATGCCGGCGAGGGCCTCAATCCCGGACCAGGCGTGCAGCACTGCGTGCTCCACCAGCGCATCCCAGTTGTGCCCGGCCTGGACCACCACCGCAACGCCGCCGCAGGAGTCCTCCGCGTTTACCGTGAATCCCTCCGAGGCGATTTTGACCACCGTGCCGGGGAACCCGTCGTCGGAAATCAGCAGGTTGGAGCCGCCGCCGATGATGAGGACCTGCTCCCCCGCCGCGTCGGCCGTCCGCACGGCGTCGATGATCTCTGCCTCGGTCCTGGCCTCGATGTACTTGCCGGCGGGGCCACCGACGGCGGCCGTGGTCAGGGTTGAAAGGAGTGTCTGGGTCACCAAACCAGCCTAACGCAGGGAAAAGCTAGGGAATTTTGCGTGCCACCGGTGAGAGCAGGAAGCTCATCACGAGCATCACCATGACAGCCAGCAGCGAATGCAGGATGCCCACGTGTTCTGCCAGCAGGCCCAGCAGCGGCGGGCCGCACAGGAAGGCGCCGTAACCGATCGTGGAGACGACCGAGACGCGGGCGGCTGCCTTGGCGGGGTCGTCGGCGGCGGCGGACATTCCCACCGGGAAGCCCAGCGAGGCGCCAAGCCCCCAGATGGCCAGGGCCACGAAGGCCAGCCAGGGAACCGGGGCGAACACAAACAGCCCCAGTCCCAACACGGCCAGCGCGGCGCACCAGCGCATCACCGGGACCCGGCCAAAACGGTCCAGGACCAGGGTTCCGGCGAACCGCCCAACGGTCATGAACGTGACGAAAAGGCCGTACCCGGCGGCTCCGGCGGCGTCCGTCTGGCCGTGGCCGTCCGCGAGGGCCAGGGCAACCCAGTCGCCCGCCGCGCCTTCAGCAAGTGCCAGTCCCAGGACCATCACGCCGAGCAGCAGGGTGCGTTTGTCCCGCCAGGCCTGGGCGATCTTCCGCTTGTTGTCGAGCGGGACGCCGTCGGCCTGCGCCGCGCCGGGCGTGATGACGGGGATTGGTCCCGTGGAGGGGTCCTCGAACGTGTCCGGGACATATGTCCGTTCCCCCGTCACGGGGGTGACATCGGCGCGGAACCATGCGGCCGCCGTCGTCACCGATACCGCAACGACGGCGCCTGCCGCTGCAAGGTGCCACAACACCGGGACCGAGGCCGCCGCGGCCCAGGCGCCAAGTCCGGCGCCGGCCACCGTGCCCAGGCTGAACGCGCCGTGCAGCCGGGGCATGATGTGCCGGCCCACCGCGCGCTCCACCGCGGCCCCTTCAACGTTGGAAGCGGTGTTCCAGCTGGCGGTGCCCAGGCCGGTGATGGCCAGGCCCACGGCCACCGCTACGGGGGTGGCAAGGACCGACGTCCCGAATCCTGCGATCGCGAGGCCGCAGCCCACCATGATGCTTCCGGTCCGGATGGTCCGGGTGGATCCCAGCCGCAGCACAATCAGGCCGGACGCAGACACTGAGATGAAGGAGCCGAGGGTCATGCACAGCAGGAGCATGCCGATGTTGCCCGGGGTCAGGTCCAGTCCGTCCCGGATGGCCGGCAGGCGCGATACCCAGGACGCGAACGCCAGGCCGCTGGCGCCGTAGGCCACCACCACGGCGTTGCGCCAGGCGGTGACCTCGGCGGCGGCAGTTGCCGTGGTGGTCAAAGGCTCCCTGCGGTTCAGGATCCGGAGAGCCTGACCACGGCCTGGGCCTTCATCAGTACTTTCTGGCCGGCCGAGACCACGGTGAGGTCGACGCGGGCGGTGCCGGCATCGGCGTCGAGCTTTCCAATGGCGCCGCTGACCTCGATGGTGGCGCCGGGCTCGGTGGTTCCGGTGGTGTCCGCGACGAGGACGGGCTTGGTGAAGCGGGTCTGGAAATCGACGACGGCGGCGGGGTCGCCTGCCCAGTCGGTCACCAACTGGACTGCGGCGCCCATGGTGAACATGCCGTGGGCGATGACGCCCGGGAGTTCCACTCCGGTGGCGAAGGCTTCGTTCCAGTGGATGGGGTTGAAGTCGCCGGATGCGCCGGCGTACTTGACCAGGTCGGTGCGGCTGACCTCGACGGTGCGGCTGCCGATGTCCTGGCCTGCCGTGAGTTCGCTGAAGGTGGGGCTCATGGTTACTGTCCCTCTCCGCGGACGAGGATGGATGAAGTGGTGGTGGCGACGCTTTCACGCGAATCGTCAGCTGTGAGGGCAAAGATTTCCTGGCGGGTGGTGATCATGGCGCCGCCGCCCATGGCGCGGACGCCGTCAACGTGCAGTTCCGCCACCAGCCGGTCGCCCGCGAAGATGGGGCGGTGGTGGATGAAGCGCTGGTCGGCGTGGACCACGCGGGAGAAATCGATGCCGGACTCCGGATCCTCGATCAGCTGCGCGTCGGCGCGCTGGGCGATGATGATGGCGAACGTGGGCGGCGCCACCAGGTCGCTGTGGCCCAGGGCTTTGGCTGCCTCGACGTCGAAGTGGGCTGGGTGGGTGGCCTTCACGGCGCGGGCGAACTCGCGGATTTTCTCGCGGCCGACGTCGTATACCTCTGCGGCAGGGTAGCTGCGGCCCTGCAGGTCCGGATTGATAGTCATGGGTTCAAGCCTATCGCCAGCCGCCGATGGGGAGGGCCTTGCGTCACATTGATATGATGGATTTATCATTTCATCAAGTGAAGTTACGGAGCGTTCCCGATGTTGTCTCCCGCCCAGGCTCCGCTCTACGAGATCAAAGCCAACCTGTTCAAGGCGCTGGCCCACCCGGCACGGATCCGGATCCTGGAGCTGTTGGCCGCCGCTCCGGAGAACACGGCTGCGGTGAGCTACCTGCTTGCCGAAACCGGGCTTGAGGCCTCCCATCTGTCCCAGCATCTGGCCACGCTGCGCAAGCACAAGGTGGTGACGTCGGTGCGGTCCGCCAACGCAGTGACCTACCGTCTGGCGCACCCGGGTGTTTCGGAACTTCTCGCCATCGCGCGGACCTTCCTGCTGGACAGCCTCGCTGACTCCAACGAACAGTTCCGGCTGGCACAGCAGCTGCCGGCGGGGCACCTGCGGGAGGGATCCGCACCGTGAGCCGGGACCTCCGCCCGGGCTCCCGGGGACTCAGCCGGTTCCTGCCTTCCCGGGCCGACTACACCGGCCTGCGGCAGTCCTGGCGGGCGGACCTGCTGGCGGGCATCACAGTGGGTATCGTGGCCCTGCCGCTGGCCCTGGCGTTCGGCGTCAGCTCCGGCGTGGGTGCGGAGGCCGGACTCATCACGGCAATCGTGGCAGGGCTGGTGGCTGCCGTCATGGGCGGATCCCCGGTCCAGGTGTCCGGGCCCACCGGCGCCATGGTGGTGGTCCTGGCGCCGGTAGTGGCGGTCCACGGCACCGGCAGCGTGGCGCTGCTGTCCCTGATGGCGGGCCTGCTGGTCTGCATCCTGGGAATCAGCGGCCTGGGCCGGGCCGTGGCATTCATCCCCTGGCCTGTGGTGGAAGGCTTCACGCTGGGCATCGCCGCCATTATCTTCCTTCAGCAGGTTCCGCTGGCCACCGGCACCTCCGGCATCCCGGGGCACAACACCCTGCTGGCGGCCATCGAAGCCGCGTCCGGGGCAGTGCCGTCCACGGTCCGGCTGACGCTCGCACTCGTGGCGGGGGTCGCCGTCGTGATGATCCTGGTGCAGAGGCTGTTCCGGGCCCTTCCCGCGAGCCTGCTCGCCGTGTTGCTGGCCACCGCGGCGGCCGAGCTCCTGCAGCTGGACATCCCGCGGATCGGTCCCCTGCCGCATTCCCTGCCGTCCCCCTCTTTCCCCGCGCTTGATCTGGCTTCCCTGGGCAGCCTGGCGATGCCGGCCGTGGCCATTGCGTGCCTGGCATCCATCGAGTCCCTGCTCTCGGCGCGGGTGGCAGCGGGAATGAAGGGGCCGGACGGCGCAGCCGGCACTTCCTACAGCCCTGACCGCGAGCTCACGGGCCAAGGGCTGGCTTCCGTCGCCGCCGGCCTGTTTGGCGGAATGCCGGCCACCGGCGCCATCGCACGGACGGCCGTCAATGTGCGCTCAGGAGCCAAAACCCGGATGGCCGCCGCCATCCATGCCATCGTCCTGCTGGGCATCGTCTATCTGGCGTCGGGAATGGTCAGCCGGATCCCCCTGGCGGCTCTGGGCGGCGTCCTGATGGTCACGGCCGCGCGAATGGTGTCCCGGCGGACCGTTGCCGCGATCCTCCGCTCAACGCGCTCGGACGCAGCGGTCTTCATCATCACTGCAATCATCACCGTGGCTTTCGACCTGATCGTCGCGATCCAGATCGGGCTGGCCGCGGCGGCGCTCTTCACCCTCCGGAAATTCGCCTCGCTGAGCAGCGTGCAGCGCGAAGGGATCACCGGGCCGGGCGTGGACGGTGACGAGCATATTGCCATCTTCCGGCTGGACGGCGCCATGTTCTTCGGCGCCGCGGAACGGATCCTCCAGGAAATCAGCGAGGTGAAGGACATCCAGGTGGCCATCATCAGGCTCTCCCAGCTGCGGATGCTGGACGCCACCGGCGCCCATGCACTGGTGGAAGTCATTTCTGCCCTGGAGCTGCGCGGCATCACCGTGCTGCTCAAGGGAGTCCGGCCGGATCATCTGGCCCTGGTGACCAACGTTGGAGTGATCCGTTCGCTCCGCCACCACAACCATCTGTTCGCCGACCTTCCGGCCGCCGTCGAGCACGCCCGCAGCCACGTCCTGCGGAACGCGGCGGCAACTAGCGCTTGAGGTTCTTCCGGATGGCCTGGCCGCGGACCACGATCCCGGCGATGTGCAGCAGGAGGCCGAGCCCGATCAGCGGCAGCGATGCGGTGGCCAGGCCCTGGTTTCCGGAGGTGTTGCCGATCAGGTTCAGGACGATTCCGACGCCGATCAGCCCCATGGCGGTGAAGACCATGACCTTGTAGGCGGTGGGCGCGGTGTTCCAGAATTCGTTCAGCACCGTCCAAGTCTACCGAGCAGGCTCAGAACAACGATTCCTGCACGGCCGGCACATCCGAGGCAAAGTCCCCCAGGACGATGGTCCGGGCGGCCAGCCGGCCGAGGTTCACCACGAAGGCGGCGTCCGTTCCGTCCAGCCGTGCCAGGGCGTTCGTCCCGCTGAGCGCCGCAATGCCGAACCCGTGCCGGCCGCCGTCGAGCGGGTGCGGGTAGGGGTGCCGCGCCGTGGATTCGCAGAGCCCGGTTGCCTGCGCCGGGCGCACCCACTGTTCGTCCACGATGCTGAAATGTTCGACGGCGGCGCGCGCCAGCAGCGCACGGACGGAGGCCGCGTGCCGGGCATTGATGGCATCCAGCCCGGATCCGGGCAGGGGCTGCACAAGGGCTTCCTCCTTGGCCGCGGAACGGACCTGCTGGGTGAGTCCGGCTTCCCGGGTGACCATGTCCTCCAGGATCCGCACTACCCGGCCGTCCTGTGCCCTGGCCACGTACCTGGCAACTACCGCGCCCTGCTCCGCGAGCCGGTTCCATTTCCGCAGATGGGACGCGGTTCCCACTTTGCTGGCGCCGCCGGCGAAAGTTGCCACGTACAGCCAGTGCTGCTGCATCAGGTAGGTCCGCAGTCCGGCCGGAACGCGGCCGCCGCGGTGGAAATCGTGGATGAGCCTGGAGTCGTCCAGCACAAAGCAGTGCTCGCACTGTTTGCCTTTGGCGGCCGGAGCGGCGGCCGGGCACAGCACGTGGTCGCGGCGGGACTCCGAGTGCACCTTATGGTGGCCCAGGCAGGACCTGCCGCCGGAGGCCACCTGGAAGCCGAGCCTGGCACCCGGGTGGAGGCTGACCTCCCGGAAGGCGCCCGATGGCGGCTGGAGGCGCAGGACCGGGCTGCCGCCGTCGTACTCCCCGCCCGGAGCCGGCTCCCCGTCCCAAAAGACCCCGTGCACCAGATAACGGGTATCGGTCACGGGGTCTCCTGAACTGGACTGGGCTAGAGCGCCGGCTGCACGCCAAAGGCTACTGCGAGCTTCATGATCTTCTCGGCGCGGCCCAGGCGGGGCAGGTCCGAGCCGTCACGGATGACGCGGCCGTTGGCCTCGAAGTCGGACATGAAGTCCGTGGCCCAGGCGACGTCGGACGGCGTGGGGCTGATGACCTCGTTGATGATTGCGGTCTGGTCGATGGCGAGGCACAGTTTGCCCGTCATGCCCATCATCACGGTGACGGCGGTCTGCTCGCGCAGGATGGGGTGGTTGGTGCCCACGGTGGGTCCGTCGATGGGGCCGGGCAGGTTGCCGACGCGGCTGGCAACCACCAGCTTGGCGCGGGGGTAGGCCATGGCTTCCTGGGTGGCGGCCATGCCGGTGTCGCGGCGGAAGTCGCCGGAGCCGAAGGCCAGGCGGAAGGCGCCCTGGGCCTTGGCGATGTTGTTGGCTTCCTCGATGCCCAGGGCGGATTCCACCAGCGGGATGACCGGCGTCTTGCCGTCCATGCGGTGGAAGCTTTCGGTGACCTGGTCAGCGGATTCGGTCTTGGCCAGCATTACGCCCAGCAGGCCGGGGGTGCCGCGCAGGCCGGCGAGGTCGTCGGCCCAGAACGGGCTGGTGGCATCGTTGATCCGGACCCATGCCTTGCCGCCGCCGGAGAGCCAGTCCACCACGTGGCCACGGGCGCGGTCCTTCTGCGACGGGTCCACAGCGTCCTCGATGTCGAGGATGATCGAGTCGGCGCGGGAAATGGCCGACTGGTCAAAGAGCTCCGTTTTCATGGCATTGACGAGAAGCCACGAACGGGCGATCTCTGCGGGGATATTGCGTTCCGGCCGTACGGTCTCGGTGGCGGTGGTAGACGTCATGTATCTACCGTATCCGGCCCGCAACCGGCACGCCGAAGAAAACGGCCTGCTTGTGAGGATCAATACGAACTAAACGGGATGTGACCGGCCCCTGGTGGAGTTACGGGAGGTTGCTGCCCCTTGCGGTGACCCACAGGCCGTACCACTGGGCCCTGGTCATGGCCCGGGCCACCCGGGCGGCGTCCGCGCAGGCTGCGATCCTTGCCGGATTCACGGTGCCGATCACCGGTGCGATCCCGGCGGGGTGCTTCATCAGCCAGCCCAGGAGGACGGCCTCCCCGGTGGTGCTGTGTTCCCGTGCCAGCTCCGCCACCAGCTCTGCGGTGGCAGCCTCGGCCGCTGTGGGGTCGTCCGGGCCGGCCCCGGTGTACAGCCCGCGGGCAAGGGCGCCGTAGGCCTGCAGCGTGACGCCGTTGCTGGCGCAGTACTCCAGCGTCCCGTGCGGAAAGCTGTAGTCCAGCGACTCAGCATGGTTCACCAGGACGGTGCTCTCCAGCCACGCTCGCTTCAGCAGGCTCATCTCCAGCTGGTTGGCCACCACCGGCACTTCCAGCCGGTCCTGCAGCGCCTGGATCTGCGCGCCGGACATGTTTGACACGCCAATCGCCCGCACCTTTCCCTCAGCCAGCAACTGCCCGACGGCGGCAGCCACCTCCGCTACATCGGTCAGCGGATCGGGGCGGTGCAGCAGGAGCACGTCCACGAAGTCCGTCTGCAGCCTCTGCAGGCTGGCGCCGACCCGTTCGAGGATGGACTCCCGGCTGAGGTCATAGTGCCCGGCCAGCCCGGGCCCGCCGAGCCGGATCCCGCACTTGGTCTGCAGCCGGATCCTCCCGCGCAGGCCAGGCGTTGCCGCCAGGACCTCACCGAAGACGGCCTCGGACTTGCCCCGGCGGTAGATGTCGGCGTGGTCGAACAGTGTGATTCCGGCAGCCAGCGCAGCCTCGACGGCGGCAGCGGCCTCGTCCACATGGACGGTCCCATGCGGTTCGTCGGACCAGCTGCCGCCCAGGCCCATGCATCCGTAGATGAGTTTCTGCGCAGTGGATGGGACGTTGTGTTCAGTCATGGCGCCACTCTTTCATGGGTCGGGGCAGACGCGCAGGTGGCGGGGCCCGCCCGGGCCCCGCCACCTGTGCTTGCTATGGATGCGCTTGCTACGGAGTCAGGTCAGCGCAGCCAGGCTGTGCTGTTGGCGCCCAGTTTTCCGCCCTCCAGCGGGGAGCTGCTGACCAGGACGGTCCCTTCCGGCAGTTCGACGGCGGTGTCCCCGAAGTTGGTGACGGACTGCCAGCCGCCCGGCCGGCTGAAGTGCAGGACCTCTGGGTTGCCGGTTTCCACCCACTCCAGTTCCTCCGCGGCCTGGAGTTCCCGGCGCAGCTTCAGGGCCGTGCGGTACAGCTCCAGGGTGGAGTTTTCGGTGCCGTCCTGCGCCTCCACCGCGTACTTGCTGAACCAGTCCGGCTGCGGCAGGTGCGCGCCGCCGTCGCCAAAGCCGAAGGAGGTCCCTTCAACCTTCCAGGGCAGCGGCACGCGGCAGCCGTCACGGCCCACCTCAACACCCTTGTTCCGGAAGAAGGAGGGGTCCTGACGCTCGGCGTCGGGAATCTCCGCCACTTCCTGCAGGCCCAGCTCCTCGCCCTGGTAAAGGTAGGCGGAGCCGGGGACAGCGAGCATCAGCAGGGTGGCGGCGCGGGCGCGGCGCTCGCCGAGCTCCACATCCAGTTCCTCCTTGGGGCCGCCGGCCAGCAGCCAGTCCTTGCCGTCCTGGCCCTTGGCATGCTTCTTGCCCGCGGACGTCTTGGGCAGGCCATAGCGCGTGGCGTGCCGGACGACGTCGTGGTTGGAGAAAACCCAGGTGGAGGACGCGCCGGTGGCGGCGGCCTCAGCCAGGTTGTGGGTGATGATTTCGCGGAAATCCGCGGCGCTGAAGTCTGCCTGGAGCAGGTCGAAGTTGAAGGCCTGGCCCAGTCCTTCGGGGCTGGCGTAGCGTGCACGCCGGGTGGCGTGCACCCAGGCCTCGGCCACGGCAGTGCGCGGCGGGTTGTATTCGTTGAACACCTCGCGCCATTCGACATAGATGTCGTGCACGTCGTCGCGGTCCCAGAAGGGGTGCGAGCCGTCGTCGAACCCGTCAGTGCCGGTATTGGCAGCGCTCAGCTCCAGCTTGGAGAGCAGCGGTTCGGTGAGGTCCTTGGTGAGGGCGTGCGCCACGTCCACCCGGAAGCCGTCCACGCCCCGGTCGGACCAGAAGCGCAGGGTCTTGAGGAAGTCGTCACGGACCTCGCGGCTGGACCAGTTCAGGTCCGGCTGCTCCTTGGCGAAGATGTGCATGTACCACTGGCCGGGGGTTCCGTCGGGCTCGGTGATGCGTTCCCAGGCGGGTCCGCCGAACACGGAGTCCCAGTCCGACGGCGGGAACTCGCCGTTGGGGCCCTTGCCGTCACGGAAGATGTAGCGGTCACGCGCGGCGGAGCCCTTCGGCGACGCGAGCGCCTCTTTGAACCATTCATGCCGGTTTGAGGAGTGGTTGGGGACGATGTCTGCGATCAGCTTGATGCCGGCGGCGTGCAGGGCCTTGGCCATCTCGTCGAAGTCCGCCAGGGTGCCCAGCTTAGGGTCCACGTCGCGGTAGTCGTCCACATCGTAGCCGCCGTCGGCCAGGGCCGACGGGTAGAACGGGCTCAGCCATACGGCGTCGATCCCCAGTTCCTTCAGGTACGGGACCTTGGCCGTGATGCCCCGGATGTCACCCAGGCCGTCACCGTTGGAGTCGGAGAAGCTGCGCGGGTAGATCTGGTAGACCGCGGCCTGGCGCCACCAGTTGGGATCGGCCAGGCGGTCGGAATCGGACAGGGTTGCCAGAGTGGCAGTGGTGGACAAGGGATGATCCTTTTCTCTTGGTTGGGTTGTTGTTGCTGGGTGGATTGTTCCGGCTATTTAACGGCCCCGCGCATGACTCCGGACAGTACCCAACGTTGGGCCAGGATGTAAACCACCAGGGTGGGTGCCATGGCCATCAGGTAGGACGCGAACGCGAGGCTGTAGTTGGTGTTGAATTCGCCCTGGAAAAGCATCTGCACCACGGGGAGCGTCTGCAGGGCGGGGTCGGCGATCATCATCTGCGGCAGCAGGAAGTCGTTCCACGAACCCAGGAAGGCGAAGATGCCCACCGTCGCGTTCATCGGGGCCAGCAGCGGGAAGATGATCTTGCGGAAAACCTGCCACGTGGTGGCCCCGTCCATCCGGGCCGATTCCTCCAGCTCCACCGGAATGGACCGGACGAAGGCGATGTAGAGCAGCGCGTTGAACGAGATGCCGCCCAGCACGTGCAGGAAGACGACGCCGGCCGGGTTGTCCAGGCCCAGGAGTGCAGTCTGCTTGATGAGGGGCAGGATGATCACCGGAAACGGGATGAACATGGCCGAGAGCAGGTACACGAAGGAACCCCGGAAGAAGCGGTGGTTCCAGTTCCGTGCGATCGCGTAGGCCACCAGTGAGCTGCATGCCAATGAGCCGAGCACGCTGAAGACGGTGACGAAGGCCGTGGACATAAAGGCCCGCGGGAAGTTGGTGGCCACGTATGCTGCTGCGAAGTTTTCCCAGTTCATCGGGGAGGGCCAGGCAAGGCCTGTCCCGGTGCCGATCTGGTCCGGGGACTTCAGTGCCATGGCCACGGTGAAGTACAGAGGAAGCAGCACGGTCAGCGAGGCCACCAGCATCAGGGCGGTGAGCCACCAGTTGACCTTGAAGCCTTCGCGGCCGGACCTGCGGTTCCTGCGGGCTGCTGCCTTCGTCGCGGCGGGCGCGGAGCGGGTGAGAGTTGGTGAAGCCATTAGAGAGAAACCCCCCGGCGCTGGATGAGGCGCAGCTGGATGACGGAGATCAGCAAGGTGATCAGGAAGTAGATGACGGCGTTGGCCATCTGGTACGAGTAGTCGCCGCCCGTGAAGCCGGAGAAGATGCGCATGGCCACTGACTGCGTCGCCATGCCGGGACCGCCGCCTGTGAGGCCCACGATGATCTCGTACGTCCCAAGGAACCCCTTGAAGCCGAGGATCACGTTGATCACCAGGTAGCCAAGGATGAGGGGCAGGGTGAGGCTGAGGAACTGCCGGAAGCTGCCGGCCCCGTCCAGGTCTGCGGCTTCGTAGACTTCGGAGGGCACGCTCTGGAGGCCGGCGAGGTAGATGATGGTGGCGCCGGGCGCGGCCTGCCACACGGTGACCAGCACAATGGCCAGCCAGGCGAGGTTTTCGTTGGCGAGGATGCTGGTGGCCAGCGGTGTGACGCCGAAGCGCTCGGCAAGGACCGGAAGCGTGTTCGAGAACAGGTAGTTGAACACGAAGGACACGATCAGGGCGGACAGCACCATGGGGATGAAGAACACGGTGCGGATGCCGGTGCGCCACTTGATCTTCGCGTTCAGGCCAAGCGCGATGGCCAGTGCCACGACGTTGACCACCACGGTGGTGGTCAGGGCAAAGACGAACGTGAAGATGTACGACTGCAGGACAGCCGGATCCTTGAAGATGTTGACGTAGTTGGAGAGCCCGATGAACTTCCAGTCGCCGTAGCCGGCGTAGTTGGTCAGGCTGAAGAACACTCCCACCAGTGCGGGAAGGGTGATGAAGAAGGCGAACAGCGCCAGGACCGGCACCACCATCCAGTAGTACGTCGGGTCGATCCGGCCCTTGGACCGGACAGGTGGCGTTTCTGCGGAGACTGCGCGCACGGACGGGGCTGCTTCGGCCGCCAGGGAAGATGTGGTCATGGGGGCTCCTGGAATCGGGGCGGGCATCAGACGGCTGTCCGTTCGGCGACACGGCGCCATTCGTCGTCGAGCGCGGAGAGGAACTGGTCGCCGTTCTTGCCGTACACAAAGGACTGGATGTAGTTGTTCACCGGAACTGAGGGCGGGAAGTACGTGACGGCGCCCTGGAAGTAACGGGCGTCCTTGATGGAGTCGTTGAGCCCGCTGATCTGCGGGTTGGTTACCGCCGGTGCGTCCTTCAGCGGAGAGAAGGCTGCGTTCTTTTCGTTGTAGGTGTTAACCACTTCCGGCTCAAGCAGGTAGCTGACAAACCGCTGCGCCGCTTCCATGTTGGGGGTGTTCCGTGTGATGGAGAGCGCCATGTCCACGTTGACCCGTGCCTTGGTCTCGTCCGGATTGTTGGTGACGGGCAGCGGGAAAGTGCCCAGCCGGATCGCCGGATTGGCGGCCACAAGCTGGGACAGGGCCCATGGCCCCTGCAGGTACATGGCTGCCTGGCCCTTGGCGAAGGCAGCATTGCCGTCAGCGTAGTTCTTGCTGGCTGCGCCGTTCTGCGCGTAGGACGCCAGCTGCAGCATCTTGGGCAGGGCCGGACCGAAATTGTTGGTGAATGATTCGGGGGCTGCCGTGCTGATGCCGGCGCCGGCGGCAGTGAGGTTCGTGAAGAATTCGGCGACGTCGAGCGAGCCGCCGGCGACGTAGTCGAACATGCCCTGCGCAAGGGTCCAGGTGTCCTTGTAGGTCCCATAAATCGGGGCGGTTCCGGCCGCCTTGAAGGTTTCGCACGCGGCCACGAATTCGTCCCAGGTGGTGGGGACGGCCACGCCGTTGGCTTCAAAGATGTCCCGGTTGTAGATGACGCCGGCCGCAGCCACCGAGAACGGCAGGGCACTGGTCTCATTGCCGTTGTACCGGCCCCAGGAACTGATGAGCTCCTGCATCTCCGGGTTGATGGTGGAGGCTGCCGGAAGGCCGGCGAGGTCGGCGAAGATACCCTTCTTCACGAAGTCGGCAGTGGCCTGGGCGAAGCCGCGGGTCACGACGTCGGGCGGATCGTTCCGCACCAGACCGGGAACAAAGTTGCCCTCATTAAAGTCCTGGATGACCCGGATGTCCGGGTTCAGTGCCTCGAAGTCCTTGATCACCTGGTTGAAGTAGTCCACCACCTCCGGCTTGTTCTGCATAAAACGCAGGGTGGTGACGCCGTCCTGCTTGCTGGCATTGGCGCTGGCGCCGCAGCCGGTGAGGGGCAGGATGGCGGCCGCGCCCGCCAGGCCGGCGGCCCGGAGCAGGGAACGCCTGCTGGGCAGCGATGCGGGGACAGAGGCGCTCACAGGGCCGTGGCTGACGTACGGATCTGGCGCCGACGGGGCCGGGACCGGGGCGGGCAGTGCTTCGGGATGCAGTTCACAGTTGCTCCTTTGCAAAAGGCGGAAGGGGAGGGCTGGAGGTAAGGCCAGTGGTCGGCGGCCGTCCGGCCACCACGCTCCAGGCTATTTATTTGGAATCTAAATTTAGTTCCTCAAGTATTATGTGGTGCAAAGCACAGAGAGGTCAACACCATGTCGGAAGTTTCCTCCGCAACGCCCCAGCTGCTGCGGCGCGTGAGCGCCGGAGCCGTCCTTGATTTCATGCGCGCCTCGGACGCGGTGACGGTCACGGAAGTCATGGAGGCCACCGGACTCACCCGCGCCACGGCCATTTCCGTGTGCGAGGACCTCATGGAACGGGGCTGGATCCGTGAGTTGGAGAACCAGCGGGCGTTTGGCGGCTACCAGAAAGGCCGGCCGGCACGCCGGTTTGAGCTCAACGAACGCGCCGGCTACGTCCTGGGCATGGACATCGGCATCCTCAAGGCGACCGTGGTGGTGTCCGACCTCCGCGGAAAGGCACTCGGCAGGTCCAGCCAGCCCTTCGCCGACGCCGAAATTTCAGCCGAAGAACGCATCTCGGTCATCGACCGCGCTGCCATGCTGGCGCTTCACAGCGTGGGGGCCAGCCCGGAGTCAGTCCTTGCCGTCTGCGCCGGGATCGCGGCGCCGGTGGACCGGAACGGCGACGTGCTGGTGACCCAGCACTTCTGGGGCCTGTTCGACGTCGGACTGAAGTCCGCCCTGCGCGACCGGCGGGGCTGGACGGTACTTCTGGAAAACGACGCGAACCTGGCCGCCCTGGGTGACCGCTGGCGGGGAGCTGCTGCCGGCGTCGACGACGTCGTGGTCATCCTCGCCAGTGAGCGGCTTGGCTCTGGCGTGATCGACGGCGGGCGGCTGCTGCACGGCCGCGGCGGAGGCGCCGGCGAGCTGGCCTTCCTGGACATGGTGGAGGGAGTGGGAGACACCTTCGGCATTGCGGCGCTGGCACGCGGCTGGGCAGCCGATGCCGTCGCGGGCAAGGCCAGGACTTCGCTGCGGGACCATGCCGACGGCGCCGAGGCTGAACAGGTGTTCGCCGCTGCCGCCGCCGGCGACGCCGTGGCGCTGGGTATCCTTGAGCGGATTGCCGACAGGATGGCCCGCGTGATCGGGGCCGTGGCCACCATCATCAACCCCGAACTGGTGGTCATTGGCGGCGCCGTGGCGAACTCCGCCGGGGTGCTGCTGGAGCCGATCTCCGAACGCCTGACAAAGTACACCGTCACTCCCCCGCGGGTGGCCGTCTCCCCGCTGGGCGATTCGATCGTGACGGTGGGAGCCGTACGGTGCGCGCTCGATTACGTGGAGAAGAACACCCTGGACCTGGAGCTCGCAGCGCAGGCCTGACACGTCCCGCCCAACTCTCCCCAAAGCGCGAACGTACACTTGAGGCCCCAGCCAAGCCCGAACTGGCAGATAATGCCCTTAAAACTCGGTTTTGAGGGCATTATCTGCCAGTTCGCGCTGTGTTGGACGCGCTAGGCTACTCCGGCATGATCATGGTCCGCAGGTCCAGCTGGCGCAGCACCCGGTCCGCCACTTCGGGGTCCATGTCGGGTTCGTTGCGTGCCAGCACTACTTCCTGCCGTGCGGCGTCCAGCGCGATGGTCTGGACAGCGATGGCCAGCCCGCGGCCCCTGACCCGCAGGTCATCCACGCTTTCGTTCCGGAGGCTGCCGTCCAGCAGTTCTGCGTGCAGGCGGCCCATCTTCGCCTTCACCAGCGCCACTTTCTCGGGCGGCAGGTCCTTCATCAGGTCGTGCTCCTTCAAGGCCGCCACGGCGGCAGCCTGTGCCCGCTGGGCCAGGACGCGGGCGGCGTCCCGCTCCTCCGACCCGTCGTTGGAGGCCTTAAGGATCCGCATCAGCCAGGGCAGCGTCAGCCCCGGGAGGACCAGCGTGGCCAGCAGCACCGCGCAGGCGATCACCAGCAGGTAGTCGCGGGCCGGGAACGGCGTTCCGTCCGCCAGGGTGAGCGGCAGTGCCAGGGCAAGGGCAAGGGTGGCCAGTCCCCGCATGCCGCACCAGGTCAGGATGAGGACTTCCTTGCCGGAGGTGGGCTGCAGGACGTTCTTGCGCTTCCGGGCCCCCAGCGCCAGGACCGCCAGCCAAAGGAACCGCACAGCAAACACCAGGACGCACACCAGCGCCGCCACACCCAGCATGCTGTAAATGTCGGTGCCCTCTGCCCGGATAACGTCCCTGATTTCCAGACCCACCAGGCCGAAGGCCAGGCCGGTGACCAGCAGTTCCACCACGTCCCAGAATGCCGTCCGGGTGACTCTCTCGGCCGCGTCCTGCGGGCGGGTATGCCGCTGCATCTCCAGGGCCGTGACCACGACGGCGATCACGCCGGAGGCGTGCATCTCCTCGGCCAGGATGTAGGCGGCGAACGGCACCACGAGGGTGACCGCGCTGCGCGCGACCATGGAGGCCACCAGCCTGGTGATGAGGGCTGTCAGCCAGCCCATGGCTATGCCCACCACCACCGCCACCGCAGCGCCGATGACAAAGTCCAGGACGACGTCGGGCCCTATCCTGGTGCCGCCCACGGCGGCGGCCACCGCTGCCTGGAAGATGACGATGGCGGCGGCGTCGTTGAACAGGCCCTCGCTTTGTAGGACGGTGATGAGCCGGCGGGGCATGTGCACCCGGCCGGCCACCGACTCCACGGCCACCGGATCCGGCGGTGCCACCATGGCCCCCAGGGCGATGGCCGCGGGAATGCCGATCCCCGGAATCATGAGCCAGGCCGCGCCCGCCACCACGGCGGTGGTGATGACCACCAGCGCGACGGCCAGCATGATCAGTGTCCGCCAGCGGACCCGGAAGACCGCCCACGAGCTGCGCTGGGCCGTTGCAAAGAGCAGCGGCGGCACGAAGATGGGCAGGATGAGTTCGGGCGGGATATCCAGGTCGGGGAAACCCGGGATGAAGGTGAGGCAGACCGCCAGGAGCAGCATCAGGACCGGATACGGGAGTCGGAGCCGGTCCCCCAGCCCCACGGCCACAACAGTGGCCAGCAGGAGTCCGATAATGAGTGCCAGCTGATCCATGTCCCTGCTTCCCCGGTGGGGCGCCTGTCCCGCCGTCCGGCGGGAGGCGGTGCTCCCTGTTTCAGCTTATCGGGGCCTCAACTGTACGTTCGCGCTGAGCCGTTGGTGCGCCGGGCCGGTGGGCTACGGCTGCGGCTCCAGGGCGGCGGCGATGGGCAGCGTGCCGTCGCGGAATTCGATGGTCCGGCCGGCCGTCTCCGGCAGGTCCAGCACCGCTGCGGCCACACTCGCGGTGTTGCTGCGGGAGGTTTCGCCGCCGCCCTCCCGTGCGGGGTCAACGTCGATCAGCCCGGTTCCCGGACGGTCCGTCAGCGTGCCGGGACCCAGGATGGTCCAGGCCAGCGAGGTGCCGCGCAGGTACTCATCCGCGGCCGCCTTGGCCTCCGCGTAGGCGAAGAAGCTGTGGTCGGCCGGGATGCCGTGGTCAGGCCCCGCACCGAGGTAGGACACCATGACATAGCGTCCGACGCCGGCCTCCGCCGCCGCGTCCATCGACCGGATGGCTGCGTCACGGTCCACGGCGTACGTCCGCTCGGGATTGCCGCCGCCGGCCCCGGCTGACCAGACCACTGCGTCGTGGCCGGCGAGGGACCCGGCGATCGCCGCCGTCGTCGAATTTTCCACATCAAGGACCGACGGCGTTGCGCCTGTGGCCGCGACATCGGCCGCGTGGTCCGGGTTGCGGATGATCGAGGTGACACTGTGCCCCTCTTCCGTGAGCAGGGTGGACAGGTGGAGGGCCACTTTGCCGTGGCCGCCGATGATTGCGATGCGGGTCATTCCCCCATTCTGCCCCTCCGGTGCATCCGATGCCTTCAGGAGGGCGCCGTCGGGCGGGCCCTGTCAGGCGAGGGTGCGGTAGCGGAGGTAGACCACGCCGTTTCCAAACGTGTGCTGTTCGAGGAGTTCCAGCCGCAGTCCCAGCCCGTCCGGCAGGAAGCGCAGGCCCCCGCCCACCGCCACCGGGTTGAGGAACACCCGGCACTCGTCCACCAGTCCGGCGTCGAGTGCGGCAGCGGCCAGGGTGGGGCCGCCGATGCCGATGTTGCCGTCCGTCCCCGCCTTCAGCGCCCGCACGGCGTCGGGGTCGAACGTCCGCTCGATCCTCGTCCGGGCAGTGTTGACGGTGGCGAGCGAGGAGGAGTAGACAACCTTGTCTGCCCCCTGCCAGATCCGGGCGAAGTCCTGGATCACCGGCGGGTCTTCGGCCGTGCCAAGGGCTTCCCAGACTGCCATGACGTCGTACATGCGACGCCCGAAAAGGTACGTTCCGACGTCGCGCTCGAGGTCGTTGATGAAGGCGTGGACTTCCTCGTCCGGGGCGCTCCAGTCGAAGTTACCGTCCCGGTCCGCGATGTAGCCGTCCAGGGACGCGATTCCTGAGTAGATGAGCTGGCCCATGCGCCCCATTCTGCCCCGGGCCGCAGCGGATGGACAGGCGCTGGTGCCTGTCCGGCGCGGTGCCCTGCGGTGAGGGGCGGGCTTTCGGCGCTAAGCCCGGTCCTTAGCGCCTGTCCTTAGCGCCGGGAGCCCACCCCTCATTTGATCGTGAACTGCTGCGCCATGGTCCAAAGGTTAGTGGTGGTCCAGTAGATCAGGACGCCGATCGGGAAGTAGACCCCGCCCGCGGCGAAGACGAGCGGCAGGATGTACAGGATCACCTTCTGCTGGCGCGCGAAAGGAGTGTCAGGAGACTCGTCAGGCACGTTCCTGACCATAATCCGTCGTTGCGTGATGAACTGCGAGACCGTCATGGCCAGGATCATCAGGACTGTCAGTAGTACGACCGCCCCCTGGTCACCGCCGCCATGCAGCACGGACGCCGGCATCGGAGCACCAAAAATGCTTGAGGCATCGAACTGCAGCGCCTGGTCGCGGCTCATCGCTCCGATGCCCTGGCCCTGCCCCGCTGCGGCCGGGATGCCGGAGAGCACCTGGAAGAGCGCGAGGAAGAATGGCACCTGGATCAGCATCGGCAGGCAGGCGGACAGAGGGTTGGTCCCGTGTTCCTTGTAGAGCGCCATCTGTTCCTGCGCCATGGCCTGCCGGGACAGCTGGTCCGTCTTGCCCTGGTACTTGGCCTGCAGCTTCTTCAGCTCAGGCTGCAGGAGCCGCATCCGGCGCTGGGCGCTGACCTGCCTCAGGAACACCGGAATCAGGGCGGCACGGATGATCAGCACGAGGCCGATGATGGACAAAGTCCACGTCCAGCCGCTGGCCGCAGGCATTCCGGCGCTGCTCAGGACGTCGTGGAGCCCGACCATAATGGCGGACACCAGCCACTTGAACGGAACCATTATTGTTTCGAAGACGTCCACTGATATCCCCCATCGCCGGCTGCAGCAAAGCTACGGCGAAAAGCGGCGCTTGTCACGGCCTCACGCCGCGGCGGCCGCACATCGTGCCTTGAAACAGAAAAGCCCCCGGAATCTCGGGGGATTCCGGGGGCTTAGCCTGTAGCGGTGGGGAGGCTCGATCTCCCGACCTCACGATTATGAGTCGTGCGCTCTAACCAACTGAGCTACACCGCCACGAATGAGAAAAACCTGCGCCAAGCCGGTCAAAACCGCCTTGACACAGGCCCTCATCCAGAGCCCCCCACCGGAATCGATCCGGTGACCTCGTTCTTACCAAGAACGCGCTCTACCACTGAGCTAGGGGGGCAACGAGTAAATACTCTACCCGAAGATTTCGCCACCAACAAATCGGCGGCCTGACGCGGTCCGGACCCCGAAAAAGCGCGTGAATCCGGGCCTGAAAGTGCTTCCGGCGGGGCGATTCGGGGCTGCCAGGGCCCGCTGCCGAAGCCGGTGTGACGAAGCGAACATGCGGCTTCGGCATGGAAGCGTTAAATGCCGATGGGCCGGCTCGAAAGCCGGCCCATCGAAGGGAACGCGTCAGGCTACCTGACGGTTACCACTTGCCCTTGCGGTTGAAGTCGCGCTGTCCGCCCTCGTTGCCGTGGCGGGGCTTGCGTGAGCCGTCGCCGTGGCCGGCGAAGCGGGAGTCGCTGGCCTGGCCGCGGGTGGCGCCGGTCTCGGCACCAGCGGAACGCTCGCTGTAGGAACGGCCGCCGCGGTCAGCGGAGGAACGCTCGCCGTCGGTCTTGCGGAATTCCTTCTTGAACCCGCCGTTGCCCTTGAAGTTGCCGCCACGGTCTCCGCCGCCGGAGTAACCGCCGCGGTCGCCGCCACGGTTGCCCTGGTAGCTGCCGCGCTCGCCGCCGCCGGACGGCTTGCGGCCGTTGTCCAGTTCGAGGTGGATCAGCTCGCCGCCGATGCGGGTGCGGGACAGGGCGCGCAGCTGCTCGGGGCTCAGGTCTGCCGGGAGCTCCACGAGGGAGTGGTCCGAGCGGATGTCGATGCCGCCGATCTGGGCCGAGGAGATGCCGCCTTCGTTGGCGATGGCGCCGACGATGGAGCCCGGCATGACGCGCTGGCGGCGTCCGACGGCGATCCGGTAGGTGGCGTTGCCCTCGGTGAGCGTGCGGGTCGGGCCACGGGAGCCGAAGCCGTCCTTGGCGCGCTCGCGCTTCTGGAACTCGGGAGCTGCGGGCAGTTCCTTGACCAGCAGCGGCTGTCCGCCCTGGGCCATGACGGCCAGCGCAGCAGCGATCTCCGAGGCGGGAACGTTGTGCTCTTCCTCGTAGGAGGAGATGAGGTCGCGGAACGCGGCAACGTCCTCGGACTCGAGGGTCTCGGTGATGCGCTCGGCGAACTTGCCCAGGCGCAGCGTGTTCACGGTCTCGGCCGTGGGCAGGTGCATCTGCTCCACCGGCTGGCGGGTGGCCTTCTCGATGGAACGCAGCAGGTACTTCTCCCGAGGCGTCATGAACAGGATGGCGTCACCGGAACGGCCTGCACGGCCGGTGCGGCCGATGCGGTGGACGTAGGACTCGGTGTCGTGCGGGATGTCGTAGTTGACCACGTGGCTGATGCGCTCCACGTCAAGGCCGCGGGCCGCGACGTCGGTGGCCACCAGGATGTCGATGCGGCCTTCCTTCAGCGCGTCGACAGTGCGTTCGCGCTGCTGCTGCGGGATGTCGCCGTTGATGGCGGCAGCCTGGAAGCCCCGCGCCTTCAGCTTGTCGGCCAGGTCCTCGGTAGCCATCTTGGTGCGCACGAACGCGATGACGCCGTCGAACTCTTCAACCTCGAGGATGCGGGTCAGGGCGTCGAGCTTGTGCGGGCCCATGACCTGCAGGTACCGCTGGCGGGTGTTGGCGCCGGTGGTGGTTTTGGACTTCACCGAGATTTCGGCCGGGTTGTTCAGGTACTGCTTGGACATCCGGCGGATCTGGCTCGGCATGGTGGCGGAGAACAGTGCCACCTGGCGGTCAGAGGGGGTCTGCTGGAAGATCTGCTCCACGTCTTCGGCGAAGCCCATGCGCAGCATTTCGTCGGCCTCGTCCAGCACCAGGTACTGGAGCTCGGACAGGTCCAGGGAACCCTTGGAGATGTGGTCGATCACGCGGCCGGGGGTACCGACAACAACCTGGGCACCGCGGCGCAGGCCGGCGAGCTGGGGGCCGTAGGCGGAGCCGCCGTAGACGGGGAGGACCGTGAAGTCATCGATGTGCTTGGCGTACGAGGTGAAGGCCTCGGCAACCTGGAGCGCGAGCTCGCGGGTCGGGGCCAGGACCAGGGCCTGGGTCTTGCGGGACGGGCCGTTGAGGTCGTGGAGCTCGGCCAGGCGGGACAGTGCCGGTACTGCGAATGCTGCAGTCTTACCGGTGCCGGTCTGGGCGAGGCCCACGACGTCGCGGCCTTCAAGCAGCAGCGGGATGGTTGCTGCCTGGATGGGGGAAGGCTTTTCGTAGCCGACATCCTGCAGGGCGGCGAGAACGCGGCCGTCGATGCCGAGGTCGGCGAACTTGATGCCCTCTTCTTCCTCGTCCTCAGCCTTGGCTGCGGGAGCGGCAGGCGCTTCCTCGGCCTTGGATTCGGCGGGAGCTTCGGCCTTCGGGGCGGGCTCGGCGGCCGGCTCGACGGCGGCGGGAGCAGCTTCGGGAGCGGGAGTTTCGGCGGGCTCGGCTGCGGGGACAGCGGCCTCAGTGAACTCGATGGTGGCGGTTTCGGCGGTCACTGCTTCAGCAGTGGCGTCGTTCTGATTTTCGGGCATAGGGAAATTTCCTCATCCATAGGGGGCCAGGCGGCACTACCCGAGGTGAGCGGAGCCGCAGTACATGTGCCGTGGATGCCGGGCAAACATTGACCGGCCGGTCACGTAGAAGTCCGGCGCTTTCGCAATCCCGTGGCAGGACTTCCCGCTGCATCTCTTGGCTGCTATCCCAGCAGTCTGTACAGCGTTTTCTTTAGCCGGCTCTCCCTATGAAAATGCCCGCTTCACATTTGCGGGCCCCAACACTTGCCAGTCCTGCCTCAAAAATTGGGCAGGAATAAGGGATTTCCGGAGTGGGGGATGTTTCAAGTGTAAGGCACAGATCCGCCCAGCACTAAATTAACGGCCGACGGCGGCGGTGAGCTTGCGCACACTGCCGCCTGGCTACTGCCCCAGCCGCCGCTGCAGCACCTCGAATTTGTCGTGGTATTCGGGCTGGAGGCGGATCTCGCCGTCGGCATCGGCATCCCGCAGGGCCTCCATGATTTCGAGGTCCGGCTCGCTGAACCACCGGCCGATGGTGATTCCGTGCTTGGGTACATAGAGGCGGTGGATATGGTCGCCGGCCCTTATGGTTCCGGTCCGGATCACGCGCAGGTAGGTGCCCACCCGGCCCGCTTCGGTGAAGCGCTTGACCCATTGGGGCTCCCCCATCCGGCGCTGGAAGGCCGCGCACGGGACGCGGGGCGATGTGACTTCCAGTTCGACGTCCAGGCCGATCTTCCAGCGTTCGCCGATCACTGCGCCGGTGGTTTCAATGCCGGCAACCCGCAGGTTCTCGCCGAAGATCCCCGGCGGAAGATCCCGCTGAAGCTCCCCCGCCCAGTAGTCGGCGTCGTCCTGGGAGTAGGCGTAGATGGCCTGGTCTTCACCGCCGTGGTGGATCCGGCTCGCCTGGACATCACCGTGGACGCCGAGTTTGTGGACCTTGACGGGTCCTTCCACCGGCCGTTTGTCGATGGCGGTGACGCCCACGCTGCCTTCGTCGGGAAGGAGCTGGTGGACACGGCAGACGGCTAGCACTGATGCGGTTTCCATGGCTCCAGTGTAGGTTCCCGGCGTTACAGCCACTGGGGAACCGGCGATGGGCAGTTCCCTCCGTTTCGTGCTCGCAGCCTGACCGGGCAGAGACTACGCTGAATTCAGGATTGAGATTCCGGCGCGAAGGTGCGCCCACATTCAACATGGACTACCGAGGGGGGACGCCGTGGACCCGAACAAGGATCCAGAGCACGATCCGCAGAAGGACCGTGCCGGCAACGGCCCTGAAGGCAGCACCGGTGACGCCGGCGACAACATCGCGGGCGCGCCAAAACCCCCGCCGTGGCAGGTCCCCAAGCCCGAACTTCATCCGGAACTCCTTAACGCTCCGCCCACCGTGGTGGACCCGTTCGCCAAGGACCGCGAGCGCCAGATGCATGAGGCCGCGGCCCGCAAGAAGCGCTCCCAGCGCCGGACGGTCGTGGTGGGACTCGGGGTGACGGCGCTCCTTGCCGGCACCATCACCGCCGTCGTGGCCAGCAACCAGGACGAAGCCGACTACGCCCAGGTGTGCTTCAACGACGAAACCGGCGAGCGCGTGGACGACACCCAGTGCAACAGCTCCGCGGGACGCAGCGGCGCACTTTATGCCTGGTACTTCTACTCGCGCGGCGCCAGCGTGCCCGCGGTGGGCCAGAACCGCTCCGCCTACCCCAGCTACACGAGCACCATCCCCAGCGGCGCCAAGGCCTCCACGGGGTACAGCACCAAGGGCGGAACCGTCAGCAGGGGCGGCTTTGGCAGCAGCTCCAAGAGCGGAAGCACGGGGGGCTAGGCGTGAAGCGGTTGTTATCGGAGCCCAGGCCCGGCTGGAAGCAGAAGATCGAAGAGCAGGGCCTGGTCTTCTCCACCACCACCATGCCTGACGGCCGGAAAATCGAATACTGGCACGAGGCCGCGTACTACGAATTCACCATGGACGAGGTGGAGACCCTGGAGGTCACGGCCGAGGACATGCACAAGATGTGCCTGGAGGCGGCGAAGTTCCTGGCGACCGGCGCGATGGGGAACATCGGCATCGGCCCGCAGGCCCTGGAGCTCGCCGCTGAGTCCCTGCAGGCCGGCGACATGGATGTCTACGGGCGTTTCGACTTCATCTACGACGGCCAGGGCGGACCGGCCAAGATGCTCGAGTACAACGCCGACACCCCCACGGGCCTGATCGAGGCCGCCGTCGCCCAATGGTTCTGGCTGCAGGACGTCTTCCCCGAAAAGGACCAGTGGAACGGCATCCATGAGGCCCTGATCCGGCAGTGGAAGAAGATGCAGTACCGCACCGGGATGAGCACCCTGCATATCGCCCACTCCGAGGCGGAGGAGTCCGGCGAGGACTGGATGACGGCCGCCTACATGCGGGACGTCGCCAGCCAGGCCGGCTGGACCACCATTGGCATCAACATGTCCGACATCGGCTGGGACCCCAACCTGAACCGCTTCGTGGACCTGGACAACTTCATGATCAGCACCATGTTCAAGCTGTACCCGTGGGAGCTGATGATGAAGGAGCCGTTCGGGCACCGGCTCCTGCAGCGGGCGCACAATCCCCGCTGGGTGGAGCCGGCGTGGAAGATGCTGCTCTCCAACAAGGCCCTCCTCGCCGCGCTCTGGCACCTCTACCCGGGCCACCCCAACCTGCTGCCCGCCTATCTCAACGAGACTGGACCCCTGAAGGAATGGGTGGCCAAGCCGCTGCACGGACGCGAAGGGGACAACATCAGGATCCACGCGCAGGGCATCAGCATGGAGCAGCCGGGCGGATACGGCCGTGAGGGCTGGTGCTACCAGCAGTTCCACGCGCTGCCGGACTTCGACGGCAACCACCCGGTCCTTGGCCTCTGGGTGGTGGACGGCGAGTCCGTGGGATGCGGGATCCGGGAGTCGGACGGTCCCATCACCGACTACTTCTGCCGTTTTGTGCCCAACACCATTGACGCCCCGGCGCCGCTCTCAGCGCAGGCCCACTCCAACAAGGCAGGAATCGCCCTATGAGCCCCCTGACACTCCTGAGCACGGTGACACCATGAGCACGGAGACGACGACGGCGGGCGGCGGTTCCGGCGGGCCGTCCGGCGGTGCCGTCCCCGCCAAAGGCCTCCGGGCCGGGATCCTGGACCTCGGCGACTCGGTCATGCTGGGCCTGGCGTCCACGGCGCCCGTGTATTCGCTTGCCGCGACGCTGGGCCTGATCGTGGCCGTGAACGGAAACTACACTCCGCTGATCCTGCTCCTGGGCTTTATCCCCGTCCTGTTCATCGCCTACGCGTTCCGGGAACTGAACAGCGCCATGCCGGACTGCGGCACCACGTTCACGTGGTCCCGCCGGGCCTTCGGTCCGTGGGCCGGCTGGCTGGGCGGCTGGGGCGTGGCGCTGGCGGGCATCGTGGTCCTCGCCAACCTGGCGCAGGTGGCCGGGCAGTACCTGTGGCTGCTGGTGGGCGACGGTTCGCTGGCGGAAAACAGCCTGTTGGTCACGGGCACGGGAGTGCTGTTCATCGTGTTTATGACCCTGGTGAACTACCGGGGCATCCGGCTGGGCGAGCACGTCCAGCGGGTCCTGACCTACGTGCAGTATGTCTCGCTGGGCATCTTCGCGCTGGCCATCATTGTCCGGATCGCGGGCGGCGCACCCGAGGGCCAGGCCTTTGACATCGAGTGGTTCAACCCGGCCGGGGCCTTCGCGGATCCGGGTGCCGTGGTACACGGTGCGCTCCTTGCCCTGTTCATCTACTGGGGCTGGGACACCTGCCTGGCCGTGAACGAGGAAACCGAAAACCCGTCCACCACCCCGGGCCGCGGCGCCGTCATTTCGGCGTTTGTCCTGGTGGCCATCTACGTCTCGGTGGCCCTCCTGGTGATGATGTACGCCACGGTCGGGACCGAGGGCATCGGGCTGGGCAACGAAGCGAACCAGGCCGACGTGTTCCTGGCCATGAAGGATGTGGTCCTGGGCCCGTGGGGCTGGCTGATCGTGGTGGCCGTCCTGGCCTCCGTGCTGTCTTCGACCCAGACCACCATCCTGCCCACGGCCCGCGGCACGCTGTCGATGGGCGTGCACGGTGCGCTGCCGCCGAAGTTCGGCGAAGTCCATGCCCGCAACCAGACCCCGGGATTCTCCACCCAGGTGATGGGCGCGGCCGCCGTGGTGTACTACGTGGCTATGAGCTTCCTCAGTGAGAACCTGCTCGCCGACTCCATCAGCTCCATCAGCCTGTTCATCGCCTTCTACTATGCGCTGACCGGTTTCGCGTGCGTCTGGTACTTCCGCGGAACCCTCCGGGAGTCCGCCCGCAACCTGTGGTTCCGCGGCATCCTTCCCCTGCTGGGCGCAGTGATGCTGACCGCGGCCTTCTTCATCTCCGCCGTCCAGATGTGGGACCCCGCCTACGGTGACACGCAGATCGTGGGCGTCGGCGGCGCCTTTGTCAGCGGCGTCGTGCTCCTTGCCCTCGGCGTGGTCCTGGCCGTGGTCTGCCGGTTCCTGCCCTCAACGCGCGGATACTTCACCGGGAAACCAACCCCGGCCGCTGCCACTACCTCCACGCCGGCCTAGGGATCTCCGAATGAGCGACGCCGCTGAAGTCACCGCCGAGTTTCCCGCCGAAGCGCCCGCAGCGCCGGATCCTTCCGACGTCCTTGCCCTCGATTCCCTCCTGAGCGCGGAGGAACTTTCGCTCCGCCAGAAGATCTGCGACTTTACCGACCAGCGCATCAAACCGGACATCGCGCGCTGGTATGAGGATGCCGTCTTCCCGCTGGAGCTGGCTCCGGAGCTCGGCGAGCTGGGCGTCCTGGGGATGCACCTGGACGGCTACGGCTGCCCCGGCCGGTCCGCCGTCGAATACGGCCTCGCGGCCATGGAACTGGAGGCCGGCGACTCCGGCATCCGGACCTTCGTCTCAGTGCAGGGGTCCCTGGCCATGACGGCGATCCATAAGTGGGGTTCCGAGGACCAGAAACAGGAGTGGCTCCCCCGGATGGCTGCCGGCGAGGTGATCGGCTGTTTTGCCCTGACCGAGCCCACGGCCGGTTCGGACCCGTCGTCGATGACCACCTTCGCCCGCCGGGACGGCACCGGTGACGGGGCAGGCTGGGTGCTGGACGGCGCGAAGCGGTGGATCGGGCTGGCGTCCGTGGCCGGGGTGATGGTGGTCTGGGCCATGACCGACGACGGCGTGCACGGTTTCCTGGTGCCGGCCGGAACCCCGGGCGTCACCGCCACGCCCATCACGCAGAAGCTGTCCATGCGCGCTTCGATCCAGTGCGATGTGGTGTTCGACGGCGTCAGGCTTGGACCGGAGGCGCTGCTGCCGGCCGCCCGCGGCCTGCGCGGGCCGTTCACGTGCCTGAACGAGGCGCGGTACGGCATCGCGTGGGGCGCCATGGGGGCGGCCCGTGATTCCTACCAGGCAGCCCTGGCCTATTCGCAGGGGCGGCTCCAGTTCGGCAAGCCGCTGGCCGCGTACCAGCTGACGCAGGAGAAGCTGGTCAACATGCTGCTTGAGATCCAGAAAGGCACCATGCTGGCCCTTCATTTGGGCCGGCTGAAGGACGCCGGCGCACTGAAGCCGGAGCAGATCTCACTCGGCAAGCTCAACAACGTCCGGGAGGCCATCAAGATCGCCCGGGAAGCCCGCTCCATCCTGGGTGGCAACGGCATCACGCTGGACTATTCACCGCTGCGGCACGCCGCGAACCTTGAGTCGGTCCGCACGTATGAGGGCACCGACGAGGTCCACACCCTGGTGCTGGGCCAGCACATCACGGGCTTCGGAGCGTTCCGCTAAAGCCCGCCGCGAAGGCGCGGCAGGGCACCTAAGCGGAGAAGCCGCCGTCGGACTTGATCAGCTGGCCCGAGACCCAGCGGCCTGCCGGGGAGACCAGGAACGCTACCGTGCCGGCGACGTCCGCGGGGGTACCGAGGCGGCCGCCCGGCTGGCGGCGGGTGAGTTCCTCGCGCACCGCGGGGGTCATCCAGCCCGTATCGACCGGGCCGGGGTTGAGCACGTTCGCCGAAATACCCAGCGGCCCAAGCTCCCGTGCCGCGGCGATGTCGATCCGGTCCAGGGCACCCTTGGAGGCACCATAGGGCAGGTTGAAGGCGGTGTGGTCGCTGGTCAGCGCCACGATCGCCCCGCCGTCGGCCGTTGCCTGCCGGGCGAACGCGGCAATCAGCTGCCAGCTCGCCCGGGTGTTCACGGCGAAGTGCCGCTCGAACGCCTCCACGGTGGTGTCCAGGACCCCGGAATCCACGGACTCGGCGTGGCTCAGCACCATGGCGGCGAGCGGCCCGGCCAGCTGGTTGGCTTCAGCCATGAGCCGGTCCGGGACAGCGGGGTCCTGCAGGTCGGCCGGCACGGCGTGGACGCGCGCGCCGATCGCTTCCAGCTCGGCGGTGAGGCGTACGACGTCGTCGGGCTGGCTCCCCCACGGCATCCGGCTGTCGTAGTCATGCCAGTAGCTCAGGACCAGGTCCCAGCCATCGGCCGCCAGCTGCCGCGCGATGCCGGCGCCGATGCCGGCAAGCCTGCCTGCCCCGGTGACCAGGGCTGCCTTCCGCGGGGTGGATTCAACGGGATGGGATTCCATCAGGTCAGCCTAGCGGCGCGCTGCTCCCGCGGCCGCTTCGACCAAAGCCGCAGCCGGGACTGTGTCCAAGGGATCTGCAGGGGCCAGGGCGCCCCGGCGGAGGACGGCCAGCCAGCACAGCAGGACCGCAGCCGCGCAGAAGACTCCGGCGCTGGAGGCCATGATCCACAGCCCGGGCGTCTGGACGTCCAGGTTTTCGGCGTCGAACGCCATCCCGATGGATTTGGGCGAAAAGAAGAACACCAGGACTGAAAGCAGCAGCACGGCCGTCATCCCGGCGCGCAGGCGCCGGTAGCGCTCCGGCGTTTCCCGCAGCGTCCAGGCGAACGCGGGCAGGACTGCGGCGGCCCAGACCCAGTGGTGGGACCACGAGACGGGGCTGATCAGGAGCATGGCCAGGGCCGTGGCGGACATGGCCACCACCCGGGCGCCCTGGTCGGTGGCGAGTTTGATGACGGCGGCCGCCAGGGCGACAACCAGCAGGCTCAGCAGCATCCAGGGAACCGTAACAGCCGACGCCGGGACCCCGAAGTGCAGCAGCGCGCCCTTGATGGACAGGTTGTCCACGTAGCCGGCGCCGCCGATCCGTGAGGTGTCCGGCAGGATCTCCAGCCAGAACTGGAGGGACTCGGCGGGACGGAGGAGCCAGCCGAGCAAGACCGTGGCCGCGAAGCCGGCGCCCATGTTGGCAAGTCCGCGCCAGTCCTTGCGGACCAGGTAGTAGAGGCCAAACACCAGTGGCGTCAGCTTGATGCCTGCGGCTACGCCCACCAGGAAGCCGCTGCCGGGCATGCTCCGGTTCCAGCGGTGGTTCCGGGACAGCAGGTCGGCGGCCATGAGGCCCATCAGGAGGATGTTGACCTGGCCGAACGCCAGCGTCTCCCGCCACGGGCCAAGGCTCAGCATCGCCAGGAGGACGGCGGCGGCGATCCACCGGCTGCGGGGCGTCTCGAACGTCCGGCGCCAGTCCGCCTTGGCGTTCCAGTAACGCACGGCAAGGAGTGAGAGCCAGGCGGCCACCGCCACGCCGGCGGCGTTGAAGACCTGAAGGGCGAGCGGCTCCGGGAGCCTCGCGAGCAGGCTGAACACCAGGGCCGCGAAGGGCGGGTACGTGAACGGCAGGCCGGGACCGCCGGCCCATTCAACGGTGGGACCGTACAGCTCGGAGACGGTCCAGCCGGCGTCGTTCAGGATTTTGCCGCCGTGCCAGTACACCCTGAAGTCCAGGCCCTGCTTGTTCCATCCCGACAGCAGGAACCAGACCGGTACGGCGACCACCGCGGCCGGCAGCCACAAGGCCACTGTCCGCCACAGCGCCAGGCCCCAAGGTCGTGGGCCGGGAGCCCTCGGGGCTCCCGTTGCGTCGACGTCGACTAAATCCAGGTCACGCTGTGCCATCCGTTGTCCCCCAAGGTCGCTAGCTGCGGGCGGCCGCGTCCGCAGGTTGCATCATTGGAACGGCGGCCGGCCGTAGCTACATACTACATATGCATGCGGAGGATTCCCGGCACGCGACCGGCAGGTTTACGCCGCGGCTACCGGCTCGGGCTCCCGCGCGGCGGCGTCCTTGCGGATGGTGGCGCTGATGACCGCGGCGATGGTGCACATGGCTGCGGCTCCGAACCAGGCGTACGTGTACTGACCGGTGGCGTCGCGGATGACTCCGGCGCCCAGGGCAGCGGCCGCAGCACCCAGCTGGTGGGCCGCGAAGACCCAGCCGAACACCACGCTGCCGTCCGCGCCGAACGTCTTGCGGCAGATGGCAGCCGTGGGCGGCACCGTGGCCACCCAGTCCAGGCCATAGATCACGACGAAGACGATCATGCTGGGCTGGACGGTGGCGCTGAGGAGCAGCGGCAGCACCAGCAGGCCAATGCCGCGGAACTGGTAATAGACAGCGAGCAGGATCCGCGGGTTGAAGCGGTCGGTCAGCCAGCCGGACGCGATGGTCCCCACGATGTCGAAGATCCCGACGACGGCAAGCAGGCCCGCGGCCGTGGTTTCGGCCATGCCGTGGTCATGGGCCGACGGGATGAAGTGGGTGCCGATCAGGCCGTTCGTGGTGGCGCCACAGATTGCAAAGCCCGCCACGAGCGCCCAGAACGTCCGCACTTTGCTGGCCCGCTTGAGGACCTGGAGCGCCCGGACGGCGGCGTTAGTGCTCCGCCCGGGTTCGGGCTCTGCCGGGGACGGCGCAGGTGATCCCTCCTCTGGCGCAATTTCGCCGTAAGGCAGCACGCCGGCGTCGGCCGGTGAGTTCTTGAGGAACTTCAGCACCAGCGGAACCACGGCGAGGGCGCCGGCTGCGATGAGCAGGGATGCCTGCCGCCAGCCGGGATTCTGGGCCAGCATGGCGATGAACGGCAGGAAGACCAGCTGGCCGGCCGCGCTGCCGGCGGTGAGGATGCCGATCACCAGGCCACGGCTCTTGGCGAACCAGGTGTTGGCGATGGTGGCGGCGAAGACCAGCGCCATGGAGCCGGTGCCGAGGCCGATGAGCAGACCCCAGGTGAGCAGGATCTGCCAGGACTGGTTGACCAGGACTGTGAGCGCGCTGCCGGCCCCGATCAGCACCAGCGCGGTGGCGGTCACTGCGCGGATCCCAAACCGTTCCATCAGGGCGGCGGCGAAGGGAGCGGTCAGGCCAAAGAGCACCAGGTTGATGCTGACCGCTGCCGAGAGGACGGTGGTGGACCAGCCGAACTCCTGCTGCAGCGGCACCATCAGGACGCCCGGCGCGGCCCGGAACCCGGCGGCACCGACGAGGGCCAGGAACGCGACGGCAGCCACGATCCAGGCGGGGTGCAGCCGACGGCGGCGGGAGGTTTCGGTGGCGCTCATGCGGCTGTTGCCAGTTGCACGGGAGCATCTGAGCGGGTGAGGCTGTGCCAGCTGGTGTTGGCGGCCGTGAGCCGCTCGCCGCATCCGGTGCAGGTGTCTGCTGAGCTGGTCCGCTGCCCGCAGCCGGAGTGGATCACGTACATGTGGGCCTGCTCGGACGGGACGGGGAGGTGCTTTTCCGCCCACATCACCACGGCGTTCAGGACGGGGAGGGCATCCTCGCCTTTGGGGGTCAGGACGTATTCCTGGCGGGTGCGGCCGCCGCCGTCGTACGTTCTCTTGCTGAGCAGCCCGGACTCCACCAGCCCTGCCAGGCGCTTGGTGAGTACGGAATCGGCTACCTCCAGCCGGGACTTCATGGCGTCGAAGCGCCCGTTGCCGAAGAAGACCTCGCGGAGCACCAGTATGCTCCAGGGGTCGCCCAGGATGTCGAGGCCGCGTGCCATGCTGCAGGTGCGGGTGGACCAGTCTGATCGGAGTGCCATACAGGCACCCTAGCTAACTTTCTTGAAGAAAGCCAGGGCTGCGGCGCGACGGGCTGTAGGCCACCGCCCAATAGACGATCAGGGCCACGCCGCAGAGGACGCCCAGGCTGGTGACGGCCAACTGGAACTGGGTCTGCGGGTCCTTGCCCCACTCATTGGCGCCGGCCATCATGGCCAGGTACTTGGGCGTGAGGTAGAACGCCACGGCCGAAAAGGCCACGATGATCCAGCCGTACAGCCGCATTTTCCCGGTACGGGAGGGGACCCGGTGCATGGCGAAGGCCATGGACGGCAGGGCCACAGCCATCCAGACCCAGTGGTGGGACCAGGAGACGGGGCTGATCAGCAGCATCAGCACTGCGGTGGCGGAGACGGCCACGAAGTTCTCGTCCGCTGCCACGGCCCACTTGATGACCAGGGCGGTCAGCGCGGCGAGGCCCAGGGAAAGCACCAGCCAGAGCACGCTGGTCAGGCCCGAATCCGGCAGGCCGACATGGAGCAGCAGGCCCTTGACCGAGAGGTTGTCCAGGTAGGCCGGCCCGCCGATCCGGCCGGTGTCCGGCAGGATCCTGGTCCAGAACGTGAGCGAGGCGTTGGGCAGCACCGCCCAGGCCAGTCCGATGGAGCCGAAGAAACCGGCCGCCATCCAGCCGAGGGCCTTGAAGTCGCGCCGCACCAGGAAATAGAGGCCGAACGCCAGCGGGGTGAGCTTGATGCCGGCCGCCAGGCCGATCAGCAGCCCGGCGGGCCAGCGGATCTCCCCGGCCCGGTCTTTCCCGTACAGCGCGAAGTCGGCCAGGATCAGGCCCATCAGGATGATGTTGATCTGGCCGAAGTCGAAGGTGTCCCGCCAGGGGCCAAGCAGCAGGATGGCACCGGTGCCGGCGAGTGCAACGGTACGGAACCGCCAGTCGGCGAAGGAGGTGCGCCAGCTGCGGAGCCCGAAGTAGTGCCGGGCCAGCCAGGCGGCCACCACGGCGGCCCCCACCAGCGCCGTCGTGACAAAGATCAGGCCGCTGGTCCCGAGCGGCAGCAGCGCCAGCCCGGCAAACAGCAAGGCCGCGAACGGCGGATACGTGAACGGCAGGCCGTCACGCGGCGCGTACAGCTCGTTGGCGGCGGTCTCCCCGGTCTGCAGCACGCGGCTGCCGCCGTAGTAGTAGACCTCGAAGTCGTTCATCAGAGGTATGTAGGCGGAGTACAGCACCGCCAGGGAAGCGACGACGGCGGCAGCGCCGGCCGCCGTCGCGATCCAGCCGCGGGTGGTTGCGGAGGCCAATGCCGGGGAAGTTGCGGTCACCGGAGGAAGGTGAAGGCGTGCTCGAGGTCCGCGATGAGGTCCTCAACGTCCTCGATGCCGCAGGACAGCCGGATCAGGTTGACGGGAACGGCCAGCTCCGTGCCCTTGACCGAGGCGTGGGTCATCTCCGAGGGATAGTTCATCAGCGATTCGATGCCGCCCAGCGACTCGGCCAGGGTGAACACGGACGTGTTTTCCGCGACCGTGCGGGCCGCCGCCTCGCCGCCCTTGAACTGCACTGACACCATGCCGCCGAACTTCTTCATCTGCTTCTTCGCAAGCTCGTGGCCGGGGTGTGAAGGCAGGCCCGGGTACAGGACCGCCTCCACCTCCGGGCGCTCCAGCAGCCATTCGGCCACCGCCTGGCCGTTGTCGCTGTGCCGGTCCATCCGCACGCCCAGGGTCTTCAGGCCGCGGGTGGTGAGGAAAGCATCCATCGGGCCGGACACCGCGCCCACGGCGAACTGGACAAAGCCGATCTTCTCCGCGAGTTCCGCGTCCTTGACCACGATGGCGCCGCCCACCACGTCGGAGTGGCCGCCGATGTACTTGGTGGTGGAGTGGACCACGACGTCGGCACCCAGGGCGAGCGGGGTCTGCAGGTAGGGAGACGCGAAGGTGTTGTCCACCACCAGGAGGGCCCCGGCGTCGTGGGCCACCTTGGCGAGGGCCTCGATGTCGGTGATCTTCATCAGCGGGTTGGAGGGGGTCTCCACCCAGACGAAGCGGGTCTTGTTGGCGGCCACGGCCTTGCCCACGGCCTCGAGGTCAGCCATGTCCACGGGGGTGTTGCCGATCCCCCAGTCGCCGAGCACGCGGCTGATCAGCCGGTACGTTCCGCCGTAGGCGTCGTTGCCGAGGACAATGTGGTCCCCGGGCCGGGTCAGGGCACGGATCAGGGAGTCCTCCGCGGCCAGGCCGGAGCTGAAGGAATAGGCGTGGGTTCCGCCTTCAAGCGCGGCGAGCTGTTCCTGCAGGGCGTCGCGGGTGGGGTTGCCGCCGCGGCCGTACTCGTAGCCGTCGCGGAGGCCGCCGATGCCGTCCTGCGCGTACGTGGAGCTGAAGTGCAGCGGCGGAACCACCGCGCCGGTGCGGGGTTCGAAGGCCTGGCCGGCATGGACGGCGCGGGTGTTGAAGCCCTGGTTTTCAGAAACAGACATTGTGCTCCTTTGGAGTTAGTTGCTGAGGTAGGCGAGGAGGTCGTGCCGGGTCAGGATGCCCACCGGCGCTCCGACGAACGTCACCATCACCGTGTCCACGTCGGACAGCAGCGCACGGGCCGCCGAGATGGTTTCCAGCGAGCCGATGACGGGGAGCCTCGGGCCCATGTGCTCTGAGATCTTGTCCGTCAGCTTCGCTTCGCCGCGGAACAGCTTGGCCGTCAGGGTCCGCTCGTCCACCGCACCCAGCACCTCGCCCATCACCACCGGCGGCTCCTGCGAGAGGACCGGGATGTGGCTGACGCCGAACTCGTTCATGATGGTGATGACGTCGCGGACGGTCTCGTTCGGGTGGATGTGCACCAGGTCCGGAAGTTCACCCGTCTTGGACTTGATCACCTCGCCCACGGACGCCTCCTCGCCGCCGGAGAGGAACCCGTAGGACCGCATCCACTGGTCGTTGAAGATCTTCGCGAGGTAGCCGCGGCCGGAGTCGGGCAGGATGACCACCACAACGGCGCTTTCCGGGAGGTCGCGGGCGGTCCGCAGCGCAGCCACCACGGCCATGCCGGACGAGCCGCCCACCAGCAGCCCTTCCTCGCGGGCCAGCCTGCGGGTCATGGCGAAGGAGTCGGCATCGCTGACGGCGATGACGTCGTCCGGGACGGACTTGTCGTAGTTCGCCGGCCACATGTCTTCGCCCACACCCTCGACGAAGTACGGCCGCCCGGTCCCGCCCGAGTACACCGAGCCTTCGGGGTCAGCCCCGATGATCCTGACCCGGCCGCCGTCGGACTCCGCGCGGTCCGCCGAGACCTCCTTGAGGTACCGGCCCGTGCCGGTGATGGTGCCGCCGGTGCCGGCGCCGATCACGCAGTGGGTGACCTTGCCGTCCGTGTCGCTCCAGATCTCCGGCCCGGTGGTCTCGTAGTGGCTGCCGGGGGCGGCAGGGTTGGAGAACTGGTCCGGCTTATACGCGCCAGGGGTCTCGGACACGATCCGGTCCGAGACGCTGTAGTAGCTCTGCGGGCTGTCGGGGGCGACGGCGGTGGGTGTCACCACCACCTCGGCGCCGTAAGCCTGCAGCACGGCGCGTTTGTCCTCGCCGACCTTGTCCGGCACCACGAAGATGCACTTGTAGCCCTTTTGCTGGGCCACCAGGGCCAGGCCCACGCCGGTATTGCCGGACGTGGGCTCCACGATGGTTCCGCCCGGGAGCAGCTTGCCATCCCGCTCGGCGTCCTCGATCATCTTGGCCGCGATGCGGTCCTTGATGGATCCGCCGGGGTTCAGGTACTCCAGCTTGACCAGGACCGTGGCTTTGATGCCGTCCGTCACGTGGTTGAGCTTGATGAGCGGGGTCTTGCCGATGAGGTCCAGGATGGACTGGGCGTACTTCATAGGTACAAAGTTACCGTCTCCGGTGACGGGCCTTGCCCCGGGTCAGCTCCCTGCCGTGGAATCGGTCTGCCAAAGGCCCATGATGTTGCCTTCGGTGTCCTTGAAGTAGGCGTAATACCCCATGCCGGGAACGGCATCCTTGGCCTGGGCCACCGATCCCCCGGCGGACTCCACCTTTGCCAGCGCGGCGTCAATGTCGTCCACATCGATGGTGATGATCGGCGTTTTGAGGTTGTCCGTGCGCGGGAAGAGGGCACCGTTGATGGCACCTGGCGCGCTTGGCATGCCTGTCTGTTCGTCCGACGGTGTAGTAATGGCGCTGGTGTAGTCCATCCCCTGCATGGGCACCAGGTTCCAACCAAACGCGCTTTCGTAGAACGAGTTGGCGCGTTCCTTGTTGTCGGCGGGGATCTCGAAATGCACAACTCCGGCCACTGCATGCTCCTTTGAATGCGAGGGGGAAGGGCGCGGACACCCCGCGCCACACGATGGAGTCTAGTCCTGGCATCCGTGGCCGGTAAGGGGGCTCCGGAACGCGTTTTGTCAGTCCACCGTGGGACGATTGCTGTATGACCATCGCAGCTGCACCCGCCAGGCTGGCCGCCGCCGCGGACGCCTCCCTGCGGTGGCATCCGGATGGCCCCTACAGCCTTTCGCAGACATTGGGAGTGCTCCTGCGCGGCACCGGGGATCCGTCGTTCTCGTCCGGGCCGGACGGGTTCTGGACGGCATTTACGACGCCGGACGGCCCGGTTTCGCTGCGCCTCACCAGTGCGGCGGACGGGGCGGTTGACGCCCAGGCGTGGGGGCCCGGTTCCGGGGCCGGCATCGCGGGCGTGCCCCGCCTCCTGGGCGCCGGGGACGACTGGTCGGCCTTCGACGAGCCGGCCTTCCACGCCACACTCCCCCGGATGGTCCGCGAGGCCCGGCGCCGGAACCGTGCCGTCCGCCTGCCCTCAACCGGCCGGATCGTCGACGCCCTGGTGCCCACCATCCTCGAGCAGAAGGTCACCGTCATCGAGGCCCGCCGCGGCTACCGGTACCTGATGTACCGCTACGGGTCCGCGGCCCCGGCCGCCGGCAGCGCCGCGCCCGCCGGTCTCCGCGTCCAGCCCACTGCCGAACAATGGCTGCGCATCCCGTCCTGGGAATGGCACAAGGCCGGTGTTGGCCCCCAGCGTTCCGCAACGGTCATGCGGGCGCTGCGCTCCGCCGTCGCGCTTGAACGGCTCGCAGCGCTGCCGTCCATGGAAGCGGCGTCGAAAATGCAGGTCATCCCCGGCGTCGGGATCTGGACCGCGGCGGAGGTGGTGCAGCGGACCCACGGCTGCCCGGACTCCATCGCGGTGGGCGACTACCACCTCGCGGCCTACGTCGGCGCTGCGCTGACCGGCAGGCGCACGGATGATGCGGGCATGCTGGCGCTGCTTGAGCCCTGGAAAGGGCACCGCCAGCGCGTGGTGCGGATGATCGGCCTGAGCGGGTTCCGCAAACCCACGTTCGGGCCGCGGATGACCATCCAGGACCACCGCGGGCACTGACACTTTTTCCGTGGACTCGCGCCACCGATGGGTATAGCGTGGCGCCATGGAGCCCGCACCAGAGCCCCGGATTTCCGAAATTCTCTGGAGTCACCCATGATCCACACCGACAAGCTGACCAAAACCTTCATCGTCAAAAAAGAAGCGGTTGAAGCCGTCAAAGGGGTCGACATCGACGTCGCCCCCGGCGAACTCGTGGCATTCCTCGGACCCAACGGCGCCGGCAAGTCCACCACCCTAAGGATGCTGACCACCCTGCTCAGGCCCACGTCCGGCACAGCAACCGTGGCAGGGGTGGACGTCGCGGCGGACCCGGCCGGAGTGCGCGCCCGGATCGGCTACATCGGCCAGGGCAACGGCGGCGGCCACAGTTTCCGGGTCATCGACGAACTCGTGATGCAGGGCCGCTTCTACGGCATGAACACCACGGACGCCTCCGCCCGCGCGCAGGAACTGCTGACGTCCCTCGACCTCACCGACCTTGCCAAACGCACAGTCATCAAACTGTCCGGCGGCCAGCGGCGGCGCATGGACGTGGCCCTGGGACTGATGCACTCACCGCGTCTGCTGTTCCTCGACGAACCATCCACCGGCATGGACCCGCAGAACCGGGCCAACCTGTGGGAGCACATCATGCGGATGCGCGCCGAACACGGGACCACCATCGTCCTGACCACGCACTACATGGACGAGGCCGACCTGATGTCCGAGCGCGTGATCGTGATCGACCACGGCCGGATCATCGCCGACGACACGGCTGCCCGGCTGAAGGCAAACCTCGCCGGCGACCTTCTGGCAGTCGAAGTGGCGGCGGAATCCGCCCCCGGCGTGCGCGGGCTGCTCGGCAGGGCCGCCGCGGGCGGTGAGATCAGTGAAAACGTGTACGACGGCGTCGTCCGCTTCCGTCTCCGGCTCACCGAAGGTGCCCGGCTGGCGCCGGCCCTGCTGAAGGAAATGCACGACGCCGGCGCTCCCGCCCAGTCGCTGGAGCTGAAACCGCCGACGCTGGACGACGTGTTCCTGGAACTGACCGGCCGCAACCTGCGGGAAGGAGCAGACCGCTGATGAGTGTCCAAAGCCCTCCGGACGTCCTGAGGAAACCCAGCCTCGGCCAGGTCCTGCGCGACACCAAGTACGTGTTCTGGCGCGAGATGCTGCTGCCGCTGCGGGATCCGTTCTCACTGATTTTTTCGCTGATCCAGCCGCTGGTGTTCCTTGGCCTGTTCGGCCCGCTGCTTGGTGCTGCCGTGGGCGCGCCGGCTTTCGGCGGCCAGTCCACCCTCCAGTGGTTCCTGCCCGGGGTGGTGGTGATGATTGCCCTGTTCGGCACGTCCATGACCGGCTCCAACCTGCAGTACGAGCTCATGACCGGTTCGTACGAGCGGATCCTGGCCACGCCGTTGTCCCGTTCCTCCCTGATGATCGGGAGGGCGCTGAAGGAGTGGGCGCCGCTGGTGGTGCAGGGGTTGCTCATCGCCCTGGTCTGCATCCCGTTCGGCTTCGTGTTTTACCCGCTGCATGTGCTGGCGGGGCTGGTGATCCTGGGGATCTTCGGCATCGGGCTCGGCGCGCTGTCCTACGCCCTGGCGCTCGTCTCGCAGAACAAGGAGTGGATCTTCTGGGGCGTGCAGCAGACTCTGCTGTTCCCGCTGATGATCCTCTCCGGCATCATGCTGCCCATCGAAGCAGGCCCGGCCTGGATGAAAACGGCCAGCCTGTTCAACCCGCTGACCTACCTGGTGAACGCCGAGCGGGAACTGTTCGCCGGCAGCGTCGGGGCCGACACGCTACTGGGCCTGCTCGCCGCATCGGTGACTGCCGCCGTCGGGCTGGTGGTTGGTATCCGCGCGATCAACCGCAACATCAGCTGAGCACTCCCTCCCCTAAGGCAACGCGGGGTCACTTTTGGCCCGATAACCCTCGATTATCGGGCCAAAAGTGACCCCGCGTTGCTTTAGGAGGCCGGCGGGTCCCCGCCGTTCCTTTGCAGGAAGGCGAGGACCGCGGCCACCCTGCGGTGCACGCCTGTCGCGGGAAGGCGGAGCTTGGTGAAGATTGAGTTGACGTGCTTCTCCACGGTGGACGAGGACAGGTAGAGCGACTGTTCGATGCCGGCGTTGGTCCGTCCCTGCGCCATCTCCCGCAGCACGTCCAGCTCGCGGGGTGACAACTCGGCGAGCGGGTTCGCCGCGCCGGCACTGCGGCGCCGCACCAGGGTGTCAACGATCTGCGAGTCGATGACGGACCCGCCGGCATGGACCTCACGGAGCGCATGGACGAGGTCCTCAAGATCGCCAACACGGTCCTTCAACAAGTAGCCAAGGCCCGCCGAGCCGTCGGCGAAGAGCGCCAGCGCATAGCTTTCGTCGGCGTGCTGGGACAGCACCACCACGCCTGTGTCCGGGTGAGCGGCCCGGATCGCGCGGGCCGCGGAGATGCCCTCCATGTGATGGCCCGGCGGCATCCGTATATCGGTGAGTACCGCGTCCGGGGAGAACCGGCGAACTGCATCCAACAGCTCAGTCGCGTTGCCTGTGCACGCGACAACATCGATCTCGCCGGAGTCCTCCAGCAGACGGCGGATACCTTCGCGGACCAGGTAGTTGTCCTCGGCGATGACCACCCGTAGCACCCCCGACTCATCCATCGCGCTCCCCCTGCCCCTCGACCGGGAGCTCGACCAGCACGGTGGTGCCTGACGGTTCATTGGCCGAGACATCCACACTGCCCCGCAGCGCCGCCACCCGGTCGCGGATGTTCGCCAGGCCGCCGCGGGCGGCAGGCACGAGGGAGCCGATGCCGCACCCGTCGTCCCTGATCGCAATCTGCAGATGCCCGTTACTGCGGACCAGCCCGACTGAGGCGAGGGTCGCGTTCGCGTGCTTCGCCGTGTTTGCCAGCGCCTCCCGGACCACGTAGTACGCCGTCGTCTCCACATCCTCAGGGAACCGCTCGGTGCGGACGCCGTCATCCGCGTCCACGGTGAGCGGGATCGGGAACTTCGCCACGCCCGATTCGATGGCCGCGACGAGGCCGTTGTCGCTCAGTACGGGCGGGTGGATGCCGTGCGCCAGTTCCCGCAGGTCAGTGAGCGTTTCCCGGGCCTGGTCCTGCAGGCCTGCCAGTTCGTCCGCCGTGAGCTCCCCGCGCTGCAGCCGGTTCCTGGCGAGCCGGAGCCCGGCGATCTGCGCCACCACGTTCTGCTGGATCCCGTCATGCAGGTCGCGCTCCAGGCGTCTGCGCTCGTCATCCTGCGCGGCGACGAGCCGTTCCCGGGACTCGGTCAGATCGCTGAGTTGATCGGCGAGTTGCGCACTGAGGCGGACGTTGGCAACCGAAGCCGCGGCCTGCCCGGCGACTGTGCGGAGCAGTGCCCTTTCGGCGTCGCTGTATTCTCCACGCCGTCGCGGGCCTACCTCGATGCGTCCCAGTGCCTCATCGGCCTGTACCAGGACGCACGATTCAACGGGCGCGCCGGCCGCCTGGCCGGCAGCGCCCATCGGCGACCCGGCGAGCGTGCCGCCCGGTCCTGAGACGAAGATCCGGACCCAGGAGGCGTCGAGGCCATCACGTACGGCAACCGCGAGCCGGGTGAGCAGTTCCCGCGGATCTCCGGCCAGTTCCAGCTGGGTGCCGAGCCTGCTGAGCAATGCCAACTGTTGGTCCCGGTCGCCGAAGACCGAGCGGTGAATCCATCGCTGCAGCCGCCCGCGCAGCGGCAGCAGGCAGACGGCGAGGACCGTGGTGAGAAGGACGGCACCGGTCGCCGTCAGGTTGCTGGCGAGCAGCACGGCCGGCGTCGCGGTGCCAATCGCGTAGAGGACCGTGATCAGCAGGTCCGACGACCGAGCCACTGTGCGCCCGCGGTCATCCGGAGCAATGTCAAACGCCCCGTACCGGAAAATGCCGTGGACGGCCGCGAGGGGCACTGCAATGAGTGATGCGAAGACGGCGACGGCGGTGGGCCAGTTCGGCGGGGCGACCGTCCACACAACAAAGCTGGCCAGCGCCGCCGAGACCACCCAGGTCATGACGCGCATTCGCGAACGGACGGCCGTATTGCCGAAGAGCGCGCGTGAGTAGAGCACGCCAAGCCCGAGAAGAACTGCCGGCCAGGGCTGGTAGACGAGGTAGTACACGGGCACTGCGGCCCATTCGAGCCAGGGCACAGCAAATTGATTGGGAATGCCCTCACCGTTGATGCCAATGTATTCCTGCATCACGACGTGCGGGGTCGTAGCCAAGGTCAGCGGGCCGACCAGCACCGGGACCCAGAGGAAAGGTACGGCGATGCGTTGCCACCGCCGCTCTGCAGTGCCGGTCGGATAGGTAGCGAACATGGTGAGGAAGGCTGCGGTTGCTACTGCGTCCGCCGTCAGTCCAACCATGTTGAAAGCCGGGAACCATGGCTCCTGGATCAGCCCGGTGTTCCGCTGGACGAACGTCTCGTATGCCGAACCTGCGGCCATGGCAGTGGCGGCCACGGCGATGAACACGGCGGACCGGGACGGGGACACCGTGAGCAGCCAGACGCCGAACACAAACGTCGGCAGAATGCCCAACAGGGGCCAGCCAAGGCCGTGGTCAGCGGCCGATTCGACGAATCCGCGGACAATGACGACGTAGATGAGGGACGCCGCTCCGATCGGAGCCAGCGTGGCGACTAATCCCCATCTTCGGAGCACAGTCCTATGATCCGCCTCCATCGCGGTTCCCGGGAGGGGGTACCTACCCAACCCCTATGGTGGCTGGCCTCCAGCTACCCTGCGGCCACCCGCGTTCCGGCCCCACCCTCCGGGCGCCTACGGTGGGCTCGAGCGGACGCCGCGGAATGGCGGCCGCATAAACAGGAGGAGGACATCATGCGCAGGATCTACTCGGCCATCGCCTGGATCATCGCCGGCGGCGTTGCGGTGCAGGCCGCGTCGATCGCCTTCGCCTTCGGGGGCATGGGCCGCTACATCCAGGATGGCGGTGTCATCGACAAGGCCCTCGTCGAGAGCCGTCAGGCGACGTTCACCGGTGAGCTCGGCTTCCCGATCCACGGCATCGTAGGCGGTATGGTCATCCCGCTCGCAGCTGTCGCGCTGCTCGTCGTCGCCTTCTTCGTCAGGGCCCGCGGCGCACGCAAATGGGCGGGCATCGTGCTCGCACTTGTGGCGCTGCAGATCACCCTCGGTTACTCAATCGTTGACATGCCCTACCTTGGCCTGGTCCACGGTGCGAATGCGCTGGCCGTGCTCCTGACCGCCATATATGCGGCGATGCGGATCAGGCGGTCCGCAATGACCGGTGCCGAGGAGCCTGCCGCCGATGTCATCGCGACATGACCTCGTCCGACGCGTTGCCGCCGGCCTCGCGCTGACCGGTGCGCTCGGCCTGGGTGCGCTGGTGTGGAGCTCGACGCTGCTGGGCGAGTACTCGGTGATGGACATGGGCGGTCAGGCCGCCCATGTCCATGGCTCCGTCACCGCTGCCGGCGCCGGCGAAAGCCCTGCCGGTGACGTCAGCGTGACTGAACTGATCGCCGACCCGCTTCGGGCCCCTGACGTCCGGGTCGACCTCGTCGCCCGGCGGCAGACGATCGATATCCCCGGCGGCCGCCCGGTTGAGGGGTACACCGTCAACGGCACGTCCCCGGGACCGACAATCCGCGCCCGGCAGGGCGACCTCATCGAGGCGGTGTTCGTCAACGAGTCGGTCCCGGCCGGTGCCACCTTGCACTGGCACGGTGTGGATGTGCCCAATGAAGCTGACGGGGTCGCGGGAACCACCCAGGACGCCGTCCCTGTCGGCGGCCGCCATGTCTACCGGTTCATCGCCGTCGACGCCGGCACGTACTGGTACCACTCACACCAGGTCTCGCACGAGCAGGTGGAGGGCGGGCTGCTCGGTGCGGTCGTCATCGAACCCGCAGCGCCGCCGTCGAGCCAGCACGACGCCGAGGCCGTCGCGCTGCTGCACGTCTACGGCGGCCAGCACACCCTCAACGGGCGCGTCCAGGACGAGCACTTGCCAGCCAGACCCGGCACCACCGTGCGGGTCCGGGTTATTAACACCGACCAGGGCACTGCCGCAGTCTGGTCAGCTGCTCCCTTCCGGGTTGCCGCAACCGACGGGCACGACGTGAACGCCCCGGCCGCCGTCGACGGCCGAAAAGTACTCATTCCCGCCGGCGGCCGGCTGGATGTCACGGTGCAGGCCCCTGCTACCGGTTCGGTGCGCCTGCACGTCGGCGGGGCGCGGAGCATCTCCATCGGCGACCCGGCAGCCGGAGCGCCGCCCGCGCGGCAGCCAGCCGAGACACTCGACCTGCTGGCCTACGGCGACCCTGCCCCGCTCGGCGTCGACCCGCAGTCACCGGACCGCACGTTCGACTACGTGATCGGACGCCGCCTGGGCCTCATCGACGGCAGGCCCGGCAACTTCTGGACAATCAACGGACAGCTCTTCCCCGACGTGCCCATGTTCCACGTGCGCCAGGGGGACGTCGTGGCGATGCGGGTCGTCAACGAGTCAGGTGAGGTCCATCCGATGCACCTGCACGGCCACCACGCCGTCGTGCTTTCACGCGACGGCACGCCGGCTTCCGGAAGCCCCTGGTGGGTCGACTCACTCGACGTCCACCCCGGCGAGACGTACGGGATCGCCTTCGTCGCCGACAACCCCGGCATTTGGAGCGACCACTGCCACACGCTCCAGCACGCCGTCGACGGCCTCGTGGCCCACGTGATGTACGAGGGAGTCACAACACCGTTCACGATCAACGGCGGCGCCGGCAACCAGCCCGAGTAAAACCCAACGCGGGGTCACTTTTGGCCCGATAAACCCCGAACATCGGGCCAAAAGTGACCCCGCGTTGCGGTTAGGAGCGGCGGGCGCGTTTGATTCTGGCGATGAGTTCCTGAAAATTGTCCGCGAGGTCATCTGCGTTCGGCTTGAAATAGGACCAGCCGGCCCTGATGAAAAATTCGTCGCGGCGGTTATCGCGCGACTGCTGTTCCCTCGTGAGGTGATGCGCGCCGTCGTACTGCACCGCGATCCGGTGCTGTCGAAAACCAAGGTCCGCTGCGGGCGACCAGGGATCGCCGGGATCAAGGCGCAGCTGCAACTCGGGTTCGGGCAGGTGCGCGTCCAGGAGCGCGAGCCGGAGGAACGTTTCGGGGAACGAATCCGACCCCACCCGCATCTCCTCCAAGGCCAGCCGCGCCTTTTCAACACCTTTCATGTTGGGATGCTGCCGGATCAACAGGCGCAGCCCGTCTTTGTAGGCGAGCGGCACGCTCCGGAACTCCAGCTCAGGGTGTGGAATGCGGATCAGTTGGTCTCCCATTGCCACTATGTATCGCAGGGGCAGCTCATGGGCCAGGTCAAGCCACGTCCGGGCGGGCCCGCTGACCCTGACCCCATCAATCTCCACCACTTCGCCCGGAATCACGTGGACACGGTGACCGATGATGCCGGCCCGCCGGACCCTGGGCAGTCCATGCGGCTTGCTGAGGTGGATGCGCGGCTCATGGCCCAGCCAGGGCGGAAGGCCCAAATCGAAGAAGACAGCCGCCGTCTCGTGGGACACCCAGGCGTCCGGGGTGGCAGCGCACAGCACGCGTGCCCGATCAATCAACGAAACGTCCCGGCCGGCGTGCGCGTGAATCAGCCGCCCGGCGCCAACCAGGTCCTTCGCCTGCAAACGCTTCGCTCCAACACCCAGGGCCCGTGCCTGATAGACGGTGAATGGCAGCTTGGCGAGATCCTCGGGCAGTGGCTTCGCGGTAACCATGCCACCCAGTGTGCACTCCCTGAGGAATATCTTCAGAAGTTATCCACAGGCCGCACCCGCCCCCGGCAACGCGGGGTCACTTCCGGCCCAAAGAAGCCCAATTATCGGGCGGAAAGTGACCCCGCGTTGCTTCTCAGAGGCCGAGGCGGATGACGGCTTCCTCGCGCATCTCCACCTTGCGGATCTTCCCGGACACTGTCATGGGGAAGCTTTCGCGGACGTCCACGTAGCGCGGGATCTTGTAATGCGCCAGCTTACCCCGGCAGAACTCGGCGACGGCGGCCGCGTCCAGCGGTTCAGCGCCGGGCGTGAGGATGATGCAGGCCATCAGTTCCTCGCCGTATTTGGCATCGGGGACCCCGATGACCTGCACGTCCTGGATGGACGGGTGGCTGTAGAGGAACTCCTCGATCTCGCGCGGGTAGATGTTCTCGCCCCCGCGGATCACCATGTCCTTGATCCTGCCCTCGATGACCACGTAGCCGCCGTCGTCCATCCGGGCGAGGTCCCCGGTATGCATCCAGCCGTCGGCGTCGATGGCTTCCGCGGTCTTGTCCGGCTGGTCCCAGTACCCCTGCATCACCGCATAGCCGCGCGTGCACAGCTCGCCGATCTGCCCGCGCTCCAGCACCTCGCCGGAGCCGGGGTCAATGACCTGGCTTTCCAGCCGCGGCATGGTGCGGCCCACCGTCTCGGTGCGCTGTTGCAACGTGTCCCCGTCCCGGGTCATGGTGGACACCGGCGAGGTCTCGGTCATGCCGTAGCAGATGGCCACATCCACCATGTGCATCTCCGAAATCACCCGGTTCATCACCTCAACGGGGCACACCGATCCGGCCATCACGCCGGTGCGGAGCGATGCGAGGTCGTAGGAGGCGAAGTCCGGAAGCGCCAGCTCGGCGATGAACATCGTGGGTACCCCGTACAGCGACGTCCCGCCGAAGTCCTGCACAGCCTCCAGCGCGGCCGCCGGGCTGAAGCCGCGGCCGGGAATGATGGTGGCCGCGCCGTGGCTGAGCGCCGCCAGGTTGCCGATCACCATTCCGAAGCAGTGGTAGAACGGCACGGGAATCACCACCCGGTCGTGTTCTGTGTAGCCCAGCAGCTCACCGATGGAGTAGCCGTTGTTCAGGATGTTGTGGTGCGTCAGCGTTGCGCCCTTCGGGAAGCCCGTGGTCCCGGAGGTGTACTGCAGGTTGACGGGATCATGCGGTTCCAGTTCCGCCATCCTCGCCTTGAGGCCGGAATGCGCGACGTCGTCAGCCCGCTTGAGCAGCTCGGCGTACGTGAGCTCCGCGTCGGTTGCCGGAACACCGGCGTCGAGCCCGTCCACGCCCGAATCCGGCAGGAACACCAGTTGCCGCAGGTCCGGGCACTCCGCGAGCGCCCGGCGGGCCATCCCCACATAGTCACTGGTCCGGTCCGACGGCGCCGTGACCAGCAGGCGCATGCCGTTCTGCTTGACCACGAACTCCAGCTCGTGGCTGCGGTAGGCGGGATTGACGTTAACCAGGATGGCGCCGGCCTTCGCCGTGGCGTACTGCAGCAGCGTCCACTCGGCGCAGTTCGGGCTCCAGATGCCCACCCGGTCACCCTTGGCGATGCCCAGGGCGAGGAGCGCACGGGCGAGGCGGTCGACGTCGTCGTTCATCTTGGTGTAGCTCCAGCGCCGGGCGTCGGCGCCTGGAACCGCCGCGGCTTCGATCAGCGCGTCATGGAAGGGAAACCGGGCCACCACCCGCTCAAAGTTCGTGCCGATGGTCTCTTCGAGCAGCGGGACGTCAGTGTCCCCGGCTGTATAAGCGCGCATGCTGGCACGCTACCAACAGCAGCCGGGCAAGAGAAGCGCAACAGGTGGGTGTCCGCGCGTAAACAGGAACGGCCGGCGGCCGGCGGCCCGGTATTGTGAAATCCATGAGTGCACCCATCGACCTGCAGGCAACGTTCATCCCCAACGACGGCGAGTTCCTCCGTGTGAAGCTCGCCCTGGAAATCGCCATCGACGAGGTGGTGAATGAGCCCGGCTGCATCCGCTACGAGCTGACCGAGGCCACCGACGAGAAGCTGGTCCTGACGGAGCAGTGGGAATCCGAGGAACTGCTGGAAAAGCACTCCAAGGGCACGGCCGTCCAGGACCTGAACGAATCCCTGAGCGCGCTGCTCGCGGAGCCCGTCAAGCTGGAACGCCTGTAGCCTTCCGAACAAAAACGCGGGGTCACTTCGCGCCCAAAGAACCGCGGTTTTTGGGCGCGAAGTGACCCCGCGCTGCTGTTAAGGGCGGCTTAGAGATCCGGGATCTGGGTGCCGTCCTGCGGGCCGGCCGGCTTGCTGCCGGCGGCCGCCGCAGCGGCTTCTGCCTGCGAGCGCGCCACGTGCGCGTGCACCTCGTCCATGTCCAGGGCCTTGACGGCGTCAACCACCTGCTCCAGCTGCTGGGCATTAAGTGCGCCCGGCTGCGAGAAGACCAGGACCTTTTCGCGGAACGCCATCAGCGTGGGGATGGACGTGATGCCGGCCTCGGCGGCGAGCTGCTGCTCGGCCTCGGTGTCCACCTTGGTGAACAGGACGTCGGAGTGCTTCTCCGACACTGCGCTGTACGTGGGCCCGAACTGCTTGCACGGACCGCACCATTCAGCCCAGAAGTCCACCAGGACAATGTCATTGCCTTCGATGGTCGATGCGAACTGATCACTGGTGATGTCAACGGTAGCCATGCCTTCAACGGTACGCGAGCAGGCCATGGAATGTCGCGGCCGGGGGTACCCTGTTCGCTTCCCGCGTCATCGGGAATAACCGGGCGCCCCATATACAGCACGGGCCGCTGAGCCTACCCTTGGGGTCATCAGCCGCCGGCTGCCATCAACAGGAGGGGTGTATGGCCCACGCTATCTCCACCAGGTCGCTGACCAAGAAATTCGGCCGCCGGGAGGTGCTTCACGGCGTGGATTTCGCCGTCGAGGCCGGCTCCGTGTTCGGCGTCATCGGCCCCAACGGCGCGGGCAAGACCACCACCATGCGCTGCCTGCTGGACATCATCCGCCCCACGTCCGGGGAGGTCCGGGTCCTCGGCAAGGACCCCCGCGAGGGAGGTACGGAGCTCCGCCGCCGGATCGGGTACCTTCCGGGCGAGCTGTTCCTGGAGGGCCGCGTCACGGGCCGGAAGCTCCTGGCCCACTACCAGGCGATCAGCGGTCCGGTGGCTCCGGGCAGGATCGATGCGCTGGCCGAACGGCTGGGCCTGGACCTGGACAGCCACACCCGCAAGCTGTCCAAGGGCAATAAGCAGAAACTGGGCCTGGTCCAGGCGTTTATGCACGATCCCGAGCTCCTGGTCCTCGATGAGCCCACCAGCGGCCTGGACCCCCTGGTGCAGCAGGAGTTCCACGCCATGATGCGCGAAGCCCAGCACAAGGGCCAGACCATCTTCCTCAGCTCCCACGTCCTCAGCGAGGTCCAGCAGACGGCGGACACGGTGGCCATCCTCCGGGACGGCCGGATCATCGCGGTGGAGTCGGTGAACGGGCTCCGGGAAGGTGCCGTGCGGCACGTCCGGCTCTCGGCTACCGGAATTACCGCGCACGACGCCGGCGCGCTGGTGGGTGCGGTGCCGGGCGTCGGACACGTGGAGGTACTGGAGTCCGGCAGCGCCGTCACCCTGACGGCCACACTGGAAGGAGGGATCCAGCCGCTGGTCCAGGCGCTTTCGTCCCTGCAGCTCACCGATCTTGTCCTGGAGGAGCCTGACCTGGAGGAATCGGTGCTGAAAATGTATTCGAGCCCGCAGGAGGCCGCCACGTGAGCACCACCCTGCCGCTGTTCCGCCGGGCCTTTTTTGACACCTGGCGCTCCACCCTCGGCTGGGCAGCCGGGCTGGCAGCCGCCACGTTCCTTTACCTGCCGCTGTACCCGTCCATCGGCGGGAGCGCGCAGATGCAGGACATGATCGATGCCCTCCCGGCCGAGATGACCAAGGCGCTGAACTACGACCAGATCGCCACCGGCCCCGGCTACACGCAGGCCACGCTCTACGGGCTGATCGGGTTCCTGCTGATGACCATCGCCTCCGTCGGGTGGGGTGCCGCGGCCGTGGGCGGCGACGAGGAATCCGGCCAGCTGGAACTGACTCTCGCCCACGGCGTGACCCGCGTCCAGGTGGTGCTGGAACGCGCATTGTCCCTGTTCCTGCGCGTGCTGCTGCTCGCGGCGCTGGTCTTTGTGCTGGTCCGGCTGCTCAACGATTCGGCCCAACTCGACATCCGGCCCGAAAACCTGTTCGGTGCGGCAGTGCTGTTCGCCGGCCTGGCGCTCCTGAGCGGAACCGCCGCGCTGTGCGCTGGCGCCGTGTCAGGACGGCGGACCTACGGGCTGGCCGCCGGCGCCGCCGTGGGTGTCCTGGGGTACGTGTTCAACGCCGTCGGCCGGCAGAGCGAGGATGTGGAGTGGCTGCTCAACCTCAGCCCCTACCACTGGGCCTACGGGAATTCGCCGGTGGCCAACGGGGCGGACTGGGCTGCGGCCGGATGGCTCTGGGGAATTTCAGCAGGTTTGGTGGCCGTGGCCGCGTTCGCGGTGAGCAGGCGCGACGTCGGCGCGTAGCCGGTCAGCGCGCCGGGCGGGCGCTGCCCTCCCAGAGGTGCGGGGCCGGCGTCCGGCTGCCGGGCAGGGCGTTTGTCTCGCGCCACTCGTGGATCCATTCCGGGAGCACAAGATCGGCCGGGGGCTGGCCGAACTCGCGCAGGATCTCGTCCTGGCTGACGGGTTTGCCTTTGCTGACCAGGCGGGTGGCGATGTACGCACGGGCGTAAATCTCGCCGTCGGACACCATGCGCTGTTCAAAGTAGATGGCCTTGGCGTCCAGCCCAAGGATCCTGGTTTCGATGGTGTACTGCTGCCAGAGCTGCAGGGACTTCCGGAAGGCGATGGTCTCCCCCGCCGCCACCGGCGTCCAGCCGCGCTGGCGCATCCTCTTCCATACCCCGCTGCGGACCATGAGGTCGAACCGGCCCAGGTCCATGAGGGAAAAGTACATGCCGTTGTTGACGTGCATGGCGATGTCGATGTCGGTGGGCAGGACGCGCAGCGGCAGGGACGAGGGGTCCCAGATGGTCAGCGCGGAGCGGCGGGCGGACGTGAACAGCATCAGGAGGGTGCGCAGAAGCAGGTGCATCCCTCAATGTTACCCATCAGTAACTTTGGGGCAAGGCCCGGCTTTCATCCTTCAGACATCTATCGGCCTACGCGGCGATCCGATTCCGCGATTGCCCGCTCAAGGAAGGCTTCGAACAAGCCGTCCCCGACTCTGGGCTTCAGCAGTGGGCTATCGATCGCCGGCTGGGTGGCCTGGCTTGCCCGCTCGACGGCGGTATCCAGCATCGAGCGGGCATCGGCCACAGCCACGGCATCGCCTTGCTCCGCTGCTGCGAGCATGGTGATGGCGCTTCGCAGTGCCTCACCGTAGCCGGCTGCTGAGTCAATCCAGTGAATGGCGTCGTTGTAGAAGCCCTGCACCGGCACACGTGAAAGGACGTCAGGAAGCCTGCTGATCGTTGCCGCCCGGCGTTCCAGCGCCGAGTCATCAAACGTGCCGCCCTCGTAGGACCGCCAGAACTCCTCCATGTCTGCCGCGAGCAGCGGGGACTTCGCCGTCAGCTCATCAATGGTCCAGTGCCTGTTGAGATCTGCGAACGTCTTGACCGCATCCTGGACGTCCTTGTCCGCTCCGGCAATCCCTTCGAGGGCGGCATTCCAGGAATCCTCGCCGTCTGATCGCGGACCATTCCACATGTAGTCTGCAAAGCTGGCAAGCGCCGGCATGGAGGCATAAGACTGAACCATCGGATTGGCGGTGATCCCCGGGACCACGGTATACAAATCCCGGTTGCGGCCCACTACGGGTCCCAGAAACAGCCGGTCCGGGGCAAAATCATTGACGGGATAGTTGTCCCAAAGAAAAATAGCTCGAGGTTGATCCGGGGTGCCGTACGCCATGCTGGCCGCTTTCACGGATTCGGACGTGATGGCCGGGGACACTATGTCGGGGCCGGTCCATTGCACCAGGACGCCAGCGTCCAGGTCGCCGCCGAGTTCCTCCCTGTAGGGGTCGGTCGCCACACCGTTGAATTTGGTCGGCACCATCTCGAGTGGGTTGACATCCGGATTTTCCTGCACGAATTGGCTATTGATGCTGTTGAGGAAGGCCGCCTGCGCTGCGGCGAGTCCACGTTCGCCGTCCATGTTCGCCGCGCGGTCGTCCATGCATTGCAGGTCCAAATCAATGTCATCCAACGCAATTGCGAAAGTCTTGACCCCCAGCCCGTGCACGGCCTGCAGTTTACCCAGCGCTGACTCCAGGTCCGCCTGGTCCGAATAGCAGATATCCGTCCCCGGTGAGAGGGCGAAGACAAATCTCACATGGTTCCGTGCGGCGCTCTGAATGAGCTCCGATAACTCCTCCAACTGGCGGCCGGTGTATTGCTGGCGCCAGTCTCCGCGAAGCAAGGGGTCATTCTTGGGAGAGTACATGTAGGTGTTCAGCTTGTGCCGGCCATAGAACTCCAACTGATCCAGCCGGGCCTGGTGTGTCCACGGCAAGCCGTAAAAACCCTCCACCACGCCACGGATGCTCATAAGCGGCCAGTCCTTAATGACGACGGGAACCCCACCCAAATCCTCCGCGACCTCCCTCAAGGTCTGCGCCGCGTAGAAAACACCATCCTGGTCATGCCCGGCCAGCACGATTGCAGGTTGTCGGCCATCCCAGCCTGCGGCCACAACGTAGCCCTCCGGCTTATCGAGTGCTTCCGCGCTGTCGACGTCCATGGCCGCCAAAGCAGGGCCGATGGACACGTTGTCCTCAGGCGTGCCGATGTAGACCCGGGTATGGCTTGTTTTGTAGGCGGCAGCATCGGGCGCTTCCAAGGTGCCGCCGGCTTTGGCGATCATCTGCGTGACGATCTCAAGGGCGGCGTTATCGGTCCCCGGTCCTTGGTCAATCACGACACGCCCACTCAGCGACACAGACGTCCTGGCGGCTTCAATACTCTGCGGCGTTGGAAACACCCGCACGGATTCGGCGGACAGCTGTGGAGGACGGGGATCCGGGTGCCGGTCTGCGGCGAATCCCAGCAGGACCAGGACGGAAACCAGCAAAGACGTCATCAGCTTCGGGCCGTCCGTACTTACACGCCTCTTCAACGGCTTCCGCCCTAACGCCATGAATGGCACCTTCTCCCCCACTGCAGGGCCTGACCATGCCGCCTGACATGGCTGGGTTGACCGGTCCACGACATCGTCCCTGGGAGCCAGCATATCCGGCCAGTCCCTGCAGGCACCCGCGCTCTCTGCGTCACTCCAGGCGGCCCACAAGTACCCGCAACGGAAAGGGTAGGTATCCGATCCGTTTGCGCCAAGTAATCCTCCAAAAAACTCGGGTAATGCCTACTCGTGCCGCCTGCTCCGCCGCTTCCTAGACTCGAAATTCCTAGGGCCAAACAAAGTTGCTGGCGCATCCTCCGAGCTGGGGTGGATGATGCCGCTTCATAGTGGAGCTTCCGTATCTTCTGGGTATGCGGGCGGCTCCCATCATGCGCATCCCTGCGCGGAGCCGGTTACTGACCGGAACCGCATCGCGCATCACACCTCGATCCGTCCCGCAACGAAAAACCGGCGTACGCCGCTGCTTTTCCTTGCCGGGGCCGACCTGCGATGGGCCACCCATGTACCAGTTGACCGCAAAAACTTCCGAACCGCCCCGCCGAAACTTCGAAACAGACGTCCCCCGGACAGAACTGACCCAAGACCGCAAACCGGTCAGTAACCGGCTCTGGGCCGGCATGGCCGCCGCGGCCGTGGTTTCCGCCGTCGGCGTCGGGGTCCTGGCCGGTCCCGTGCGCACGGCTGAGGTGTCTCCGCCCGCAGAGGCAAGCACGACGTCGGCCCCACCGGTAGTCAGCGTCGCACGGCCGTTGGTTGCGGCGCCCCTGGATGAACCGTACGTCGGTACCTTTGTGCCCGGTTCGGTTGAGGCTGCCACGGCGCAGCCGGAGGTGGCCGCCGCGCCAGCCGAGGCTCCCCCTGCGCCGGCTCCGGAGCCTGCACCGGCTCCTGCCCCCGCCGGCGACTCCAACCACTACACAGTTGTCCCGGGCGACACCGTGGGCGGGATTGCGGCGCGGTACGGCGTGGACGTGAACGCGATGCTGGCTGCCAACGGACTGGGTGTTTACAGCATCATCGTCCCGGGCCAGACCCTGGTCCTGTCAGGTCCCGCCGTCGCGGCAGCTCCGGCGTACGCACCTGCACCGGCTGGGCCCGCCCCGGCAGCAGCCCCGGCTCCGGTCCAGGCCGCTCCGTCCGTCCGGACGATCTACGTGGCCGGTGCCGGCGGACAGGCCATGGTGGACGCGTGCATCGGGCCGATCCATTTCACCCCCAATGACGGCTACTCGCTGTTCATCACCGAACACGACTTCTGCGGCGGCTGGGCACGGTTCTCCGGCATCGCCGTGGGCGAAACCATCAGCATCCCGGGCTATGGCACCTACACGGCGACAGCCCGCGGCCAGGTCCCCAACCCCGGCACCACCAACGACGTCATCCGCGTGTTCGGCGGTTTCCCCAGGGCGATCCTGCAGACCTGCATCCCGGGGACCAGCCAGATGCTCCTGATCGCACTGAACTGATCTTCCTAAGCTTGTCCGCGGTTCCGAACCGTCAGGGCCAGGAGCCGCGGACAAGGCCACGTCGAACCACACGGTTCAGGCCACAAAGTAACGCCACGGAGTGGGACTCCGTGGCGTTCCGGGTTGAATTGCTGGCTACACCTGCATTCGGCTGCGTTCCGAAATATGCTCCACGAGCTCGCCCACACGCTGTTCGGAGTAGTTTCGGGCGATGTCACCCTGGCTGATGATGCCCACCAACTTGTGGTCGGCGATGACCGGGAGGCGACGGATCTGGTGCTTCTCCATCAGTTCGATGGCGGCGTCAACGTTTGCATCGGCGTCGACCCAGTGGGGCCGTCCGCTGGCCAGCTCACGGGCCATCATTTCGCGTGGATCGCGGCCGGCGGCGACGCACTTGAGCACGATGTCGCGGTCGGTGATCATGCCCTTCAACTTGCCGTCGTCTCCGCAGATTGGCAACGATCCGCAGTCCAGATCCTGCATCATCCGTGCGGCATCGGCGAGGGACTGTTCTTCCTTGATACACCGTGCATCCGTAGTCATGAATTCTCGTACAGCACTCATTGGTCCTCCTTCATCGATTGATGTATCGACACAGGGCACCGGGGCACGTGCGCCGATGGTGTCAGCCTACGCCGGGGCGAGCGCTGCTGTCGACGACGGTTTTGGAGGGATTCTTCCGCCGCGTCTTTCCCCGCCAAGTGGTCAAATCCCCGTGTCATGCCGGGGGGAATAGTCCATCTGGAGGGGAAGCCTATGGCTGGCATCGGGACACGAAAAAACCTCCGGAACCTGATGGTTCCGGAGGCTTTTCCTTGGGTGGCAGATGAGGGATTCGAACCCCCGTAGGCGTTGCCAGCTGATTTACAGTCAGCCCCCTTTGGCCGCTCGGGTAATCTGCCGAACTTCAAAAGAAGATCACCCCCGGCTGCAGTGTTCAGAACGTCCGTTTCCGGGCCGTTCCGCTTCCAGTAACCGCGGGCAAGACAACTTTACAGAACTTCTGCCGAAGAATCGAATCGAGCCCCACGGCATCCGGAAAACAGCGAAAAACCCTTGAAATGACGGGGAAAACCGGCCGAATTCAGGCCTCGCCGAAAATGCGTCCGGCGAGCCGCGCCTCAAATTTCACGGCCTGCTCCTCGGTGATCTGGTTCAGTTCCACCGCACGCAGCAGGTCCTGGCTGACCCCGTCCATCCGGGCCGAAGCATCCGCCACGGGACTGAAGATGATGGAAGCTGCGACGGCGGCTGCCGCAACGGACGTGGCTGCGGTGGCAACGGCGCCTGCGGCAGCAGCCGTGCTTCGGTTGACGTAACGGATGGCTTTGCGGTGCATGGTCTTTCCCTTCGCGCTCTTTCCCAACAACTCCAACTCTCCGGCGCCGTGCTTCGTTCCCGCCCTGTGTCCGCTGGGAGGGAACTGTGAAAGCTGCAGGAACTTCACAAAGGAGTCATCCGTACTAGGCTGGAATGCAGACACCAGGCGCCTCCGGGGCGCCACCAATCGGCACCACCAGCACAAGGAGAGTCATGGCAGGCGAGTCAACGTTCGACGTCGTAAGCAAAGTGGACAAGCAGGAAGTGGCCAACGCGCTGAACCAGGCACAGAAGGAACTGGTCCAGCGCTACGACTTCAAGGGCGTCGGCGCCGAGGTCGACTTCAGCGGCGAGAAAATCCTGATGAAGGCGAACTCGGAGGAACGCGTCCTGGCCGTCCTGGATGTGCTCCAGTCCAAGCTGATCCGCCGCGGCATCTCGCTGAAGTCCCTGGACAGCGGCGAGCCGTACCCATCCGGCAAGGAGTTCCGCCTTGAGGCTTCCATCAAGGAGGGCATCGAGCAGGATCTGGCCAAGAAGATCAACAAGCTGATCCGCGATGAGGGCCCCAAGGGCGTCAAATCCCAGATCCAGGGCGACGAACTCCGTGTCTCGTCCAAGTCCCGCGACGACCTGCAGGCCGTCATGGCGCTCCTGAAGGACTTTGACGAGGCCGACCTGCAGTTCGTGAACTTCCGCAGCTAGCCACCAGGCTTTCGTTTTCGAGGCGCAAAATTACTTTCGACGCCTAAAAACGCCGGCGCTACCTGTATTCGGGTAGCGCCGGCGTTTTTGCGTGTCGAGGGTGATTCTCGGCGTCGCCCGAGGAGGTCACCTTACAGAAAGCACGACGGCGGCGCGCCCCTTGGTCGGTTTCCGCTAGTTCAGCGGCCGGCCGGCCATCCGCTCGAGCCGGGCGATCCGGTCCTTCATGGGCGGGTGCGTGGCAAACAGCTTGGTCATCGCGCCGCCGCGAAACGGGTTGGCGATCATCAGGTGCGAGGTGTTCACCAGCTTCTGGTCCTGCGGGAGCGGCGCGATCCGGACGCCCTGCTCGATCCGGCCCAGGGCTGAGGCGAGCGCCAGCGGATCGCCGGTCAGCTGCGCACCGTCCTCGTCGGCGTCGTACTCCCTGGTCCGGGAGATGGCGAGCTGGATCAGGGACGCCGCGAACGGCGCCAGCAAAGCCATGGCCAGCATGGCCAGCGGGTTGGAGTTGCGCCGGTCGCCGCCGAAGAACAGCAGCATCTGGCCCACCGAGGTGATGACACCGGCGACGGCGGCCGCCACCGAGGAGGTCAGGATGTCCCGGTTGTACACGTGCATCAGCTCGTGCCCCAGGACGGCGCGGAGCTCCCGGGCGTCCAGCAGCTGGACGATGCCTTCGGTGACGCAGACTGCGGCGTTCCGGGGATTCCGGCCCGTCGCGAAGGCGTTCGGGTTCATGGTGGGCGAGACGTAGATCCGCGGCATCGGCTGGTTGGCGCGGACGGACAGCTCACGGACGATCTGGTACAGCTGCGGCGCCTGGGCCTCGGTGACCGGGTAGGCCTGCATGGAGCGGATGGCGATCTTGTCGCTGTTCCAGTAGCCGTAGGCCGTGGTGGCCACGCCAATAAGGGCCATGATCCAGATGGGCGCCGAGCTGCGCGTGTTGAGGCCAATGAGGCCGCCCAGGCCCAGCAGGACAGCCCAGAGGACGCCGAAGAGCGCCGCAGTTTTCAGGCCGTTGTAATGCTTGTGCACGTCCACTCCTCCACGTCTGCCCGGCAGTCCTAGGGGACCGGGTTGCGGGCATCATACTTCCGAAAGCCCGGCTGCAGCTGTGCGGCCAACCACGCCACGGCAATGCACAAAACCCCGCCGAGCAGCAGGACCCAGCCCTCAGTCAAAATCTTAGTCCCGCCGCCTGCCAGCAGGTCACCCACGCGCGGTCCCCCGGCGACCACCACAATGAAGACGCCCTGGAGCCGTCCCCGCAGGTGGTCCGGGGTCGCTGCCTGCAGGATGGTGTTGCGGAAGACGCTGCTGATGGAGTCCGCAATTCCTGCCAGGGCACAGCACAAAGCCGCCGGCAACAGCCAAAGGGTAGCGCCGCCGTCGTCCGTCCGGCCTGCCAGGAGCACCACCACGCCGAAGCCTGCAATGGAGGCGCCCCATCCCATCACCGACCACACCACGGCACTCCCCTGCCACCGGACGTGGCCGAGCGGACCGGAAAACAGTCCGGCCAGGAACGCGCCCACCGCGGTGGAGGCCAGCAGGATGCCCACCGTGGACTCGCCGCCTCCGATCATGACGGCACCGATGGCCGGCATCAGCGCCCGCGGCTGGGCGAGGATCATCGCCACGAGGTCGATGATGAAGGTCATCCGCAGGTTGGGCCGTGTGCCCAGGAACCGGAAGCCTTCAGCGACGGACCGGATCCCGGCCCGCCCGGCACTGGCCGCCGGCGGCATGGCGGGAAGGCGGAATACTGCCCACAACACAAACGCGAAGCTGATGAAGTCGATCGTGTAGGTCCAGCCGAAGCCCACCCACGCCACGAGCAGACCTGCCAGCAGGGGTCCCACCGTCATGGCCAGGCCGAAGGACACCATGCTGAGCGCGTTGGCGGCCGGCAGCAGCTCCTTGCGGATCAGCACGGGGATGATGGCGCTGCGGGCCGGCTGGTTGATGGCCTGCGCCGCGCTTTGCAGCGCGACCAGCAGGTACAGGATCCACACGTTTCCCAGGTGCAGCCACGACTGCAGGGCGATCAGGCCCGTGGTCAGCCACAGGACCGCCGTGGCCAGGAGCGCCACGCGCCGGCGGTCGTGGGAATCGGCGATGGAACCGCCCAGCAGGCCGCCGAACACCAGCGGCACCAGGGCAAAGACGCCCAGCAGGCCCACGTAGAAGCTGTCCTCCGTAAGCCGGTACACCTCCAGGCTCACGGCCACCAGGGTGAGCTGGCTGCCGACGGCGGATACCGCCGAGCCCAGCCAGAGGCGGCGGAAAGCAGGGCTCTCCTTCAGCGGTGTGATATCGGCCAGCAGTTTCCCCACCCTGCAACCCTAGTGGGGCGGCCGTGTCCTGTTTTGTCACACGCTTGGTATCCTCAGGCGGGGGAAGGAATTGGCTTATGAATCTGTCCAGGCGGCTGCTCTTTGCATCGGCGTTTTGGGAGGTGGCCCGGCCCCGGACCGCCCTGAACGCCGGCCACCTCCTCATCCGGCTCACGAATCCCGCCGTCGCCTTCGATCTCCGCTCCGCCGCCGACTGGCTCCTGTGCCACAACGCGGCCAGGCAGGCCCTCGCCGACGTGCTCGGTGCCCAACGCTGCACGGTGGTTTTTGCCCACCAGTGGCACCCCATCGGAGCGGCCATCGGCGAGCCGGAAGCCGAGTCCTCCACCCCCACCTTCCACGTGTTCGGGCGCTGGGACGGTGAGCCGGTCACGCCGGGCGAACAGCTCCGCCTTCCAGCCCAGCGCCGCGTGCCCGCTCCTGGGGACCGGCTCCTGGAATACGACGGCGGTCTCCGCGCCGCCCTGCGCCGTTCGGCCCTGGAGCGCCAGGGTGAGGCGGGTCGGCAGTCCGCGGAGCCGGTACCCGTCGGCGATGCCGTTCCGGAACTGGTGGCGGCGGCGCCCCGGTTCAAGGCCGGCGCCCACCACACTGTGCTTGCGCCGGCGTCGGGCGAACCGGGCCTGACACCCGGGCACCTGCTGGCACTGGCCGGCTCCCTGCAGGGCCTGACGGAACGCCGCGGCGTCACCGGGCTGAGCTGTGTGGTGCCGGAGCCGGGGAGCGGGCTGTTGGAAGTCCACGCCCTGGGACGTTCGGCAGGGGAATCCGTCAATCCCATGCAGGAATTCCTGGATCTGCCGGAGGTTAGCCAAGCCTTATTGTGAAGAACTCATAATAAGTGCTTCAATGGAGGCATGACGGAACACTTTGGCGGCCACGAAGCATGGGCTGCTGCCCTGCGCGCCCACGGCCGCCGGGTGACCAAACAGCGGCTGGCAGTGCTGGCCGCCGTCGAACACCACCCCCACTCCCCGGCCGAGAGCATCCTGGCCGCCGCGCGCACGGAACTCCCGGAGCTGACGGCCCAGTCCGTCTACGTGGTCCTGGGCGACCTGACCGACCTTCACATGCTGCGCCGCTTTGAGCCTCCCCACTCGCCCGCGCTGTACGAGACCCGCGTGGGCGACAACCACCACCACGCGATCTGCATCAGCTGCGGCCGCGTCGAGGACGTGGAGTGCGCCGTCGGGCATGCGCCCTGCCTCACCCCGCACTGGGATGAGAACGCCAAGCCCATGACCATCCAGATCGCCGATGTCATGTATCAGGGCATCTGCCAGGACTGCCAGCAGTCCCAACAACTTCCTTCTGAACGTCCCTCACAAAATAGAGAAATAGGAGAAAAATGACTGCCATTTCAACCACCCAGTCAGGTGCGCCCGTTACGTCCGACGCGCACTCGAAGTCAGTTGGTGCCGACGGTGCCATCATCCTGACCGACCACTACCTGGTGGAAAAGCTCGCCCAGTTCAACCGCGAGCGGGTGCCGGAGCGCGTAGTGCACGCCAAGGGCGGCGGCGCATTCGGTACGTTCAAGGCCACCGAGGACATCTCCCGGTACACCAAGGCCGCGTTCCTGCAGCCCGGTGCCGAGACCGAGATGCTGATCCGCTTCTCCTCCGTCGCCGGCGAGAACGGCTCCCCGGACACCTGGCGCGACCCCCGCGGGTTCGCCGTGAAGTTCTACACCTCCGAGGGCAACTACGACCTCGTGGGCAACAACACCCCTGTCTTCTTCATCCGCGACGGCATCAAGTTCCCGGACTTCATCCACTCGCAGAAGCGCCTCCCGGGCACCCACCTGCGCGACGCTGACATGCAGTGGGACTTCTGGACCCTGTCCCCCGAATCCGCACACCAGGTCACCTGGCTCATGGGCGACCGCGGCCTGCCCGCTTCCTGGCGTGAAATGCAGGGCTACGGCTCGCACACCTACCAGTGGATCAACGCCGCCGGCGAGCGTTTCTGGGTCAAGTACCACTTCAAGTCCAACCAGGGCGTAAACACCATCACCGGCGACGAAGCAGCCGAGCTGGCCGGCTCGGACGCGGACTTCTACATCCGCGACCTGTCCGAAAACATCGCCGCCGGCAACTTCCCGTCCTGGGACCTGCACGTCCAGGTCATGCCGTATGAGGACGCCAAGACCTACCGGTTCAACCCGTTCGACCTCACCAAGGTCTGGCCGCACTCCGACTACCCGCTGATCAAGGTGGGCACCATGGAGCTGAACAAGAACCCGGAGAACTACTTCGCGCAGATCGAACAGGCCACCTTCGCGCCGTCGAACTTCGTGCCGGGCATCGCCGCGTCCCCGGACAAGATGCTGCAGGCCCGCATCTTCTCGTACGCCGACGCTCACCGCTACCGCGTGGGCACCAACCACGCCCAGATCCCGGTGAACCAGCCCAAGAACCAGGTCAACAACTACAGCCAGGACGGCTCCGGACGCTACCTGTTCAACGCCCCCACCGTCCCGGTCTACGCCCCCAACTCCGTGGGCGGACCGGCTGCAGTTGAGCCGGCTGTTGCCGGCGGCGGCTGGGAGAACGACGGCGAACTGACCCTCTCCGCGCACACCCTGCACGCCGAGGACAGCGACTTCGGCCAGGCCGGCACCCTGTACCGCGAGGTCTACGACGACGCCGCCAAGGCCCGCTTCCTGGACACCATCACCGGTGCCGTGGGCGGCGTGAAGAGCGCCGACATCAAGGAACGCGCCATCCAGTACTGGACCAACGTCGACGCCGAACTCGGCGCCAAGCTGCGAGCCAACCTGGGTGCGGCTGCTGCCGACTCCTCGGACGCCGAGGCTGCCAACAAGATCGGCTAATTGGCAATTGCATCAACGGTTGGCCCTGGGCCACCGGAAGAACACCCCGCCGCGGACACTCCGCGGCGGGGTGTCCTGCGTTGGGGCCGCTTTTCTCCCGCGCTTTCCACATAGGGGATGCCGGCTCTGGCTGGAGCCGGCCGCCGTCCCTAGGATCACTGCATGAGTACATTCCAAGGCATCCCCGCTGGGGCATTCGAGTTTTATGCCGAACTTGAGGACAACAACAACCGGGAGTGGTGGCTGGAGCACAAGGACAGCTACAACGCCCTGGTCAGGGATCCTGTCACGGCGCTGCTGGCCGAGCTTGAACCGCGGTTCGGGCCGGGCAAGGTCTTCCGGCCCAACCGGGACATCAGGTTTTCCCAGGACAAATCTCCGTACAAGACCGCCCAGGGCGGCTTCGCGGCCACCCAGGAGGGCGTCGGCTACTACGTGCAGGTGAGCGCTGACGGGTTGTTGGTGGGCGGCGGCTGCCACACCAGCACGCCGGCCCAGTTGGTCCGGTTCCGGAACTCCGTTGATGCCTCAAGCACCGGCGAAGCACTCCGGCAGATCGTTGATTCCGTAGCGGCCGCCGGCTTTGCGGTGGAGGGCGAAAAGCTGAAGACCGTGCCCCGCGGGTTCGACAAGGACCACCCGCGGGCGGAGTTGCTGAAGCACAAGTCGCTGTCCGCCCGCGTTGAGCTGGGCGAGCCGGACTGGGTGCACAGCCCGGAAGCGGCCGGGAAGATCTCCGGGATGTGGGACCAGCTGCGGCCGCTGGTGGAGTGGGTGGGCCGGCACGCCTCACCCTGAGGGTCGTTGCGGAAGCCGGTCCGGCTGTGCCGATCGGTCAGGCCGAGGATTCCTGCGCCACCGCTGCGAGCCGGGTTTCCAGGTTGTTGAAGAAGACGGTGAGCATCAGTTCAAAGGCCTTCGTGGCGGCTTCCTGCTGGTTCATCACGACAAAGTCGAACTGCAGGCCGTAGAAGGTGGACGTGAAGAGCCGGGCATCGGTGTCCGCGAATTCTTCAGGGATGCCCTGCACCATCAGCCAGTCCCGGGTTTTGTGGTGGAGCATGCGGAAGTGTTCCTGGGAGGTTCCGCGCGGATCGGCGGCCACGATGTCCTGCGCAGTGGCCTCGAACTCGAGGCGGGCCAGGTGCCGGTTCCGCTGGGCCATGGTCCACTGCCAGGACTCCAGCAGGTACGTTCTCCAGGCTTCCCGGTCGGTGTCGTGCACGTCTGCGCCGCGCATGCTGTCCAGCCGTGACTCGATGGACCGGATGATCTCGTTGACCAGCTGCTCGCGGCTGCCGAAATGGTACACAAGCACGTACGCGCTGATGCCCAGGCCTTCCGCCAGGCTGCGGAACGTCAGTTCCGCCAGCGTCTTGTCCATCAGGTAGTCCAGGATCGCGGAGAGCAGCTCTGCCTTGCGTTCGGGTTTTGCGGGGCGGGCCATGGATCCATCCTAAGTACTGGCCGCCGGCTCCTGCGGCCCCAGCTCGATGTTGTAGGAACGGATGTGCGTGAGCTGTCCGCCGGTGAAGTCGTAGATGTCGCAGGACGCCACCCTGCTGAGGCTGCCGTCTGCGGCACGGTACCCGGCTACGCTGTCGATCACCACGCTGGCCGGACCGGCAATCACCTTGAACTGCTCGAAGCTGGTCTCGCCTTCACGGAGCTCCGCGGCTACCGAGGTGCAGGCATCCACAACGGCCTGTTTCCCGGCCAGGACGGCCTCTCCCACCAGCTCCCAAACAACGTTTTCACTCAGGTAGGGCGTTGCGTCTTCAAAGCGGTGGCCCGAAATGGCCCGGGCTATTTCCTCGATCGACAGGTCCACGCTGGCCTCCCTTGTGCTGGAAACATGGTCAGCGGCCCCTGCGCGGCCAGGGGGGCCGTCTGATCATTGAACTCCAAATCCGGCCAGCCCGCCATGCCGGAAACTGCTTGGAAAACACGAAACCGCCCGCCGACGTGTGTTGTGTCGGCGGGCGGTTTCATCCGATGCGGGTACCAGGCACCATGTCCTGGTTGTCTCAGGCGCGGCTGAACTCGTCCTCGTCGTTGGAGGATTTCGGAGCGGTTGCGTCCGAGGGTCCGTTGACCGCTTCCTTGGCCTCGGTAAAACGCTCGTTGAGGCGCGAGTGGCGCTGGCCGTAGGCGAAGTAGATGGCGAGTCCGATCACCAGCCAGATGGCGAAGAAGATCCAGGTTTCCACAGCCAGGTTGGTCATCAGGTAGAGGCACAGCACAGCGGAAACCACCGGAAGGACCTTGCCGAACGGCACCCGGAAGGAGGGCTTGAGGTCGGGGCGCTTCTTGCGCAGCACCAGGATGCCCAGGCTCACCATCACAAACGCCGACAGCGTGCCGATGTTGATCATTTCCTCCAGCAGGTCCACGTTGGTGAGCCCGGCGACGAGTGCAACGGCGGCGCCGCAGATCACCTGGAGGCGGGCCGGCGTCGAACGCTTTTCACTGGTCTTGGACAGGGCACGCGGCAGCAGGCCGTCGCGGCTCATGGCCAGGACCACGCGGGACAGGCCCATCAGGAGCACCATGATCACCGTGGTCAGGCCGATGAGGGAGCCGAAGGCGATGACCTTCGCCGCGGTGGTGTCGCCCACGGCTTCGAAGGCGGTGGTCAGCGTGGGGTTCTTGGCTTCAGCCAGGTCGGTGTAGGACACCATGCCCGTCAGCGCGAGGGACACCAGGATGTAGAGGAGCGTGACGACGGCGAGGCCGCCAAAGATGCCGCGCGGCAGGGTCTTCTGCGGGTTCTTCACTTCCTCGGCGGACGTGGCCACCACGTCGAAGCCGATGAAGGCGAAGAACACCAGGGCCGCGCCGGCGAAGATGCCCAGCGTGCCGTACTGTGCGGGGGCAGCCCCTGTGAGGAAGCCGAAGAAGGACTGCTTGAGCACGTCGGCGGTGCCGCTGGCGCCAGTGGGCTCGGCTGCGGGAACGAACGGGCTGTAGTTCTCGAACTTGACGTAGGTGAAGCCCACCACGATCACAAACAGGACCACGGCGATCTTGATCAGCGTGAAGATGTTGCCCACCCGGGCGGAGAGCTTGGTTCCGAGGACCAGCAGCACCGTGAAGATCGCAACGATCAGGAAGGCTCCCCAGTACAGGTCCACCCCGCCGAGGGACACGGCAGCCGGAACGTCCGCACCCATCAGCGCGAACACCTTGCTGAGGTAGATGCCCCAGTACTTGGCGATCACGGCGGCGGCGGTGAAGAGCTCCAGGATCAGGTTCCAGCCGATGATCCAGGCCAGCAGTTCACCCATCGTGGCGTACGTGAAGACGTAGGCCGAACCGGCGACGGGGATGGCGGTGGCAAACTCGGCGTAGCACATGATGGCCAGCGCGCACGTGACGGCGGCGATGGCGAAGGAGACGGTCACGGCGGGTCCGGCAAAGTTGGCTGCGGCCTTGGCTCCGACGGAGAAGATACCGGCCCCGACAGCGACGGCGACGCCCATGATCATCAGGTCCCAGGTGCTGAGGGACCGTTTGAGCTTGCGTCCGGGTTCATCGGCGTCGGCCATTGACTGCTCGATTGATTTGGTCCGGAGGAGGTTCATAAGAGATCCACAATCCTGATAGGGGATGGAAACAGACTTATCAACTTTACTGTCCATCCACTGGACTCCTCCACTTGTTCCGTATCGTGAGACGCCCGGGATGCCGAAGTTAATTGCGGGAAACACCTCGAGGCCCTCCGTTTTGGAGGGCCTCGAGGGTAAAACATCGAACTGCCTAGACCGGCCAATCCATCAGGGTGGACCGGATGAGGAAGCGCTTCCCCTCCGGCGACTCCACCGAGAACCCGCTGCCGCGGCCCGGAACAACGTCCACCGTCAGGTGCGTATGGCTCCAGTAGCTGAACTGTTCACGGGACATCCAGAATTCCAGCGGGTGACCGTTCCCGGGGCCGCCGGGAGGGTCGGACGTTACGCCGCCGCCCGTCCCGGCACCGGAGAGGTCGAACAGGCCCAGCAGCACGTCCGAGTCGCCGGTGATGAACTCGCCGGCGGGATAGCACATCGGTGAGGAGCCGTCGCAGCAGCCGCCGGACTGATGGAACATCAGCGGCCCGTGCTGGCGCCACAGTTTCCGCAGCAGCTCCACGGCGTCGGCGGTGAGCGCCACCCGGGAGAAGTCCTCCCCGGGCAGCGTCACTGCGGCGTCGAGCCTGTCCTGGGGCATCAGAACCTCAGGACCACACGGCCGTCGATCTTGGCGTGCTTCATTTCGTCAAGGACGGCGTTGACTTCCCCGAGCTCCCGCACCGAAACGGTGGGGTGGATCTTGCCCTGGGCGTAGAAATCCAGCGCCTCCTCCAGGTCCTGCCGGGTCCCCACGATCGAACCGCGGACGGTCAGGCCCTTGAGCACAATCTCGAAGATGGGCGCCGGAAAGTCGCCCGGCGGCAGCCCATTGAACACAATCGTCCCGCCGCGGCGGGCCATGCCGATCGCCTGTCCAAAAGCTGACGGGTGCACTGCGGTGACCAGGACTCCATGGCAACCTCCGGTTTCACGCTGGATGACTTCGACTGGATCTTCGTGCAGGGCGTTGACGGTCACTTCGGCGCCGTGGGCCTTCGCCAGGGCGAGCTTGTCGTCCGCGATGTCCACGGCCGCAACCCGCAGGCCCATGGCCACCGCGTACTGGACGGCGATGTGCCCCAGGCCGCCGATGCCGGAGATGGTGACCCACTGTCCCGGCTTGGCCTCGGTCATTTTGAGGCCCTTGTAGACCGTGACGCCGGCGCACAGCACGGGCGCCACCTCCACGGGGTCCGAGCCTGCCGGGATCCTGGCCGCAAAGCGGGTGTCCACCAGCATGTACTCGCCGAAGGATCCGTCCACGCTGTATCCGGCGTTCTTCTGCACCTCGCACAGTGTTTCCCACCCGGTGCGGCAGTACTGGCAGTCGCCACAGGCGGACCAGAGCCACGCGTTCCCCACGAGGTCGCCAACGGCGAGGTCAGTGACGCCCTCGCCGAGGGCCACCACTTCACCCACGCCTTCGTGGCCGGGTACAAACGGCGGCGACGGCTTGACCGGCCAGTCACCCTCCGCGGCGTGGAGGTCGGTGTGGCAGACGCCGGTGGTGAGCACCTTGACCAGCGCTTCCCCCGGCCCCGGGGTGGGGATGGCGATGTTCTGGATCTGGAGATCCTTGCCGAATTCGGTTACTACTGCTGCTTGCATTGTCGTCGTCATTGGCGAAATCCTTGCGTTGTTGTAGCGATGGTAAAACGTGGGACGCAGACCGGGCTTAGAAGAAGCCCAGCTTGTTCTCGTTGTAGCTGACCAGGAGGTTCTTGGTCTGCTGGTAGTGGTCCAGCATCATGGAGTGGTTTTCACGCCCGATGCCTGAGGACTTGTAGCCGCCGAACGCGGCGCCGGCCGGGTAGGCGTGGTAGTTGTTGACCCAGACGCGGCCTGCCTGGATTTCGCGCCCGGCGCGGTACGCAACGTTGCCGTTGCGGGACCAGACGCCGGCTCCGAGGCCGTAGAGGGTGTCGTTGGCGATTTCCATCGCGTCGTCATAGTCGCTGAAGCGGGCGACCGAAACCACCGGGCCGAAGATCTCCTCCTGGAAGATCCGCATCTTGTTGTGGCCCTCGAAAACGGTGGGCTGGACGTAGTAGCCGCCGGCGAGGTCGCCGGGCAGCTCCGCCCGGGCACCGCCGGCGAGCACCTTGGCACCCTCCTGCTTTCCGATGTCGATGTAGGAGAGGATCTTTTCGAGCTGGTCGTTGGAGGCCTGGGCGCCCACCTGGGTTTCGGTGTCCAGCGGGTTGCCCTGGATCATCTTCTCCACCCGGGCCACGGCGTCGGACATAAACGAGTCGTAGATGTCTTCCTGGACCAGGGCACGGGACGGGCACGTGCAGACCTCGCCCTGGTTGAAGGCGAACAGCGCGAAGCCTTCCTGGGCCTTGTCGTAAAAAGCGTCATTGGATTCCGCAACATCGTTGAAGAAGATGTTGGGGCTCTTGCCGCCCAGTTCCAGCGTGACCGGGATCAGGTTCTGGCTGGCGTACTGGCTGATGAGCCGGCCGGTGGTGGTTTCGCCGGTGAAGGCGATCTTGCGGATCCGCGGGCTGGAGGCGAGCGGCTTGCCCGCCTCCACGCCGAAGCCGTTGACGATGTTCAGCACACCGGCCGGGAGAAGGTCGCCGATGAGTTCGATCAGGACCAGGATGGACGACGGCGTCTGCTCGGCCGGCTTGAGGACCACGCAGTTGCCGGCGGCGAGGGCCGGGGCGAGCTTCCAGACGGCCATCAGGATGGGGAAGTTCCAGGGGATGATCTGGCCCACGACGCCGAGGGGCTCGTGGTAGTGGTAGGCCGTGGTGTCGTCGTCGAGCTGGGACAGCCGGCCTTCCTGGGCGCGGACGGCGGAGGCGAAGTAGCGGAAGTGGTCCGCGGCGAGGGGGATGTCCGCGTTCAGGGTCTCGCGGATGGGTTTGCCGTTGTCCCAGGATTCGGCGACGGCGAGCATCTCGGTGTTTTCGTCGATCCGGTCGGCGATCTTGTTCAGGATGGCGGCGCGCTCGGCGACGGAGGTCTTGCCCCAGGACGGTGCGATCTTGTGTGCGGCGTCCAGTGCCAGTTCGATGTCCTCTGCCGTGCCCCGTGCAACCTCGCAGAAGACCTTGCCTGTGACGGGGGTGATGTTTTCGAAGTACTGGCCTTTGACGGGGGCAACCCACTCGCCGCCGATCCAGTTCTCGTAACGGTCCTTGAATGTGACCTTCGAACCGTCGGTACCGGGCTGTGCGTAAACAGTCATTGCTAGCTCCTTTGCTGTGCATGGGGCGGGCCTTGATACTGGGGCCGCCGTTGGTTTCAGCGTAGGAGTGTGGAGGTTGCAGTCAGGTTGCGCGGTCGTGAGCCAGCTCACAGCTGCCGGGGTCCCTGGCCGAGCTTGCGAGGTTAGGGGGCAGGTGGGGACAGCAAAGGTTGCAAAGGCGTTTAGGCGCTGAGTTCGGCTTCCAGCCGTTCGAGGTCGGCGACGACGGCGGCGCGCTTGGGCGAGCGCGGCGGCAGCAGCTTCAGCGCGGCAGTCCGGACGTCGACGTCGTCCCTCGCCTCTGGCAGGGCCGCGTACTTGAGCAGCGTCTCGGCGCTGCCGTCGGTGAGCACCGCTTCGCGCATCAGCGAGGACACCCTGTCGCGGAGGTCGATGATGCCCGGCGCCTCGGACCGCGGCAGCACCGCGCCGCGGTAGATTTCCAGCGCGATGCGGTGCGCGCCGCGCTGGAGGCAGCTGAGCACCTGGCCGCTGTCCGGGACCAGGTCCATGCTGAGCTTGTACGGCCGGGATTCGGGCACCGCGGCAGGGTTGAGCTGCTGCAGGATCTTGCGCAGCCGGACCATCTCGGCGCGCAGGGTCATGGTGGACCCGTCGCCCGGGTAGAGCAGGACGCTGAGCTCCTCGGCGCTCAGCCCGTCCGGGTGGGTGCTGAGCAGGGCGAGGATTTCGCTGTGCCGGGCGGACAGGGCCACGGTTTTGCCTTCGATGCTGAGCAACGCCTGGTCGCGGCCCAGGAGCTGCAGGCTGTTGCGGTACAGGCTGCCTTCCTTCGCGCCGCCCACTCCCCCGGCCCGCGCCGAACCTGCCCTGGCCGCGGAACTGCCGCTCCGCCGTCGGGCCGGCCTGCTGGCCAGGGCTGCCGCCAGCTGGAGCCGTTCAACGCGCAACTGCGCCTGCGCGGCAGCCACCGTTGCTTCGACGAGGGACAGCGTGTGGGGCGCCACCGCCGAGGCCTTGCCCGTAATGTCCACAACGCCCAGCAGCGCGCCGGAATCCGGATCGTGGAACGGCACCGCGGTGCAGCTCCAGGGGTGCACGGACCGCTGGTAGTGTTCGGCTCCGGAAATCTGGATGCCGCGGCCCAGTGCCAGGGCAGTTCCGGGTGCACTGGTGCCCACGGTGGCCTCTGACCAGTCCGCACCGGCCACGAACATCATGCCTTCCGCGCGGCGCTGCAGGGCCGGGTCACCTTCCACCCAGAGCAGCCGGCCCACCTCGTCGCCCACCGCTACCAGGAGGCCGCTGTCGTGGCTGGGCTGGACCAGGAGCTTGTGGATCACGGGCATGATGCTGGCGAGCGGGTGCTGCCGGCGGTATTCCTCGAGTTCGTCCGTGTCCAGGGCCAGCGGCGCTTCGGGGTTGTCCGGGTTGGCTTTGAGCCGGGCGGAACGCTGCCAGGACTCGCGGATCAGCTTGCGCAGGCCGGGGATTTCCTCTGCGCCCGGGAAGCCGGCGCCGGGGAAGTCGGCACCGGGACCCGCGAGGTGGATCACGCCGTCGAGCCGTTCATGTCCCGCCAGGGCACTGCGCTGGATCAGCCCCTCGGAGTCGCTACCGGGAGCCGCCGGGTGGATCAGGTTCCTCATCGAACTCCCGCTTGCGCTCAGCCTGCAGGCGCGGCGCATTGCCGACAGCCTTGGTGTGGCCCCAAGTGTAGCCCCGTTGACACACACCCGCCTAGGGCCGGCAGGCAGGGCCGGATCCCGGGGCATGATCCCCGGGGCCGGATCCCGGGGCATGGCGGACTACTCGCGGGAGATGCTGATCATTTCCTCGCGCGGAACCACCTTGATGCGTTCGCGGACGACGCCGTTGGTTCCGTCAGTGCCTGTCCACGCCGCGCCCAGGGCTGCTTCGTGGGCGTCGAGCTTGTTCCAGCCTTCCCACGTGGTGTACTCGATGCCGCGCTCCTCCAGCAGGTGGATGATCGCCTGCGGATCCGGATTCTGAGCCGGCGGCAGGGTAAGGCGGTCCTCGAGCAGGAAGCCGATGGTCTCCAGGGCGTCGCCCTTGGTGTGCCCGATCAGGCCGACAGGGCCGCGCTTGATCCAGCCGGTGGTGTAGATGCCCGGCACAGGGTTGCCTTCGGCGTCCAGCACGCGGCCGCCTTCGTTGGGGACCACGCCGCGCCTGGCGTCGTACTCGAGTTCGTCCAGCGCCGAGCCGTGGTAGCCGATGGCGCGGTAGACGGCCTGGACGGGGTAGTCCACCATTTCCCCGGTCCCCTTGACGTTGCCGGTGCCGTCCAGCTGCATGCGCTCGAACTTGATGCCGGCCACCTTTCCGGCCCCGCCGTTGTCGGCGTCCTCGTAGATCTCCACGGGGCTGTGCAGGAAGTGCAGGTGCAGGCGGCGGGAGGAGGGCTCTTCCGCTTCGGCGTGCTCCTCGACGAGCCAGTTGGTGAGGGTGTTCACCATGGTCTTGATCTGGTTGTTGCTGCGGATCGCGTCGTCGGAGGCTTCGTCGAACTCGAAGTCCTCGGGGTACAGGACGATGTCCACGTCCTTCATGTGGCTCAGTTCGCGCAGCTCCAGCGGGGTGAACTTCACCTGGGCCGGGCCGCGGCGGCCGAACACGTGGACGTCGGTGACCGGGGAGTTTTTCAGGCCCTGGTAGACGTTGTCCGGGATTTCGGTGGTGAGCAGTTCATCGGCGTGCTTGACCAGCATCCGGGCAACGTCGAGGGCCACGTTGCCGTTGCCGATCACGGCGATTTCTTTGGCGTCCAGCGGCCATTCGCGCGGAACGTCGGGGTGGCCGTCGTACCAGGAGACGAAGTCCGCGCCGCCGAACGAGCCCTCGAGTTCGATGCCGGGGATATCCAGCTGGGCGTCCTTAATGGCTCCGGTGGAGAAGATCACGGCGTCATAGAAGGCGCGGAAGTCGTGCAGCGTGAGGTCCCGGCCGTAGGTAACGTTGCCCAGGAACCGGATGTCGCCGCGGTCCAGGACCTTGTGCAGGGCATTGACGATGCCCTTGATGCGCGGGTGGTCCGGGGCCACGCCGTAGCGGATCAGGCCATACGGCGCGGGGTAGGCCTCGAACAGGTCGATGCTGACTTCAAAGTCGCCGCCCTTGACCTCATTGGACTTGGTGAGGATGTCCGCGGCGTAGACCCCCGCCGGTCCGGCGCCCACAATGGCGACGCGGAGGGGACGTTTGGAGCTGGTTTCGCCTGGGTTGGACACCGGGAGCCCTTCTGGAAGCAGGATATTGCGCCGGAGGCACAGTGCAGCAGCGCGCACAGTGCAGGAAGCGCACAATGCCCCATTCTAAATGTCTGCGGGGCCGGACGGGGTAACCCGTGACGCAGGACTCAGCCGCTTTTCCGCAGCGGAACAATGTCCCCTTCGCGGTACAGCAGCGCGCGCAGCTCGGACTCCGCCGAGTCCACCCGCCTGGGATCAATCGTTTCACCGGCGGCGAAGTGGTCCAGCAGCCGCGGATCCACGTAGCTCTTGCGCGCGATCGACGGCGTGTTCCCCAGCACGGCGGACGCGTCCTGCATGGCTGCGCTGATGGCCTGCTTCCGGGCGCCAACGGTTTTCTGCGGGCCGCTGCGGGCCAGGCTGACCGCGGCGGCGACGGTGCCGCGCAGGGTGCGGAAGTCCTTGGCGGTGAAGTCCGAGCCCGTACGCTCCTTGACGTAGCTGTTGATGTCGGCGCTGGTGACCGGGTGCCAGCTGCGGCCATCCTTGAACGCCAGCAGCCGGGCGTTCCCGCCGCGCCGCTTGAGCGTGCGCACCAGGGCGGCGAGGTCGGCGTCGTGGATTTCCGATTCCCAGTCCTTGCCGCTCTTGGCCGGGAACTTCAACTCCAGGCATTCCTTCCGCACGTGGACGTGGGCGCACAGGAGCGTGGCCAGGCCGTGGCTGCCGTTCTCGTTGGTGTACCGTTCGGAGCCCACCCGGAGGGATCCGCTGTCCAGCATCCTGAACGCCGCCGCCAGGACACGTTCGCGGCTGTGACCATCGCTGCGCAGGTCCAGGGTGACCAGGCGCCGGGCAGTGGGCAGTGACTCCGCCAGCTGCAGGGCACGGTCGAACTTGACCCGGTCCTTCCGCTCCCGCCATTCGGGGTGGTAGATGTACTGCCGCCGGCCCACGGCGTCGAGCCCCGTTGCCTGGATGTGCCCGTTGTCGAAGGGTGCGATCCACACATCGGTCCAGGCCGGCGGGATGCCGATGCTTTCCAGCCGGTCCCGGATGGGGCCGGGCGGCAGCGTGGAGCCGTCCAGGTCCCGGTAGCTGAAGCCTGTTCCTGCGGCCACCCGGCGGTAGCCGCGGCCGGAGGCGTTGCTGCGGCGGAGCCTCACGCGGCGTCCTCCGCCAGGTTCATCCTTGTCATAAAAGCAAGCATACTGACTAGTTGCTGGAATACCTGTCCAGCAACTGGTGTTACTGGTTAGGTGCCTACTCCCGACGGATCCGTCTCTTCCCCCAGCGTCCCCGCGATGCCAGCCCGCCAAACCCGGTCCAGCCCGGGTGTGCCGGCTCCCGGGCTCAAGGCAGTGGACAAGGAGACGACGGCGGGAATCGCCTTCGGCATCGGCGCTTACGGCCTGTGGGGGCTGCTCCCGCTGTACTTCTTTGCACTGCAGCCGGCCGGAGCGGTGGAAATTGTGGCCAACCGGGTGGTCTGGTCGCTGATCTTTTGCACGCTGCTCATCACTGTCACCCGCTCGTGGCGGTCCCTCGCGGGCGCTTTCCGCGACCGTTCGGTCTTCGCCACCCTGGCCATCGCCGCCGTCCTCATCGCCATCAACTGGCTGACCTACACCTACGGCGTGACCACAGGGCAGGCCGTCGAAGCCTCGCTGGGCTACTTCATCAACCCGCTCGTGTCCGTCCTGCTCGGCGTGTTCGTCCTGAAGGAGAGGCTGCGTCCGCTCCAGTGGGCCGCCGTCGGGATCGGTTTTGTGGCCGTGGGCGTGCTGACGGTGTCCTACGGCAAACTCCCGTGGATTGCGCTGACGCTGGCCGTGAGCTTTGGCCTGTACGGGTTTGTGAAGAAGCGCGTGGGTCCGAAGGTCGACGCCGTCACCAGCCTCAGCGTGGAGACGATGGTGCTGGCGCCGGTGGCTGCAGCCACCATGGTGTGGCTGGGCGTGACTGGCGTTGCCACCCTGGCCAGCGAGGGTCCGGGACACTTCTGGCTCCTGCTGGCCTCCGGCGTGATCACCGCGGTGCCGCTGCTGTTCTTCGGGGCCTCGGCACGCCGGCTGCCGATGACCACCATCGGGCTGCTGCAGTATTTCGCGCCTGTGCTCCAGTTCGTCGTGGCGCTGGTGGTGTTCCGGGAGGCCATGACGCTGGACCGCTGGATCGGCTTCGGCGTGGTGTGGCTGGCGCTGCTGGTGCTCACCGTGGACATGCTCCGCACCGCCCGCAAAAACTCCGTGGCGAGGAAGCGGGCCCGCACCGCATAAGACACGCGCGAACGAACACTTGAGGCCCCACCCCCACGCGCGAACGAACACTTGAGGCCCTGGAAACGGAAGTTTCCAGGGCCTCAAGTGTTCGTTCGCGCCGTTGCGAGGGGACGCTAACTCTGTGGGGGGCTGCGTCCTAGGCGTTGGCCTTGATCGCGGCGGCCAGGACGTCCAGGCCGTCGTTCAGCAGCTCGTCGGTGATGACCAGCGGGGGCAGCAAGCGGATTACGTTGCCGTAGGTGCCGCAGGTCAGGATGATGACACCCTCCTTGAGGCAGGCAGCCGCCACGGCCTTGGTCAGCTCCGGGTTGGGTTCCTTGGAACCGGACTGGACCAGTTCGATGGCCAGCATGGCGCCGCGGCCGCGGATGTCGCCGATCACGGCAGTCCCGGCGGAGGCCAGCTCAGCCTGGAGTTCCCGCAGGCGTCCCGTGGCCAGGGTCTCGATGTGGCGGGCGCGTCCGGCGAGGTTGTATTCCTCCATGGAGCCGATGGCAGCCAGCGCGGCAGCGCACGCAACCGGGTTGCCGCCGTAGGTGCCGCCGAGGCCGCCCGGGTGGACGGCGTCGAGCAGGTCCGCGCGGCCGGTGATCGCGGACAGCGGCATGCCGCCGGCGATTCCCTTGGCCATGGTCAGGATGTCGGGGACAACACCTTCGTGGTTCACGGCGAACCATTCGCCGGTACGGCAGAAACCGGACTGGACCTCGTCGGCGATGAACACGATGCCCTTTTCCTTGGCCCAGTCGGCGAGGGCCGGCAGGAAGCCTTCGGCGGGAACGATGAAGCCGCCCTCGCCCTGGATGGGCTCGATGATGATCGCGGCAACCTGGTCGCCGCCGATCTGCTTCTCAATCATGGTGATGGCGCGCTTGGCGGCCTCGGCACCGGTGATCGAGGGGTTCTCCTCGCGGTACGGGTAGCTCATGGGCATGCGGTAGACCTCGGGCGCGAACGGGCCGAAGTTGGTCTTGTACGGCATGGCCTTTGCGGTCAGCGCCATGGTCAGGTTGGTGCGGCCGTGGTAGGCGTGGTCAAAGGCGACGACGGCGTCCCGGCCGGTTGCGAGGCGGGCCACCTTCACGGCGTTCTCCACTGCCTCGGCGCCGGAGTTGAACAGCACCGTGCGCTTTTCGTGGTCGCCCGGGGTCAGGCGGTTGAGCTGCTCGGCGAGGGCCACGTAGCTTTCGTACGGGGTGACCATGAAGCAGGTGTGGGTGAAGTGCTCAACGGCTTCCTTCACGGCACCGACGACGGCGGGATCGGACGCGCCGACGCTGGTCACCGCGATGCCCGAGCCGAGGTCGATGAAGGAGTTGCCGTCGACGTCGTGGATGATGCCGCCGTCGGCGTCCGCCACGTAGACGGGGACGCTGGAGGCGACGCCGGCAGCAACAACTGCCTTGCGGCGTTCGGTCAGGGCCACGGACTTGGGGCCCGGGAAGTCGGCCTGGACACGGCGCTTCTGCTCCAGGCGGAAGGTGAGTTCACTTGCGGTGGTGGTCATGGGAGGGCCTTTCTTGAAAGCTGGGGATGAGGCGTGAAGGTCGGGAGGCCGGGTTATGCGTCGAGTGCGGACATGACGTGCTTGATGCGCGTGTAGTCCTCGACGCCGTACATGGAGAGGTCCTTGCCGTAGCCGGACTGCTTGAAGCCGCCGTGGGGCATTTCGGCGGTGAGGAGAATATGGGTGTTGATCCACACGGCACCGAAGTCCAGGTCGCGGCTCAGGCGCATGGCCGTGCCGTGGTCGGAGGTCCACACGCTGGAAGCCAGGGCGTATTCGACGTCGTTCGCCAGCTCCACTGCCTCTTCCTCGGTGCTGAACTTCTGCACCGTGATGACCGGGCCGAAGGTTTCCTTCTGCACGATGTCGTCCGTCTGCTTGGCGCCGGTGACGATGGTGGGTTCGAAGAAGAAGCCCTTGTCGCCGGCGCGGTGGCCGCCGGTGACAATCTTGCAGTTCTCCGGGAGGTGCTCCACCACCGACGTCACGGCGTTGAAGTGGTTCACGTTGTTCAGCGGGCCGAAGTAGTTGTCTTCATCGTTCTGCGAGCCGGTGTGCAGCGTTCGGGTGTGCTCCACCATGGCCGCCACAACGTCGTCGTGGACCGAGTCTTCAACCAGCACCCGGGTGATGGCGGTGCAGTCCTGGCCGGCGTTGAAGAAGGCGAACTCGGCGATGGCCGCGGCGCTCTTTTTGATGTCGGCGTCCTTGAAGACGATGGCCGGGGCCTTGCCGCCGAGTTCCAGGTGGGCGCGCTTGAGGCCCTTCGCCGCTCCGGACGCGACGGCGATGCCGGCCCGGACCGAGCCGGTGATGGAGACCAGGCCGGGGACCTTGTGCTCCACCATCATGGCGCCGGTTTCGCCGGTTCCGAGGACAACGTTCAGCACGCCGGCGGGGAAAATTTCCCCTGCCAGGCGGGCCAGCACCAGGGTGGATTCGGGGGTGGTGTCGGAGGGCTTGAGGACCACGGTGTTGCCGGCGGCCAGGGCGGGGCCGATTTTCCAGATGGCCATCAGGAAGGGGTAGTTCCAGGGCGCAACCTGGGCGACGACGCCGATGGGTTCGCGGCGTACGTAGGAGGTGTGGCCCTCGAAGTACTCTCCGGCGGACTTGCCTTCAAGGATGCGGGCGGCCCCGGCGAAGAAGCGGAGCTGGTCGGCGCCGGCGGCAACTTCCTCGGACGCGATCAGGCTGCGCACCTGGCCGGTGTTGCGGTGCTGGGCTTCGACGAGCTCGTCGCTGTTGGCCTCGACGGCGTCGGCGAGCTTAAGCAGCATCAGCTGGCGCTGGCCGGGGGTGACGTGCTTCCAGGTCTTGAACGCATCCTTGGCGGCTGTCATGGCCGCATCAACGTCGGCCTGGACGGAGATGGGCGACTGGGCCACAACCTCGCCGTTGGTGGGATTGACGATGTCCAGCAGGCCGGTGCCGGCGGGCGTGACGAACTCACCGTTGATGAAGTTCTGCAAGGTTTGAACCACGGTGTGCAACCTCTTTCATAGGGATCATCAGCTGCGAAGCGGATGGATGCGACTGCTTTGAGCCTATGCCAGCGCCCCTAGCCAGGGAATAGCCACCTGCACACCTTTGACAAACATGTTTAGTGCGGTTGCCCAGCGCGCGGTTATCCTTTAAACCATGGCCATTTCCCTCGCTGCACTCCTTGGCGTGAACTCCCTGAACCTGTCCAAGGCAGGCCTCGCCGAGACCACCTGGCACCAGGACATCAACTGGGTCGCCGTGACGGAACTGGAGGATCCGCAGCGGTTCATCAACGGCGGCGAACTGGTGCTCACCACCGGGCTGCGCCTGAAGTCCGCGCCGGAGCAGCGCCGGTTTGTCCGCCAGGTCCAGCGCGCCGGCGCGGTGGGGATCGGCTTCGGCATCGGCCTCTCGCACGACGCCGTCCCGCCGGCCATGATCGCTGAAGCCAACCGCTGGGGCCTGCCCATGGTGGAAGTCCCGTACGAGACGCCGTTCATCGCCATCGGCAAGCTGGTGGCGGACGCCCAGTCCGCGGACCACTACTCCAAGCTGGAGCGGCTGATCGCCGGGCACCAGGTCCTGGCCCGGGCGCTCCTGACCGGCGGCGGCCTGGCGGAACTGCTGAAGCACCTGGGAGGAATGCTCCGGACCGACATCGCCCTCACCCAGTTCACGGCGCAGCTCTACAGCAGCAGCAAGGACCACCCCTCCGCGGACACCTGGGCCTCCTACCCGATCCCCACCGGCCGCCGCGATGCCTGCACCCTCTGGGTCCGCCAGCCGTTCGAGGATTCGGGCATCATCGGCTACGCCCAGAACCTGATCAGCGTGGAGCTGAACAACATGGTCAAGCAGCGCCAGGCCCAGCGCGCCCTCTGCGGCCAGGTGCTGGAGGACGTCATCCACGGCGCCCTCGAGACCAGCGAGGCCCAGCGCCGCCTCGCAGGCGTGGGCCTGAACAGCACCCGCAAGAACGTGGTGCTGCTGGCGGTATCCGCCGCCCACCACAAGGCCCTGGTGAGCACCTCCGTGCCGCAGCCGCTGGAGAACGCGGTGGCCGCCGTCGTCGGGAAGGACCTGGTGGTGGTGATTAACGACGACGGCGGCACGGCACCTGCGCTGGCACGGAAACTCAGCGACCACCTGGCTGAGGCCGGCATCCACGCGACCATCGGCATCGGCGGCGCGTACACCAAGCCCAATGGCCTGCGCTGGAGCTACTTCGAGGCCCGCGATGCCGCCAGCCACGGCCTGCCGGTGAACGAACCGGAACGGCTGAGCCTGACCTCGCTCCTGCTGGCGAGCGAGGATGTCCCGCTGGCGGACATGGCCAACGAATCCCTCAATCCGCTGCGGGCCTTCGACTCCGCCCACGGAGCCGAACTGATGACCACGCTGGAAAGCTACCTGGGCAACAACGGTTCCGTGGCCGCCGTCGCCGAAGCCCTGACCCTGCACCGGAACACCGTCCGCTACCGCCTGGCGCAGATCACCGAGCTGACCGGCTACGACCCCTCGGTCACGGCAGACCGGGTGCAGCTGTGGCTGGCCCTTGCCGTCGCGCGGCTCGGTGGCCGGCAGGGCAGGTAGGGCAGGCTGGCTTAAAGCACCCCGGCCTTCAGGCGCTTCTTCGACTTCTTCCAGGCCTTCACGTACTTCGCCTCGGCTTCGGCCGCGAGCTGTACTTGCCGGGTCTGGAGCGTGATGTAGGCCGAGGCGATAGGTTCGGGCACACCCGCGACGGCGCCGAACTCCGCCAGCAGGTCCCGGGCGATGACACCGTCGTGGAAATCGCCCAGTGCCTGCTGCAGCCGGTGCGCAGCCTTCGCGGCCTTCACCGCACGCTTGCCGTGGACCGGCACCATCGATTCCGCCACGTGCCGCACCTTCTTGGCATCCTTGCGGACCTGGTGCAGGGCGGATTCGTGCGGAGCGCCCCGCCGCGCATTCTTCGCGGCGCGGTGAGACAGGCGCAGCCGCTTGGCGGCCTTGCCCACCAGCTTGCCCGCCACCTTCCGGGCCGGAGCATCCGCCTCCGGCCTGGCGGGGGGCTGGTCGCGGAAGCGTTCCAGGTCGTCCAGCAGCCGGTAGTACCGCTCGGACAGCAGGGTGCCCTGGACTTTCCGGTAGGCCGCGTCCAGGGTGTCCCCGAGTTCCTTCTCCAGCTGGGCCTTCACGGCGGTCGCGGCCGGGCCGGGTTCAAGGTCGTCGATGTGGCCGCGGAGCCGGTCCAGCATGACTTCGGCGTCACGCGGTTCCCCGAGGATCTGGCCGAGCCATTTGAGTTCATCGCACAGCCGCCGGACCGCCACGGCACTGTACAGCTGCCGGTAGGCCGAGAGCACCGAACGTGCCCGGCGCGTGGCCGAGCGCATCTCGTGAACGGCTTCCGGTTCCTCCAGGCGGACGCCCGGATCGCGCGCCAGGATCTCCTGGATCTGCGCACCGAGGTATGCCGTGACGACGGCGGTCGCAGGCGATTTCCTGCCGGCTCCCGCAACCGCCGGGGCGGCCCGGTCATGGGGACTCGGGTCCGGACCGCCGGCGAGCGCCCGCGCCAGTTTGGATGCGAATTCGGCGGGGCTGGCTCCGGCGGCGGCCAGGGCGTCGTCGGCTGCGGGGAAGAGTTCGGGGCTGCCGTGGACGAGTTCAAGCTCCCATTCGCGCCACCGCTGCGTCGTGCCGGAGTCCCCCGCGGTTCCGAGCAGGTCCGCACTCACCCGGTCATCCGCAAGGTCCGCCAGGTGTACGCCGTCTTCGGCATACAACGGGTAGGTGGTCCGCCGGGTCTCCAGCCTGACCACCGGCGCCACGTCGTCACCGCGCAGGTAGGCACGCAGATGGGCCAGCAGCCTGTCAGGCACGACGTCGGCCTGGCCCAGTGGCTCGTGCAGCTCACGCCGCTGCTGGGGTGCTGACCCGGCGGCCGCGTCGGATGCGCCGGGCACGGCTTCCGCCGGGAGTTTCAGGTGCCATCCGGCGTCAGCGTCGCCGGTGCGCCGGCGCAGGGTCATCCGCCGGGAAGCCAGGGTATGCCGGCCGGTGTCGAAGTACACGGCATCCAGCGTTGCCGTCCGCGGCTCCCCCACCCGCGCCACTCCCGGCACACCGGTCAGCGACGGCACTTCGGCCGCCTCGCCGACGTCGTACTTCTTTTCGATTTCGACTCCCTGGGAAACCACTGCGCGCCGTCCTTCCACATCACTTCGCTGCGGCGCATCCGGACCGTGCTGTCCGGACATGCCGTGGCCACGAGTCTATGGCCCCGACGTTAACGGCCGGGAGAGGTTGGCCACAAAACCATAGACATCAAACGTCTAACGTCTAACCTTGTATGATGACCACCGCCGCCTCAGCCCCAGCTGCCCTGGACGTCCCACCCAAGCCGCGCACCGCCGTCGTGCTGGGTGTCATTGCACTGGTGCTGATCGGCCTGAACCTCCGCGCCGGGATCACCGGGGCGTCGGCATTGCTGCACGACCTGCAAATGGTGCTGGGCTACGGGCCGCTGGTGGCGTCGATCATTCCCTCGATTCCCACCCTCTGTTTTGCCGTGGCGGGCGCAGGCACGTCCTGGCTCACCGGCCGGCTGGGCGTGGAGAAGTCCATCCTCCTGGCGCTGGCGATGCTGGCGGGCGGGCTGATGCTCCGCGGCATCCCGGCCACGGGCGCGCTGGTGGCCGGCACTGTGGTGGGGATGTCCGGGCTGGCGGTCTGCAACGTGGCCATGCCGTCCTTCATCCGCGAGCACTTCGCCCACAAAACGTCGCTGATGACCGCGCTCTATACGGTGACCATGACCACCGGAGCCACCGTCACCGCCGTCGCAGTGGTCCCGCTTGCCCAGGCCCTCGGCTCGCCTTCTGCCGCCGTCGGGGCGATCGGGATCATGGCCGTGGCCGCGTTCCTGGGCTTCCTCCCCGTGGCGCTGCACGCCCACCGCAACAGCGTCCGCGCCAAGGCCGGGCACGTTTCGCCGTGGCCGCTGCTGCGCACCCGCAAGGGCCTGCTCCTGACCGCCATCTTCACCCTGCAGGCCCTGCTCGCCTACGCGCTGCTGAGCTGGTTCCCGTACATGCTGACCACCATGGGGCTCAGCGCCTCGGCGAGCGGGCTGATGTACGGGCTGATGCAGCTGGTGTCCGTGCCGGCCGGGATGGTGCTGATCGCCATCGGCTCCCGCCCGCGGATGCTGCGCCCGGCCTTCTACCTGGCCAGCGTCACCATGGCGGCGGGTGTGGCGCTGCTGCTGTTCCTGCCGGTTTCGCTGGCGGTGGTCCCGGCGGTCCTGCTGGGCTTCGGCCTGGGCATTTTCCCGCTGGTGATGGTGATGATCAGCCGCAGCGGCGAGAGCACCGCGGAGACCACGGCCCTGTCCACCCTGGCCCAGTCCACCGGCTACCTGCTGGCCACGGCCGGGCCGTTCGGCACCGGCCTGCTGCACAGCGCCACCGGCGGCTGGACACTCCCGCTCGCCATCCTGCTGGGCCTCGCCCTGGTCCAGATCGTTGTTGCGCACCTGATCAGCGGCCGCCCGTCAATGACCGGCCGCCCGGCCGCCAAGAAGAAGTAGGCCACGATGACCCTGAGCACCTCGCACCGCCAGCCCCTGGCTGACGAAATCACCGCCAAGCTGCGGGCCATGATCCATTCGGGCGAGTGGCCGCTGCAGCAGCGGATTCCGTCCGAGCCCGAGCTGATGGCCAAGCTCGGCGTCTCCCGCGGCACGCTCCGTGAGGCGGTCAAGGCCCTGGCCCACAGCGGCATGCTGGAGGTCCGCCGCGGGGACGGCACCTACGTCCGGGCCACCAGCGAGATGTCCGGCGCTGCGCGGCGCATGTACCAGGACCACACCGGGGAGCACATCCTGGAGGTCCGGGTGGGGCTGGACACCCAGGCCGCCCGCCTCGCCGCCCGGCACGCAACGGACGACGACGTCACGGCCCTGCGTGCCCTGCTCGCCGAGCGCGATGAGGCCTGGCATGCGGCCGACTACGCGGCGTGGGCCCGCGCCGACTGGGGTTTCCACGAGCGCGTGGCCCAGGCATCCCGGAACCCGCTGCTGCACGAGCTGTACGTCAGCTTCGGCGACGTCTTCCACGATGACCTCCTGAAGCAGCAGCGCCGCGCCGGCTTTGACGGCCTCCCCCACGAGGGCCACGACACCCTCGTGGATGCCATCGAGGCGCGCGACGGCGACGCCGCCGTGGCCAGTGTCAACCGGAACCTGAACTCCTGCGCGGAGTGGCTGGGCGCGTAGCCGTATTGCGGGGTTTCGCCGCACTCCAATCGGTCAGTAGGCTTACTATCTGACGTATGTCGTCATGCCCCGGGTGCCGCCGGTACTCCGGGCGCCCGCCGATGAAGGAGTACATATGGCGCGAGTAACACGCCCGCCCGCGACCCAACGAAAGCCGGCCGCGGCCCTGTGGGCTGACGGACTGGGCAGGGCGGGCATCCGTTCCGCCCAGGTCCTGCTGATCCTGGCCGTGGCCGTCGCCTCGGTTTACGCGTTGATGCAGATCAAGCTGCTGGTCATTCCGGTGCTGATCGCACTGATCCTTGCCGCCGCCATCGGACCGTTCGTGAACATGCTCCGCCGCCGCGGGATGCCCGGCGCCGCGGCCACGGGCATCGCGTTTGTGGCCCTCCTGCTCGTACTGGGCGGCGTATCAACGGTGATTTACTTCTCCGTCCGGAGCCAGTGGGGCGACCTGGCGCAGCAGGCCACTCAAGGGCTGGATGAGCTGGAGCAGTTCCTGCGTAACGGCCCCGTGCCCATCGACCAGGGGCAACTGGACCAGGCCCGGGAGGGGATCATCCAGTTCGCCACCAGCAGCCAGGTCCGCTCGGGGGCCATCACCGGCCTGTCCGTGGTGACCGAGTTCATCACCGGGACCATCTTGATGGTGGTCATCCTGTTCTTCTTCCTCAAGGACGGCGCCAAGATCTGGAACTTCTTCCTCCGGCCGTTCACGGGGCAGCGCGAGGCCAAGCTCCGCCGCGTTGGCAGCCGCACGCTCGAAGTGCTGGGCGGCTACGTCCGCGGCACCGCCATCGTGGCCCTGGTGGATGCCGTGGCGATCGGCGCGGCGCTCCTGATCCTGCAGGTTCCGCTGGCCTTCCCGCTGGCCATCATCGTTTTTATGACCGCCTTCATCCCGCTGGTGGGTGCCACCGTCGCCGGCATCCTCGCCGCGCTGGTGGCACTCGTAGCCAACGGCCCGGTGGTGGCCCTGATCGTGGTGGCCGTGGTGATCGCCGTCAACCAGCTCGAAGGCGACCTGCTGCAGCCAATCGTCATGGGCAAGTCGCTGCAGCTGCACGCCCTGGTGATCCTGATGGCACTGACCGCCGGGACCATCCTGGCCGGCATCGTGGGCGCCGTGCTCTCCGTCCCGCTGGCCGCCGTCGCCTGGGCCATCATCCAGGTATGGACCGCGGAGGATCCGAACCTCGAGGACATGAACCCGGACCTTCCGCCGGCCAACACCGAGCCCGCCTAGGTCTCGAGCCGGATCTTCAAAATCGACGCGCATATTCCCTGGCGCACGGGATATATCCGTTGCGCCAGGGAATATGCGCGTCGCACACAACGTACGACGGCGGCCCGGCACGTGGGTGCCCGGCCGCCGTCGAACTTCCACCAGCGCGAACGTACAGTTGGGGCCTTTTGGTGAGGGCCCCAACTGTACGTTCGCGCCGTCTTTGTGGCTGGTTAGGAGCGGAGGCCGGCGAAGACGTTCTTCGGCCGCTGCATCTCGCCGTGCTTGGCACCGAGGACAACTACCGCCGCCGCGAAGGCCGGGATGGCCCACTGCAGGATCTTGAGCTGCTGCTGCGCCGACTTCAGCTCGTCAGACGCCGCCGGCTGGGGCTCGGTCGCACCGCGTGCACCCTCGTCGGCGAGCTTCTCCACCTTCTTGCCGAGGATGCCGGCGTACAGCGTCACGCCAGCACCCGCCAGCGTCACCGCCGCCTTGATCACGGTGTCCCTGGCCACGCCGTCCTGCGTTGCGATGCGCCCTTTGTTCTCCAAGGCGATGGCGAGGTCAGCCACCAGGTGCGAGGCGAACGCCGCCGTCTGGACCGGCGCCCACTTCATCCAGCCGGCGCTGGACAGCCGGGTGCGCTCCGCCGGGTCCTTGGCCTGCGCGGCCGCCCCGTTCAGCCCGATCGCTCCCATCAGCGAACCACCGAACCATGCCGCGGCGCTCAGATCGTGAACGGACCGGGCAACAAGATTTCCTGCCATGATGTGGTTTCCTAACGTCGAACTGGTTCCGAAACTGCCGCTTGTGCGGTCTTCACTGGCCGTGTTCCATGAATTTCATGGAGTAGCTATGGTAAGCACACTTACTAATGTTACGAAACCCTGACTTGAAGCACGCTTACGCGTAATATCGTCGCCATGGAAGACACAGGGACTTTGTTCGGCTGGGCATTCGGCGACCCCGCCCGTGGGGACGACGCCGCGTACATGACAGGCCTCGAGAAGGAAGCGCTGGAGAACGCGACAGCCACAGCGAAGGCCAAGGGCGTGACGGTGGTCGCGGGCTCGGAAGTCTTCACCGCACTCAGTGCCAACGACAGCCTGGTGGAGCTCGATCATGCCCCCGGCAAGCTCGTGGTCCGCTGCACGGTGCACGTGGAAGGCCCCGGGGCCGCGAAGCTGCACGCCGAGGGGCCCATGAACGGGTAGCACTCTCATGGCGGACGGGGAATCCGGCATCAGCGAGGCGGCGGATGCGGTCGAGGAAGCGTCGGACACCAAGGCGCTGGATGTTGTGGCGCGCTCGGGATTCGCCGTGATGGCCCTGCTCCATATTATTGTCGGCGCGATTGCCATTGCCCTGGCCTTCGGCCAGCCGGGGCAGGCCGAACCCACCGGCGCAATCGAGCAGCTGGCCGCGAACCCGTGGGGGCCGGCCGTGCTGTGGGCCTGCGTGGTTGCCTGCACCGGCCTTGCGTTATGGCAGCTCAGTGAAGCGACGCTGCGGGCACGGCGCCTTCCCGCCGGGAAGCGGCTCGGGAAGCTCATCTCGTCGGGATGCCTGGCCGTGGCTTACGGCAGCGTGGGGCTCAGCTTCGCCGGGTTCGCCGTGGGCATGCGCGGGGACTCGGGAGACACCACCCGGGACTTCAGCACCGCGCTGCTGAACGCCCCGTTTGGCCTGCCTTTGCTGGTGGCGGTGGGCCTGACCACCATGGGTGTCGGCGTCTACTTTGTGGTGAAGGGGCTGCGGCGAGGGTTCAAGGAGGAGCTGTTCCGGTTCGACGGCAGGCGGCGTGGCAAACTCATCGACGCTTTGGGCGTCACCGGGCACGTGGCCAAGGGAGTCGCGCTGAACCTGGCGGGGCTGCTCTTCGTCGTTGCCGCCGGGAAGCAGAGTCCGGAGGAGTCCACCGGGCTGGACGGAAGCCTGAAGGCGCTCCGCGACCACCCGTTCGGCCCCTACCTGCTTGTCGCTATCGGGGCGGGCTTCATCTGCTACGGCTTGTTCGCGCTGGTCCGGGCGCGGTTTGGCCGGATGTAACCGCGAAGGAAAAAGGTCCTGTCCGCTGGTGATCACGACCGGCGGGTGCTGGGAGTTAAAAGCAACGCGGGGTCACTTCCGGCCCAATAAATCCTGATTATTGGGCCGGAAGTGACCCCGCGTTGGTTGTCGGGGGGTTAGACGTTCGCGGCTACGCCGTCGCGGGAGATGGCAACCATGTCCTCGCGCGGCACCACCTTGATGCGCTCACGCTTGACCTCCACGCCGTGGGATCCGCCGGCCTCGGTGGCCGCAGCACCCAGCGCAAGCTCGTGGGCGTCCAGCGCAAGCCAGCCCTCCCAGCTGGTGAACTTCACGCCGCGGGCGTCAAGGAGTTCGACGACGGCGTCCGCCTCGGGAACGGCGGCAACCGGCAGGTTTTCGCGGTCTTCGAGCAGGTACGTCACGGTCTCCAGGGCATCGCCCTTGGTGTGGCCGATGAGGCCGACCGGTCCGCGCTTGATCCAGCCTGTGGCGTAGATGCCGGGCACGTGGGTGCCGGCGGCATCCAGGACGCGTCCGCCGTCGTTCGGGACGACGCCCTTCTTGTGGTCGAACTCGATCTCCGGCAGCGCCGAGCCGAAGTAGCCGATGGCGCGGTACACGGCCTGGACCGGGTAGTCCACGAACTCGCCGGTGCCGCGGGCGTTGCCCGTGCCGTCCAGCTCGGTGCGCTCGAACTTCATGCCCGCAACCTTGCCGGGCGTCTCGGCGTCGTCGAAGATTTCCACCGGGCTGTGCAGGAAGTGCAGGTGCAGGCGGCGGGAAGCGGTCAGCTCGGAAAGGTCCTCAGGCTGCTCGGCGATCCAGTTGGTAAGCGTGCCCACCATGGTCTTGACCTGGTTGTTGCTCTGGATCAGGCGGTCCGATTCCTCGTCGAACTCGAAGTCCTCGGCGTAGAGGATGATGTCCACGTCCTTGGAGTGGGACAGCTCGCGGAGCTCCAGCGGAGTGAACTTAACCTGGGCGGGGCCGCGGCGGCCGAAGACGTGCACGTCCGTGACGGGCGAGTCCTTCAGCCCGGCGTAAACGTTGTCCGGAATTTCGGAGACCAGCAGGTCATCGGCGTGCTTGGACAGAACGCGGGCCACGTCCAGCGCCACGTTGCCGTTGCCGATCACGGCGATTTCCTTGGCGTCCAGCGGCCATTCGCGGGAAACGTCGGGGTGGCCGTCGTACCAGGAGACGAAGTCCGCGCCGCCGTAGGAGCCGTCCAGCTCGATGCCGGGGATGTTGAGGTCCGCGTCCTTGATGGCGCCGGTGGCGAAGATGACGGCGTCGTAGTGGGTGCGGAGGTCCTCGATGGAGAGGTCCGTGCCATAGTCCACGTTGCCGAAGAAGCGGATGTCGCCGCGGTCCAGGACCTTGTGCAGGGCGTTGACGATGCCCTTGATGCGGGGGTGGTCCGGGGCAACGCCGTAGCGGATCAGGCCGTAGGGTGCCGGGTAGCGGTCAAAGAGGTCGATGCTCACGGTCAGCTCGCCGCTCTTGACGGCTTCGCTCTTGGTGAGGATGTCCGCGGCGTAGACGCCGGCCGGGCCGGAGCCCACAACGGCAACGCGCAGCGGACGCTCGGCAGATCCTACGGTGGTGCTGGTTGACACGGCTGTGTTCCTTTTCTTCTGCATCGGTTGCTCCGTAATGGCCCTTGTGAGGCCTCATAAGGGCGGTTGCGGAGCAATCGATGGGTTTCAGGGGGTTAGAACTCGGGTGGTACGGGGCTTGTTCGGGCTGGTGGTGCTGTAGTCGGCGGTCTTGAAGTGCGACGGCGCGAAGGGGCTCACGCGAACCACGTCACCGATCACAATCACGGCGGGATTTGCGACGCCGGCGGCTTCCGCCTGGTCGGCGATGGAACCGAGCGTGCCGATAGTCACGCGCTGATTCGGCAGATAGCCGTTCTCAACGATGCCAACCGGAGTGTCCAGAGGCAAACCGGCTTTGGCTAAGGCGGATGCTGAATCGCGCAGCGCGGCGACACCCATCAGCAGGACGACGGTGTGGTCCGGGCGGGCCGGAACCTCGGAGAGTTCCTCATGGCCGGTGACCACGCTGAAGCCCTTGGCCAGGCCTCGGTGCGTCACGGGGATGCCGGCGGCGGCGGGAACGGAGATCGCGGACGTGACGCCGGAGACCACTTCAACCTCGACGCCGTGCTGCCGGCAGTATTCGGCTTCCTCGCCGCCGCGGCCCAGGACGTAGGGGTCGCCGCCCTTGAGCCGGACCACGCGGTGTCCGGCGAGGGCTTCTTCGACGAGGATCCGGTTGATCTCGGCCTGCGGCACGGGATGGTGGCCGGGGGTCTTGCCTACCTCGATGACGCGGACGTCGGGGGCGAGTTCGTTGAGCAGTTCACGCGGGCCGAGGCGGTCAGCCACTACGACGTCGGCCTGGCCCAGGAGCCGGCGGCCGCGGACGGTGATGAGGCCGGTGTCGCCGGGTCCGCCGCCCACGAGGGCCACGGAGCCCGCAGATGCACGACGGCGGCGCAGCGGCAGGTCGCCCGTTTCCAGGGCCGTGGCGACGGCGTTGCGCAGGGCCATGGCGCGGCGCGGGTCTCCCCCGGCGTTCACGGCGATCTGCACGTCGTCCACCACGGCGACGGCGGGGGTCCACGCGGCTGAGGCTTCGTGGTCTGAGGCGTTGACGCACCAGACGCGCTGCGCCTCAGCGTCTTTTGATACCTGGGTGTCCACGGCGGGATCGCCGGTGGCGGTCTGGACGAACCAGACGCCGTCGACGTCGGACGGACGGTAGGTGCGCGGCTCCCAGGTGAGGAGGCCGGCGTCGGCCAGGTCCTTGAGCGCGGCGGAGGCAACGGGAGCCACGACGGTGACCCGGGCACCGGCGTCGAGCAGACCCTTGGCGCGGCGGGCAGCCACGGGTCCGCCGCCCACCACCAGCACGGGGCGGGCGAGCAGCCGCAGTGCTGTGGGGTAAATATCCTGAATTGCCATGGATCAACGGTAGGGCCGCGTCACATTCACCAACAACGGCAGTGGAAACACCAGTTCACGTAAGGTAACGCTGCGTCACATACGGATGGGCCGCCGTCGTACCTCCGTCGTGGGGCACATTGACGCCGTTGAGGTCCTTGGAAGGCTCTATCTGCGGCGTGTCCGTGTCGAAGTGCCCCACGACGGCTGTTGGCGAAGCTAGTGCGCAGCGCCCGGCAACCCGCGCGAGAGGGCCTGGTTGAGCAGGGCGGCCGCCGTCCACCGCTGGGAGGCAACAGCGTCTTCCCGGTCCAGGCCGCCGACGTCGGTCAGCCAGACCAGGGACTCGATGCCGGTGGCACTGCGGATCGCCAGGACCAGCCGGTGAATATCCTTTTCCGCCATGGTTTCCCGAAGCGGGGAGAGCGCTTCAGTGATCCAGGCGATCGCCCGGCCCTGCCGCAGGGGCAGGCCTTTTTGCTCCTCAGCGCTTTGTTCAAGGGACAGCCTCAGCATGGTCCGCTGCTGCGCCTCCGTTTCGAGGATCATCCGCGTGAACTCGACGACGACGGCGTCCAGGCGCTCGGCGACGTCGGCCGGCGGATTTTCCGGGAGCATCGACGTCCTGGCAGTTTCCGGGTGGGCGGCGGCGAGCAGTTCACGCTGCCCCGGGAAGTACCGGTAGGCCGTGCTGCGGGCGACGCCGGCGACGAGCGCGGCCTCGTCCACGGTAGGCGTGGCGCCGTCGGCAACAAGCTGCCGCGCCGCTGCGACCAGGGCATCAAGGGTGCGGCGTTTCTGGCCCGTGCGGCCGACGTCTGCGTAGGGTCTTGACATGGACTTCATGGTACTCCAGTCTTGTTATGGGACGCGAGTCCCATAACCCCAGCGTCGAGGCGGCCACCATGGAGACAAAGAATTCAGCATCCGCAATTGTCCGGCAGCCCGGCGAAGGGGCCAGGCGCTGGTTCTTCGGCGGAGGCGTGCAGACCTGGAAGGCCACGGAGGAGGACACCGGCGGTGCATTCCTCCTGTTCGAAGATGAGATGGAACGCAACAAGGTCACTCCGCTGCACACCCACCCGGACTCCGACGAAACCATGTACATCCTGTCCGGCGAGATCCTGATGAACATGGACGGCACCGAGCACCGGGTGGCGGCCGGCGGGGTGACCATCGCACCGAGAGGCGTTCCGCACGCGTTCAAGGTCATGCAGGAGGGCACCCGCGTCCTGTGCCTGCACACCCCCGGCGGCGCCCAGGCGTTCTACTTCGGCGCCAGCGAACCGCTCGCGGCCGGTGAAGCTTCGGGAGTTGTTGATTTCGGCCGCATCCGGGAATCCGGCCGGCTCAATGGCGGCATCGAGCTCCTGGGGCCGCCGCCTTTTACGGAAGACTAGGCGTTCTTCAGCCGCAGGTAGTGGTCCCGGTCCGGCTTGTCCAGGTGCTCGATCGCGTAGCGCAAGGCCGTCCGCGGCATCGTGGCCGCGTGCGCGTCAAGGAACTCCAGCAGCCGGGGCCGGTCGCTGCGGCCGGCGTCGCGGAGCCATCCGCCGGTGGCCTTGTGGATCAGGTCCTCCTTGTCGTCGAGGAGCAGCTCGGCAATGGCGAACGTGTCCGTTACGTCACCGGTCCGCAGGAACCACGACGTGGCCACGATGGCCGTGCGCCGCTCCCACAGGTTGGCTGAGCGCGCCATTGTGTACAGGACGTCGCGGGGCTTGTCGACGAGCCACCCGCCCACAACCCGTCCGGCACCCAGGTCCACAAGGTCCCAGTTGTTGATCCGGTCATGGCGGCGCAGATACAGCCCGTAGAGATCCCGGCGCACGTCTTCGCTGGCCTTCCTGCCGGACGACTGGAGTGCCATGATTTTGACGGCTCCGGCCCGCGCCTCATGGAGGTCCTGCTCAAGGAGTGCCTCGATCTGCGGGAGCTCCATGGCCACGAATTCCTTGCCGAGATCGAAGACCTGCCCCATCCGGACGCCCAGGAAGAAGTCGCCTTCGGCGTAGTCACCCGGGCCTGTCTTGAAGTAGCGCTGGTACTTCAGCTGTTCGGCGTCGGACTGCAATTCCTGCAGCCGGGCCAAGAACGCGGCGGCAGTGGGATGGGCTGGGGATCCGGAGGCCATGGCGCCAGTCTGCCAGACGCAGTGCCACGGTCCGGCGGTCGCGGCATTGAAGTCGCGCCTTAAGCCAACGCGGGGTCAGATCCGGCCCAATAGACGATGGTTATTGGGCTGGATCTGACCTCGCGTTGGTTCGGCGGGTTAGCGGGTGCTGCCGGAGAGGAGGCCGCGGCTGCGGAGGAGGCGCTTCTCGATCGGGGCAAACACCAGCAGTTCGATCAGGATGCCGACGCCGAGGATCAGCAGGATGGCCGCCATCACCACGGTCATGTCGGACAGGACGCGGCCCTGGTCCAGCAGCGAGCCGAGGCCGAAGCCGATGGTGCCGCCCACGGCGATGATTTCCGCCGCCATCAGGGAGCGCCACGAGAAGGCCCAGCCCTGCTTCAGCCCGCCGAGGTAGCCGGGAAGGGCCGCGGGAAGGATGATCTGGACAGCCATCTGCAACCGGTTCGCGCCCAGGACGGTGCCCACGCGGCGGTACTGCGGCGGGATCTGGTCCACGCCGGAGATCAGCCCGTTGATGATGGACGGGATGGCACCCATGAACACCACAAAGTAGACGGTGGCGTCGGTGAGGCCGAACCAGATGATCGCTGCGGGAACCCAGGCGACGGACGGGAGCACCTGCAGGCCGGAAATCAGCGGCCCGAAGGCACGGCGCAGCGGAGCGACCTGGGCCAGCAGCAGCCCCACCGGGGTGGCGATGGCGACGCTGATCAGGAACCCGACCAGGCCGCGCTGCAGAGAGGTCCACACTGCTTCCTGGAGCTTGCCTTCGCCCCAGAGGACTCCGACCTGGCCCAGGACGTCGAGCGGGCCGGGCACCAGGTCGCGGCGCTTCACGCCGAGGGAGACATAGAACTGCCAGATCAGGACCAGGACAACCAGGGCGGCCACCGGCAGCAGGATACGGCTCCAGTCGATGCGGGCCTTGCGGACGGCGTCGGACTGCAGGGAGTCCAGGCCGGCTTCCAGCTGGCGCAGGTCCTCGTGCCCGGTGGAGGTCCGGGTCAGGGCGGCGTGGACGGACGGAGCGCCCGATGCCGCCCTGGGAGTGGCATCGGGCCTGTCGAAGCCGGCCGCTTCGTCCGCAGGACGAAAGCGGTCCGGCGAAGGGGCGAGGGCGGCATCGGGCGCGGAGGCCGTGGCATCCGGCGCGGAGGCGGCGAGGGGTGTGGGGTTATTTGGCATGGCGGCGAATCTCCTCCCGGAGCCGGGCGGTGATGACCCCGGTCAGCTGTCCGGCCAGGCCGGCGTCGGTTCGGTGTTCCTCGGTGACGGCCCACTCTTCCACCACACGGCCCGGGCGGGACGACAGCAGCAGAACACGCTGGCCCAGCCGCACGGCCTCGCGGACGTTGTGGGTGACAAAAACAATGGTCCGCCCGGTCTCTTTCCAGATGCGTTCCAGCTCATCGTGCAGGAGGTCGCGGGTGATGGCGTCCAGGGCCGCGAACGGCTCGTCCATCAGCAGCAGCTGCCGGTCCTGGGCCAGGGACCGGGCCAGCGAAACACGCTGCCGCATGCCGCCGGAGAGCTCGTGCGGGCGCTTGTCCCCGGCTCCGCCGAGGTGCACCAGTTCCAGCAGCTCGTTGGCTTTGGCGCGGCGCTCGGCCTTGCCCACGCCGCGCAGCTGCAGCGCCAGCTCGATGTTCTCCCGCGCCGTGAGCCAGGGGAACAGGGCGGCGTCCTGGAACATAAACGCTGCGCCGTCGCTGGGCACTTCCAGGGCGCCCGACGTCGGGGCCTCCAGTCCCGCCATGATGTTCAGCAGGGTGGATTTGCCGCAGCCCGAGGCACCGAGGAGGGCGACGAACTCGCCCGACGCGATGGTGGCGTTGACGTCGTCCAGCACCGGGGCGCCGTCGCCGAAGCGCTTGCCCAGGTTTTCCAGTACGACTGGCATGGTCCCGTCCTTAGGTTGGTGGTGCGGTTGCTGGGTGATGCAGTGTGCGGGGTCAGTCCTGGCCGAGGTTAGCCGCGGAGATGGACTTTCCGGTGACCTCGTTCAGGGCCCGGAGGTCGAACAGGCCGTTGATGTCGGCCTGTTTGGTGGTGCCGGCCGCCACCCCGTCTTTGAGCAGCTTGGGGTAGGTTCCGGCCAGCGGATCCACGGTGAACACGATGTTCTTCAGGGACCTGTCGATGACGTCGGCCGGGAGGGCTGCGCCGGCGGATTCCTGCAGTGCGGCGTTGATGACGGCCGCTTTCTCTGCGGAGGCGGTGTCATTGAGCCAGGCCACGGACTTGGCGTGGCCGCGGAGGAGGGCCTTGACGGTGTCCGGGTGTTCGGCAGCGAAGGTCTTGTTGACGATCAGGATGGTGGTGGGGAACTCCCCCGGCTTGCCGGACGCTGAACCGTCCCAGAGGTCCTTTTCGTCCACCAGGACCTTGGCTCCGGCCTGGAGCACCAAACGCGAGGCCCACGGCTCCGGCAACCACGCGCCGTCGAGCTTTCCGTCCTGGAAGAGCTTGAGCGTCTGGGCGTTGTCCGTGGGGTTGATGGCGACGTCGCCGCTGCCGTCCACGTTGGTGTCGTAGCCCTGCGAGCCCAGCCAGGCGCGCAGCGCGACGTCCTGGGTGCCGCCGAGCTGGGGGGAGGCGAGGGTCTTGCCTTTGAGGTCCTCGGCGGAGTTGATGTCCGGCCGGACCACGAGCTGGGCGCCACCGGCCGCGGCGCCTGCGATGACGCTCACCGACTCCCCGCCGCTCTTGACGAACGAGTTGATGGCCGGGTTGGGGCCGATATAGGCGGCATCGATGGCGCCCGCGTTGAGGGCCTCGATGGCGGCCGGCCCGGCGTTGAACGTTGCGGTGCTGAGCTTGGTGCTGCCCAGTTCCTTGGCGAGGAAGCCCTGGTTGATGCCCACCAGGGCGGCGGCGTGGGTGATGTTGCCGAAGTATCCAAGCTTCAGTTCTTCAGCGGGAGTGGGCGACGGCGTGGCAGCCTGGGCGTCCGTGTTACGCGAAACGCTGGACGCCACCACGGCGCCCACGGCGATCAGCAGGACCAGCCCGATGGCAAGCGCAGCCTCGACGGCACGCTTGTGCTTGGGCACCGCGCTTTCACCGGCCACGATCCGGGTCATCCCGGGCTTGGAACTAGTCATTGTTTCACCATAGGGAGTGCCGATTACCCGTTCAATGAAGCAGAAACGCTGGGTCACGCGGGTTCATCTAGCGTCACATTCGGTGGCTGGGAGACGCGGTTTACTCAGTTCAGTCGCCCTTAACATTGACCAGCTGCCGCAGCTTGTGCCGCACCTTCACCAGGTCCGCGGCGTCCCGCATCACGACGTCGATGGGCTTGTACGCCGCCGGGATTTCGTCGATGAATGCCTCGGACGGGCGGAACTCGATCCCGTGCATGGCTTCCTTCAGCTCGGCGAGGGTGAACGTCTTCCGGGCCGCGGTCCGGGAGTACTCGCGGCCGGCGCCGTGCGGGGAGGAGTTCAGCGACGCGGGGTTGCCCAGGCCTTCCACCACGTACGACGCCGTCCCCATGGATCCCGGAATAAGTCCCGGATCGCCGGGCTCGGCCCTGATCGCGCCCTTGCGCGAGACCCACACCGACTTGCCGTAGTGCGTCTCCAGCTGCGTGAAGTTGTGGTGGCAGTTGATCCGCTCGCGCTCCGTGACGTGGCCGCCCACCCAGCGGCCGAACTGCGTGATGACCCGGTCCATCATTTCCTCGCGGTTCAGGAGCGCGAAGTGCTGGGCCCAGCGGAGTTCCTTGATGTACGAATCGAACGGGGGTGTGCCTTCGTCGAGGTAGGCGAGGTCGGGGTCCGGCAGTTTGGTCCCCCGCTTCCGGGTTACCTGCTGGGCGACGCCGATGTGGTGCTGCGCGATCTTGTTCCCGACGCCGCGGGAGCCGGAGTGGAGGAAGAGCCAGACGGCATCCGTTTCGTCGGCGCTGACCTCGATGAAGTGGTTGCCCGAACCCAGGGAGCCCAGCTGCAGTTCCCATTTTTCGACGTACTGGGCCGGGTTGAAGCCGGCCTTGGCCGCCAGCCTCTTGAGCTCGGCGATCCGCGGCTCCGCGGTGGCCTGGACTGACCTGTTGTTGTGCCCGGCGGAAAGGGGGATGGCGCGTTCGATGTCCTCGCGCAGCCGTTTCCGGTCCCTTGGCAGGTCCTTCACCGAGTACTGCGTCCGGACGGCGATCATGCCGCAGCCGATGTCAACACCAACGGCGGCCGGAATGATGGCGTGCAGGGTGGGAATCACCGATCCCACGGTGGCGCCCTTGCCCAGGTGCGCATCCGGCATCAGGGCCAGGTGCGGGTAGATGAACGGCAGCGTGGAGGTGGCCAGCGCCTGGTCAAGGGTCTTGGCGTCCAGGATCGAGGCCCAACTGATGAGCTTGCTGTTGATGGTCTCCACGGTGGCGCCTCCCATTCCTGATGATGGGGGGCTGTCGCACGGCGTGGCAAGGGCGGGGACAAGTCGTTAAACCACGAAATCGCCGGAAAGGAGCGAGGTCGCCGCAAATCTGCAGCGATCCCACACGTTTCCGGCGACCTCAGGGCCTAGGAGAAACTCAGATCGAGTAGCGCTCGTCCTCGTGGTCGCCGGGGTGGTCCTTGACCAGGCCCGCGGCCAGCGTGTTGCCGTCCAGCGGGTCGATCACCAGGAACGCGCCGGTGCGGCGGTGGTGCAGGTAGTTTTCCAGCGGCAGCGGCGCGGCGAGCCGGAGCTGCGCGTGGCCGATGTCGTTCAGCTCCAGGCTTGACGCAGCCTCCAGCTTGAAGGAGGCCAGGTCCAGCTTGCCGCTGACGTTGCGGACCAGCGCCTGGACGGTGCGCGTGCCGTGCTTGACCAGCACCTTGGCACCTTCCCGCAACGGCTTGGGCGAGAGCCAGCACAGGGCTGCGTACAGGTCCGCGGAGGACTCGCGGACGGTCCCGGCGGCGGCGATGGTGTCACCGCGGGCGACGTCGAATTCCTCGGCCAGGCGGATGGCCACGGACTGCGGCGCGAAAGCCTCCTCCAGCGACTCACCGGCGAAGTCGATGCCGGTCACTGTGGTGGTGCGGGGGGCCTGGCCGGGCGTCAGGACGGAAACCTTGTCCCCCACCTTCACAGAACCCTCGGTGATCTGGCCGGCGTACGCGCGGTAGTCGCGGTAGGCCTCAACGTCCAGGCCACCGGCCACGGCGTCGGGGGCCAGCGCACCCTGCGGGCGGATGACCAGCTGCACCGGGAAACGGAAGCTCTCCAGCTGCGTGTCGATCTCATCGGCGGCCGGCAGCGTCTCGAGGACCTCCAGCAGGGCCGGGCCGTCGTACCAGGGGGTGCGCTCGGACCGGTCCACCACGTTGTCGCCGTCGAGGGCGGACACCGGGATCACCAGCAGGTCGTCGATGTGGTCTGCGGTCCCCAGCGCGGCAGCGCCGATGCCCAGTTCGCGGGCCACCTGCTGCACGTCGGCCTGGATTTCGCGGAACACGGACTCGCTGAAGTCCACGAGGTCGATCTTGTTGACGGCCACGATCACGTGCGCCACGCGCAGCAGCTGCAGCACGGACAGGTGCCGGCGGGTCTGCTCCAGGACACCCTTGCGGGCGTCAATGAGTACGACGACGGCATCCGCAGTGGACGCGCCAGTCACCGTGTTCTTGGTGTACTGCACGTGCCCGGGGCAGTCGGCCAGGATGAAGCTGCGCTGGTCCGTGGCGAAGTAGCGGTAGGCCACGTCGATGGTGATGCCCTGCTCGCGCTCGGCGCGGAGGCCGTCCGTGAGGAGCGCCAGGTCGATCGCCTGGGTGCCGGTGGCACCCGCGCCGCCGAAGCCGCGGTCCGCGGACGTGCGGGCAACGGCGTCTAGCTGGTCCGCGAGGATCGCCTTGGAGTCGTGCAGGAGGCGGCCCACCAAAGTGGACTTCCCGTCGTCGACCGATCCTGCGGTGGCGAAGCGGAACAGGGTGGTGGGCAGGGCTGTTTCCAGCTCAGCGGCCAATATGTCGGTGCTCATTTAGAAGTACCCATCCTTCTTGCGGTCTTCCATGGCTGCCTCGGAGATGCGGTCATCTGCACGGGTGGCGCCACGTTCGGTGATGGTGGAGGCGGCAACTTCGATCACAACGTCGCTCACGGTGGCTGCGGCCGACTCAACGGCACCGGTGCAGGACATGTCGCCCACGGTGCGGTAGCGGACCGTCTTGGTGATGACTTCCTCGTGCGGCAGCGGCTGGGAAACCTCGCCCACCGCACGCCACATGCCGTCGCGGGCAAACACTTCGCGGTCGTGGGCGTAGTACAGGCCCGGCAGTTCGATGTTCTCGCGTTCGATGTAGCGCCAGATGTCCAGCTCGGTCCAGTTGCTGATGGGGAACGCGCGGACGTGCTGGCCCACGGTGTGGCGGCCGTTGTAGAGGTTCCACAGCTCGGGGCGCTGGTTGCGCGGGTCCCACTGGCCGAATTCGTCGCGGAGGCTCAGGATGCGCTCCTTGGCGCGGGCCTTGTCCTCGTCGCGGCGGCCGCCGCCGAACACGGCGTCGAACTTGTTCTTCTGGATGGCGTCCAGCAGCGGGACGGTCTGCAGCGGGTTGCGGGTGCCGTCGGCGCGCTCGGCCAGCTCGCCGCGGTCGATGAACTCCTGGACGGACCCGACGACGAGCTTCAGGCCCAGGCGCTCGACCGTGCGGTCGCGGAAGTCGATGACCTCGGGGAAGTTGTGGCCGGTGTCCACGTGCAGCACCGGGAACGGGACCTTGCCCGGCCAGAACGCCTTGGTGGCCAGGTGCAGCATCACCACGGAGTCCTTGCCGCCGGAAAACAGCAGAGCGGGCTTCTCGAACTCGGCCACGACTTCGCGGATGATGTGGATCGCTTCGGACTCGAGGGCGTCCAGGCTGGAGAGGCGCGTGGATACGGCGGCTTCAGTCACCTGGGTGGTCTCCTCAGTTAGGAAAGTGCTCATACGTGTAGTCCGCATTCTGTCTTGTCGGTCCCTGCCCAGCGGCCGGCGCGGGGGTCGTCGCCCGGCGCCACCTTCCGGGTGCAGGGCTGGCAGCCAATGGAGGGGTAACCCTGGGAAAGCAGCGGGTTGACCGGCAGGAGGTTGTCATCGGAGTACTGGACCAGCTGGTCGAACGTCCACGCGGCCACGGGGTTGACCTTGACCAGGCCGTTGACCGCGTCCCAGGTCACCAGCGGCGTGTTGGTCCGGGTGGGGGCCTCGTCGCGGCGGACACCGGTGAACCAGAGTTCGTAGCCGGCGAGGGTGCGGCGCAGCGGGGCCACCTTCCGGAGGGCGCAGCACTGGGCGGCGTCGCGGGCAAAGAGGTCCTTGCCCAGGAGCCGGTCCTGCTGTTCCACGGTGTTCTCCGGCAGCACGTCAACGACGTTGACACGCAGGTTCGCGGCCACCTCATCACGCGTGGCGTAGGTTTCCGGGAAGTGGTAGCCGGTCTCCAGGAACAGGACGTCGACGCCGGGCATCTGGTCCGCGACCAGGGCCGGGAGGACGGCGTCGGCCATGGAGCAGGCGACCGCCACTGCGGGCAGCTCGAAGTTGCGCTCGACCCAGGCGATCACGTCGCGGGCCGGGGCGTCCCAGCCGAGCTCGGCAGCGCCGGACTCGGCGATGGCTTTGAGCTCGTCGTGGGTGCGGAGGGTGGGCTTCTCGACGGTCTCAGCCACGGGGTCGACTCCGAGGGAGGGGCCACGGCCACCGGGGTACCCGGCCGAGCTTGCGAGGTTGGGGAGTGGCTGGGGATTCACTGGAGGGCCTCCTCATCTGCTGCGTGGGCCCACTCGGCGAAGGTCTGGCCTTCGGCGCGCTGGGCGACGAACGTGCGGACGACGCGCTCCACGTAGTCCGGCAGGTCCTCAACGTAGACCTTGAGGCCGCGGACGGTGCGGCCCAGCCCTGCTTCCTCGCGGTCGGTGGAAGCCAGCCCACCGCCGAGGTGGACCTGGAAACCCGGGGTGGGGTCGCCGTCGGGCGTGGGAAGCATCATGCCCTTGAGTCCGATGTCCGCGGTCTGGATGCGGGCGCAGGAGTTGGGGCAGCCGTTGATGTGCAGGGACAGCGCGTGCGGCAGTTCGCCGGACGCCGTGAGGTCCGCGAGGCGGCGTTCCAGCTCGGCGACGGCGGTGGCCGCGGTGACCTTGGTTTCCACGATGGCCAGCTTGCAGTATTCGATGCCCGTGCAGGCGATGGTGCCGCGGCGGAACACGGAAGGGCGGGCGGACAGGCCCAGTGCGTCCAGCTCGGCAACCAGCGGCTCAACGTGGTCCTTGGCGACATCCAGCACCACGAGCTTCTGGTGCGGGGTGGTGCGCAGGCGGAACGAGCCGCGGGCCTCAAGGGTGTCCGCGAGCTTCACCAGCTGACCGCCGGAGAGCCGGCCGGCCAGCGGGGTGGCGCCAATGAAGAACTTGCCGTCCTTCTGTTCGTGCACGCCGATGTGGTCGCCCGGGGACGTGGGCTTGGGCGCGGCGGGGCCGTCGGCCAGCTTGTAGCCCAGGTATTCGTCTTCGAGGATCTGGCGGAACTTCTCCGGACCCCAGTCGGCCATCAGGAACTTCAGGCGGGCCTTGGTGCGCATGCGGCGGTAACCGTAATCGCGGAAGATGCTGGTGACGCCGAGCCATACTTCGGCGGCTTCCTCGGGCTTCACAAAGGCACCGAGGCGCTTGCCGAGCATCGGGTTGGTGGACAGCGCGCCGCCGGCCCAGAGGTCGTAGCCGATGCCGAGTTCGGGGTGCTTCACACCCACCAGGGCGAAGTCGTTGATCTCGTGGACCACGTCCTGGCTGGGGTGGCCGGTGATGGCGGTCTTGTACTTGCGCGGCAGGTTGGACAGCAGTGGGTTGCCGATGAACCGCTCCCCCAGTTCCGCTATCAGCGGGGTGGGGTCGATGATCTCGTCCTTGGCGATGCCGGCCACCGGGGATCCGAGGATGACGCGGGGCACGTCGCCGCAGGCTTCGGTGGTGGACAGGCCAACACCTTCCAGGCGGGTCCAGATCTCGGGGATGTCCTCCACACGGATCCAGTGCAGCTGGATGTTCTGGCGGTCGGTGAGGTCGGCGGAATCCCGGGCGAAGTCAACGGAGATCTGGCCGATGACGCGCAGCTGCTCGGTGGTGAGCGCGCCGCCGTCGATCCTCACACGGAGCATGAAGTACTTGTCTTCGAGCTCGTGCGGCTCAAGCGTTGCGGTCTTGCCGCCGTCGATCCCGGGCTTGCGCTGGGTGTACAGGCCCCACCAGCGGAAGCGGCCGTGCAGGTCCTGGCCGGGGATCGAGTCGAAGCCCTCTTTGGAGTAGATGGACTCGATACGCTCGCGCACGTTGAGGCCGTCGTCTTCCTGTTTCCAGGTTTCGTTGGCGTTCAGCGGGGTTTTTCCGTCCACTTTCCACTGGCCGTGCGGCTTTGCAGCGGGGCGGGTGGAGGTGCGTGCGGGGCGCTTGGTGGCAGCGGGGTCCGCAGACGCTCCGGCTAGAGCTGTATCAGTCATGCATCGACTGTAGGTCCCACCCGAATAGCGTCACAAAGGGTCGGGAAACGCTAAGTCACCTAGGGAAACATTTCGTCATGAACCGCCGGAGGGCCTTGAAGATGCCTCCGGGCTGTGCATGGCCGGGCGCTGCCGGGTGGCCTCCGTTTAGGGCTTCTGACTACCCACGACGGCGGCGTCGTAGCGGTCCAGCGCGATCTCAGCCATGAGCCGGGACGGCAGCAGCGGTTCCGTCACGATGTCGGCTGCGGCTTTCGCCAGCTGGTCGTGGAAGAAGCCGTGCGCCAACAGGTAGGAGGCGATGATGACCCTCCCCTGCCCCTCCCCGCCGGGGAAGTCGGCACGCAGGGAGGCAACGGCGTCGGGCACTGAAGGCTTCGCGGCCGCACCGTAGGCGGGCACGATCCGGTTGCTCCGGAGACTTCTCAGGTGCTTGGCGAGCTCCTCCACGCTGACGGAGGCCTTGGGATTGGTGGAGCCCGCAGCAGCCAGCACGACGGCGTCGTGTTCCGTGGCCCCGGCCTCACGCAGCCGCTGGTCCAGGATCTCCGCCAGCCGCGGGTCCGGGCCGAGGGGTTCCGACGCGCTGCTGCCATCGCGGCCACGCGCCGCCTTCGCGATGTCCACTTTGGTGTGGAATCCCACGCTGAGCAGCAGGGGCACTATGACCGCCGGCTCTCCCTCCGGCAGCCCTGCCATGACGTCAACGAGGTCCGGGTCCTGGACATCCACGTACGCCTCCCGCACGTCCAGGCCGGGGCGCAGGGCGGCGATGTCGGCACGGAGGCCGTTGACCTCGGAAGCACCCAGCGGGCTGGACGTTCCGTGGGCGCAGGCGATCATGATGGGGCTGTTCATACCCGCTAGCGTAACGTTGGAGCCGCCCTGTCCGCCCTCTCGAAATACGCCGGGACGCTCCATGACATTCCCTTTTGACATCGCCCTGGTCTGGCTGGACCTGGCCGGCGTCTTCTTCTTTGCCGTCTCCGGATCCCTGCTGGCGGCACGGAAGCAGTTCGACCTGGTCGGCTCGCTGCTGCTGGCCTCCCTGGTGTCGTTGGGCGGCGGCGTGATCCGCGACATCATCCTCAACACCACCCCGGCCGCGTTCACCAACCCGGCGTACCTCGCGCCTCCTGTCTTTGCCACCGTGCTGGTCTATTTCCTGTTTTCCAGCGTCCAGCGGTTCACCTCGCTGCTGACCCTGTTCGACGCCGGCGGGCTGGCACTGTTCTGCATCACCGGCACGCTGAAGGCCCTGACGCTGGGGATGAACCCGGTTGCCGCGGTGCTGCTGGGTGTGACGACGGCGGTGGGCGGCGGCCTGCTCCGGGACATCACCGCCAATGAGGTGCCCCAGCTGTTCGACCCCCGCGACCTGTACGCCCTCCCCGCTTTCAGCGGCGCGGCGCTGACGACTTTCCTCTGGGTGACCGGTTCGTTCAACGCCTTGACCGCGTGTGCCGTGGCGGCCGTGGCGTTCACCTTCCGGGTGGTGGCCTGGCGCCGCTCCTGGTACGTTCCGCTGGCGGTGCACGGCTGGCATCGGCGGGGTGTGCCCGGCGCTGATGGGGCTGGTGGGGCTGGGCGCGGCTCGGGAGCACCACGGGATTAGCTACGATATGACCATGACTGACATGTTCCTCGAGAAGTTCCGCGCGCTTGTTCCGAAGTATCTCGAAGACGAATGGCAGGAAGAGGACGGGCTGTCCGCCGACGAGCTTGACTCCGCCCTCGACGAACACCAATTCCAGATCCCCTTGGTCCTGCGCGAGTTCTACCTGGCCCTCGGCGGCTGCGAGGACCTGATGGAGGCGTACCACTACTTCTGGGACCCCGAGGAACTCGAAGTAGACGACGAAGGCTTCCTGATGTTCCTCGAAGACGAGGAAGAGCAGTTCACCTGGGGCTTCCGTGTGGGCGACCTCGGCGTCCCGGACCCCATCGTTTACCGCCGCAACAATGCCCGCGGCCAGTGGAAATCCGAGGAAGGCACGTTCTCGGAGTTCGTCTTTGACATGTTCGAGTGGGCGTTTAACGACGAAGAAGACTAGGGCCCCGGGCTTTCGTGGCTGGCTCCGCCGCCGTCGCGGGGCACTTCGACACGGACACGCCGTCAATCCAGCACGGAACGCGCTTGCCGGGCTCCGAAGTGCCCCACGACCGGCCCTAACGCGCGCCGAAGCCTCCCTGCCGGCACAGGTCCAGTACCGCCAACACCTCTGCCACCATCCGCTCGGGGTGATGGACGACGTCGTCATAGCCGAACCTCAGGCCCAGACGACCGCCGATCAGGGTGGCATTGTTCCGCTTTCTGTCCTTTTTTACTTGCCGGGGCTCCAAATGCGTGCTGCCGTCGGTCTCCACCACGAGGCATTCCTCGACAAGGAAGTCCACCTCCCCCACCCCCGGAAGCTCTACATGCCTGCGGACGTGGAGCCCCGCCCGCCGGAAGTGGTAGTTGGCCAACACCTCCAATACGGAATCCGCCCGGGGAATCACGTAGTCCAACAGGGACCTGGCCCGGGCGTTGCGGTTGCCCGGGAGCTTGCGCCGCAGGAAATCTACGGTGACGTCTCCCCGCTGGGCTGCGCACTGAACCATAACCAGGGCCTCCACCGCGGGCAAGCAACGCAGCGCATGAATGAGGACGTCGGCCAGGCCCGCCACCGGCAGCCATTTGTGCGGCGGATGTGCACACCTCCCGTGAATCAGCGTCCCCGGCGGAGACTTCTTATGCCCTGGGCTCAGGTGCACGGAATCTGGGTTGTGCAGCGTCCATAGCCGGTACGTGGGGGCGGCGGACAGGCACGTCAGCAGGGCGTTGTGCCGTAGCGCCAGGCCGAGCACATCCGCCTGCCGCGGCAAGCCGTAGACGCCCCGCCGGATTCTCACAATGCGTCCGGCGGCCAGCGCCTTGTCGAGGTATGTCCGGGAAAAACCGGCCTTATGAAGCGTCGAAGCCCGGGACACGCTCCGAGGGGCGAGGAAACTCTCAATATCCATGGCTCCACGGTGCCCGCCGGCCACAGCAGTGGGCAGATCCAAGATGGGCCATGTGGACAACGCCGCCGTCCCGGGGCACTTCGACACGGACACGCCGCCACTCCAGCGCGGAATGCGCTTGCAGCGGACGAATGTGCCCCACGAAGGAGCAGAAAGTCTGTGACACGGCCAGTAACAAGGGACTTGCGTTCTGTGACAAAGCTGTCATAGACTGTTCACGGATCCGCTAAACGCCTCCGGCGGATCTGATGCGAACGGAGAAATAGCCCCGGTTCGACGCAACGCATGACTCGTATCGTTGCTGAGAATCGGGGCTATTCCGTTTTAAGCCAAAGGCCTGGCCGGGCGTTAACCCGGGCCAGGCCCCAAATCAATAATTAGCTTGCGCGGTCAACCACTGCCAGGGCGAAGTTGGACAGCGACGACTTCACGACGCCCTCCGGCAGCGGAGCCAGCGCGGCAATGGCCTCGTCGGCCCAGCGGCGCGCAACCACCCAGGACTCAGCTGTGACGGGGTGCTCGCGCAGCCCGGCAACGGCGGCGGCCAGGGCGTCGTCGGATGTCAGGTCGCCGTCAATCAGCTTCAAAAGTTCGACGGCGGTCTGGTCGCCGTCCGCTGCTGCATTGCGCAGGAGCAGCACCGGCAGCGTGGGGACACCTTCGCGGAGGTCGGTTCCCGGGGACTTGCCGGACTTGACCTTGATGCCGGTGACGTCGATGACGTCGTCTGCGAGCTGGAAGGCCACGCCCACCTTTTCGCCGTATTCCACCAGGACGTCCTCGTAGGTGGGGTCGGCGCCGGCGAAGATGGCACCCAGCTGGCCGGAGGCGGCCACCAGGGATCCGGTCTTGTCGGCGATGACGGAGAGGTAGTGCTCCACGGGGTCCTCATCGGGGCGCGGGCCAACGGTCTCATGCAGCTGGCCCAGGCACAGCCGCTCGAACGTGCGGGCCTGGATGCCCAGGGCGCGCGAGCCCAGCTCGGACACCAGGATGGAGGCGCGGGCGAAGATGAGGTCGCCCGTGAGGACGGCTACGGAGTTTCCCCAAACCTCGTGGGCCGTGGGGGCGCCGCGGCGGAACGGGGCCGAGTCCATCACGTCGTCGTGGTAGAGCGTTGCCAGGTGGGTCAGTTCCACCACGACGGCGGCCTGCACCACGGCTGGCAACGACGCGTCACCGAGGTGCGCGCACAGCAGTGTCAGCAGCGGCCGGATGCGCTTGCCGCCGGCTTCCACGAGGTGACGCGACGTTGCGTCAGCCAGCGGGTCCGAGTTGGCAATGGCTTCACGCAGCTTTTTTTCCACCCGCGCCAGGTTGTTGGTGATGGCGGGGCCCAGTTCGGCGTCCTCCGCGATCGCCGCGAAGCCTGCGGGCAGCTGAAGTCCCGTGGCAATGGCGGTGGTGTTGAGGCTGGGTTCGGAGTCCGGCAGGCCGTGCCCGGCATGCGTCCAGCTGTGGTCTGCGGAGTTGGTCACGGGTTAACCCTAACTTTTTGTTGCGGATACCGCTGATTCGAGGCCGACGGTGTATTGGATGTGGCCGGAACCAGCGACTCCAGGACGCGGATGGCCCGGTCCTCGAAGCCTTTCGCGGCTGGATCGGTGAGGTTGGCAAGCAGCCGCACCACAAAGCGCATCAGCACGGGAATAGGCATCCCGGTCCGCAGCGCGAGCTTCATGACGGCGGGCTTTCCGATCAGCGCGGCAAATGCCCGGCCCAGCGTGAAGTGCGATCCCCACTGGCCCCGAACATAGTCCGCGTAGCCGGAAAGGTGCGCATCGGCGTCGTACATTCCGCCCGCGGCATGAGAGCGCGCGGAGGCGTCAATGATGAACTCGGCCGCGAACCGTGCCGACTCCATCGCGTAGGAGATGCCCTCGCCGTTGAACGGGGAGACCATGCCGCCGGCGTCGCCCAGGAGGAGCATGCCCGGCGAATAGTGCGGGGTGCGGTTGAAGCCCATGGGCAGCGCGGCGCCGCGGATTTCGCCCACCTGATTCTCGGGGGTGAAGCCCCAGTCGGCGGGCATGCCGGCGGTCCATTCGCGCAGGACCTGCTTGTAGTCAAGCCTGCCGAAATCCTTGGACGAGTTCAGGATGCCCAGTCCCACGTTGGAGGTGCCGTCGCCGACGCCGAACACCCAGCCATAGCCGGGGAGCAGTTTTCCGTCGCGGCCGGGGAGCTCCAGCCAGCCTTCCATCCAGTCGTCGTCGGTGCGGGGCGACGTGAAGTACGTGCGGACGGCGACGCCGAGGGGACGGTCGTCGCGCTTCTGGATGCCCAGCGACACGGCGGTTCGCGTCGAGTTGCCGTCGGCGGCGAGTACGACGTCGGCGCTGAAGTCGCGTGACTCCCCCGTCTTGCGTCCCGACTCGTCCAGGAGCGCTGCGCGGACACCGGTCACGCGGCCGTCTTCCGACCGCAGGGCTTCGGTGACGCTGTGCCGCTCGAGGATTTGTGCGCCGGCGGCTTGTGCGTGGCGCGCCAGCTCCTCGTCGAAGCCCAGGCGGGTGCGGATCAGGCCGTACAGCGGAAAGTCGGACACCTCGGGCCAGGGCAGCTCAATGGTGCGGCCGCCGGCGATCAGGCGCAGGCCTTTGTTCTTACGCCAGCCGTCCGTTTCAGGGTGGGGCAGGCCAAGCTTCTGGATTTCGCGGACGGCCCGGGGGGTGAGGCCGTCGCCGCAGACCTTCTCGCGCGGGAAGCTGGTTTTTTCCAGGACGGTCACGCTGATGCCGGCCCTGGCAAGGTAATACGCGGCGGTGGAGCCGGCAGGCCCCGCGCCGACGATCAGTACATTCACGCCGTTCAGCGGACGATGTTGCGGCGAAGCTTGGCCACGGGGCCTTTGTTCGCGGCGATGGCGGCCGCACCGCCGTCGGGGCTTGAGTCCGCCGGTTTGGTGGCGCGGTGGACGGCCACGATCCCGCCGGTGAGGTTGCGGTAGGTGACCTTTTCCCAGCCGGAGTCCTGCAGCCAGGCGGCCAGGTGGTCCTGGTCCGGCCAGGCGCGGATGGACTCGGCGAGGTAAACGTAGGCGTCCGGGTTGGAGGCTACCTTCACGGCGATGGCCGGAAGGGCCCGCATGAGGTATTCGGTGTACATCGTGCGCCAGAGCGGGACCACGGGCTGGGAGAACTCGGCGATGACCAGCTTGCCGCCGGGCTTCGTGACGCGGAGCATCTCGGCCAGGGCCTTCTTGGGCTCGTTGACGTTGCGCAGGCCGAACGAGATGGTGCTGGCGTCAAAGGAGTTGTCCGCGAACGGCAGGTTGGTGGCGTCACCGGCAACGAAGTTGATGTCGGGGCGGCGGCGCTTGCCCACTTTCAGCATTCCGAGCGAGAAATCACAGGCCACTACATCTATGCCCGCATCAGCATATGGCTCGCTGGAAGTGCCGGTTCCGGCGGCCAGGTCGAGCACCCGCTGGCCCTTGGTGACTTCCATGGCTTCCACCACAACCTTGCGCCAGCGGCGGGTCTGCCCCATGGAGAGGACATCGTTGACGACGTCGTATTTAGGTGCGACGTCGTCAAACATCGTGGCTACTTCGTCCGGACGCTTATCCAAGGATACTCGGTTCACTCAGCCATTGTCTCAAATGTTCAGCAGGCCCCCTAACCACGGGCGGTTTCCGGCGCCGGGGGCCAGTTACGGGGACTCCCTGCGCCCGGGAGTACTGTTATCTCATCATGACGAGCACGTTCCGCACCTTGACAGTCCCCCTGGATGGAAAAGCATCTCCCGGGGGGCTGCCTCAGTTTCTGGTCCGGGACGATGTCCTCTGCTGGACCCGCCGCGAGGCCGGACTGGTGGGGTTCGGCGAGATCGCCCGGTTCACGGCCACGGGTCCCGAGCGCTTCCTGGAAGCCGACATCTGGTGGCGCCACCTGGTCCTGGAAGCCGAGATCACGGATTCCGTGGAACTGCCCGGCACCGGCCCGGTGGCTTTCGGCTCGTTCGCGTTCTCCAAAAAATCCGCCCATGAGTCACGGCTGATCGTGCCGGAGATCGTGGTGGGTGTCCGGGACGGCCGCTACTGGGTCACCCAGTTAACGTTCGACGACGGCGCGCTCAGCGAAGCGGGCGCCCTCGCCGCCCTGGAACGCTGGCTGAGCAGCGGCAGTACGGGTGCCGAGGGCACGTTGGGGGGCGGCCCGACGCCGGCAGGTACCTCAGCCGGGGACGGCACCTCCCCTGCCGGTACCGCGGAGGCGGGTCACGCCGTCGTACGTCCTTTGCCTTTGGCCGCCGGTGCGACGCTGCACACCGGGTCCCTGAGCGAAGAGGACTGGATGGCCGCCGTCGCCGCCGGGGTGGAGGAAATCCGGACCGGGGCGCTGGAGAAGCTTGTGCTGGCGCGCGACATCGTGGCCACGGTACCCACCGGAGTAAATGCCGCCCGGGTGCTGCGCGAACTGTCGGCCCGGTACCGCGAATGCTGGACGTACGGCGTGGACGGGCTGGTGGGGGCCACGCCGGAGATGCTGATCCAGGTGGAGGGCCGCACCGCCCAGGCACGGGTGCTGGCCGGGACGCTGGACCGGCGTGACGCGCACGGCGAGGCGGGGATTCCGATGGATTACGCGGAGCGCGTGCTGGCCGGATCCGAGAAACAGCGGCACGAGCACGAGATCGCGATCCAGTCGCTGACGTCGCAGCTGGCGCCGTTCTCCGAGGCGATGAACGCACACGACGAGCCGTTCATCCTGGAACTGCCCAACGTGTGGCACCTGGCGTCGGATGTGAAGGCTGAACTGGCCGAGGTGGAGGGCCACGTCCCCACGTGCCTGGCCCTGATCAACGCGCTGCACCCGACGGCCGCCGTCTGCGGCACGCCCACGCTGGTGGCGGGTGCGCTGATCCGCAAGCTTGAACACCTGGACCGCGGGCCCTATGCCGGGCCGGTGGGGTGGCTGGATGCGGCCGGCAACGGCGAGTGGGGCATCGCGCTGCGGGGCGCCGTGATCGAGTCGCCGGATACTGTGCGCCTGTATGCCGGCTGCGGCATAGTCGACGGTTCCCAGCCCGAGGCCGAGCTCGCGGAGACGTGGGCGAAGTTCCGGCCGATGCTCGAGTCGCTGGGCATCAGCAGCTAGCTTCCGGCGGAGTGTCCGGAATCGCAGACACCTACCCCTCGCCTAGGCTTGAAATCAGCGGTAGTTTAGTTATCCAATAGTGAAACTAAGTTTCCTGTGATGCACATCTCTTGTTCGGCGCTACACTATGAACCGATTTAGTACCGCATACCCCTGCAACAAAAGGTAAGAATTATGCAGCTCAAGTCCCTGGCCACGGCCAAAATGACCGCCAAGGCAGCAGCAATCCTCGCCGCCGGCGCCCTCACCCTCACGGCCTGCGGCGGCAGCTCCACCCCCGCAGCGTCCGAAGGCGGCATCCAGCTCATCAACGCCGGCAAGCTCACGGTCTGCTCCGACGTCCCCTACGAGCCGTTCGAATTCCAGAAGGACGGCAAGACCGTCGGTTTCGACATGGACATCGCCGCGGAGGTCGCCAAGGACCTCAAAGCCGAACTGAGTGTTGTGGACAGCTCCTTCGAAGCGATCGAGACCGGCACCGCACTCACCCAGTGCGACGTCTCCATCTCCTCGATCTCCATCACGGACACCCGCAAGTCCGTCATGGACTTCTCCACCCCGTACCTGGACGACGACCTGGCACTCGTGGCCAGCTCGGACTCCGGCATCAAGACCCTGGACGACGCCAAGGGCAAGAAGGTTGGCGTCCAGCAGGCCACCACCGGCGCCGACTACGCAGCAGAGAAGGGCCTCGACGCCCAGCAGTTCGAGGACACGGGCCTCCTGGTCCAGGCCCTGCAGGCCGGCACCATCGACGCGGCCCTGGGCAACCAGTCCGTCCTGGGCTACGCCATCAAGGACGCCCCCAAGTTCAAGGCTGTTGAGAAGTTCGCCACCGGTGAGCAGCTGGGCATCTCCATCAAGAAGGGCAACACCGCCATGGCCGAAAAGGTCAACGGAACGCTCAAGCGCCTGACCGACGACGGAACCCTCAAGAAGTTCGAGACCACCTGGTTCGGCGAGGTCGCCAAGTAGCCAGCGCTTTGGCCCCGGGCAACTGAGGCCTTCGCCGCCCTGAGAACCACGCCGCCGGGGCCCCGGACACGCTGTACCGCAGTAGGTCCGGGGCCCCAGCCACGCACTACGAATGTGAGCACCCCATGGCAATGACCGCACGTCAACGGGCCAGAGTGAGCCTGTATGTCCAGATCGGCATCTTCATTGTGGCCGTTGCCGCACTGGCCCTGGCCACGGACTGGAAGACCATTGGCAACAGTGTCTTCAACTTCGGCAAGATCGGCCCGATGTTCCCGGACATCTTCCTGGTGGGCCTGAAAAACACCCTGATCTACACGTTCCTGGGCTTCGTCGTGGGCCTGTCCGGCGGCTTGCTGCTGGCCCTGATGAAGCTCTCCAGCTTCCCGCTCTACCGCTGGATCGCCACGGGCTACATCGAGTTCTTCCGCGGCATCCCGGCGCTGCTGGTGTTCATCGCCTTCGGCTACGGCGTACCCCTGGCCTTCGGCGTCTCCTGGAACGTGACCATCGTGGTGATGGTTTCGCTGGGTATGGTCGCCTCGGCATATATCGCCGAAACCCTCCGCGCCGGCCTGCAGGCTGTGCCCAAGGGACAGCTGGAGGCCGCACGCTCGCTGGGCATGCCGCAGTGGCGGGCCATGGTCTCCATCGTCATCCCGCAGGCGTTCAAGATCGTGCTGCCGCCGCTGACCAACGAGGTCATCCTGCTCACCAAGGACTCCTCGCTGATCTACGTCCTGGGCCTCACCGCGTCGCAGTACGAGCTGACCAAGTTCGGCCGCGACGGCATCTCCAGCCTGGGAGCCGGCCTTACCCCGCTCCTGGTCGCCGGTGCTTTCTACCTGGTCATCACCATCCCGCTGAGCCTCCTGGCCCGGAAGTTCGAAAGCCGCTCCGCGCGGACCAAGCGATAGGCAGGGAAGCCATGAACGACGTCGTAAATTCCACCGCCGGCAACCCCGGCACCGTCAACGCGGCAGGTGTCTCCATCAAGGACCTGCGCAAGTCCTACGGCACCAACGAGGTCCTCAAGGGCATCAGCCTGGACGTCAAGCCGGGCGAAGTGGTGTGCCTGATCGGCCCCTCTGGCTCCGGCAAGTCCACCCTGCTGCGCTGCGTCAACCTGCTGGAGCAGCCCAACGAAGGCGCCATCCAGGTGGGCGGCTTCGAAGCCACCGACCCCGACGTGGACATCGACAAGATGCGCCGCAAAGTGGGCATGGTGTTCCAGCAGTTCAACCTTTTCCCGCACCTGGATGCCAAGCGGAACTGCACCATCGCCCAGACCAAGGTCCTCAAGCGGTCCCAGGCCGAGGCGGACGAGGTAGCCCAGCACAACCTGGAGCGCGTGGGGCTGGGACACCTGTCCGACCGTTTCCCTGACCAGCTTTCCGGCGGCCAGCAGCAGCGCGTTGCCATTGCCAGGGCGTTGAGCATGAACCCCGAACTGATGCTCTTCGACGAGCCCACCTCCGCGCTGGACCCCGAGACCGTGGGCGACGTCCTTTCGGTCATGCGGAACCTGGCCAAGGAGGGCATGACCATGCTGGTGGTGACCCATGAGATGGGCTTCGCCCGCGAAGTCGCCGACCGCGTGGTGTTCATGGACGGCGGCGTGGTGGTGGAAGAGGGCGTGGCCGAACAGGTCATCTCCGCCCCCACGCAGTCCCGCACCAAGGAGTTCCTGCGCCGCGTCCTGGATCCGACGCACATCGAGATCGAGGAATAGGCTCCCTCGACGCGCTGATTCGAAATCGACTCGCGTATTCCCTGGCGCTACCTGTATGCCGGTCGCGCCAGGGAATTTGCGCGTCACCGGGTAACCCGCGCGTCGAGATCCGCGGAACGCGTACGACGGCGGGGCACGCCGGCTGCTGCCAGCATGCGTTCCAGCTTCCCGGGCTCCATCAGATCTGCCCAGTCCCACCGCACCACGTTCAAGCCCGTGGCCCGGATCCGGTTCTCGCGGTTCTTTTCGTCCACCACCGCCTGCGATGCCGTCCGCCCCTTGAGGAATTCGGGTTTAACGTACTTCTCGACCCCATCAAACTCGCCAACCACCTTGGCCTGCTTCCAGCAGAAGTCCGTGTAGCCCACCAGGCCGTCACTGTTGTAGATTGCGTGCTGCAGGATGGGAGGTTCGAAGCCGGCAATATGGATCAGCGCGCGGCTGCACGATTCCCCTGCCGAACCGGACAGCGGATCAGCGAAGGCGATTGCGGCGAGTATTCTCCGCCCAGCCGCCGCTGAGTACTTCGTGCCGATGCCCGCCACCAACTCATCCTTGGTCAGGGCAGGCAGTCTCTGGGTCCGGTCCGGTTTGAGCACGTGGTCCAGCGGCGCAGCCGCCTCCGCGAACGGCGTGAACGCCGCAAGATCCAGGACCGTGCGGATGCGGCAGGTGACCAGCAGGCCCTCCCTCCGGACCACCGTGAGTCCCGCGGGATCAGCGAAGTGGCGGACAACTCCGGCACGGGACCTGCCGCCGTCGTTCTTCAGAGCCAGTGCCTGAACCGGGTGATGCAGGCCAATGGTGGGAATGCCCCAGACACTGGCCGCGGAGTGGCGGGCGAACACAGTGGGGCTCTCGAAAGTTTCTGCGGCCGCGCTGACAGTGAGTCTGTACTGTTCCCAGGGCTTCAACGTCTTCCAGGCGGGCCCGTCCGTATAGACGCCGTGCCGGATCCTGACGAGGGCGCCAGCCTTCACCCGCCTGGCAAGATCCTTCGGGGTCAGCCCGTGCTGGATGCGGTCACGGGCCAATAAAAGCGGCGGCAGGTCGGTCATGTACCGAAGATGCCAGTCCTCGCCACGTCCCGACAGATGCAGATGGCGCCATGTGGACAACTACAGACACGGCTGCTGACGCGCATATTCCCCCGCGACCCGCATGATTTCCGGCGCGCCCGGAATACAGGCCGCGTCCGGAAATATCCGCGTCGAAAAGGGAGAAGCGCGTCACGCAGCCGGCGCCGCGTCGTCAGCGAGCCAGGACTCCCGCGACCGCCGCGGCCACTGCTGCCTTGATGCGGGCGTGGAGGGCGCGGAGGCTGTGCCGGTCAGTCCGGACCTCGACGATGCTGCGGCCCTCGATCGGCCGGGCAAGCGCTTCAGCGAGTGCCGCCGTCGTACTTACCGAACAGTGCCCGACGCCGTACGCTGCGGCGAGTGCCGCGAGATCCACTGTGTGCGGGGTGCTGAAGAGGCGTTCGACGGCGTCTCCGTAGGTTCCCGATTCGCGGACGGCCCCGTGCTCGAGCAGGTCGAAGATGGCGCCGCCGGAGTCGTTCAGCACCACGATCCGGAGGTCCGGCGAAACCTCCCCGGAGCCAAGGAAGAGGCCGCCGGCGTCGTGGAGGAACGTGACGTCGCCAAGGAGGAGGGTGGTTTCCTGCCGGCCGCCGAGGGCGATTCCGGTGGCGGTGGAGGTGGTGCCGTCAATCCCGGAGAGGCCGCGGCTGGCGTAGACCGTGGCGGCAGGTTCGGCGGCGGGCAGGCCGGCGAGGTCGACGTCGCGGATGCCGTTTGAGGACCCGAGCACGAGCTGGCCGCGCGAGTGGTTCCACACCTGCGCGCCCACGGACGGCCCGGTGGCGGCGGTCTCCCCGGCCAGGACCTGGTCCAGGGCATGCTGCGCCGCGGACCCGGCAAGCAGCCAGGCATCCAGCCAGGCGGACGGGCCGCGGCCGGCGAAATCGGCGAGGTCGGCCAGGCTTTCCAGCGGCAGCTCGGTGCGCCGGCCGGGCTCGTACCAGGCCACGGGAACCGGCTGGTACAGCACCGACGGCACGTCCGCACGCGCCAGCAGGGACGCCACCGGACGGGACAGCGTGGGCCTGCCGAAGAGCACCACCCGTTCGATCGGCTGCGCGGATTCCGGTCCGAAATGCGTGAGCAGCAGCCGGTACGGCCCCACCGCGTTCGGCCCGAACCGGGCGTTGGACGACGGCTCGGCCAGCAGCGGCAGGCCGTGCGCGCGGGCGAAGGCTTCGGCGACGGGACCGGCGTCGTGCCCTGCCAGCACCACGGTGCGCCGCTCCGCCAGGTCCGCGGACGCGGGCGGCAGGTTCATGGTGAGCGGGTCGGTGCCGATGCGGAATTTCGGGCGCGCAGCTTCCGTCGGGAGCTTCTCGCCCGGTGCGGGCACCAGCGGATCGCGGAATGCAAGGTTCAGCTGAACGGGCCCGGGTGCGAGGTCGGAGAACGCGCCGGTGGCGGCGGCCAGCGCCGTCTCGACTGCGCGCAGCGGGCTGGTGCCGGCATCGATGTCGGCGGCGAACCTGACGTGCTCGCCGAAGAGGTCCAGCTGGATTGTGGTCTGGTTGGCGCCGGTGCCGCGCAGTTCCTCGGGCCGGTCGGCCGACAGCACCACGAGGGGGACGGCGGCGTGGTTGGCCTCCATCACGGCGGGCATGAGGTTCCCGACGGCGGTGCCCGACGTGGTGAGGACAGCCGCCGGGGAGCCGGTGGACAGAGCCAGGCCCAGCGCCGTGAATCCTGCGGAACGTTCGTCGATCCGGACCAGCAGGTCGACCCGCCCGGCAGCTGACGCCTCGGCCAGCGCATAGGCCATCGGCGCCGAGCGGGACCCCGGCGACACCACCACGTACTCGACGCCGCCGTCGATCAGGGCGCCGACGGCGATCCGGGCCGCCTCGAGTGAGGTCAGGTCGGGCGCGGCCGGGGGTGGGGAGGCGCCGTCGTCGGAAGCGGGACGGAAGGCGGAGTCGTTCGGCGAAGTCACCAAACCAGTCTGCCACCCTGAAACCCTCTCCCACTTCCTGTCGCTTAAAACCGAACGCTCTCTCACTCGGCGCCCCGCGCGGGCCGGCAGGTGAGAGAGCGTTGGCCCAAAACCTGCAGGAAGTGAGAGAGCGTCCTGGAAGGTGAGCCGGGCCGGAACTCCCCCGAGCCCGTACTAAGCGCATAGACTCGGACCAGAAGGAGTATTCACATGGCCAAGGGTCCCACTGTTTACCACGTCGCCGAACGCGCCGGCGTCTCCATAGCAACCGTCTCGTTCACGTTCCGGCAGCCTGAAAAAGTCAAGGCGTCGACCCGCGAACTGGTTTTGGCGGCCGCCGAGGAGCTTGGTTACGTGCCCAGCGCGAGCGCCCGGGGCCTGGCGCGGGGCCGGACCGGGGCTTTGGGCCTGTTTGCCTACGACTACCTGCTGGACCCTTCGGGCGGACCGGGCGGTCCGGGCGGACCGGGCGGATCCGGCGACCTGTCGCAGGACGTGGACGCACCCGGTGACCGCGAGGACGGGAACCTCCGGCTGTTCCCCCTGTACGTGGACGAGGTCCAGCGCGGTGTTGAGCTGGAGTGCTGGCGCCGGGGGCAGGCACTGCTGGTTGGCGGCGGCAACCCGGCGAACAACGAGGCAGTGCTGTCCGATATTGCCGGGCGGGTTGACGGCCTGGCCGTGTTCCCGCGCTCCGTTCCGGTCGAAGCCCTGGCCCGCATAGCCCGCCGCATCCCCGTGGTGGAGGTTTCCGAAAGCCAGCGCAACCGCAGCGTGGACCACGTGACCGTCGACAATGCTTCGGGTGCGCGGGCGATCACCGAGCACCTGATCAGGGTGCACGGACTGACCGATCTGCTGTTCATCGGCGCCGGGCAGTCATCCGACAACGATGAACGGCTCGAAGCCTTCCAAAGTGTCCTCAAGGACGCCGGCGCGGCCCTCCACGAGCCCCGGTATCCGGCAGGCAGCGAGCCCGCGGTTGCGGAAATCGTCCGGGCCATCTGCCAGCAGGGCACCCTGCCACAGGCCTTTGTGTGCGCCACCGACCAGGACGCACTCGTGGTCATGGATGTGCTGGCCGAGGCCGGCATTGACGTGCCGAAGCAGGTGGCCGTCACCGGGTTTGACGGCATCGCCGCGGGACGGGTCATCCGGCCGTCGCTGACCACAGTCCGCCAGCCCATGGAACGCATGGGGCGGATTATGGTGGAGCTGCTCCTGGACCGACTGGACCACCCGGACAAGCCCCCGGTGGAGCTCCGCCTCCCCGTCAGCGTGGTGCTGCGCGAAAGCTGCGGCTGCTCGCCGGCCTAGGCACAGGAGCGTCGCGCGCCGGAGTCCAGGGGCAAGGGTACGGCGGTGACGCACGACGGCGGCGCGGGCACTTGCGGGCCGGCGCGGGGACGAGGGCCCCAAGTGTACGTTCGCGCCAGTTTCGCGTGCCCCAGCAGGCAGGGCCCCAACTGTACGTTCGCGCCAAAGGATCAGGAAAGTTTGCGGCAGCTGTTGCCAAAATCACATTCAATGCGCTTAGATTGATCTTACGTAATGAATCAAAGCGCTTAGATATTTCCTGGCGGGATGGCTCCACCGCTCCTGCCCCCTCCGCGCCGTGCCACCTGCCGGCCCGCGGAACCACGAAAGGAACAACGATGATCCATCCGAACGCCAAGAAGGCAGCCGCCGTCGGCATCGCAGCCGCACTGCTGCTCACAGCCTGCGGGCGTGACTCCTCCGGAACCACCGATGCGGCTCCGGCCAAAGCCATCGCCTCCGGGCCGGCGTCGGGCACCATCACCCTGTGGGCGCAGGGCGCCGAAGGCGAGGCGCTTCCCGCGCTGCTGAAGGAATTCGAAGCCGAGAACCCCGGCGTCCAAGTCAACGTCACGGCCATCCCCTGGGACGCCGCCCTGAGCAAGTATCAGACCGCCATCGCCGGCGGCACCACCCCGGATGTGGCCCAGATGGGCACCACCTGGATGGGCGACTTCGCCGACTCCTTCGATGCCACACCGAAGGAAATCCAGTCCGGAGACTTCTTCCCCGGATCTGTGAAGTCCACCGAGGTTGAAGGAACCACCTACGGCGTGCCCTGGTATGTCGACACCCGCGTGGTCTACTACCGCAGCGACCTGGCGGAAAAGGCCGGCATCACCAAGGCACCAGAAACCTGGGACGACTTCAAAGCCCTGGCCAAGGGCCTCCAGGAGAAGGCCGGGGCAAAATACGGAGTCCAGCTGCCCGCCGGCGTCGCCGGCTCCTATCTGGACACCCTCCCCTTCCAGTGGTCCAACGGCGCGAAGCTGATGAACGACGACGGCACCAAGTGGACCCTCGACACCCCGGAATCGGTAGAGGCGCTGAAGTACTTCTCCAGTTTCTTCGCTGACGGGCTCGCATCCAAGGCCGTGTCCACCGGCACCACTGCCGAGGCATCCTTCGTGGACGGTTCCGCCCCGATGATGATCAGCGGCCCGTGGCACGTCGGTCTGCTGAACAAAGCCGGCGGCGAGGGCTTCGAGGACAAGTACAAGGTTGCCCCGATGCCGAAGGAGAAGACCTCAACGTCCTTCGTCGGCGGGTCGAACATGGTGGTCTTCAAGAAGTCCGAGAACCGTGATTCGTCGTGGAAGCTCCTCCAGTGGCTGTCCAAGCCGGAGGTCCAGCTCAAGTGGTACGAGGCCACCGGTGACCTGCCGTCCCAGCAGAGCGCCTGGAAGGACCCGTCCCTTGCCTCGGACAGCAAGCTCTCCGTCTTCGGAGACCAGCTCAAGTCCACGAACAACCCGCCTGCCGTTACCACCTGGACCCAGGTTGCCGCAGCCGCTGACAGCGAAATCGAGCAGATCGTCAAGGCCGGCAAGGATCCCGCCGAGGCCCTGAAGTCGCTGCAGCAGACCGCAGATTCGATCGGCACCGGGAAGTAACAGTGGCTGCCACCACCAACACGATGCCTGCCGGCACCTCACGGGGTGCCGGCAGGCCTCCGGCCAGGCCCGGAGGCTCGCGCCGCCGCCGCAACGCCATCACGGCGTGGCTGTTCGCAGCGCCATTCGTCCTCATCTTCGGCATCTTTATGCTGGGCCCGCTGGTGTCATCGTTCCTGATGTCCTTCACGGATTTCACCAGCCGCGACATCAGCAACCCGCTGGCCGTGGGATTCGTGGGGCTTGACCAGTACATTGCCCTGTTCAAAAATCCGCAGTTCCTGCATTCCATCCTGAACACGGCCTACTTCGTGCTGGCCGGCATCCCCCTCACCATGGTCCTGGCCCTCGCCCTCGCGGTGGCCCTGAACAACGGCATCACCCGCTTCCGCACGGCCTTCCGCGTTGGCTTCTATACCCCCGTGGTCACCAGCATCATCGCCGTGGCCGTGGTGTGGCGGTTCATCCTCCAGCCCGACGGCCTGCTGAACATCATCCTCAGCTGGGTGGGCATCGCGGGACCGGACTGGCTCAACAGCACCGCCTGGTCCATGCCGTCGCTGATCCTGATGGCCGTGTGGCGCAACTTGGGCACGCTGATGATCATCTTCCTGGCCGGCCTGCAGGGCGTCCCGTCGGACATCCTGGAAGCGGCCGAGGTTGATGGTGCGAGCGCCTGGCAGCGTTTCATGAAGATCACGCTCCCGATGCTGCGCCCCACCCTCCTCCTGGGCACGGTCCTGCTGTCCGTAGGGTTCCTCCAGGTCTTCGAGGAGCCGTTTGTGATGACCAAGGGCGGCCCGCTGGACTCCACCCTGTCGGTCAGCTACTTCACCTTCAACCAGTTCGGGTTCGGCAAATACGGGCTCGCGTCGGCCGCCAGCTATGTGCTTTTCATAGCCATCGCGCTGTTGAGCCTCATCCAATTCCGTGCCCTGCGATCCAAGGACTGAGGCCCACATGACGATCCCGGAAACCGCACCCACCCCCACGGAAAAGGTGCTGACGGAACGCAAAAAGGCAGAACGGACGACGGCGGGAGGCACCCGGGTGCCGGCATCACCGCCCGTCCCGGCCCGCCGCCGTCGTACCCGCCGGTTGCCCGCGCGCCGGGCACTGATCTACGGCGTCCTCACCGTCGCCGTCACCGCGACCCTCCTGCCCTTTGTCTGGATGCTGCTCGGCGCGTTCAAGACCCAGGGTGAGCTGCTCCGCCGGCCCATCACCTGGTGGCCCGAACAGCCCACGCTGGAGAACTTCGTGGTCTGGTTCACGGAACTGAACATCGGCACGTTCTACCTGAACAGCGCTGTGGTGGCCGTCTTCACGGTGCTCGGCAACCTCCTGTTCTGCTCGATGGTGGGCTATGCCCTGGCCAAGATGGATTTCCCGGGCAAGCGCTTCCTGTTCCTGCTGGTGATGGTCATGCTGATGGTCCCGGGCGTGGTGACGTTTGTGCCGCTGTTCGTCCTGATCAGCAAGCTGGGAATGGTCAGCACCTACCCGGCCCTGATCCTGCCGTTCCTCGCGGCGCCGATGGGGGTGTTCCTGATGCGGCAGTTCATCGCCGGCATTCCGGATTCGCTCATTGAGGCCGCCCGGATCGACGGCGCCGGCGAGCTGCGGACCTTCCTGCGGATTGTGATGCCGCTGTGCGGACCGCCGCTGGCCACCCTCGGCATCCTGACCTTCCTCGGGTCCTGGAACAACTTCCTGTGGCCGCTGGTAGTGGCACAGACCGAGGAAATGTACACCCTCCCGGTGGCCCTGTCCCTCTACTCGACGGGCCAGAACGCCACGGACTACGGCCTGCTCCTGGCCGGTTCGGTGCTGGTGATCGCGCCGATCCTTCTGCTCTTCGTGGCGCTCCAGCGCTACTTCATCCAGGGCGTCGCGGCCACCGGCATCAAGTAGCCGCGGCCGCTCCCCCGTCCCTTCTCCCCAAGAGAGCCCCCATGACACACGCCCAGAATCACGCACGCCCCGGGACGTCCGTCGCTGACGGAAAAGCGTTCCGGGACCTCAACGGCAACGGGATCATGGATCCCTTCGAAGACCCGGACCTCAGCCCGCACGAACGCGCCGCCGACCTGGTGGCCCGCCTCAGCCTCGAGGAAAAAGCCGGGCTGATGTTCCACACGGTCATCGAAACCGGCCCGGACGGCACCCTCCTCGAGACCCCGGGCAACATCAGCAAGTCGCCCACCAGCACGGTGATCCGCGCCAAGTTCATGAACCACTTCAACGTCCATGCGCTCGGCACCGCCCGGGAGGCCGCCCGCTGGAGCAACGCCCTGCAGGAGCTTGCGGCACAGACCCCGCACGGGATTCCCGTGACCATCTCCACGGACCCGCGCCATGCGTTCATCGAAAACTCCGGCGTCTCGTTCACGGCCGCCCACTTTTCGCAGTGGCCCGAGCCGATCGGCCTCGCGGCGGTGGGCAGCGGCGAACTGGTCCGCCGCTTCGCCGAGATCGCGCGGCAGGAATACACCGCCGTCGGGATCCGCGCGGCGCTGCACCCCACCGTTGACCTGGCCACCGAACCGCGGTGGTGCCGGCAGGCCGGGACGTTCGGCCAGGACTCGGAGGCCAGCGCGGCCTACGTGGTGGAATACCTTCAGGGGTTCCAGGGCGCGGAGCTGGGGCCGGACAGCGTGGCCTGCACCACCAAGCATTTCCCCGGGGGCGGTCCGCAGGCTGACGGCGAGGACGCGCACTTCCCGTACGGCCGCGAACAGGTCTACCCCGGCGGCCGGTTCGACGAGCACCTGGCCCCGTTCCGGGCGGCCATCGCCGAGAAGACGAGCGCCATCATGCCCTACTACGGAATGCCGGTGGGCGTGGAACTCGACGGCGAACCCGTTGAGGAGGTCGGCTTCGGCTACAACCGGCAGATCATCACCAACCTGCTGCGCGACAAGCTCAACTACGACGGCGTGGTCCTCAGCGACTGGGAACTGGTCAACGACAACATCGTGGGCGACCAGGTGCTGCCGGCGCGGGCGTGGGGCGTTGAAGAGCTCACCGCGCCCGAACGCATGCTGAAGATCCTCAACGCCGGCGTGGACCAGTTCGGCGGCGAGGAATGCACCGAACTGCTCATCGGGCTGGTCCGCGACGGCCTGGTCAGCGAGTCGCGTTTGGACGAGTCCGCCCGGCGGCTGCTCCTGGTCAAGTTCCAGCTGGGCCTATTCGACAACCCGTTCGTGGATGAGGACGCCGCGGCGTCCGTGGTTGGGAACGCCGAATTCCGGCGCGAGGGACACCGCGCCCAGTCGCAGTCCGTCACGGTGCTCACCAACGGAACGTCCGACGTCGGGCCCGTGCTTCCGCTGTCCGGCTCACCTGCCGTCTACCTGGAAGGCATGGATCCGCTCAGCCTCGACGGTTACGGAACCGTTGTGCAGGACCCGGCCGATGCCGATGTTGCCCTTATCCGGCTGCATTCGCCGTGGGACCACCGTAACGACCTGTTCCTGGAGGAACACTTCCATGCCGGGAGCCTGGACTTTCCGCCGGGGCTGATCGCGCGCCTCAGGGCCCTGGCGGAGAAGGTTCCGCTGGTCATTGACGTGCGGCTGGACCGGCCCGCGATCCTCACACCCCTGACCGGTTTTGCCACTGCCCTGGTGGGGACGTTCGGGGTCTCGGACACGGCTCTCCTGGACGCCCTCTTTGGCCGGGTCGGGCCTGAAGGGCGTCTGCCGTTCGAGATCCCGCGGTCGATGGATGCCGTCCGTGCGTCCCGGCCGGACGTCCCCGGCGACACCGCCGATCCCCTTTTCCCGTACGGGCACGGCCTGCGCCTGCCGGTGCCGGCAACGGCCACCTCTTCAACGGACACGTCAGGACATACCTCATGAACCAGCGCCCTCACCCGAACCCCGGAATTTCCACCGCCACCCGCCGCCAGCTCCTGGCCGGCGCGGCCGCGTTCGCTGTCACCGGCTTCGCCGCCGCCACGGCCACTCCCGCATTCGCCGCCCCGGTCGGCGCCCCGCTCGGCGGGTCCGCGGGATCCGGCTTGGGATCGCCGCCGTCCCGGGCACGGAACGTTAACGGGATAGACCGGAAGGTCATCAACCGCTGGGCGCGCGACACCTGGCAGTCCCTGGTTGCCATGACCGACCCCGTGACCGGCCTGCCGGCCGACTACATCGGCGAGTCCACCACCGCCCCGGAGCGCAGCGGCTTCACGTCGCCCACCAACATCGGCGGCTACATGTGGAGCACCGTGGTGGCACGGGAGATGAACATCATCAGCGCCAGCGAGTGCCGGGAGCGGCTGACCCGCACCCTCACCACGCTGGCCGGGCTCAAGCACCACGAGCCCAGCGGCATGCTCTACAACTGGTACGACGAGGCCACCGGCGAGGTCATCACCATCTGGCCCGAGAACGGGAACCCCGTCGCTCCGTTTATGTCCAGCGTCGACAACGGCTGGTTCGCCGCGGCACTCATGACGGTCCGCAACGCCGAACCGAAGGTCGCGGGGCTGGCCAACACCATCCTCGGCAGGATGGATTTCGGGATCTTCTACAACAAGGATGCCCGGCCCGGTGTGGCCGCCGGCCTGCTGCGCGGCGGGTTCTACGACGTCAAACCTTCCGTGGAGACGGTCCAGGGCAACTACCTTGGCAAAGGCCCCGACGTTTTCTACACGATGAACCATTACGACATCACCAACTCCGAGCCGCGCATCGCCACGTACATCGGCATCGCCCTGGGCCAGCTTCCGCCGGAGCACTATTTCGCCACGATGCGGGTCTTCCCAGACACCTGCGACTGGTCCTGGCAGGAGCAGAAGCCCATCGGCGGGCACCGGACTTATATGGGCATCGACGTCTTCGAAGGCGCCTACACCTACCGCGGCATGCGGATCGTGCCGAGCTGGGGCGGGGACATGTTTGAGTCGCTGATGCCTGACCTGTTCGTGCCCGAATCCAGCTGGGCGCCCAAGGCCTGGGGCATCAACCACCCCCTGACCGTCCGGGCGCAGCGCGAGTTCGGCCTGGACGACGCCAAGTACGGGTACTGGGGCTTCTCCCCCGCCAGCCACCCCAACGGCGGGTACTCCGAGTGGGGCGTGGACATCCTGGGCATGAGCAGCGACGGCTACCCGTCCGACGTCGAACGCACCAGTGTCGACGTCGGTTTCGAGGGCTGCCGGCCGGCCAGCAACCCGACGCCGGCCTGGGGTGATGGCGTGGTGACTCCGCACGCGGCGTTCCTCGCCATGGAATACGAGCCCCGCGAGGCGTACGACAACCTGGTGAAGATCGAGAACGACCTCGGCGCGTACGGCGCCGGCGGGTTCTTCGACGCCGTGGCCGTGAAGTCCGGCACCGTGGCCCGGCGGTACCTCTCGCTGGACCAGGCCATGGTTTTGGGCGCCATCGGCAACGTGTTCGGCAACAACGTGATCCGCCGCAACTTCATCCAGGGCGAGGTGGAAGCGGTCATCAAGCCGCTCATCGCCGAAGAGGAGTTCGGCGCCGGCCTGATCGGCTAGGAGGCTCTCTCCCTTTCCCGGTCCGGTGCGGGCGGGATCGGCAGGCGTCACGCGGGGCACGCTTTAGGGGAGCGGACGACGGCGGCGGCCCGGTTTGGCGCGGCAGCGGCACCTACAGCGGGCCGAAAGGCTGCCTGGCGTGACGCCGTCGGACGTCCCTTCCGGACCCTCTCTCACTACCTGTCGCTTAAACCCGAACCCTCTCTCACTCCCCGCGGCGCGCGGGACGGCAAGTGAGAGAGCGTTGGCCAAAAACCTGCAGGAAGTGAGAGTGTCCCTATGTTGTTCGTCAAGGGGTTTGGGGTGTTTTGGGGTGGTAGAGGCTGCCATCGCGGAGCATGGCGAAGAGGGTGTCGCAGCG